>CAZTTY010000092.1:0-14832 GCA_964616815.1 uncultured Gemmatimonadaceae bacterium | reverse complement strand
TTTCCTGTTTCCTGTTTCCTGTTTCCTGTTTCCTGTTTCCTGTTTCCTGTTTCCTTACCCCTAAGTCATTGATTCTACAGGAATTTACGCTATATTTCGATGTTGGCCCCGGAGCGCACGCTTCGGGGTGTGTTCGGTAGACGGGTTTCAGCGAAACTAGGGTGCAAATGGCCAAGAGAGCAAGCTCGCCCGCGGAGTACGGCGCGGGGCAGATTCAGGTCCTCAAGGGTCTCGAGGCGGTGAGGAAGCGGCCCGGGATGTACATCGGCTCCACGTCGGGGCGCGGGCTGCACCATCTGGTCTACGAGGTCGTGGACAACTCCATCGACGAGGCCATGGCGGGCTATGCCGATCAGGTCGACGTCGTGATCCACGAGGACAACTCCATCTCCGTCACCGACAACGGTCGCGGATTTCCGGTGGACATTCACCCCATCGAGAAGATGCCGGGCGTCGAGCTGGCCATGACGGTGCTGCATGCCGGCGGAAAGTTCGACAAGAGCTCCTACAAAGTTTCCGGCGGTCTGCACGGTGTGGGCGTCTCCGTGGTGAACGCGCTCTCCACACAGCTCAGGGTGTGGGTCAAGCGCGGCGGTCAGGAGCACTACATGGATTTCGCGCGCGGTATCACGACCAGCAAACTCCGGGTGCTCGGCAAGGTCGCGAAGAACGACACGGGAACGAAGGTCTGGTTCGCTCCCGATCCGGCGATCTTCACGGAGCTCGTCTACGACCACGACATCCTCGCCACGCGCCTGCGCGAGCTCTCCTTCCTGAACAAGGGAGTGACGATCACGCTGACCGACGAGCGCGCCGATCCCGTGCGCAGCGAGACGTTCCACGCGAAGGGAGGCCTCAAGGAGTTCATCACCTTCCTCTCGAAAAACCGGAAGGCGCTGCACGCCGACATCGTGCATATCGAAACTCAGCGCGATGACATCGAGATCGAGCTGGCGATGCAGTACAACGACGGCTACAACGACAACATCTTCTCGTTCGTCAACAACATCAACACGGTCGAGGGCGGCACTCACCTCACCGGTTTCAAGAGCGCGCTCACGCGCGTCGTGAACCAGTACGCTCAGAAGGGCAACTTCCTCAAGAAGGCGGATTTCACGCTGTCGGGCGACGACGTTCGTGAAGGCCTCACGGCCGTACTCGCCGTGAAGGTGCGCGAACCGCAGTTCGAGGGACAGACCAAGACGAAGCTCGGCAACTCCGAAGTCGAGACAGCGGTCAAGACCGTGGTGAACGAGTACCTCGCCGCGTATCTCGAGGAGCATCCGCGCTCCGCGAACACCATCGTCGAGAAGGCAGTCTCCGCGGCGCGCGCGAGGGAAGCGGCGCGGAAGGCGCGCGACCTCACGCGCAAGAAGTCCGCGCTCGAGGGCAACGTGCTTCCCGGCAAGCTGGCCGACTGCTCGCTGTCGGATCCGGTGCTCTGCGAGCTCTACCTGGTGGAGGGCGACTCCGCCGGCGGCTCGGCGAAGCAGGGACGCGATCGCTCCTTCCAGGCGATCCTCCCGCTGCGGGGCAAGATCCTCAACGTCGAGAAGGCGCGTATCGACAAGGTGCTCTCCAACGAGGAGATCCGCACCATCATCACGGCCATCGGCACCGGCATCAAGGACGACTTCCAGATCGACCAGTCGCGCTACCACAAGATCATCATCATGACCGATGCCGACGTGGACGGCGCGCACATCCGCAACCTCCTCCTCACCTTCTTCTTCCGGCAGATGAAGGAGCTGATAGAAGCGGGTTACGTGTACATCGCTCAGCCGCCGCTCTATCGCGTAGCGAAGGGGAAGGAGGAGCAGTACGCGTACAGCGAGGAGGAGCGCGATGCGTACATGGCTCGTATGGGGAACGGCGATGGACGCGGGAGCCTCTCCATCCAGCGCTACAAGGGGCTGGGCGAGATGAATCCGGACCAGCTCTGGGACACCACCATGGACCCCGAGCGTCGCACGCTTCTCAAGGTCGACATGGACGACGCCGTGAAGGCCGACCAGATCTTCCAGGAGCTGATGGGCGACTCCGTGGAGCCGCGCAGGCTGTTCATCCAGGCGAACGCCAGATTCGTGCGTAACCTGGACGTCTGACCCGGAACGCCGCGATCGGGTAGCGAAAGGGGGTGGGCTTCACTCGAAGCCCACCCCCTTTCGCTACCCGGCCCGCCCGTCCCCGTACGATGTCGTACGGCCCGTGTCCACCCGGTGGGAGATGAGCGGAAGCGGCGCCTCGGCCTCGTCGGCGATCCGGATCGCCTCGCCGAGCGCGGCGCGGCCGCGCGCGATGTCGTGCTGAGTCCGCGCGAAGATCGTGGCCAGCGGCTCGCCCGCCTCCACCCAGTCGCCCGGCTTGGCGCTCACCACGTAGCCCACCGATTCGGTGCCGGCGCCGCCACCGCTCGCCGCGGCACCGGCCACCAGCGCCGCATACCCGCGCGCTATGGGACGCGGATCGACGCTCGCCACGAAGCCGCGCTGCGGCGCGACGAAGAGTTCGCACTCCTCGGCCTGAGGGAGAACGGCGGGGTCGTCCACCACCGACGGATTGCCGCCCTGCGCCTCGATCACTGCCTGCAGCTTTCGGGCGGCGGCGCCGGTGGCGATGGCCACACCGAGCTGATCCCGCGCCTCCTCGCGGCTGGAGGCGCGCCCCGCCAGCATGAGCAGCTCCGCGCCCAGCGCCAGGCTCACCTCCACCAGGTCGGGCGGCCCCTCGCCATGCAGCACGTGAATCGCTTCCTCCACCTCCAGGGCGCTCCCCACCGCGCGACCCAGCGGACGATCCATGGCGGTCAGGAGCGAAACGCATTGGCAGCCGTGGGCGCCGGCCAGCTCGGCCAGGAGCACCGCGAGCGCCAGGCCCTCGCGCGCAGTGCTCGTAGTCGCGCCGGAGCCGATCTTGATGTCCACCACCAGCCCGTGGAGCCCTTCCACCAGCTTGCGCGCCGCGATGTCGACGGCCATGAGCGAGGTGGACTCCACCGTAGCGGTGGCCCGACGAAGCGCCGCCAGCCGGGCGGCCAGCGGCACCGCTTCGCTCGGACACTCCGTGATCACACAGCCGACGCGATCGAGTTGGCCACGCGCGGCATCCGAAGACAGCGCGGTGCGGAAGCCCGGTATGGCGAGGAGCTTCTCGAGCTGCGAGCCGGCGAGGTCGCAACCGGTGCAGAGCGTCATTGGAATCGGTACGCCGATCGACGCGACCAGGGGCGCCACCACGAGCCACGCCTTGTCGCCCACCCCACCGGTGGAGTGCAGATCCAGCCGCGCCGCGCCGGTCGACGACGCGAAAAGCGGCACGCCGAGTCCTAGCAGCGCTTCCGTCAACGAATGCGCTTCGGTGAGATCGAGGCCGCGCAGGTACGCCGCCATGAGAAAGGCCGCCAGCTCGTGGTCGGCAACGTGTCCAGACGAGTAGGCGTGCACGAGCGCGCGCCACTCGCCGGGCTCGAGCCGCCCACCATTCCGCTTGCGCTCAATGAGTCGCTGCGCGAGCATTGCAACTCCTCCGGGGTATATCCGTATGGCGGCGGCCCTCCCCGCCGCCGCGAGGAGCACGTTGGTAGTGCCCCTCGACACACATGCCACAATGTCGGAGGTTCCATGTCGCTGCGCTACCTGGTCTTTTCGGCCGGCTTGCTGGCATTGGCTCAGGCCGCCTCCGCGCAGGGGGGGCGCTCCATGGTGAGCGAGGTCGCCGCCAGGATCGCGCAGGGCGACAGCGCGCACGCGGCCATGAGCCCCGCCTTTGCGCTGGCCCACTACGAGGCCGCGCTGGCGATCGATTCGATGTCGTACGAAGCTCTATGGAAAGCATCGCGCGACGCGGTGGACCTGGGCGAGTTCGACGCCGACCCGGAGCGGCGCGAACGATACTTTGCGGATGGTGAGCGCTACGCGCGTCGCGCGATCTCGGCGAACCCCGACGACGCCGAGGGACACTTCGTCCTCGCCCGCGCGCTCGGGCGGGTGGCGCTCACGCTCGGCTCGAAGCAGCGGGTGGCCTACGCCAGGGAGGTCCGCGCGCAGGCGCTCGAAGCGCTGAAATACGACTCACTGCACGCGGGTGCGCTGCACGTGATGGGGCGCTGGAACGCCGAGGTCATGCGCCTCAGCGGATTCTCGCGCTTCTTCGCGAAGAACTTCCTGGGCGGCGACGTATTCTCGCAGGCCAGTTGGGACAGGGCGGTGGACTACATGGAGAAGTCCGTGGAACAGGCCCCCGACCGCCTCGTGCATCACCTCGACCTCGCGGAGATCTACCGCGACCGTGGCGCCGAGGGCGACCGTGAGCGGGCCCGCGAACAATTCCAGCTCGTCATCGATGGCCAGCCCCTCGACTACAACGACAGGTTCTACAAGCAGCAGGCGGAGGCGGAGATTAAAAAACTATAAGGAAACAGGAAACAGGGAACAGGAACTGCGCGCGTTCCATAGGTCATGCCCGCCGAAGCGGGGACGACAGCAAGGCGTGTGCAGTTCCTGTTCCCTGTTCCCTGTTTCCTGTTTCCTGCTGTCTTCCCCCTACCCCTTCATATCCTCCACCATCCATCGCCCCCGCGTGATGCCCCGACGGAGCTTCCGGCGGCTGCGGCGGGTGGCGCGTTCGACGTTCTCGCGGACATTGTCCAGGCCACCGGAAACGCGGTCGGTGACCCAGCGCGAGCGCTCACCGAGGAGCTCGCGGGTTTCCTCGCCGCTCCGGGGAGCGAGCAGGAGCGCCAGCCCGGCGCCCAGGGCGAGGCCAACGGCGAGGCCTGCCCCGAAAACGCCGATGTTGTCCCACTCCATGGTCTCCTCGTAGCTGCGGCCCATGTCCTCGATGTCGTAGGCGTCGTCCATAGGTTCCATCTCATCCCCTTCACGCCCGTTGCCACGGCGGCTTCCGCGGCGTGCGGAGGCGCTGGTCAGTTCGCTATAATGGGACATCGCTCAGGGATCCTCCTGTGATATCTGATCATTGAATCCGGGGAGCGCTCCGGATGCTGAACTTGGTAAGGAACTTGCTTCTCTGGCCCGCGCCGCTAGTACCGGCGCGACATTCGAAAGAGGAAATGCATGAGTCCCTCGGGTAAGACCGTACTGCTGGTGGAAGACAACGAGGACAACCGCATCGTTTATTCCACAATACTGCAACATTTCGGGTACCGCGTCATGGAAGCTCTCAACGGTGAAGAGGGCATAGCCAAGGCGCGCGCCGAAAAGCCCGATCTCATCCTCATGGATATCTCCATCCCCGTGATAGATGGCTGGGAGGCGACGCAGGTGCTCAAGCGGGACCCGGAAACGCGATCGATCCCCATAGTGGCTCTCACCGCACATGCCCTCGTGTCCGATCGCGAGAAGGCGATGGAGGTGGGTTGCGACAGCTACCTGGCGAAGCCGTGCGAACCGAAAGCGGTCGTCAGCGAGGTAGCCAGGTTCATCGGACGGTGAGATGGCAGCTGATGTAGCCCCCCCGCCGCGGGTACTCATCGTGGACGACCATCCCGACAACGTGGAAGTGCTCCGCGCGCGTCTCGAGGCGATGGGCTACCGCACCGCGAGCGCGGGCGACGGCGAGGAAGCGCTCGACAAGGTCCACGCCTCCCCGCCCGACCTCATCCTCCTGGACGTGATGATGCCGCGCCTCGATGGCAACGAGGTCGCGCGAAGGATCAAGGCCGACGAGAGCCTTCCCTTCATTCCGATCATCATGCAGACCGCTCTCGACTCGGTCGAGAACAAGGTCGAAGGGCTCGGCGCCGGCGCCGACGACTACATCACCAAGCCGATCAACTTCGACGAGTTGCAGGCGCGCGTGCGCGCGATGCTGCGGATAAAGTCGCTCCAGGATGAGTTGAAGCGGCGCGAGCGCGATCTGGCTTCCGCCAACGCCAAGCTCACTCGCATCGCGGTGACCGATGTCCTCACGGGCCTCTACAACCGGCGGCATCTCGAGCAGCGGCTGCGCGAGATGTTCGACCACTCGCTCCGGCTCCACGAGCCTCTGGCCGTGGTGATGTTCGATCTCGACCACTTCAAGAGTGTCAACGACACGTACGGCCATCAGGCCGGAGACGAGGTGCTGCGCGGCCTCGCCGAGCTCCTGCGTCAGGCGGTCCGTGAGATCGACAGGATAGGCCGCTACGGCGGCGAGGAGTTCATGGCCATCCTTCCGGGCACGGTGCTCGATGCGGCGGTGACCTTCGCGGAACGGGCGCGTCAGGAGGTAGAGGAGCATCTCTTCAGGTGCGGATCCGGTACGCTTCGCTGTACGCTCAGTTGTGGGGTGGCCGCGTGGCCTCACCCGCGCATAAGCCACCGCGACGAACTGGTGAAGGCCGCAGACGACGCGCTGTACGTGGCCAAGGCACTGGGCCGCAACAGGGTAGTCCGCTTCGACAGCGCCGAGTTCAATGCCCATTCCAAGGACATCGATGAGCAGCGTTCGAGTGGCGTGGCATCCCGAGGAGGACGACCGGGAGAAGACGGAGACGGAGGGGAATTCCTGGCGGGCCAGGCAGTCTGACGAGGCGGAGTGGCTCCGCCTGCGAGTGGGGGAGCTGGAGCGCGAGCGCGACCAGTTGGTCGCCGTGGTGGACATACTCACCGAGATTTCCTCGTCGCTCCATTTCGTCGACATACTCCAGGCGATAACGCGGCGCCTCGGGAAGGCGTTCGGTCTCGACCGTTGCTCGATCTTCCTGCTCGGCGAGAAGCGCGATGTGCGCCTCATGGCGACGTACGAAGACCCGCGCCTCAGCAACTTCGTCATAGATCTGGAGCGCTATCCGGAGTTGAAGCGCGCCTTCGAGAGCGGCGAGACGGTGTTCATACCCGACGCCAGCACCGATCCGATGTTTCAGGGCGCCGAGCATCTTCTGGCGCTGCGCAACGTGCGCTCGATAGTGGTGATTCCCATCAGATGGCGCGGGTCGGTGATCGGCGCCATCTTCATGCGAACGGAGCGCGGCGCCGCACCGTTCTCCGACCGCGACGTGGCCTTCGCCCAGGTGATCGCCTCGCTCACCGCCAACGCGCTCCGCAACGCGCACCGCTTCGAGTATCTCATGCGCGCGCAGGGCGAGTCGGACCGCGGCCGCCGCGACGCCGAGGTCCAGAGGATAGCCCTGGTGGCCTTCATCCGCCGCCTCCTCGATCGCTACACCGCGAGCGAAGATCACATGTGGGCGGAGACGCTCCTCCCCCCATCCTCCGACGATGAGCTGGAGCGCCTGGTGTCGGTGGCGATGGAAGTGGTGCGGGAAGAAAGCAGAGAGCAGGAAGCAGAGAGCAGCAACGGCTCGCCGGGATAGGCGCCCCACTCGCCACGAGGGTTTCGCTGCCCTCTGCTTCCTGCTCTCTGCTTTCTTCAAGTATCTTCCCCGCATGCCAGAAGAGCTGTCGCGCCTGCATGCGCGTGCGGATGAGCTGAGGCAGCGGCTGGAGCGCGCCAGCTATCAGTACTACGTGCTCGATCAGCCGGAGATCTCGGATCTCGAGTACGACAGGATGTTCCGCGAGCTGCGGGAGATCGAGGAGGGCCATCCGGAGCTCAGGACCCCCGACTCTCCCACGCAGCGCGTGGGAGCGCCGCCGCAGAGCGAGCTCGCGAAGCACGAGCACATCGTGCCCATGCTTTCGCTGGGGAACGCCTTCGACGACGAGGAGCTGAGAGCGTGGGAGGAGCGGATAGTCCGCCTGGCCGGCGACGGAGCGCGTGAACGCTTCACCGCCGAGCTCAAGATCGATGGCGCTGCCGTGAGCCTCACCTATCGCAACGGCGTGCTCGTCACAGGATCCACGCGGGGGAACGGGCGGCAGGGAGAGGATGTGACGCCCAACCTGCGCACCGTCCACGACATCCCGCTGCGACTCGACGAGAGCGATCCGCCGGAGCTCATCGAGATTCGCGGCGAGTGCTACCTCCCCTTCGACCGCTTCGAACGACTCAACGAGCAGCGGATCGCCGAGGAGAAGCCGGTCTTCGCTAACCCGCGCAACGCCGCGGCCGGCTCGCTCCGGCAGCTCGATCCCGGCGTGACCGCCAGGCGTCCGCTTCGCTTCTTCGGCTTCTCGGTCGAGGCGCCGCCGGGCGTCGCGCTTCCCTTCTCCAGCCAGTGGGAGCTCCTCGATACGCTCTCGCGCTGGGGGATTCCGGTGGAGCCGCACCGTGTCCTGTGCAGCGACCTCGACGAGGCCATCGGCTTCGTGCGCGAAGTCGAACAGCGCCTGAGGGCGCAGCTCAATTTCGGGATCGACGGAGTGGTCGTGAAGGTCAACTCGTTCGCCCTGCAGCGCGAGCTCGGCGTCGTGGGCGGGCGCGATCCGCGCTGGGCGATCGCGCGCAAGTTCGCGCCCGACATCGCTACCACCCGCCTGCTGAACATCGAGGTGAACGTGGGCCGGACGGGGATGCTCAACCCGTTCGCGGTACTAGAGCCGGTGGAGATCGGCGGAACGACGGTGAAGCTCGCCACGCTGCACAACGAGGCGCTCATCCACTCGAAGGATCTGCGGGTGGGCGACTGGGTGCAGGTGAAGCGCGCGGGCGAGGTCATCCCGCAGGTGATCGGCCCGGTGCCCGACAAGCGCGATGGAAGCGAGAAGGTGTGGCGCATGCCGAAGCGCTGCCCGAGGTGCGCCACGCCGGTGGAGCGCGAGGAGGACGGCGTCGCCGTCTACTGCCGCAACGTCGCCTGTCCCGGGCGCCAGCTCGAGGGGCTCGTGTTCTTCGCCTCGCGCGGCGCCATGGACATCCACGGTCTCTCCTACGCACGCATCGAGCAGCTCATAGCGGCCGGCCTGGTCCGCGATTTCGCGGACATCTTCTCGCTCACCGTAGACGACCTCCTTCCGCTCGACCGCTTCGCGCGGAGGAGCGCGGAGAAGCTGATAGAGGCGATCCAGGGTGCGAAGAAGCAGCCGCTCTCGCGCCTCCTCAACGGGCTCGGCATCCCCCACGTGGGCGAAGGAGCGGCCGAGCTGCTGGCGCGCCGCTTCCGCGACATCGATGCGCTGGCTACGGCCGGCGAGGAGGACATACTGCAGGTCCACGGGATCGGAGAGATCATCGCCAGGTCGGTGGTGAACTACTTCGACAACGCCACCACCCGGGAGCTGGTGGAGAAGCTGCGCGCCGCGGGCGTGAATCTCACGGAGCCCAGGCGGCGCGACGGGGGAAGTAGCCTCGAGGGGAAGACGATCGTCATCACTGGGACGCTCCCCACGCTCTCGCGCAAGGAAGCGACCGAGGTGGTAGAGGCGAACGGCGGGAAGGTCACGAACTCGGTCTCGCGGGCCACCACCTTCGTGGTGGCCGGTGCCGACGCGGGGAGCAAGCTCGCGAAGGCGCGCGAGCTCGGTGTGAAAACGATCGATGAAGCGGAACTACTGCGGAGGTTGAAGGATGGCGAGTAACGAAGGTGCGACGGTCGCGGGGATCGACCTCGCGGGAAGCGAGCTGCTCGCGGTGAGCCGCGGCGCGCTCTCGGCGCTGCGGAGCGCGCTGCTGCGCGATGCCGGCCCGGAGGCTGCCGCGTGCCTGCAGGAGGCGGGCTACGCCGGGGGCCACGCCGTGTACGCCTCTTTCGAACGATGGCTCCGCTCGCAGGGAATCGAGGATCCGGCCGAGTTGCGCATGGACGACTTTCAGCGGCTCACATCCACCTATTTCCGCGACGCCGGCTGGGGGAGCGTGGAGCTGGACGCTCTCCACGACGCGGTCGCGGTAGTCGACTCTCCCGACTGGGGCGAGGCCGACCCGGATGAACACATCGAGCATCCCGCCTGCCACTTCACCACCGGCATGTTCGCCGACTTCTTCGGCCACTTCTCCGACGTCCCGCTGGCGGTCCTCGAGGTAGAATGCCGCTCGTCCGGTGCCCCCCGCTGCCGCTTCCTCCTCGGCAACGACGAGGTGATGCGCTACGTGTACGACGAAATGGAGCGCGGCGTAGCCTATGAGGAGGCGGTGGCGGAGGTGGTGTAGGAGGAGGCAGGAAACAGGGAACAGGAAACAGGAAACAGGGAACTGCACACGTTCCATAGTCATGCCCGCGCAAGCGCGCATGACTTCATGGGTGTGCAGTTCCCTGTTTCCTGTTTCCTGTTTCCTGTTCCCTGCCCCTCCCCCTCCCCCCTCACTCCCCCAGATACACCTCCCCGTCCCACGGTAGGAGGATCTCGCTCTCCGTGTCGAGGGCGGAGAAATCGGGTTCGTAGGCTCCGGTTCGAAAACACACGGCGGTGCGGACTTCGGTGGCGCCGGCGTTGACGATGGCTGCCACGGCAAGGCGCATGGTCTCGCCCGTGTCGCACGTCTCGTCGACGATCAGCACACGATGGCCGCGGACCTCGGAGGGAGCGGCGCCCATGATGGCCGGTGTCTCGCGGATGGTCTCGGCGTGGTAGCGCCGGCTCACGATGATCGAATGGAACTCGCGGCCCATGATGGCGGCCACCACCGCACCCGGGATCACACCGGCGGTCGCCACGCCTACCACGATTTCCGGGTCGTAGGCGCGGGCCACCTTGAGCGCCAGCGCACGCGACAGCTCGCCGAAGAGCGGCCAATCCACCTCGAGCACTCCTCGAGTAGCGTCGACTCGTCCACGTGGCGTCATGCTGTACCCCCTTGATTCGGCCGGCCGTGCGGCCGATGTGATCCATCGCACGGTCCCGAGCAAGCTATACCCTTCGGCGCCCCGGCGACAGCGCAGTTGCCGCGCTCGTGAGCAGACGGTAATTTGCCGATTCGAGAGCTTGATACGGGCGCTCATGTCGCGCGGCCGTACAGATTTAGCTTACTCAGTCGTCCCATACCCTAGTCGCGACCGAATGTCCTGGTGGAGCCGCCTGACGGGTGGTAAGTCGTCGCAACCCCCCAAGCCGCAGCGCCTCGACTATCTCAGCGAGGCGCTGGCGCTCGAGCGTCAGGGGGATTACGACGCGGCTCTCACCTCGTACCGTCTCGCGCTGCGCGACCAGCCGAACGACCAGCGGATCCTGCAGAACATGGCGATCGCCTACTCCAAGACTGCGCGCCTGGACGACGCGATCCGCTGCTACAGGCGCGCTCTGGAGATCGATCCACAGCTCAGCGGCGCGCACTACGGCCTCGCCTTCCTCCTTCTCAAGCGGGGAGATACCGTGGGTGCGGAACGGCATCTGACGACATTTCTCGCCAAGCCGCCCACCAACACCGAGGCGGAACGTTGGGTGCGCCACGCGCGCGAGACGCTCTCACGGATGAGATCCGATGAGGTCAATGAGGGGGACGGGGACGACGACTCGGGGAAGGACGGCGCCGGATCCGGAACATCGGCGCCCGACCCAGAGTAGCGAGTGGGACGAGTCCTCGCTGTAGTCAGCCAGAAGGGAGGCGTCGGAAAGACCACGACAGCGGTCAACCTCGCCGCGGCGTTCGCGCGGCGCGGACTCAAGACCCTGCTCGTGGATGTGGACCCTCAGGGAGCGGTACGCTACGGCGTGGGCCTCCGCCGCGGCCACTCGCTGCACGGAATTTCGGACTACATCTCCGGCGCGCGCTCGCTGCGCGAGGTGATACTCCCCACCGCCCTCCCCTGGCTGCGCGTGATACTGGCGGGTACGGTGAGCACCGAGACGAGCCACGCGGAGTACCAGCATCGAATCGAGAACACGGAGCTCCTGCCGAGCCTCCTCGAGCTCGCACGCCAGCGCACGCACGTCACGGTGGTGGACGCTCCGCCCGGCCTCGGTCCCGTGGTACACCGTGTGCTCGAGGCGAGTCAGCACGTGGTGGTACCGCTGCAGTGCGAACCGCTCGCGCTGCAGACCACTCCGCAGATCCTCCGTGGAATTCAGGAGATCGTGGCCGTGAACGAGGATCTCACGCTGGACGGCATCGTGCTCACCATGTACGACTCGCGGAGCGAGGCGTGCTGCCGCGTCGCGGAGTACGTTCGGCAGCATCTGCCGCGGAACATGGTATTCGACACCGTGGTGCCGCGCACCAGCGCCGCGTCCGAAGCATTCGCGGCGGGGCAGCCGGTGGTGCTCCGCTCGCCCGCGGACCCCGCGGCGCAGGCGTACGTCAACCTCGCCACCGCTCTGGCGGAGCGCTTCGAGTGAGAGCCGCACACGCGCGCGCGGCCGCGCTTCGCCTCGCCTCGATCGCGTCGCTCGTGGGAGCCGCCGTCGCGGCGTGCACCAGGGTAGGCACGGAGCCGTCGGTGCCGGTCTCGATCGAGACGTTCGCTCCGCCGCTCCCCTCGGTGGTGGTCGGCGATACGATGCGCGACACATCCGGCAGCGTAGCGCCGCTCCGCGCCACGGTATACAACGCGGATGGCGACTCCATTCCGGATGCGCCGATCCACTTCCTCGCGCTCGACTCGCTGCACCGCATCACGCTCGACACGGCCACCGGAGTCGTGGTGGGCCGCGATACCGGGAAGGTCAGAGTGATCGCGCACGTGGGCGGCCTGCAGTCGCAGCCCATAACCGTGACCGTGGTGCAGCAGCCGACCGCCATGCTCGCGCTCGACTCCCTCGTCGACACGCTCGACTACACTATCGATTTCACCACCGGCCGCGACACGCTTCAGAATCTGCGCGTGTGGCTGGTACACGTGGAAGGCGCCGACACCACTGGCGTACCCAGCTATCTGGTGCGCTACGACTTCGAGTATCCCGCGGGGTATGACAACGGTGATTCCACGAAGGTGCAGCTCGTGAACGGCGCGTCGCGCGTTCCGGCGCTCTACGCCGTCACCGGCTCCGACGGGTCCACGAGCCAGGCGCTCCGCATCACGCCTTTCGCGAAGCCCGGCAGGGACTCGGTGATCGTCACGGCGCACGCGGCGCAGCCGGGCGGCCCGGCGGCGCCGATCCGGTTCACGGTGCACTATACCATCCAGGTGCCGCAGTAGCAGTTCCCCGTCTCGTTGGAGGAAACGATGTCCGCTAGCGCCGTATCCCCCAGGGAGGAGCGCGATGATGATCTCATCGCGCCGATCACGCTCAATCGACTCTTCTACGACGCCGCCGATCGGCACGACAGCCCGCGTGCGCTGCAGGTGAAGGTCGGCGACAGCTATCGACCCATCTCGCACCGTACGCTCGTGGAGCGCGTACGCCACACGGGACTCGGGCTTCGCGCCCTGGGCATCCCGAGCGGCGCGCGCGTAGCCATCCTCTCCGAGAACAGGCCCGAGTGGGCGATCGCCGACTACGCCTGCCTCACCGCTGGCTTCGTCGATGTGCCGCTATACGGCACCCTCCCCGCCGAGCAGATGCTCCACATCCTCGAGGACTCGGGTGCGGCGGCGATCTTCGTATCTTCCGCCGAGCATGCGCGCACGATCGCCTCGATTCGCCCGCGTCTCGAATCGCTCGAGTGGGTCATCGGCTTCGACGCCGCCGAGGGCGACGGCGTGGATCTCACCCTCGCCGCGCTGGAGGCCAGGGGCGCGGCGTCGAGCGGCGGAACCGGGGAGAACGGCTCGATCACCGAGGCCGCCGAGCGCTACCGGAACGAGGCGCTGGAAGTGGGCCCCGACCAGGTGGCCACCATCATCTACACGTCGGGCACCACCGGCGCGCCGAAGGGCGCGATGCTCACGCACGGCAACATCGCATCGAACGTAGCCGCGGTGACGCGCGCCATCCCGTTCCGCGATGACGACGTGTCGCTGAGCTTCCTGCCGCTCTCGCACATCCTGGAGCGGATGTTCGACTACCTGATGTTCGCCGTGGGAGTGTCGATCGCGTACGTGGAATCGATGGACACGATCCTGGGCAACATGGGCGAGATCCGGCCGACGTTCGTGGTCTCGGTGCCGCGCATCTACGAGAAGATCTACGCGCGAGTCCTGGAGAACGCCCTCTCCGCGGGCGGCGCCAAGAAGCAGATCTTCTTCTGGGCGCGAAAAGTGGGAGAGAAGTGGGCCGACGAGACGCTCGCCGGACGCAGGCCCGGTCCCTGGCTCGCCGCTCGCTACGCCGTCGCCAGACGGCTGGTGTTCTCCAAGCTCGCCGAGCGTGTGGGCGGCCGACTTCGATACTTCGTTTCCGGAGGCGCGCCGCTCGCCACGGAGATCAACAAGTTCTTCTTCGCTGCCGGTCTCGTGATCCTGGAGGGCTACGGGCTCACGGAGACCTCGCCGGTGATCTCGGTGAATACGCCGGGCAACTTCCGCCTCGGCACGGTGGGCAAACCGATAGCTGGTGTGGAGGTGCGGATCGCCGACGACGGCGAGATCGTGGTGCGCGGCCCGAACGTGATGCAGGGATACTTCGGCAGGCCGGACGACACTCGCGAAGTGCTGGAGGCCGATGGCTGGTTTCACACTGGCGACGTAGGCGAGCTCGATTCCGACGGATTTCTCCGCATCACCGACCGCAAGAAGGACATAATCGTCACCGCCGGCGGGAAGAACATCGCGCCGCAGCCGATCGAGAACACGATCAAGACCAACAAGTACGTGAGCGAAGCGGTGATGATCGGCGACAAGCGCAAATACCCGGTGGTGCTGGTGGTCCCCAACTTCGACAACCTCGAGAAGTGGGCCCGCTACAAGAACATCACGTTCACCGATACCGCCAACCTGGTTTCCCTGCCGCTGGTGAAGGCCAAGATGGAGCGCGAAGTGCTGGGCACGCTGCACGATCTCGCCAGCTTCGAGACCCCCAAGAAGGTGGGCCTGCTCGCGCACGAGTTCTCGATCGAGCGCGGCGAGCTGACTCCCACCCTCAAGGTCAAGCGCCGTGCGGTGGACCGAGGATACCGGGACATCATCGACGGCCTGTACGGAGCGTCGGGGTCGGGTCCCTGATGCGGGAAGGCCGT
>CAZTTY010000091.1:0-15146 GCA_964616815.1 uncultured Gemmatimonadaceae bacterium | reverse complement strand
CGAAGACCAAGATCTACTCGCGCGACCGCAACATCTGGCACATCTCGCACGAGGGTGGTGTGCTCGAGGATCCCGCGTCGGTTCCGCCGGACGATCTCTTCATGCTCAGCACCAACCCAGCCGATGCGCCGAACGCGCCGGAAGACGTGACCATCGGCTTCGACAAGGGCACGCCGGTTTCGGTGAACGGAAAGGCGATGGGCGCCGTGGAGCTCCTCACTGCGCTCAACGAGATCGGCGGACGCCACGGCGTGGGGCGCATCGACCTCGTCGAAGACCGCCTCGTGGGGATGAAGTCGCGCGGCGTCTACGAGACCCCGGGCGGCACGCTCCTCTACACCGCGCACAGCGAGCTCGAACAGCTCGTGCTCGACCGCCGCACGCTCGCCGCGAAGGACGTCATCGCGCCGCGCTACGCGGACCTCGTCTACGAGGGTCGCTGGTGGACCACCGAACGCGAGGCTTACGACGCATTCGTGAACGCCACGCAGGACATGGTCACGGGCTCGATCACCCTTCGTCTCTTCAAGGGCACCGCGAACATCGCGGGCCGCTCGAGCGAGAACGCGCTGTACGACGAACGCTTCGTCACCTTCGGCGAGGACGACGTCTACGAGCAGGCGGATGCCGCCGGCTTCATCCGCCTGTACGGGCTCTCGCAGCGCGTGCGCGCGCTCAAGAACCAGGAGGCCGCCGCCAACGCGGCCGCCGACGGCGCGGACTCGAAGAGCTCCACCGACTCGTCGCAGCCGCGCAAGGCGCTGGCGATCGCGTGACGCGGCCGGTCCCCGGAGCGGAGGGCGCTCATCAGCCGGAGACGGCTGGCGAGCGCCCTCCGCTCGCATCGCAGCACGACGCAGCCGCGCATGGTGCGCCGGCATCCCACACGCCCGAGCACGACGCTTCGTCGCACAAGCTCTGGGGCGGCCGCTTCGCCGGAAGCACCGCGGCCGCTCTCGATGCGCTGAACAGGTCGATCGATACCGACTTCCGGCTCTGGCCGTACGACGTCCGGCTCTCCATCGCGTGGGCCGCGGGGCTCGGCCAGGCGGGCGTGCTCACCGCCGAGGACAGCGCCGAGCTCCAGCGCGGCCTCGAGCTTGTGGGACGGCGGTTCGAGGGAGGCGCCAGGGCGATCGCGTCGGACGAGGACGTGCACACCATGATCGACCGGTTGCTGCACGACGAGGTGGGCGAGGTCGCATCCCGTCTGCACACCGGCCGCAGCCGCAACGATCAGGTCGCGACCGCTACGCGGCTGTGGGCGATGGATGCATGCAAGGCGATCGACGAATCGATCCGGGGGCTGCAGCGTGTGATGGTGAAGCACGCCGCGACGCTGCACGAGGCGGGCGCGCTGATGCCGGCCTACACGCATCTGCAGCGCGCACAGCCCGTGGGTGCGGCGCACTGGCTGCTCTCGCACTTCTGGCCGCTCGAGCGCGACCGCACGCGGCTCGCCGCCGCATCGCGCACGGCCGCGTCGCTCCCGCTCGGTTCCGGCGCGGTCGCGGGCTGCGCCTATCCCGTTTCGCGCGACTTCCTGCGCGACCGACTCGGCTTCGAGTCGGTATCGCCGAACAGCATCGACGCCGTGAGCGATCGCGATTTCGTGGCCGAGCTGCTGTTCACGATCGCGCTCATGGGCGCGCACCTCTCGCGTCTCGCCGAGGATCTCATCATATACGGCACGAGCGAGTTCGGCTTCGTGAAGTTCGGCGATGCGTTCAGCACCGGGTCGAGCATGATGCCGCAGAAACGGAACCCCGACGCGCTCGAGCTGGCGCGCGGCTCGGGTGCGCGACTGCTCGGCGATCTCACCGCGCTGCTCGCGACGCTGAAGGGACTCCCCACCAGCTACAACAAGGACCTGCAGGACGACAAGCGCGCGCTCTTCGACGCGGTGGACACGATCCAGCTCGTGCTCCCCGCGGTGGCGGGCGCGCTCGACGAGTGCACCTTCGACACGAAGCGGATGCGCGCCGCGCTCACGAGCGCGATGATGGCCACCGATCTGGCCGACTATCTGGTTCGCAAGGGCGCGACCTTCCGCGAGGCGCATGGGAGCGTGGGTCGTCTGGTGCGCGAAGCGGAAGAGGGCGGAGTGGAGCTGAGCGATCTTCCGCTGGCTTCGTTCCAGGCGGCGCACACGCTCTTCGGCGACGACGCGCTCGACGCGCTGTCGCCCGACTCCTCGGTAGCCACGCGCGAAGTGGATGGCGCAGCCGGCCCGGGCGCGGTGGGGAGGCAGTTGGAGGCCGCGCGCGCGGTAGCGGGAGAAGCGTAGGAAACAGGAAACAGGAAGCAGAAAGCAGGAACCAGGCGGCAGGAACTGCGCACATCCCTCAGTCATCCCCGCGAAAGCGGGGATCCATGTTACTCCATCGACAATGGATGCCCGCTTTCGCGGGAACGACAGGTACTACGGGAAACGGCCTCCCTTTCGGGAGGCCGTTTCCTTTCCAACGCAAAGGTGAAGCGAAGAACCGTTACGCCTTCGTCACGTTCTCGGCCGCGGGACCCTTCTGGCCATCCACGATCTCGAACTCGACAGACTCGCCCTCGGCCAGCGTCTTGAAGCCGCTGCCCTGAATGGCGCTGTAGTGCACGAAGCAATCCTTCGAGCCATTGTCAGGGGTGATGAATCCAAAACCCTTGGCATCGTTGAACCACTTCACCTTGCCTGTGACACGCATTTCCAACTCCTGAATGTGATCTTGTTCAGGGAGCGGAACGCGCCGAGCCCTGACAAATCGTAACGGGTTCACGCCGGCCCCAGTGCCCGCGTTGGCCCACACCCCCGGCTCCATACAACGATGGCCCGAGCGGTTCGTCCGCCCGGGCCTTCAGAGCTATCGGGTGGTGCCGGTGCGAATATAGAGCGACCTGGGAAAAAGGGCAATAGTGGCCCCCGTCGGCCCATCGACGATCGACGGGCTATTCGGAACCGCCCCTGGAGGCCGTTCGCGCCCGGTCCGGAGCCTCCGCATCGGCGAGCGTGGAGCTGCGGCCGCGACCGTCCTCGGCGCGGGAACGCTCCACGAACATCGCCTGCGCGAGGCGGTTGGCGTCGCGGTTGAAGTCGTCGTGCCGCCGGCCACCCCTGGTGCCAAGCTCGTTCAGCCGCCGGTCGTGGAGGATTCGCCCGGCCTCGCGGAAGGTGTCGAAGAGATCTTCCGCCATGCTCGACATGGCGATGTCTCCCACCAGCCGGCGGTAGTCGTCCTCGCGCGCCGCATCGGCCAGCTCGCGGGCAGCGCCCACCACCTTGCCGATCACCCTGGCACGTATGCCGCGCCGCTCGCCGAACGACTCGCGGAGCGACTCGAGCTGCCGCTGCTGTTCGTCCATGATCGGCAGGTAGCGCGCGCACAATTCGCCGAAGCGGGGGTCATCCGCCTCCCTCCCGTGATCGTGCAGCGCATCCACGAACGCCCGGTGCAGCACCGTCGCATCATCGACCTGCCCGCGGAGAAAGTCGTTCCCACTATCCATCTCGTCCTCCTGACATCCGTCGCTGGCATGGAGGTGCATGGAGTGAGCCAGAGAACAGGGAGGAGGAAGCAGGGAGCAGGAAGCAGGAACTGCACACGCTTCGTGTTTTGCCCCCGGGAGCGGGCGGTCAGCTACCCGGGTCCGGCGACGGGGTGGGCATCAGGGTCGAGCGCACGGCGGTCACGTAGTACTGAGTGTCGCCGAAGCAGGAAGTGGGAACGCCGCGATGCTCCTCGTAGGTGATGGCCACGTTCTGGCCCATGGTCTTGGTGATCACGTCGCCGAGCGAGTCGTCGCGCACGGTAAACCGGAAGATCTCCGGGAGCGCGCCGGGGAGGTTCACCATCGCGAGCTCGCCCTCCCATGTTTTGCAGAGCCACCCCTCCTTCGAGAATTTCTGCACGTAGCCGGTCTTCGCTCCGGTGGCGTAGGCAAAATGCAGCGTGCTCCACGTGTAGAGCGCCGCGACCACGATGGGTACCACTATCACCAGCACGAGCGCGATCCTGAGACGCGAGCGCCAGCGCGAGCGCGGCGCAGCCGGCTGGGCGGCAACGTCGTCGGTATCGTACCCTCGCGGCGGATTTTCCATTTCGTCGGACATATGGCCGGCTCCAGGAGGTGATGAACTGCCTTCAGCGGACTATGCGGGTACCGGCCCCTCACACCACGGCGGCGGCGCCGATAGCTTTCGTGCATGACCTTCGCAACACGCAGACGGACGGTCACCACTGTGGTCGGTGGGGTGCCGGTGGGAAGCCGCCACCCGGTGGTCGTTCAGTCCATGACCAATACCGACACCGCCGATGCCGCCGCCACCGCGGAGCAGGTGATCGCCCTCGCCCGCGAGGGATCGCAGCTCGTCCGCGTGACGGTCAACAACGATGCGGCCGCGAACGCCGTGCCGGAGATCGCCCGGCGCGTGGCGGATGCCGGCGTCGACGTCCCGATCATCGGCGACTTCCACTACAACGGCCACCTCCTCCTGGCCAGACACCCCGACTGTGCCCGCGCGCTCGCCAAGTACCGCATCAACCCCGGCAACGTGGGCGGCAAGCGGCGCGACGAGAATTTCCGCACCATAGTGCAGATCGCGGTCGAGAACGACAAGACCGTCCGCATAGGCGTCAACTGGGGCTCGCTCGACCAGGACCTCCTCACGGAGATGATGGACGAGAACGCGAAGCGCCCCGAGCCGCTCGACGCGCACGATGTCTACATCGAGGCGATGCTCGAGAGCGCGCTCCGCTCCGGCGCCCTCGCCGAGGAAACTGGGCTCGGGCACGACCGCATCATCCTCTCCGCCAAGGTCTCCGGCGTGCGCGACCTGGTGGAAGTCTACCGCCGCCTCGCCGCGCGCTGTGACTACCCGCTCCACGTCGGCCTCACCGAGGCCGGGATGGGAAGCAAGGGGATCATCGCCAGCACGGCCGGACTCTCGATCCTCCTCAGTGAAGGGATCGGCGACACGATCCGCGTATCGCTCACCCCGCGCCCCGGCGGCGATCGTACCGAGGAGGTGCGCGTGGCACAGCAGATCCTCCAGTCGCTCGGCCTCAGGAGCTTCATGCCCCAGGTCACCGCCTGCCCCGGCTGCGGCCGTACCACGTCCACGTTCTTCCAGCACATGGCCGAGGACATCCAGGGGTACCTGCGCGAGCAGATGCCGGTGTGGAGAGACAAATACCCCGGCGTCGAGGAGCTGCGCGTGGCCGTGATGGGCTGCGTCGTGAACGGCCCCGGCGAATCGAAGCACGCCGACATCGGCATCTCCCTCCCCGGCACCTTCGAGGAGCCCAAGGCCCCCGTCTACATCGACGGCAAGTTGTCGGTGACCCTGAAGGGCGATGGGATAGTGCCGGAATTTCTGGGGATATTGGAGAGATATGTGGAGGGGAAGTACGGGGAGAAGGAGACAGGAAATAGGAAACAGGAAACAGGAACGGCACCAGGGTAGAGAGCGTTATCCGCGGGAGCAGGTGCCTGTTTCCTGTTTCCTGTCTCCTGTCTCCTTTCACCTGCATCTCATGAATACTCGCAAAATCGGCTCGCTCACCGTCTCCGTCGTCGGACTCGGGTGCAACAATTTCGGGAACCGGCTCGACGCGGAGGCGAGTGCCAAGGTCATCGACGCGGCGCTGGACAACGGGATCAACTTCCTCGACACGGCGGACATCTACGGAAAGACGCTGAGCGAGGAGTACATGGGGCGGGCGCTGGCGGGGCGCCGCGACGATGTCGTGCTGGCGACGAAGTTCGGGAAGCCGGTAGATGACGAGCGGCGCGGGGCACGGCCCGAATACATCAAGCGCGCGGCGGAAGACAGCCTGAAGCGCCTCCGCACCGATCACATCGATCTATACCAGATCCACGAGCCCGATCCGTCGGTGCCGATCGCCGACACGCTCGGCGCGCTGAACGATCTCGTGCGCGAGGGGAAGGTGCGCGAGATCGGCTGCTCCAACTTCGGGGCGGAGGAGCTGCGCGCAGCGGAGCTGGCGGTGGCTCCGGACGCGGCGCGCTTCCTGAGTGTGCAGAACGAGTACAGTCTCCTGCACCGCGAGCCGGAAGCCGAGGTGATTCCTCTGTGCGAGAAGCTCGGGATCGCATTCATACCATACTATCCGCTGCACAGCGGACTCCTCACCGGGAAGTTCCGCCGCGGAAAGCCGGCACCCGAGGGAAGCCGCATCGCCAATTCGGCCAAGCGCACGGAATGGATGGCGGACGACAAGATGGACGCGGTGGAGTCGCTAATCGCCTTCGCCCAGGCCCGCGGCCGCACCATTCTGGAGCTGGCGTTCTCCTGGCTCCTCTCGCGTCCGGCGGTCGCTTCCGTGATCGCCGGCGCCACCACCCCAGCCCAAGTGAAGACCAACGCCTCGGCCGGCTCCTGGAAGCTCACGGACTACGAGCTGAAGGAGA
Source organism: uncultured Gemmatimonadaceae bacterium (assembly GCA_964616815.1). Taxonomy (GTDB): domain Bacteria; phylum Gemmatimonadota; class Gemmatimonadetes; order Gemmatimonadales; family Gemmatimonadaceae; genus JADGGM01. The sequence goes on along the minus strand of CAZTTY010000091.1, from coordinate 8,726 downwards.
TCGATCGAGTGACGGGGTAAACCGAGGGGGATCGGGTCCTCAATGTGGAGGACCCGCCCCCCCTCGGTTTACCCCGCCCGCTCCTCGAGCTCGGCCACCATCCTTCCCAGCTCGTCCATGATCGGAACGTGGAAGCCGCTTTCGGCGAGCGTGTCGTGGAAGCGGCGGAAGCGCGCGGTGCCCTCGACGCGGCCGCCGGGGAGCTGGTTCCAGGTGGTGTCTGGGAACTCCGTGCGCGCCAGATTGGCCACCAGCGTACCACAGGCGTGGATGAGCTCGGCGGCCTTCGCCCAGCGTCCACGATCGTCGGAATCCGCGAGGCGCTGCAGCAGGTCCGCGCGGCGCTCCTCCTGGGAGAGCTCCACACCGTCGTCATCGTACCGACGCTCCACCACGCCGAGTAGGCTCTCGAGGATCCCGCCGCCGAACTTGCCGCCGATGCGGTCGTCGAAAGTCTCCCGCGGCACCCCCTCGCGCGCGTAGTCTTCCACCACGTCGAGCAGTATCCCCGCCACCACGGTGTCGTCGTCGCGGCCGTAGCGAGTGAGGATGATCGCGATGTCAGGCGCGGCGGTGATGTAGGGGAGTCGCGTGCCGCGCCGCACCTGCTGGTCGTGGTGTTTGGCGGCGAACGCCAGCGCGTGGTTGATCGGATCGGAGTAGCCGTTCATCTCTGCCATGCCACGAGCGGGAAGGAGAGGGGGGCGGGGGAAGAAGTCGGGAAGATAGCCCTCGCGCGCGAGCACTGTAATCGCTCGCGCGCTGTGGCTCCGCACCCGGCCGGTCAGCGACGCGCGAAGCGCTGCACTATCCGCTCCAGCGCCTCGCGATCCGCCTCGTCGAAAGTCCCGGGCTCCTCCGAGTCTATGTCGAGCACCGCGATGATCTCGCCAGCCGGACCGCGCACGGGAACCACTATCTCGGACCGGGAGCGCGCGTCGCAGGTGATGTGGCCGGGGAAGTCGTTCACGTCGGGTACCACCACGGAACGCCCCTCGGCCGCGGCGGTGCCGCACACACCGCTCCCGAAGGCGATCTCGAGGCAGCCGAGGGTGCCCTGATACGGGCCCACCAGGAGCCGCTTCCCCGGCTCCACCACTCGATAGAAGCCGGTCCAGAGGTGGCCGAAGGCGTGATGGACCAGCGCGCTCACGGTGGCCATCTCGGCAACGTCGTCGTGCACGCCCTCGAGTACCACATCGATGTGCGACGCGAGCTCGGCGTACGCCTCTACTTTGGGGACGCCTCGGAGATCGAGCGTTACTTCAGCCATGGCTTTCGATAATTGTTGGGGGGGTCGGACCCCTGATGCAGGGGCCCCTGAGCGGCGCTCAGGGGCCCCTGCATCAGGGGTCCGACCCCGTCGACTCGAGCGTGACGCTCACCCATGGTATAATCCCGATTGATTTTCTCGGAATTACATATTACCCTGCTCGCAGTTGAGAACAATTCTCAGCTACAAGCCGTTCCCTTCCGAATATAATTAGCTGAACAGGAGATCAGCATGGGCTCAGGACGCTCAGTCCACCGCGTATTGACACTCGCCGCGTTCCTTGGATTCGCCTGCCTCGCCACGGCTTGTAGCGACGACTCCAACGACCCCGTGGGGCCGGGCGGCGATGCTCCCTACGATTCCATCACCGTCGATGCGCACGACGGCTGGGCCGCGATTCGCCTCGGCGAGCCGGCTTCCCAGGTCACCATCACCGGCGACATCGACGCGTCGGACGATTGGGACATCGCCTTCAACGGCACCGCCGTGATGCTCAACGGCGGCGATGCGGGCCCGGGTGACGTCTCCGGCTACTGCATCTGCGCCAATGCCAGCGCCACGGACGATCAGGTCACCCAGATGACCGACGCCTCGGAGCTCGCCGACTTCACCTCCGTCACCGACGCCGAGATCCCGAGCTCCAGCGACGCGTGGCAGAGCGATGCCGTGGCACTCGCCATTCAGGGGTGGTACAACTACAATCCCACCACCCACGCGGTATCCGCGGCGCCCGAGAAGCTCTTCATCATCCGCTCGGCCAGCGGCCTGGTCTTCGCCAAGCTCCACGTCACCGACATCACCGAAGGGGTCGTGACTTTCGAGTACGCGATCACCAACGACCAGACGCAGCCCTTCGGCGGCACGGAGACCGGGAGCGTCACGCTCTCCGACGACGACTCGCCGGTCTACTTCGACTTCGAGACCGGCACCTCCTCCACCACCGAAGACCCCTCGAGCTGGGACATCGCCTTCGTCGGCTACTCGATCGAGGTGAACGGCGGCACGAGCGGGAGTGGCGAGGCAGGCGCGGCCTCGATCGACGAGGAGTTCGATTCGCTCACCGACGTGGATGGGGTTCCCAGCGCCGCCTTCGACGCCGACGGCTTCGGCGGCGTGTTCGTGGAGTCGCCCTACTACCGCTACAACCTCCTCGACAACCATCACATCTGGCCCGTCTTCAACGTCTACCTCATAAAGGTGGGCGACGCCGTATACAAGATCCAGATCACGAACTACTACGACGTCAACGGAAACGCGCGCCACATCACCACACGCTACGCCAAGCTGGCCGGGTGATGCAACGCGGAACTTCCGCAGTCGCGATCAATTGCAGAGCGCGCACACGCACCGCCGTGTGCGCGCTCTGCGCGACCTGCGCGCTGGCCGGCGCTCTTCCCTTCGCGCGCGCGGCCGCGCAGGGCTCAGCCACGCTGCGCGGTCGCGTGGTGGACGGAGCGACGCGGACGCCGCTCGCCGACGCCGAGGTCCGCCTGGCGGGCGACAGCGGCAGCCGCACGGTGGTGTACAGCTCCGCCGACGGCACGTGGCGCATGGCGGTATCGCCGGCGCGCAGCTACACCCTCCGCGTCCGTCACCTGGGCTACGCGCCGCGCACCGTCACTCTGGCGGCGCCGGCCGCCGGCGACAGCTCCTTCGCCGTCACGGCGCTGGACGCGGTGCCGCTCTCGCTCGATGAGATCGTGGTGACCGCGTCGCGCAGGCCGGAGCGGCTGGCCAACTCGCCGGTCCCCATCGAGCTCATCTCGCGCTCCGACATCGAGCGCACCGGTGCGTCGGACCTCGCCTCGGTGCTCGGCGAACAGATAGGCATCGCGCCCACCGCCGGCCATCCGTCCGGCGCCGGCGTCATGCTGCAGGGGCTCGCGGGCGAGCGCGTGCTCGTGCTACTCGACGGCCGGCCGCTCTCCGGACGGAACTCCGACACATTCGACCTCTCGCGCATACCCACTTCGATCGTGGAGCGCGTGGAGGTGATCAAGGGACCGCAGTCCACGCTGTACGGTTCCGACGCCATGGGCGGCGTGATCAACATCATCACCCGCACCCCTTCGCTGAACAGCGTGCGCGCCAAGGTCACCGCGCTCGCCGGGAACCAGGGACGCCGCGACTTCTCCGCCCAGGTCGATGGCGAGCTCGGGCCGGAAGTCGGCGTGGTGGCCAGCCTCGGACGCCGCAGCGTGCTCATCGCGCCCGGCGTGGAGAGCCCGCGCGGCGCCTACTCGCACCGCTGGGACGGGCTCGGCACGCTCCGCTGGAAGCCCGACAGCGCGCTCGCGCTGGAGGCGAGCGCGCTGGTAGTGGACGAGCAGCAGCGCTGGAACGAGGGACTCTACTACTTCGCCGCCAACCGTCAGATCGACGGACGCGTGGGCGCGGTCTGGACACCCGGCACGGCGCGCATCGCGCCGCGGCTGCACGTCTCCGAATATCGCCATCTCCGGCAGCGCAGCACGCTCGGGAATGCGCCGCCCACCGACTCGGGCCCGGAGATACAGCGCCTCGTCGATGGCGAAGTCCTCTTCTCCAGCCCCGTGCGCGGACAGATCATCGACGGCGGTGTGGAGCTGCGGCGCGACGAGATCCGTTCGTACGAGGTGGTGGGCGGGAGCCGCGTGAACTACTCGGTGGAGCCCTTCGCGCAGACCACGCTGAAGATGGGAGACGTGAGTGTGGTGCCCGGCGCTCGGATGAGCTGGAGCGAGCAGTGGGGAACGCACTGGACTCCCCGCCTCGCCGCGCTCTTCCGCCCCACCCCGAGGCTGGCCATCCGCGCGTCCATGGGCTACGGCTTCCGGACGCCGGACTTCAAGGAGATGTACATCACGTGGGTGAACCCGATCCCCGGTTCATCCTATGCCGTGCACGGCAACCCGGACCTTCGCCCCGAACGTTCGCGGAACTTCACGGCGAGCGTGGAGTGGGCCGGCACGCGCTTCTACGGACGTGTGCAGGCCTTCGACAACCACTTCAAGAACTTCATCGAGTCGCGGGTCATCGGCGACTCGATCCCGGCGGGCTCCACGAGCGCGCTGGATCGCTTCACGATCTACAGCTACGGCAACATCGACCGCGGCCGCACGCGCGGCGTGGACCTGGATGCCGGCTTCACCGTAGGCCGCGTGCGGCTGGACGGCGGCTACAGCTATCTGGACACCGAATGGCTCACCACGGGCGAGCCGCTCCTGGGCCGGCCCACACACTTCGCCCGGCTCGGCGTCACGGCGCCGCTTCCCCTCGGCTTTCGCGCGAGCGTGACCGGGCTCTACACCGGCCGCGCGCCGGTTTCGCGCGACGACGATGGCGTCACTACCTACCAGAGCGAGTATACGCGCCTCGACGCGCGGCTCACCCGGCCGCTCCCGTTCGATCTCGACCTCATAGCGGGCGCGGACAACATCTTCGATGCGCACCCCACGCAGTGGCCCGGCGTCGCGCAGCGTCACGTGTACATGGGGCTGAGCTGGAATCTCTTGCACCTGAATTCTCCCGGCGGTGCCGGCCACGATGATTGACCTCCGCGCCGCTCTGCGCCTTCGCGTCCTGGCCGCCGCGCTCGCGCTCCTGGCTCTCCCGCGCGCGGCGGCGCTTCACGCGCAGAGCGCGGCGCGGGTGGGCACGATAGTGGTGGCGCACGGCGCGAGCGAGACGTGGAACCGCCCGGTGCTCGAGCTCGCGCGCTCGGTGCGCACCGGCGGTCCGGTGGAAGTGGCCTTCCTCATGGGGCAGGCAGCGCCATCGCACCGGCTGGGCGACGCGATACGAAAGCTCGCGGCCGAGGGGGTGCGCGAGATAGTCGTGGTGCCGCTCCTGGTTTCCAGCAGCAGCGAGCACTACTCGCAGATCCGCGCGATGGCGGGCGTGCAGGCGGACAGCGCTTCGGATGTGGCAGCACACGCCCACGGTGCCGCACCCCCGGCCGGCACGCCGGTCACACCGGCGCCCGGGAGCGCTACGGCGCGCTCCGCCGCGCAGCACGCGCAGCATGGGATGGCCGGCATGCACGACATGCCGGCGGCGAGGCCCGCAGGCGTGCACGTCCCCGTAGTAGTCACCCCCGCCCTCGACGGGGCGCCGGCGGTGGGCGAGGTGCTCGCCGACCGCGCACATGCGCTGAGCGACGACCCGGCGGGGCAGGCGCTCTTCATCATCGCGCACGGCCCCAATTCGCCCGAGCGCTACACGGGGTGGATGCGGACGCTGCGCCCGCTCGCCGACTCGGTGCGCGCGCGCACCGGATTCCGCGACGTGAAAGTGGGCCTCGTGCGCGACGACGCTCCCGACGACGTGCGCGCCGAGGCGGTGAAGCGCGTGCGCGAGCTGATCACGCTGCAGCACGAGATCACGGGAAAGCCGGTGATCGTGGTGCCGCTCCTGGTCTCGAGCGGCTCGGTGGCGCGGGTGCACTTCGTGAAGGATCTCGAAGGGCTTCCCGTGGTCTACGCCGGAACGCCTCTGCTGCCGCACCCGGCGCTGGCGCGCTGGGTCGAGCGCCGTGTGCGCGATGCGCTCCGCGCCCCTTGACGACGTGGTCGACCAGGTCTATATCTTCGCTTACAATCTGCTCCGTGGTGATTTGCCGCCTATTGCCGCCACGCTAAACAACGTGCTAAAACGCGATTCCCTGGCGGCTCCGTCGCCCGGGATTTTTTTCGTCCGTCGATCACGCTCACGCTCGACCACGCCCCGCATCGAATGCTCCGCTCCGGCCACGCCGCCTGCCGAATGATGTGCTGTATTCGCGTTCTCCCCGAAGGGGTGGAGCGGGCGGGCGGCGTCGCGCTGCGATGTCGATGGTGAGCCGAGTTCGTAGTACGGCGCTCCACTGACCCGGCTCTCTCCCCGCGAGAGGGCCGGTTTTTTTTCGCCCCGCAGTAGAACCGCGGCCGCAGGCGTCGGATCTCCTTCGCCCCGCGGTCGAACCCCGACCACCACGAGAGGACCGCACATGAGCACGACCGCAACCGACGAACAGGCACCGCCGCGCTACGGCATCGGCACCCGCGCCGTGCAGGCCGCGCAGGAGTCCGCCGACCCGGCCACGAACTCGCGCGCAGTTCCGATCTACGCCACGACGTCGTTCGTGTTCGACAGCCCCGAGCACGCCGCGAACCTCTTCGGCCTGCGCGAGTTCGGCAACATATACACGCGCATCATGAACCCCACCACCGACGTGTTCGAGCGGCGCATCGCCTCGCTCGAGGGCGGCGTGGCGGCGGTGGCGGCCGCGAGCGGGCAGTCGGCGCAGACGCTCACCATCTTCAACCTGGCGAAGGCGGGCGACTCCATCGTCGCGTCGTCGTCGCTCTACGGCGGCACTTTCTCGCTCTTCCACAACACGCTGCGCCGACTCGGCATCACGGTGCGCTTCGTGAACGGCTCCAACGCGTCGGAGGTGGAGGCGGCGATCGACGACACCACGCGTGCCGTCTTCCTGGAAAGCATCGGCAACCCGCGGCTCGACGTGCCCGACTTCCGCGCGATCGCCGACGTGGCGCACGCCGCCGGCATCCCGCTCGTGGTGGACAACACCTTCGCCACGCCGATCCTCTTTCGCCCCATAGAGCACGGCGCCGACATCGTGGTGCACGCGGCCACGAAATGGATCGGCGGCCACGGTACTTCCATAGGCGGCGTGGTGGTGGATGGCGGCACCTTCGACTGGAGCGCGAGCCCGCGCTTCCGCGAGTTCTACGTGGATCCGGAGCCTGCGTACCACGGGCTGCGCTTCTCCGAGGCGTTCGGCAATCTCGGCGGCGCGAACGTGGCCTTCGCCATCCGGCTGCGCGTGATGCTCCTGCGCGACATCGGCGCCGCGCTCTCCCCCTTCAACTCGTTCCTTTTCCTCCAGGGTCTCGAAACCCTGCACCTGCGGATGGAGCGGCACTGCTCCAACACGCTCGCGATCGCGCGCTTCCTCGAGGAGCACCCGGCGGTGTCGTGGGTGCAGTACCCCGGCCTCGAGTCGCACCCGTCGCACGCGAACGCGAAGCGCTACTTCGAGGGCGGCTTCGGCGGCGTGCTCACCTTCGGCGTGGCGGGCGGCGAGGAGGCCGCGCGGCGCGTGATCTCGGCGCTGAAGCTCTACTCGCACGTCGCCAACGTGGGCGACACGAAGAGCCTCGTGATCCACCCGTGGAGCACCACTCACGAGCAGCTATCCGACGCCGAGCGCGAGGCGGCCGGCGTCACGGCCGACCTCATCCGTCTCTCCATAGGGATCGAGGATCTGGCCGACCTGCGCGACGACCTCGACCGCGCGCTGCGCGGCGCGCGCGGGTCGTGAGCGGGCGAGAGCCCCAGGTGCAGCACGTGCCGCGCTTCACTCTGGAGTGCGGCACGGAGCTGCGGGACGTGCGGCAGGCGTATTATCTGGACGGCACGCTGAACGCGAAGCGCGACAACCTGGTGATCGTCTTCCACGCGCTCACCGGCGACGCGGACGCGGCCGGTGGGTGGTGGCGCGAGGTGATCGGCCCCGGGCGGGCGCTGGACACCGATCGCTTCGCGGTGCTCGCCCCCAACCTGCTCGGCTCGTGCTACGGAACGACGGGTCCGAGCGATTACGCGGTCGGGAGCGAAGGGGGCGGGGAGGAGAACGGGGGCGGGGACGGGGGCGGAGACGCCGAGTTCCCGCCGGTGACTCCGCGCGACCAGGCGCGGCTGGCGGGGCTGCTGGTGGACGAGCTGGGAGTCGAGTCGCCGGCACTCATCGCGGGCGGGTCGCTGGGCGGGATGGTGGCGCTGGAGTGGGCGCTGGAGCATCCGGGACGCGCGCGCGCCGTGGTGGCGATGGCGGCGCCGGCGGCGCATACGGCCTACGCCATCGGCTGGAACCACATCCAGCGCCAGCTCGTGGCGGAGCTCGGCGGTCGCGGTATCGAGCTGGCGCGGCAGGTGGCGATGATGACTTTCCGGACCGAGGCGGAGCTGGGCGAGCGCTTCGGCCGCTGCACCACGGGCGGCAGCGAGTGCGCGGCGGGGGCTGGCGGGTGGGGCGGAGCGAGCGGACCGGACGGGCGCGGCGGCGGGGACGGGAGCGGGAGTGGCGGCGGGAGCGGGAGCGGGTGGCAGGTGGCGAGCTGGCTCGATCATCATGGGCACAAGCTGCGCGGGCGATTCGATGCGGCCACATACGCGACTTTGCTCGGCGCGATGGACGCGCACGATGTGGGTCGCGGACGCGGCGGCGTGGCGCGTGCGCTGGCGTCGCTTTCATGCCGGGTGGTGGCGGTGGGGATCCGCGGCGACCTGCTGTACAGCGCAGACGAAGTGTACCACTGGTCGGCGCTGGCCGGGGCGGAGTACGTGGAGATCACGTCGCGGCACGGCCACGACGCATTCCTGTTGGAGCACGAGCAGGTGGGACGGATCCTGGCTGGTGCGGCGTCGGGCCAGGGTTCCTGATGCGGGCGGCCCGGCGGCAACGCCGCCG
>CAZTTY010000090.1:0-15457 GCA_964616815.1 uncultured Gemmatimonadaceae bacterium | reverse complement strand
GCTCGAACGCCGAAGGCCGAGAGCGGGGCGGACTCATCGCGGAGCTGGTCGGCCGAGAGCGCGAGTTTTCCGCGATCCTGACCGCGTGGGACACCGCAAGAGCCGGCGCGTTCACTCATCTGCACTTGACGGCACGGGCCGGGCTGGGGAAGACGCGCCTGCTGGACGATGTACACGCTCGCCTGAACGCCATGCGGGGTCATGTAGTGCACATTCGCGCGACCCTCGGCGCGCGGGGGATCTCCGGAGCACTGGCGGCCGATCTGGTGTCGGCGCTGGCGGAGCTCCGGGGAGCCGCGGGAGTATCGGCCGGAGTGGCCAGCGAGCTCGTCGCGCTGAATCCGGCACTCTCCAGTCGCTACCACGCGCCAGCCAGTAGAGCGGATAGCGGCGAGGCGACTCGGCTCCGGATGATCGCGATCCGCGAGCTGGTGGCGGCCGTCGCGTACGAGGCGCCCGTGGCCATACTCGTCGACGATCTGCAGTGGGCCGATTCCGCGTCGCTCACGCTACTCGGTGGTGTACTGAGCAAACTGGACAGAGAGCGGGTGCTCTTCGTGTCGGCGTCGCGTCCACGCGCCAACGTGCACGGAGTCACCGATTCCGACATCGAGCTGGCCCTTCCCCCTCTGTCCGTGGCCGAGGTAGGCGCGATGGTGACCAGCCTCGGCGAGCTGCCGGAGATCGACTGGGCAGTCGCGCTTCCGGGTGCCCTGCACCGAACGGCCGATGGATCTCCTCTCCTCGTACTCGAAACACTGCAGCTCGCGCTGGAGAAGGGATTACTCGAGTGCCGCAACGATGAGTGGAGAGCGCCCGATCCCGAGCGATTGTCCGAGCTCCTGCACGCCGGCGGTGCGCTGCAACGCAGATTGGCCGATGCACGGGCCGAGGCAGGGGAGTTGCTCGTGCTCTTCGCCGTCGCCGGAACACCGCTCACGCTCGATGTACTCGCGACGGCGATCGAGGGAGAAGAGCAGCTACTCCGCGACCGGCTCGCGAACCTGGAACGTAGCGGAATCATCGCTCATCACGAGGAGCTCTGGCAGCTTTCTCACGACGAGTACGTGTCGGCCATACTCGATGCGGCCGACGCCGAGGCGGTGCGCGCCTCTCACGCGGCTCTGGGCCGCGTCCTCTTCCGCGGCGCGGCAGACGACACCCTGCGCGTGCGCCAGGCAGCCCGGCACCTCGAGCGCGGCGGAGAGGATCGTCGTCTGAAGTCGCTCTTCGTCAGCTTCCTGGCGAGCGCGCGTCGCTCCCACGATCATCGGCCCGCCCGGGCCATCGCCCGGGATTTTCTCGGCGAAGCGGGCGATCCTTCCGCGGTATCCGACCTGGTGTCAGCGCTCCCCTGGCACGTGCGTGTAGGGCTCGTGACGCCTGGACGCATCGCGGCGGCCGTGGCGATGGCGGCCCTCGTGCCCATCACGATCGCGGCGACCATCGCGGCCGTCCGGCAGCCGCCACTCCCGCCTCCGGACGCAATTCTCGTGGCGGCGTACCCCGACTCTCTCGGTGGCGCAGCGCTTCACGACTTCCCGATACGCCGGGAAGACTGGTCCTCGGGTGAGGTGCTCGAACTCCGGATCCATGGCGCCCCGAGGTGGCGCGTCCCTACGACGCTCGATGGATGGGCGATCGAAGGTCTGGTGAATGGCTATCCCGATGGCGAATGGTGGGCGGGAGTACTCCCCGTTGCAGACTCCGGCGTCAACGACGTGTTCGACTTTGGCCCCGATCGGCAAGCCGTCCGGCTCACCGCCCTGCCCGCCGACGATGTGGCACCGAATTGGGCACCCGACGGGTCGTTTCTCGCATTTCAGGCGGGCGGGTTCCATCCGCTACGGCACGCCGACATCGCCGTCCTCGATATCACGACCGGCGCCGTCCGTCAGCTCACGGCAGGCGAGGAGACGGATGCCACTCCCCGTTGAAGTCCGGATGGTATCCGGATCGCATTCTCGCGCATCTACTGGGACGGCAGCCCACAAGCACTCTGCGTAATCGCCGTGGATGGCAGCCGTCTGAGCTGCAGCCGGCCGGACACTTTGGTGTTGTCGGGTGTCCTGGGTTGGAGGGATACACGCCGGATCCTCGTCGCGGCTCGCTCCACCAGTCGCACGTTGGCATCGCTGGTCCAGTTCGATGTCGAAACGAGCCAGTTCAAAGTCCTCGACGTAGCGCTCGGTCCGCGGCGGGTGTCACCGGACGGGAAATGGATCATGTGTGAGTGCCAGTCCGCTGGATATCCGAGGGGCACCTGGTTCGTGAACCCGGTGGGGCGACCCGACCAGAGGCGCGCGATAGACGTGGAGGGGCTCGCGTCCCGGCAGTTGCAGTTGCTCTGGGCCCGGACGCCATCCGTCCCGCACTTCCTCGACAGTCTCTCGATAGGAACCGGCGAGGGCGGGCCGATACTCGGCCTCCCGTACCAGCTAGGGGCCTTCGGATACGATCCATCCGGCACGCCGGTTCGCCTCGCGATGCTCGAATGGCGCTCGCTCGATACCGCTATTGCGACGGTAGACTCTACCGGTCTGCTTACACCGCGACGTGCCGGCCGCGTCACGGTGGAGCTGTCCGCCGGCGGATGGCGCCGTACATCCCGCACGTTTTCAGTCCGCGAGATGCCGGCCCACACCGTGTATACGGAAGATTGGAATAATGGACTGGAGCAGGCATGGGTGCCGTATGGACGAACGCGTCCCGCAATCGTCCAGATGGACGACGGGTCCCATGCCTTCTGGAACGGGAACGATGGCACGTTCACGAGCGGCGTCTACTCGAAGCGCACGTTCTCATCCGCGAACGGCGTGGGCATGGAAGTGCGGCTCTCCACGCCAGTCACCCTGGGACAGTGGCAGGACGAAAGGGTGGGCTTCGTGTTCGGCACTGATCCGTCCGCGGTCGCCACGTGGGATCATCGTACCGGCTACTCGCCGGTGACGAACGGAGTCAATGTGGGCAGTTGTACTGCGATGTATCCCGGAGGCGGTGAGGGCGCCGACTACGCCGATCGCATCAGCATAAGCGAGCTTGGCAGTTCTGTAAAAGCCCCACCCGACCTCCGCAGCGGCCGCTGGTTCACCGTGCGGCTGCAGCTCTTCCCCGACGGTCGCTGCGGCCTCGCGATCGATGGAAGCCCTGCCGCCCTCAGCCGGCCGCAGAACCTGAAGGGAAGTACCGGCCGGGCATTCATCGATGGGAGATCGTACCACACCCATATACTCGCCGGCCATCTGGAAATATTCACGGGTGTTCGACGCGACATGGACTGGAGCGCGCTCCTGCTGGGCGATCGCAACGCGGCGGCCGACAGCAGCAACTGATCGCGCCACGGGAGAGCTCCTCGTTCCGCTCCGCGCGCGACTCGGACAACGGTCCAACCGCCCCAGCCGTAGCAGTACGTCGTGCATGCGGAACCGGGCCCGCCGCCACTACCCACCAACAGTCACACGATGACCAGATTTCATCTGCCGGCCGGAAGGCTGATAGCGCTAGTCGCCGTTCTCGCGACCGCCGCGTGCGGCCGACAAACCGACCGTCACGCGCGCGACTCCCAGGCGCGGCGCATCGTCAGCGTATCCAAGCAGATCAACGAATTCATCTACGCCATCGGCGCCGAGCACGATCTGGTGGCCGTCGATCTCACATCGATCTATCCGCCGGAGATCCGCACGCTCCCCACGGTGGGCTACCACCGCGCGCTCAGCGCCGAAGGGATCATCTCGATGAAGCCAACGGTTTTCCTGACCGATGGCAACGTCGGTCCGGACGCCGTGCTCGACCAACTGCGCAAGGTCGGCATCCCCATCACGGTCATGAAGCCGGGGAGCACAGTGGACAGCGCTCAGGCGCTCCTCACGCATCTCGGAGAGTTCTTTCACCGCGAGCAGGCGGCGGACAGCGTGCTCGCCGACTGGAAGGCCGGGATGCAGCAGCTCTCGGCAGACACGGCGAGCTGGCACGAACAGCAGCACCCGCGCGTGCTCATCATCCACTTCGGCCAGATCATCAACAACTACCTCGCGATAAAGAGCGGGAGCACGGCCGATCAGCTTCTGCGCTGGGCGGGAGGCGTGAACGCGATCGATTCCGTGGGAGGGATGCTGCGCCTCACGCCGGAGCTCATCGCGCGCGCGGCCCCGGACGTGATCATTGCCACCGACGTGGGCTTCGACCGATTCGGCAGCGCCGAGAAGTTCGCCACGCTCCCGGGAGTGGCGCTCACGCCCGCGGGACGCAACAAGCGGATCTACCGCATCAACGAGCAGAAGATCATGTACTACGGCCCGCGCACGCCCGCGGCCGTACGTGAGCTGCACGGCATGCTCTTCCCCTGAGATGCTGCGGCGTCTCACGTTCGGGCAGAGCTACGTTCTGCTCTCCGTCGCGCTGCTGGCGGCGCTCGTCGCGTCGGCGGCGATAGGTGCCTTCTCGTTCACGCCCGCGAAGATGCTTCAGTTCGCGGGTGAGGCGCTCGGCACGATTCCGCGGACGGCCGCCGACGACCTCGCCCGCAACGTGTTCTTCGAGCTTCGGCTCCCGCGCGTGCTCGTGGCCGGGCTCACCGGCGCGGTGCTCGGAGTGTCGGGCACGCTCATGCAGGGACTCTTCCGCAATCCGATAGTGGAACCGGGGCTCGTGGGCACGTCGGCCGGCGCGGCCCTCGGGGCGGCGATCGTGTTCGTGTTCGGCGACAGCACGGCGCTCTCGTTCGCGACCCCGCTCGGCTCGCTCGCCGTGCCCGTGGCGGCGTTCGCGGTTTCGTTCGCGGCCACGATGATCGTCTACCGGCTCTCGACCTCGTTCGGGAAAGTGAACGTCTTCACCCTCCTGCTGGCCGGCATCGCGATCAACGCCCTGTGCGCCGCGGGGACGGGGTTCCTCTCCTACGTGGCGCGCGATCCGCAGGCGCGCAACATCACCTTCTGGAACCTCGGCACGTTCACCACCGCCGACTGGCGCGGAGTGGAGCTCATCGGGATCTTCTTCCTCGTGTGCTTCGTGTGGTCGCTCCGCTACGGCAAGTCGCTCAACGCGCTCATGCTGGGCGAGAGCGAGGCGGCGTCGCTGGGCGTGAACCCCGACCGGCTGATACTCCAGCTCATCATCGTCAACACGATAATGGTGGCGGTGGCGACTGCCATGGTGGGCGTCATAGCGTTCGTGGGGTTGGTGATCCCGCACGTGCTGCGCATGTCGAAGTCTTCGGACTACAACTTCCTGCTCCCCGCATCGGCGCTCTTCGGCGCGATAGCGATGGAGGTCATCGACATCACCGCACGGGTGATGATCCCGCCGGCCGAGCTGCCGATCGGGATCATCACCGCGGTGGTCGGAGCGCCAGTGTTCCTATGGATACTGCTGCGCCAGACCCGTGGCGGGAGCGTGGGCTTCTATGGCTGAAGTGGAGCACGCGACGTATCGCGTGGGCGATACGGTGATCCTCGACGACGTGTCGGTGAGCTTCGTGCCGGGGCGCTTCAACGTGATACTCGGCCCCAACGGAGCGGGGAAGTCCACGCTGCTGGCGATCGCCACCGGACTGCTCGAGCCCACGGCGGGGCGGGTGCGCTACGGCGACCGTCGGGTGAGCGAGTACTCGGCGGCCGCACTGGCGAGGAAGCGCGCCGTGCTCTCGCAGCGGGTTGAGCTGGCATTCCCGCTGGACGTGGAGGATGTGGTGTTGATGGGGCGCTATCCGCACTACGGCCGCACGCCGTCGAAGCGCGATCGCGAGATAGTATCGCGCGCGCTGGAGATCGTGGGGATGGCCGCGCGCCGCAGGCAGCGCTACACCACGCTCTCCGGCGGCGAGCAGCAGAAGGTGCAGCTCGCCCGTGTGCTCGCACAGATCTGGAATTACGACGGACCGAGCGAGCCGAGGTTCCTCTTCCTCGACGAGCCCACCACGAGCCTCGACATCCACTACCAGCTTCACCTGCTCGACGTCGCGCGCGGCATCCTCGAGCACGACTGCACGGTCATAGCGATCCTTCATGACATCACGATGGCGCTGCAGTACGGCGATGTCTTCTTCCTGATGGAGAACGGCCGCGTCGTGCACGAGGCGCACGACGCGGCCGGCGTCCCGGTGGAGCTGGTGGAGCGCGTCTTCCGGGTTCGGGCAACCCGGGTGGCCGACCCGGCGGACGGAGAGTCTCTCTGGCGCTTCCGGCTCTGACGACGGGGTCAGGCCCTCTACATCGAGGGCCCGACCCCGTCGTTCACCCCGCCAGCTTCTTGCGGGCGAAAGGCCGCACGAACGCCGCAGGGGGATTGTGCGAGGTCGCCAGGTCGTACGCCTTCTGGTACATCTCCCTTGCCTGATCCGCCTTCCCCTGCTGCTCGTACGTCATGGCGAGGAGGCAGTGCATGAAGGGATCGCGCTCGTTCCCCTTGATGGCGATGGCCCTGGTGAACTCCGACTCGGCCGTGGAGAGATCTCCGGTGTACAGCGCCACGTAGCCAACCAGGTACGGGAAGAAGCGCTCCTGCTGGGCCGCCATGGCGGTGTCGCTGTCGAGAGCGCGGCGCGCGTTCGCTATCTGCGCCTGGGCCTCGGCCTTGTCGCCGCGGCGGGCGGCGATGCGGCCCAGCGCGTGCGCCAGCCGGTAGTCCCAGAGCGACTTCGGATGCGTGCGCGGTTCGGGCTCCTTGTTGCCCAGCTCCGAGCCCTTGCGATACCATTCCTCCGCGGTGTCCAGCTCGCCCGCATCGATGCAGACACGCGCACCCTCGTTGGCCATCTCGCCTTCCTGATAGAAGGCGTTCTGCGGTTCCGCCTGCTCCTGCGTCTTCCAGTACTCGATCACCATCTGCTCGTACTTGATCGTGTTCGCGCAGTCGCCGTCGAAAGCGTACGACATCGCCATCGCGCGCTGCGCGGCGGCCTTCGCGGCCGGCGTATCCGCCGAGTCGATCATTCGCTGGAAGATCACGCGCGCCTCGGCCGTCTTCCCTTCACGGTCCAGCGCGGCCGCTTCGCGCATCGGTCCCGAGGGGCCCCGATTCCCTCGGTTCTGCTGGGCGGGAAGCGTGGTCACGGCCGCCGTCAGCAGCGCGAACGCGACCGCGGCCGAGTAGTGCATCGAGTGCGGGCGAAACGGGGAGGTCATGATGGCTTCTCCGTGTGAGAGTGGGTGGCATCCCTCTGCCGGAAAGCTAACCGGCGACTGCCCGCACCGGCTTACCCCGGCGAGCGCGAGACGGTCCGTCCGCGCCCGCCGACCCACGGCCGGCCGGGCCGGCGGAGCGGGGCCCCCCTCCTCCTACCAGCTTCCTCCGCCGCCACCACCGCCGCCGCCGCCCACCGAGCCACCCCCGCCGGAGCCCGAGCTCGACCCGGGCGAGGAGCCGAGGGTCTTCGCCGCCGCGCTGCGAAAATCGCCGAGGCCAGCCTGGAAGCCGTGGACGTCGAAGCGGCCGGGCGTCGTCCCGCTGTACCACGTCGGCGGCGACGACGCGAGCACCGTCGCGAACTGCTTCGCCCAGATGTCGCTCACGCGGAGCGCCACGGCGTAGGGCAGAAGCGTCTCGAACAGACTCGTCGTGCGCTCCGGACCCTGCGAGAACTCGAGCTGCGACTTCTCGGCGCGGCGGATGTACTCCTCCAGCCCCTTCACGTCCCTCCAGCGTCGCGCACCTGCCAGCGTCATCCGCGGCATCGCGCCCGCGAAGCCGAAGAACACCACCCCGGTGACGATGAGCCCCACCCCCAGGATCACGTTCTGAAGGAAGATCGCGAGCGCGATGCCCGCGAACTCGCAGAGTACGCCGAACAGGATGTACCGGTTGCGCACGCTCTGCGGGCTGCGCGGGAAGCAACCCTTCTCGACGAGGAAGTCGTACAGCCCCTTCCGTATCTCTGGAAGATGCTTGTAGAAGTCGTTGTGCAGGTCGCTCATGCGCCGGCATTCCTCGCCCTCGAAGACGCCGTCCAGCACGCTCTTTTCGAATCCCGCGAGCTCGGCACCGGCTGGCTTATCGGTGCGACGAAGCTCCCAGTCGGTCTCCCCGATCCCGATGGATCGGAGCGTCTTCGCCACGAACGAATCGCCCGACGCGATGCCCATGGGGCCGCCGGGCTGCACCTCCCGGATGGTGATGTAGCCGCGTACCGCCATGTCCAGCAGCGTGGCGACCACATCGTCCATGCCGGCCTTCTGGTCCACCAGCGTACCGGCCGCGCCGGCGGGAAGTCCCTCGGGCGGATTCCACACGGGGACGATACTTCCGGCGGCGGGCTCGCGTCCGCGGCGCCACCAGAGGCCGAACATGAAGAGGAGCGCGATCGGCGGGAGTGCAGTGGGCCACCACCTGGACGCCGCGGACGCCAGCTCGTCGGCGGCGGTGGGCGCTGGGATGATCCCCTTGGGAAATGCGGCTACGAGCGTGAGCCCCTCGCCGGGATCGAGTCGCCGCGACTCGAAGTGGTACCGGCCGGCGCCGGTGAACGCGGCGGTGCAGCGCTCGCTGCTCGAGCTCTCGGCCCAGCCGGCGTAGCACCACGCCGACCAGCCAGTGGTGTCCGACGAAGTGGCGGCCAGCGGCGAGTCGATCGTGACAGTCGCGGCGGCGTGGAGTATCGGTACCGGCCACTCGGTGCCGGTCACCTGCCAGTACAGCTCATCGTGGTCCTCGAAGAAGCCCAGTCCACCGGCGAGGCGGTAGTGCACGATGTAGCTCTGCTTTCCACTCACATTGACATCCGCGTCGCCGATGCGGATGCGCACGCGGCTGCCGCGCGTGACCTCGAAGGGGAGCTCCCGCCCCGAAGCGTCGGTCACGCCGAGAACGTCGAGGCCGACCTTCACGGTACCCGCGGAGACGGGAACACCGGGCGCCGCCACTTTGCGGTATCGCACGGGGATCTCGCGAAAGATCCCGTGCCGCAGGAGCGATCCGAAATCGATGTCGATCCGCTCCACCACATCGATGCTTCGATCGGATCGCACCGTGTACTCGGAAGCGAACGACGTGACAGTCCAGCCTCCGTCCTGCGCTGGGAGTATTCCGGACGGGAGCGAAAAAATCGCGAGGAACGCCAGCAGCGCCCGGAGGCGCGCCGCGCCGGCCGTCACCTGCCGCGACCCAGGTCCACCTTCGGCGCCTCCCGCTGCTCCGGATCGGCGAGCTCGAAGAACTCGCCCGGCCGGAACCCGAACGGCCCGGCGATCAGCACGTTGGGAAACGTCTCGCGAAGCGTGTTGAAATCGCGAACGACGGCGTTGTAGTAGCGCCGCGCGCTGGCGATGTCGCTCTCGGTCGTGCCGAGCTGCCGCTGCAGATCGAGCACGTTCTGGTTGGCCTTGAGATCGGGATACGCCTCCGCGACGGCGAAGAGCTGTCGCAACCCGGCGGTCAGCGCGTTCTCCGCCTCCGCCCGTGCGGCGGCGTTCTCCGGACCGGCGCCAGCGCTCGCCG
Organism: uncultured Gemmatimonadaceae bacterium; assembly: GCA_964616815.1. GTDB lineage: Bacteria > Gemmatimonadota > Gemmatimonadetes > Gemmatimonadales > Gemmatimonadaceae > JADGGM01. The sequence goes on along the minus strand of CAZTTY010000090.1, from coordinate 6,025 downwards.
CGCGGGCGCGAGCCTCCGTCACGCGTTCCAGCGTTCCCTCCTCGTGATCCATGTAGCCGCGCACGGACTCCACGAGATTCGGGATCAGGTCCGCACGCCGCTTGAGGAGGGTATCCACGTCGGCCCAGGCGCCGCGCATGCGGTTGCGCATCGCGACGAGGCGGTTGAAGGTCATCGCGATCCAGCCGGCGACGAGCACCGCCACTACCAACACGATCACGAGTGTCATGGGCGATATGGTAGCAAAAAACTCCGGCGAGGGCCAGTGGCAGTGAGCGAGGAGAATAGATTGCCGGGGTGACCGCTCCGATCCCCACACCGCCTCCGCCACTACCGAAGCAGGAATCAGCCCTCGAGCACGGACAGCGACGCTGGGTCCTCGCCGCGCTCATGATGACCGTGATGCTCGCGGCGATGGATACGACTATCGTGTCCACGGCGATCCCGCAGATCGTGGGCGACCTCGGCGGCTTCGCGCTCTTCTCGTGGGTATTCTCGATCTATCTGCTCGCGCAGACGGTCACGATCCCGATCTACGGGAAGCTGGCCGACATCCTCGGACGCAAGCCGGTTCTCATCGCCGGCACGGTGATCTTCCTCTTCGGCTCCATCGCGTCCGCGTTCGCCTGGAGCATGGTCACGCTCATCGTGTTCCGCGGCCTCCAGGGACTGGGTGCCGGCTCCATCATGGCGACGGTGAACACCCTCGCCGGAGACCTCTACTCGGTGCGCGAGCGGGCGCGCATCGAAGGGTGGCTCTCGAGCGTCTGGGGCGTCGCCGCGATCGTCGGGCCCACGCTCGGCGGCGCCTTCGCCGAGTACGCGTCGTGGCGCTGGATCTTTCTGATCAACGTGCCGGTGGGAGCGGTGTCGCTGACTCTCCTGGTGCGCTACCTCCACGAGCGGGCTCCCCATCGCCAGCACAGCATCGACTATCCGGGCGCGCTGCTGATGCTGTTGGCGGGCGGGTCGCTGATCTTCGGGCTTCTGGAAGGCGGGCAGTCGTGGCCCTGGCTCTCCGTGCCGAGCATGTCCGTGCTCGCGCTCGCGGTGATACTCGTGGGTGCCACGGTGTGGCGGGAGCGGCGCGCGGCCGAGCCGATCATGCCATCGTGGCTATGGCGACACCGAGCCCTGGCGGGGAGCAACCTCGCGATGGTAGGGATGGGACTCGTGATGATGGCACCCAACACTTACCTCCCCACCTTTGGACAGTCGGTGCTCGGGCTGGGAGCCATCGCGGCTGGACTCCTCCTGGCCAGCATGAGCATCGGCTGGCCGGTGGCGTCGTCGCTCTCGGGCCGCATCTATCTGCGCATCGGCTTCCGGGATACAGCGCTCGCCGGCGCCGTACTCATGATGCTGGCGGCGGCCGCCTTCCTGCTCGTTCCCTACCCGGGCAGACTACTGCCGCTGCTGATCGCGCAGATGCTGCTCGGCGCCGGCTTCGGGCTCCTCTCCACTCCGCTCCTGGTGGGAGCGCAGACCACCGTCACCTGGCACGATCGCGGAGTGGTCACCGGAGCCAACATCTTCTCACGCTACCTCGGGCAGAGTCTCGGAGCCGCGCTTTTCGGCGCGGTATTCAACAACGCCATGGCGCACCAGCTCTCCAACGCCCCGGCCGCTCTGCGCGGCGCGTTGCCGCGCGATGTGGATGCGGTGATCGGCGCACTGGAGGGTCACGAGCTGGCGGGAGCGGCCGAGGAATATCTGCGCCACGCGATGTACGCCGCCACACACCACGTGTACGTGGGCGCGGTGATCGTGGCGCTCCTCACGGTGGGGATGGTGCTGTTGGCGCCGCGACATTTCCCCACCGCATCGGATCGTTGACGTGTAGGAGGCGCGAGGTACGTCACCATCGCCGCCGACTCCCCCTAGCCCCGCGTCGCGAGGTTCGCGCGCGCCTGGTCGGCGCTCTCCGGAAGCTGCAGCGGCGACGTGACGTTGATCCTGAGATCCTGGATCAAGCCGTCGTTCAATCCATAAATCCAGCCGTGCACCGCCAGCTCCTGGCCGCGGTCCCACGCGTCGCGCACTACCGTGGTCTGACTCACGTTGGACACTTGTTCGATGACGTTCAGCTCGCAGAGCCTGTCGTGACGCTCACCCTCGGTCTCCAGCGCGTCCAGCTCGGCCTGGTGCGCGCGACGCACGTCCTGCACGTGGCGCAGCCAGTTGTCGATCAGTCCGGAGCGGCCATCGCGCAGCGCCGCCAGCACTCCACCGCAGCCGTAGTGCCCGCACACGATGATGTGCTTGACACGCAGGACCTCGACGGCGAACTGCATCACCGAGAGGCAGTTCAGGTCCGTATGGACGACGACGTTCGAAACGTTGCGGTGGACGAATATCCCGCCGGGCGGGAGATCCACGATCTGGTTGGCCGGAACGCGGCTGTCGGCGCATCCGATCCAGAGATATTCGGGCGCCTGCTGGCGCGCGAGACGGCTGAAGAACTCGGGGTCTTCCCGGGTCATCCTTCCAGCCCACGATCTGTTGTTCTCCAGTAGCTGGCTCAGCAAGTTGGTGTCGCCGGTTCGAGTTCTCTTCACATCCTCCGGTACTTCGCGCCGCTGCCACCCTCGCGCGGAGTCCAGCGTGGGCCGATGTCGTCGGTGGCCTTGCAGTCGATGCAGTTCGCCGGGCTCACCACCAGCCGATCGCCATCCCGCTCGTACACGCCGGCCGGGCACATGTGCTCGTACAGCTCCGCCACGTCGCCGGGGATGTCCTCGCCCACGATGAGGTGCGACGGGATGTCGTCGCGGGTGGCGTTCCCCGACCTGAATACGGCGTCGAGTTTGCTGAAGGTGAGCGCGCCATCGGGACGGAACTCCTCCCTGCCCTTCGACGTGCGTGGCACTTCCGCGTCGGACTCCGAGGAGATCATCCCGCCCGGGAACACTCCCTTCGTGACTGTCATGAGCGCGGCCTTCACGCCTCCGACATAGATCCCCGAGTTCTGGAACGCGAGCCGCATGTTGCGTCGCTCGCGCAGGTCGCTCATGATGTAGCTCTCGTTCACCATCCGGTCGTACGGCGCGAGCGCCGCGGCCGATGTGTCGCCCTTCTTCAGCGCCTCGAAGATCGCGCGGGCGGCGTAGATTCCGGACTGCACCGCGTAGTGGATTCCCTTGAGCGACGACACTTCCACGAAACCCGCGGAGTCGCCCACTATCACTGCGCCGTCGCCGTAGCGACGCTCGGGCACCGCGAAGTAGCCGCCCTCCGGGATCGTCTTGGCTCCCCACTCGACCATCTCGCCACCCACCAGGTACTCGCGGAAGAGCGGGTGCGTCTTGAGCCGCTGCAGCAGCACGTGGACGTCCAGATCGAGCTCGCTGTAGTCCATCCCCACGACGATCCCGAGCGCCACGAGGTTGGGCTCCAGCGGATACATCAGGCTTCCGCCAAAGGCGTCGTTGGGGAGCGGCCAGCCCAGCGTGTGCACTATGGCATCGAGCGGCTTCTTCGTCTCCCAGAGCTCCTTGACGCCGAGCGCGAAGATCTGCGGATTGCGCGAGCCGATCCCGCGCCACTTCGTGTACGCCTGCGAGAGCGACCCGCGCGTCCCCTCCGCGAGCACGGTGACTCGCGCGGTGATGTCGGTTGGCGGTGTGAAGTCGCTGCCCTGCGTCCCGTCGCGCATCAGTCCCGACGGAGTGGTGCGCACTCCCACCACGCGCTCCCCTTCCACCAGCAGCGACTCCACGGGGAATCCCGTGAAGACGTTGACGCCGGCCTCCTCCGCCTTCTCCCCCATCCAGCGAACGATCTCGCATATGGAAGCCACGTAGTTCCCGTGGTTCTTCATGGTGGGCGGCGTGGGAATTCGCTGCGCGCGGCTGCCCGTCATGAAATAGACGCGCTCGCGATTCACGGGGGCGCGGAAGGGGAAGTCGCCGTCCTTCAGCTCGGGGAAGAGCTCGCGGAACGGGCGGGGGTTCACCACCGCGCCGGAGAGGTTGTGCTCGCCCAGCGCCGACGCCTTCTCGAGCACCGCGATCTCCACCTCGCCGAGCGAGCCGCCCTGCTCGGCGTCGTGCTTCACCAGGCGCGCGAGCTCGATGGCGCCTGCCAGAGCGGCCGGTCCCCCACCCACGAACACCACATCCATCGGCACCGCTTCGGCATCGGGCTGCTCGGCGAGAATGAACCTGTCGACGGGCAGCGCGGGCTGATGGCGCGCGGGGATTACCGGGAGGGTGCGTGCGGAAGTCGGCGACATTGCGCTCACTCCTTCCTGGCTTCTTTCACGGCCTCCGTGAGAACCGGCACGATCTCCAGTGCGTCGCCCACGATTCCGTAGTCGGCGATCTTGAAGATCGGCGCTTCGCGATCCTTGTTGATCGCGACGATGGTGCGCGACGTGCGCATCCCCGCGAGGTGCTGGATCGCGCCCGAAATCCCGGCGGCGATGTACAGGTCGGGGCTCACCAGGCGCCCGGTCTGACCTATCTGGTCGCCGTGCGGACGCCACCCTTCGTCCGTGACGGCGCGCGTGGCGCCGACCGCGGCGTTCCCGAAGGCCGCCGCGAGATCCTCCAGCAACTTGAAATTCTCCGGCGCCTTGAGGCCGCGGCCGCCGCTCACGACCACCGGCGCCTCGCCGAGGTCGAGCTGCGCCGTGTTCCCCTGGATCAGCTCCTTCGGCACCACGCGCGCGGAGGCGGGATCGATGGCCGGCTGCGCGCTCTCGATCCGCACGGAGCGGTTCGATTCCGCCGGAGCGATCGCGCCGGGCCGGATCGTGACCAGGCCTGGAGTTCCCGTGAGAGTCACCGTGGCGATGACCTTCCCCGTGTTCACCGGATGCCGGGCCACGATCGCGTCACCGCTCGGCTCGAGCGAGATGGCGTCGGCGATCATGCTCGCACCGAGCTTCGCCGCCACGCGCGGCGCGAGATCCTTTCCGCGCGCGGAGGCGCTGAACACGGCCACGCGGCAGCTCACCGCGCCGATGAGCTGCGCGGCGGTCGCCGCCGCCACTTCCGGCGAATATAGGTCGAGCGCCGGATCCTCCACCACGGTCACCACGTCGGCGCCGTGTTTCCCGAGCTGCTCCGCCCTGGCTGCGACGCCGGGCGCGCCGACGATGAGCGCATGCACTTCGCCGCCGCCGGTCGCATCGGCGAGCTGCCGTGCGGCCGTCACCGCCTCGAGCGCCACTCGCCGCAGCTCGCCGGCGCGAGTCTCGGCGTAAGCGAACGTGTTTGCCATCAGAGTACCTTCGCCTCGGTGCGCAGTAGTCGAACGAGCTCCGGCACCGCGTCGGGGCCCTCGCCGATGATGCGGCCGCCGGTACGCTCGGGTGGAAGCTCCATCTTCGTGACCGTGAGGTGCACGTCGCCGAGCTGCGCCGGCTTCACCTCGAGCGGCTTCTTCTTGGCCCCCATGATTCCCTTGAGGGATGGGAGGCGCGGCCGCGCGATGCCTTCGTCGATGGAGATGACGGCCGGAAGCGGAAACTCGAAGATCTCCGCACCTCCCTCGAGCTCCCGACGCGCCGTGGCTTTCCCGTCCGAGATCTCGAGGCTCGACGCAGCCGTCAAACAGGGCAGGTCGAGGAGACCGGCGGTCATCGGCCCCACGGTCTGATTGGACGAGTCGATCGCCATGCGGCCGAACAGAACGAGATCGTAGCCGCCGTCCTTCAGCTCCGCGGCAAGCGCCTTCGCGATCGCCAGTCCATCGAAAGGCACGGCGTCCGACTCGAGCTGAATCGCGCGGTCGGCACCCATGCTCAGCGCCTTGCGCAGCGTCTCCTGCACCACGGAGGGCCCCAGTGAGATCACCGTGACGTCGCCCTGGCCCTCCTTCTCCTTCAACCGGAGAGCGACTTCGACCGCGTAGCCATCGAAGTCGCTCATGTCGAACTTGAGACCGGCCTGGTCGACCGAAGTGCCGTCGGAGGCTATCTTGAAGCGCGTTTCCATGTCTGGCACGCGCTTGATACACACGGCGATCTTCACCGTGATTCTCCCTGTTTTGAGTTCTCGACAAAGATAAGGGCGGGCGG
>CAZTTY010000089.1:0-16491 GCA_964616815.1 uncultured Gemmatimonadaceae bacterium | reverse complement strand
GGGGGTGTTGCGGCGTCCGGCCTCGTGCTGGTGTCCCCGCGGCCCACACCCCCCCCCCCCCCGACCCCGGTGTTCACCTGCCCCCCGTCCACTCGGCGCGCCACTCGCAGCTTCCGTCTCCGCGCGCGGAACAGCGCACGTGCTCGGCGGCGTCGACACCCGTGCCGAGCAGCCGGAGAAGTTCGGCCAGGAACTCGGCGTAGTAGGCGCATCCGGCGCGGCTCGGCGCGCTGTCGACCGTGGCGGAGTGCGGCACCTCGAGAGAGATGAAGGAGCCGGAGCGGCGCACCGTGCCGTTCAGATAGCGGTGCGCTATGCGCCGCGTGTGGCGCAGCGCCATGGGGCGCGCCGCGATCGATGGGAGGAGCGAGATGAGCTGGCGCGTGGTCCGGGGGATCGCCTGGTACGCCTGCGCGGCCAGGTAGCGGCCCGCGGCACGGAAGACCTCTTCTGCGTCGGGGCGGCGTCCGATCAGCCTGGCGATCCCGGCCGCCTCATCCTGAACCGCGCGCTGGTGCCGCCGGGAGGCCTCGGTGTAGCGCTGGATCTGCGCGTACACGGTGTCGCTGAGGCCGAGCCTCTTGTTCCGCAGCTCGGGAACGAGTTCGGCGTCCAGATCGTCATCAGGCAGGTCGACGCTTCGTACCGCCTCCAGGAAGCTGAGAGGAAGTAGAGCATCGACTGTGATCGTCATCGTAGTTGGGGGGTACGAAACTCGGAAGGCGGGCGGTCGGTGGGTAGTGCCCGCACGCGGGAGCGTTGCCCCGATGGAATGGGACGCGCTAAGCTAACCAGCGCCGACGCCCGCTTCAAGGATCGGGGAGCCGATCTGGAACCTTCGGGAGCGCCCGCTCCTTGACTTGATGGATCGTACAGAACTGAGATGCTTCCGAACCCTTCTTCGCCATGACCCGAGACGAACCAGCGACGTCGCTGACGTGCGCCGAGGCGATCGAAAAGATCTACGAATACCTCGATGGAGAGCTCACTCCCGCCGTGGAGGAGGGGATCCGCGCGCATCTCGGAGTATGCCGCAAGTGCTACCCGCACTTCAGGCACGAAGAAGTCTTCCTGCAGTTCGTCGAGCAGCGTGCCCGCATCGAAGCCGCGCCGCCGGAGCTGCGGCGGCGTATAATGCAGATGCTGGTGGACGAAGAGGCGTCTCGGGAGCCGGAGTGACGGCGCGCGCGGCGCTGGGTTTCGCCCTCGCGTGCATGCTGGCGTTCGCGGCGATGCGCTCGCGGGCGCTGACCCGCGACGGAGCCGTCGCGGCGGTGCTGGTGGGAACGATCTGCGTCGCGGCCGGCTGGAGCTGGGCCGGACTGCTGGTGGTTTTCTTCCTGTCGTCCAGCGCGCTCTCGCGCGTTCGCGCGGCTGAGCGCGAGCGGCTGACCGAATCCATCGTCGGGCGGGGCGGCGCGCGCGATTCCCGGCAGGTGTTGGCCAACGGCGCGATCTTCACCGCGGCGGCGCTCCTCTCGCTCGTCATCCCGTGGGCCGGCTGGATGCCTCTCGGCGCCGGCGCTCTGGCCGCCTCGACCGCCGACACCTGGAGCAGCGAGGTGGGCACGTCATCCTCCACCGGGCCGCGCCTCGTTACCACCTGGCGCAGGGTGCCGGCCGGTACATCGGGCGCGGTTACGCCGCTGGGGCTCGCCGCCGCGGTCGCGGGGGCGCTGTTCATGGCGCTCGCGGTCCTCCTGCTGCGCTGGCCGCAGGGCGCGGCGTTGGCGGCGGCGGCGGGCGGGGTGGCGGGCGCGCTCGCCGACTCGCTGGTCGGCGCCATCTGGCAGGCGCGCAGACACTGTTCGCGCTGCGCCGCCGACACCGAGCGACGCATTCACCTCTGTGGCGCCACCACCCATCTCACCGGAGGAATCTCGTGGCTGGACAACGACGCGGTAAATCTCCTCGGAAGCGCGGCCGGAGCCGCCGTCGGACTCCTGGCGGCGCTGGCGTGAGGCGCCCGCGCTCGCTCCTGGCGCTCGTCTTCGCGTTGACGGTGACGGCGTGGCTCGCCGCGTGCGTAGATGGGGACTCACCGACCGGCAGCGGGACATCGGGCAGGGGTGGCGGCACGGGGATTCTCCTCGTGGGCCAGTGGTCGCATACCAAGGTTTTCGATGACGACGGCGGCGACATCCACAGTTCACGCACCATCTGGCGCTTCGACCGGGACAGCAGCGCGAAGCGGATGGTGATCGCCAGCAGCGTTGCGGCGGGAATCACCGATACGGTGAGTGCCGATGCGCGGTGGGAAGCGACACAGTCACGGGTGAGCATCGTGTTCCAGCCACCCGACAGCGGCACTGTGACATTCGCGTACCAGGTTCATCTCTCGACGCTCACCCTGGACGGCGTGCAGTTCGTGCGCGACGAGTGATCCCGTGGCGGTCCGGCTGCTTTCCTCCCCCTTCCCCTCCTCTTCCACGTCGCCCGGCAGCGCGCGCCGCGGCCCCCCGGCACGTCCGCGCGTGCTCCTGGTGAACTCCAATCGCGAGCGCCAGCCGATGCCGGTGGTTCCGAACGGCGTGGCGTGCGTAGCCGCCGCGCTCGAAGCTGCGGAGTACGACGTGGCCGTGCTGGACCTCTGCTTCGCCCGCCACCCGCTCGAGACCGCGCGGCAGACGGCGCGCGAGCTGCGCCCGGATGTGATCGGCCTCTCGGTGCGCAACATTGACAACAGCGATCTCGTAGCGCTGCGTCACTACACGCCGGAAGCCGCGGGCATCCTCGAAGCGCTGCGCCGTGGCGCGCCCCGCGCGCGCGTCGTGGCCGGCGGAGCGGCGTTCGGCGTCGCACCTGCTTCGCTCTTCAAGGAGCTGGGCGTGGACTACGCTGTTGCCGGAGACGGCGAGCGCGCGACAGTGGCGATCATGGATTCGCTGGCGGCGGGGCGCACCCCGGGCGCGATTCCCGGCGTCGTGCGCCGCGCGGGCGGCGGGATCTCCATCACACCAGCCGGCGGCGATTCCGCTGCGGCCGGCGCGCTCGACTCCCTCCCACCCGCACGGATGCACCGCTGGCTCGACCTCCGCGCCTACGAACGCCGGGGCGGGACTGTGCCCATCCAGACCAAGCGCGGCTGCGTCTTCAAGTGCGTGTACTGCACCTACCTGAACGTCGAGGGATGGGGGTACCGTCTGCGCGAACCGGAGGCGGTGGTGGATGAGATGGCCGAGCTGGTCCGCGCGGCCGGCGTACGCAACTTCGAGTTCGTCGATTCCACCTTCAACTCGCCGCCGCGCCACGCCGCGGCTGTGTGCGAGGCGATCGTTCGCCGCGGCCTGCGGACGAAGCTGGACACCACCAACTTCACACCCGCGAGCGTACCGCCCTACCTCCTCGAGGTGATGCGACGCGCCGGCTTCCGCTGGCTCGGCATCACGGCGGAGAGCGCCAGCGACACCGTGCTCGATCGCCTGGGGAAGGGTTTCGACGCGGAGCGCGTGCATCGCGTGGCCGACGATGTGGAACGGGCCGGCATGGGCGTGCTCTGGATCTTTCTCGTGGGAGGGCCCGGCGAGACGCGCGAGACGCTTGCAGAGACGCTGCGCTTCGCGGCGCGGCGGATGTCGCGCGGCGACGCCGTGTACCTGACCGTGGGCCTGCGGATCTATCCCGGCACCAGGCTCCAGCGTGCCGCGATCGAGGAAGGCGTGGTAAGCGCGGATGATCCACTGCTCCTCCCCCGCTTCTATTTCTCGCGGACGCTCGACATGGATGAATGCCTGACCACGCTGCGCCGATTCGCCGCGGGCCAGCCGCGATTCATGTTCTCCGCCGACTCGCGCTCGGCGCTTCTGCCATATCTCACTAGGGTGGCGTCCCTGCTGAAGCTGCCGCGTCCACACTGGCGATACATGCCGCTCTTTCAACGGCTCACGCGAACATTCGGCCGGAGGGGCGCCGGCACGCATGGCGGGGCCGCCGCGTGAGCGACGCGCAGACGCTGGTGGTGGGTGGAGGGCCGGCCGGCGCATCCACCGCATGGCAGCTCGCGCGCCGCGGTGTCGACGTGATCGTGCTCGACCGTGCGCGCTTTCCACGCGACAAGCCGTGCGCCGAGTACCTGAGCCCGGAAGCGTCGCGGATCCTCGCGGCGATGGGAGTCCTGGAGGAGTGCGAGCGCGCCGGCGCTGCGCTGCTGCGCGGCATGACCGTCCGGGCGCCCGACGGCGGGCGGATCCGCGGCGACTTCGCCGCGGCGCACGGCTTTCGCGGCTTTCGCGACAGCGGCCTCGCGCTCAGGCGCACCGTGCTCGACTCCATCCTGCTCGATGGCGCCAGGCGGGCCGGTGCGCGCGTGCTCGAGGGAGTCCGGGTGACCGACGTGCTGCGCGACACGCACGGGCGCGTGCGCGGAGTGGCGGCGCTGGTGGGCGGCGAGGCGCGCGAATACACGGCGAGCGTCACCGTCGGCGCGGATGGGCTCAGATCGGTGGTCGGCCGGCGACTGGGCCTCACACGCTATGCACGCTTCCCCTACAGAATGGCGCTGGTGGCCCACTACCGCGGCGTACGGGGGATGGGCGAGCATGGGGAAATGCACGTCGAGGACGACGGCTACGCCGGGCTCGCGAACGTGGGGCACGGAGTCACGAACGTGGCGCTGGTGATGCCGGTCTGGCGGGCGCGCGCAGCGAAGGGACGGAGCGCGTCGTTCCTGGACGGCTGGCTCCGATCGCGCGCACAGCTCGCCCCCCGGTTCGCCGCCGCGACCCGGGTGTCGCGCGTGCTGGCCACCGGCCCGTTCGCGCAGCGCGCGCGTCGCGCCTGGGCACCCGGCGCCGCGCTCGTGGGAGATGCCGCCGACTTCTTCGACCCGTTCACCGGCGAGGGGATCTACGCCGCGCTCCGCGGCGGCGAGCTGCTCGCACCCTTCGTGGAGCGGTCGGCCGAGCTGGCCGGCCGTTCCGGGTCCGATGCCGCGCTCGCCGAATACGATGCGGCGCGCGCGCGGGAATTCCGCGGAAAGTGGAAAGTCGAGCGCCTCGTGGCGCTCGCCGTGGCGACTCCCGCCATCATGAACCGCGCCGCACGCAGGCTCGCCAGGCGAAAGGAGATGGCCGACCTGCTCGTGGGCGTCGCGGGCGACTTCGTGCCGGCACGGGAGGTCCTGTCGCTCCGCTATCTGTCACGTCTCATACTCTGACCACATGTCCACGTCCAACGTACCCGAACCGCGAAACACTCAACTGATCGATCCCGCGCTCTTCCGGAGCGTGCTCGGCCGCTTCGCATCCGGCGTGACGGTAGTCACCGCGCGCGACGAAGCGGGCAACGACCACGGGATGACGGCGAGCGCATTCTGCTCGCTCAGCCTCGAGCCGCTGCTCGTGCTCATCTGCGTCGAGCGGGTTGCCGAGCTGCACGACGTCCTGGCCACGGCCACGCACTTCGCCGTGAACATCCTCGCATCGAGTCAGGAGTCGATCTCGCGGCGATTCTCCGAGGAGATCGACGATCGCTTCGATGGGATCGGCTACGCGCGCGGAATCACGGGTAGCGTGATACTCGGCGGAGTGCTCGGCCATCTCGAGTGCGAGATAGTCGAGCGCCATGCGGGCGGAGACCACACGATCCACGTCGGGAAGGTGATCGCGGCGGCCGCGCACAAGGGAAGTCCGCTTCTGTACTACCGCGGCGGCTACGCCCAACTGGAGCGCTGAATGCGCGAGCCGTTCACGCCGCGCAGGAGACGCGGGAGGGAATATCTGGACCAGCCCGGCGTGGACGAAAGGCTCGTGGTGCGATCGCTGCGAGATGTGGCGCGCGCCAACCGGTATTTCGGGGGGGCAAGCGCGCCCCTTGCCGAGCTCCGCATCGCGCTGCGCGAACTGCGCTCGGCACCGGAGGGCGACGACGTGCTGCTGCTGGACGTGGGTGCCGGCCTCGGCGACATCTCGACGCGGGCTCGTGCGGTGGCGGCGGCGGCGGGCATCCCGCTCCGTACCCTCGCCGTGGACGCCTCGGAAGCGCTCGCGCGGGCAGCCGCCTGCGATGCGCTCGCAACCATTCGAGCCGATGCGCTGCGCCTCCCGTTCGCCGACGGATCGGTGGACATAGTGCTCTGCTCGCAGCTCCTGCACCACTTCGAGGAGGCCCGTGCGCCCGCGCTGCTTCGCGAGCTGAACCGCGTGGCGCGACACCGCGTGATAGTGAGCGACATCCGCCGGAGCTGGCTCGCCGCGTCGGGCATCTGGCTCGTCTCGTTCCCGCTGCGCTTCCATTTCGTGAGCCGTCACGACGGAGTGGTCTCGGTGTTGCGCGGTTTCACACGCGGCGAGCTGGAGGCAATGGTACGGCACGCCGTGAGTCGCGACGCCCGGGTGCGCCGGCGGCCCGCCTTCCGCCTCACCGCGGCATGGACACCGAACAGGATGGCGCGAGCATGACCGGACCCACCGCGCAGCGGCACGAAGTCGCCCGCCCGCCTTATCGGCTCGACCCGATGCCGCTCGGCCGCGCCATGACCATCACCGACGAGCGGCTCGTGCGTGCGCCGCCGAGCCCGATCTTCGACATCGCGCGACGCGTCGAGCTCTGGCCCGGCTACCTCCCGCACTACCGCTACGTTCGCTTCCGCGAGCGCACGAACGACGGAGGCGGCCTCGTCGAGATGGCGGCCTGGCGCCCCGTCGGCCCGCTCCCCGGAGGCTGGCCCACCTGGTGGCTGTCCCGCATGGCGGTCGACGAAGCCGTACGCTCGATTCGCTATCGGCACGTGCGGGGGATCACCGCCGGAATGGAAGTGGAGTGGACGTTCCACGAGAATCCCGCCGGCACCCTCGTGCGCATCGTGCACGCCTGGGATGGTCCCCGCTGGCCGCTGATCGGCGTCTTCGCCGCCACCGCCATCATCGGCCCCCACTTCATCTCCGCGATCGCCAGTCGCACACTCGACGGGGTCGGCTCCCTCGCGGAGAGATCTCGGCGACGTCGCTGAGATCTCTCCGCGAGGGAACCGACCCCGTCGATCCTCCGACCCCTTCCCACATGTCCAGCTACCGCACGCACCGCAGAGTAGTGATCACCGGAATCGGAGCCATCACGCCGATCGGTACGAGCGCGAACGGCCTCTGGCGGGGACTGCGCGAGCAGAAGTCGGCGGTGCGATTGATCTCGCGGTTCGACCCGGAGCCGTTCCACTGTCACATCGCGGCCGAAGTGCCCGATTTCAGAGCCGACGACTTTCTCGAAAGCAGACGCGTGAAGAGGCTCGACCGCTTCGGGCAGTTCGCCGTTTCGGCGGCACGCCTTGCCGTGGAAGATGCGCGACTCGATCTCGCCCGCTGCGACAGGGAACGGGTCGGCTCCACGATGGGTACCGCGCTCGGCGGCGTCGGACACGCCGAGGAGCAGTGCGGCATATACATGCGCGACGGAGTGAAGGGCGTGGACCCGGCTCTGGCGCTGACCGTGTTCGGCGGAGCGGCGAGCTGCAACATCGCCATCGAGCTCGGAGTCCAGGGGCCGAACGCCACCAACGCGATGAGCTGTGCCTCGGGGACGATCGCGGTAGGCGAGGGCTTCCGACAGGTTCGGGATGGCTACGCCGACGTGATGATATCGGGCGGAGCGGAGGCGCCGCTCTGGCCCCTCTGCTTCGGCGCCTTCGCCATCATCCGCGCGATGTCCACGAGAAACGACGATCCCGCGAGCGCGTCGCGTCCGTTCGACCGCGATCGCGACGGTTTCGTGATGGGCGAGGGCGCTTCCGTGCTGGTGCTCGAAGAGCGCTCGCGCGCGGTGGCGCGCGGTGCGCGCATCTACGGCGAGATACTCGGCTTCGGGACGTCGAACGACGCCTACCACATGACCGCCCCGAGGCCGGACGGTTCGCAGGCCGCGCGCTCGATCCGCGCCGCGCTGGACGATGCGCGCGTGCGGCCCACGGAAATCGGCTACGTGAACGCCCACGGCAGCTCCACACCGCTCAACGACTCCACCGAAACGCTGGCGCTCAAGCACGTGTTCGGCGAGCACGCGTACCGGATTCCCGTGAGCGGCACGAAGGGCTATTACGGCCACGCCCTCGGCGCGAGCGGCGCGATAGAGGCCGCCATCTGCGCGCTCGCGATGACGAACGACTGGCTCCCGCCCACGATCAACCTCTCGAACCCGGACGACGGCTGCGACCTCGACTACATCCCGCGTACCGGCCGCCCGGCGTGTCCCGAGATACTCCTATCCAACTCGTTCGGCTTCGGCGGAGTCAACGCCGCGCTGGTGATGGCCACGGAAAGGACGGGGTCAGGTACCTGACCCCGTCCTTTCCGTCAGCGCGCGGCGGATGGTACGCTCGAGACCCTTCTGGTCGGAGAACTGGTGGTCGGCGCGCCACGATTCGAGATCCACCACCGCCTTGGCCATGACGGGATGGCCCCCGGCGCTGCCATAGGGAAGGAAGAGCGTGCGGAGGCGTTCGCCGAGCTGCGCGGTGGGGGAGAGAGCGCGCGTGCTCATCACCAGGTTGCCGCCGAATACGCCGGACACCGCCGAGATCGTCGCGCCCTCCATGCCGAGGCAGAATTCGGCGAGCTGGGCCACTATGTGCTCCTGATCGGCAGGGAGCCGGCCGAGGTGGACGTAGGCCAGGCCGTCGCGCACGCGCGCGCGCTGGAGCGCCTGACCCAGCCGCCTGAGCGCCAGGGCGCCGTAGGACGGGTGCTGGATGCGCCTGAGCAGCGCATGGTCGGCGCGAGGAAAGAGGTACGCGAACATCTCGAGATCCTCGTCGCTCGCGGCGCGAGAAAGTGACTTAGTGTCCGTGATGATCCCGTACAGCAGCGCCGTCGCGAGGGCCGTCCCGATCGGTTCAGCGTGCTCGGCCAGCAGATACTCGGCCGCCATGGTGGCGCTGGCGCCGAACCACGTGCGCACGTCGCGATAGCGCGCGTCGTATGCGCCGCTGGACGGGTGATGATCCACCACCGCGGCCACCGCCGGAAGCGCATCGCCGAAGTACGGCGGCTGCACGTCCACCAGGATGAACGGTCCCATGCCGCCGAGCTGGTCGCGCTCCACGTGCCTCACTCTCACTCCCAGGGCGGAGATGAGCCGCTGATTCTCCGGCCGGGTTATCTGGCCCAGCGTCACGATGGGCGAGTGCTCGGGACGGAGGCCGAGTGCCTGTCGCAGCGCGAGGGACGACGCGATCGCATCCGGGTCGGGATCGTTCTGGACCAGGAAGGAGCACGACCGCGAGCCGTCGAGCGCCGAGCGCAGACCATGCAGCCGGCGCCGCCCGGCCATGCGCTTCAGGACGGTCTCGATGGCATCGGCGAGCAGCTCGCTCTCATCGATCCACGTCACCCCGTCGCGAACCGCGCCGTGCCGATCTCCGCCGCGCGCGCTTCTGTCGATGACGAGCACCGACGGAAGCGGGAGAGCCTTCGAGATGGCGTTCACCACGCGCCGAGCGCTCTTTTCGTCGGCGAGATCGATCACCGCGATCACGTCGCGGCCGCGCAGCGACTCGTACGTGCCAGGCCTCTCAGGGTCTCCGCGCAACGCGAGCGACCATTCCGGCGCCGCGACTCCATCGCGCAGCCACAGATGCACCGTCCTCCCCGCGAGCGCGCTTCGCCGCAACGCCTCGAAGCGCTCGGGGTCCTCGGAAACGAAGAGGACCGAAATACGTGGGCGCTTTTGCGGCCGCGCTTCGGCGGACTGCTCCGCCGCGCGAGCGCCTCCCCTGCCCTGATCCTTGCTACCCGTGGTCCTCATGCACCCGAATCACGGACCGGTCGGCAGGACGTGCTCCTGGCGGTATCGCTCCATGGATTCCAGGATGAGACTCATGGCCACCTCGCTCTTGCGCCAGCCGATGGTCTGCACGCGCTTCCCCTCGAGGTCCTTGTAGATGTGGAAGAAGTGCTCCACTTCCTTGAGATAGTGCTGAGGGATGTCGGCGATGTCGAAATACTCGCCGTAGAACGGATCGGCCGACGGAACCGCGAGGATCTTGTAGTCGCGCTCCCCGCGATCGAGCATGTCGAGCATCCCGATCGGCCGGGCGTCGATCTGGCACCCGGGAAAGGTCGGCTCGTTGAGGAGCACGAGCACGTCGCACGGGTCGCCGTCCTCGGCGAGCGTGCGCGGGATGAAGCCGTAGTCCCCCGGGTAGTGCACCGCCGAGTAGAGCACGCGGTCGAGGCGGATCAACCCCGACCGCTTGTCGAGCTCGTATTTGTTGCGACTGCCGCTGGGAATTTCGATGAACGCCGTGACTTCGTCGGGCGGATGGTTGCCCGAGAGCAGATCGTGCCAAGGATTCATCAGGATGCCGCACGCACGCGCGCGGGGATGGAGCCAGCGGCCCCCTCCTCCCACGCCACGCCCTTGAATGTCATCGGATCCTCCACCACGCCGAAGTTGCGTTGGGCGAGCTCCGCCACGCGCGCCATATGCGTCGCGGTGAGACCGGGTGCATCCGCGGCGGCGGCGAACTCGGCGAGCTGCTCGCCATCGTAGATGTTGGGAAGCACGGTCGCCACGCGCTCCTCCGCGAGGAGCCACCTGAGCGCAGCCTGGCCCAGCGTCATCTCCTCGGTGAGAAAGTCCAGCGTCTCGATCTTCTGCAGGCCGTTGATGAGCCACGAGCGCGGCCGGTGGCGCCTGTGGTCGTTCTCGGGGAACACCGTGTCCCTGGTGTACTTCCCCTCGAGCATCCCGGAGGCGTGGGTGACGCGGATGTTGAAGGAGCAATTGGGCGCGTGGCGGCGCGCGGCCTCGAGCATCGCCGTACCCGGGTGCTGCTCGATGATGTTCCAGATCATCTGGATGGTGTTGATGTCGCGCTCGCGCTCCAGGAGCTCCACCGCCTCGTACAGCCAGCCGATGGCCGGGCCGAACGCCGCCCCCCACGCGCGAAGCTTCCCCTCGCGAACCAGGTCGCGCAGCGTCTGCCAGATCTCCGGATCGCGTACGTGCTCCATCTTCACGTTGTGCATCTGGAGCACGTCGATGTAGTCGGTCTCCATCCGCTCGAGGCAGCTGTCCACCGCCATGCGGATGTACGCGGAGTCGAAGCGCTGCGGCAGTTCCCGCTGCCCGCGGCGCGACGCCTGCGCCGCGGCATCGTGGATGTCGTAGCCTACCTTGGTGGCGTAGACGACCTTGTCGCGCAGTCCGCGATCGCCGAAGGCGCGTGCGAGCTGTCGCTCCGCGCGACCGTTGCCGTACGTGTCGGCCGCGTCGAAGAATGTGATGCCGTGCTCGTCGTACGCTTCGCGCAGCATCGCGATCGCCTGCTCGTCCGTCTTCTCGCCCCACCATCCGGTGGAGATGGTCCACATCCCGAAGCCGACCTCGCTCACCGAGAGGTCGGTACCGGGGAAAGTGCGGTAACGCATCGCGATTCCTCTATCTATGTCATGGCTGGGGCGTTCGACCGAGCAGCCGTGCGGCTTCGGTCGCGAAGTACGTCACGATGAAGTCGGCGCCTGCGCGGCGTATGCCCAGCAGCGATTCCATCATTGCGCGCTCCCCGTCGAGCCATCCCCGCTCGGCGGCCGCCCTAATCATAGCGTACTCGCCGCTCACCTGATAGGCGGCCACCGGATGGCCCGTGGCGTCGCGTACGCGCGTGATCACGTCGAGATACGGTCCGGCGGGCTTCACCATCACGATGTCGGCGCCCTCGTCGATGTCGAGCCGAACCTCGCGCAGCGCCTCGGCCGAGTTGGCCGGATCCATCTGATAGCCGCGCCGGTCTCCCTCGCGCGGCGCGGACTCGGCGGCCTCGCGAAAGGGACCGTAGAACGCGGACGCGTACTTCGCCGCGTACGAGAGAATGCCGACATCCGCGAGACCGGCGTGATCGAGCGCGCGGCGGATCGTCCCCACGCGGCCATCCATCATGTCGCTCGGCGCCACCAGATCCGCGCCCGCGCGGGCGTGCGAAAGAGCTTCTTTCTCGAGCAGCTCGAGCGTCGCATCGTTGTCCACGCCGCCGTCGCGAAGGATGCCGCAGTGACCGTGATCGGTGTACTCGCACATGCACACGTCCGTGATCACCACGAGCCCCGGCAGCTCCTGCTTCAGCGCGCGCACGGCGCTCTGTACGGGCCCCTGATCGTCCCACGCGCTGGAGCCCGTGGCGTCCTTGGTGTCCGGGATGCCGAAGAGGAGCACGCCGCCTACCCCGGCATCCGCCGCCGCCGAAGCGTCCCGCAGCAGTTCGTCCACCGAAAGCTGAGCCACCCCCGGCATCGACCCCACGGGCCTTCGCACTCCGTTGCCGCTCCGCGCGAAGAGCGGAAGCACCAGTTGCTCGGCCGCGAGCCGCGTCTCGCGCACCAGCGCGCGCAGCGCGGCGGTGCGACGTAGCCTGCGAGGGCGATACGATGGAAAAGAGGCCATTCGCGGATGCGTGGTGAGAGATTCAGTTGCGCCGCAGCCGGCGGCGCCGCATGGGGCGCCGGGACCGGGCCACCGCGACTCCCCGCCGCGCGGCGCACCGCGGCGCTCCGCACGGTGAGCCGACGCGAAAGGATGGCGCCCGCTTCATTCCGGCTGCGGCATCGGAACGCGCTTCGCCTCGCGCAGCGCGGCGAGGATGGCGCCCGCGCCCTGCTCGAGGAGCGTAGACGCGAGCCCCTCCCCCGCCTCCACGGCGCGCAGCGGATCCACCGCGACGCTGCCGCGCAGGACCGTACGCCCCGACGCTTCCGCGATGAGACCGTGGAGCACGAGCGAGCCCGAGACGTGAGTGGCCAGCGCGCCGATCGGTACCTGGCAGCCGCCCTCCAGCGCCGCGAGGAACGCGCGCTCGGCCGTGACCGCGGTACGCGTGGCCGTGTGATCCAGCAGCGCGAGAACGGCGGTGGCACCGGCGTCGTCCGCCCGCGACTGGACGGCGATCGCCCCCTGACCCGGCGCGGGAAGCCAGCCGGGAGGCTCGAGCCAGGCGTCTATGCGCTGGTGAACGCCGAGTCGCAGGAGACCCGCCCCCGCCAGGATGGCGGCGTGTACCTGACCGTCATCCACCTTGCGCAGCCGCGTCGGTACATTGCCGCGCAGCTCCACGGCGTCCACATCGGGGCGCACATTCGCCAGCAGAGCGCGGCGGCGCAGGCTCGAGGTTCCCACGCGGCTGCCCCGAGGCAGATCGGCGATCGACTCCGCGAAGATGCCGTCGTTCACCACCAGCACGTCGCGCGCGTCCGCGCGCTCGAGGATCGCCGCGATGGCGAGTCCTTCCGGCGAATCGGTGGGCAAGTCCTTGAGCGAATGGACGCAACAGTCGACGCGTCCCTTCGCCAGCGCCTCCTCCAGCTCGCGCGTGAACAGCCCCTTCCCGCCGATCGCCGACAGCGGAGCATCGAGATGCTTGTCGCCGCTCGTCTTGATGGGAACGATCTCGCATCCAACACCGCGCGCGGCGAGCGCCGACTCCACGAGCCGCGCCTGACGCAGTGCCAATTCCGACGCGCGAGAAGCGATGCGGAATACGCCCGCGCGCGCCGCGCGCTTTCCACGTGCGTCCGTCACGTGGCATCCCCGCGGCCCGGAAGCGGGCCGGCACTATCGACGTTGGTCACGCTGGAAAAGCTAACCGCCAATCGCTCGCGTCGGGCGGCGCAGGAATCCATCGCGCGCTAGCGCGAAGCCCCGATCACGGCGGCCACGAGCGCGTCGAGCGTGGCCTCGGCCGCCTCGGCCACCACCGGGATTCCCAGCGCGCGCGCCGTCCCGCTCGTGATTGGCCCCATGGAGACCGCGTGCACCGCCCTGGCGGCCTCCACCCCCACCGCCTCCACGAAGTTGCGCACGGTGGAGCTGGACGTGAAAGTGACGACGTCCACGCCGCCGCCCCCGAGCGCCTCGCGCGCGGCGCGCGCCCCATCGGGATCGATCACCGAGCGGTAGATCGGAATGTCGTCCACCTCCGCGCCGATCCGGCGGAGCTCGTCGGGGAGCAGGTCGCGCGCGCCGGCGGCCTTCGGGTAGAGCACCCGCGCCCCGGCGAGATCGCCGGCGGCGCGGAGCGCCTCGACCAGTCCCTCCGCGACGTAGCGGTCCGGAATCAGATCTGCCACGAGACCGTGGCGGGCCAGAGCCTGCGCGCTGGCCGGCCCGACCGCCGCCAGTTTCACCCCCGCCAGCGCCCGCGCGTCCAACCCCATCTCCCTGAGCTCGGCCCACACGATCTCGACGGCGCTTCCGCTGGTGAAGAGCGCCCACCGGTAGCCGCCGGCCGATGCCAGCGCGCGGCGCAACGGAGCGGCGTCGAGCGGTTCGATACGGATCGCCGGCGTCTCGATCACCTCCGCGCCGAGCGCGGCGAGTCGCCCCGCGAGCTCGGAAACCCGGGCCCGCGCGCGGGTGACTACGATGCGTCTGCCGAAGAGCGGCCGCTCGTCGAACCAGCGGATGGATTCGCGCAGGCCGACCACCTTGCCGATGATCGTGATGGCCGGCGCGGAGATCGCCGCCGCCGTTGCCGCATCCACCAGAGTGCCCAGCGTGGCCGCGACGGTGCGCTGCCTGGGGAAAGTACCCCATTCCACCATCGCGGCCGGCGTATCGGGCGACATTCCACCGGCGGCCAGTGCCTGCACGATGTCGGGAAGCCGCCGCACGCCCATGTAGAGCACCAGGGTCCCGCCCGTCCGCGCGAGCGCGGACCAGTCGGTGCCGCTCTTATCCTTGGTGGGATCTTCGTGGCCGGTGATGAAAGTGACCGACGTAGCTACAGCGCGATGGGTTACCGGGATCCCCGCGTACGCCGGTGCCGCGACTCCGGCGGTGACGCCAGGCACCACCTCGAACGCAATGCCCGCCCGCGCGAGCGCCTGCGCCTCCTCGCTCCCGCGCCCGAACACGAACGGATCGCCACCCTTCAGGCGAACCACACTCCGTCCGGCGCGGCCGAGGCGAATCAGGAGCGCCTCGATCTCATCCTGGCGCGCGGAGCGTTCGCCGCCTCTCTTCCCCACGAAATGGCGCTCGGCGCCGGCGGGAATCGCGTCGCCGGACAGGATCGCCGGATTGACGAGGGCGTCGAACACGACCGCGTCGCATCTGGCGAGGAGCTCGCGCGCGCGGAGCGTGAGGAGGCCGGGGTCGCCCGGCCCCGATCCCACGAGGTACACGATTCCATTCCGCTTCGCTTCGTCGCGCATGCGAGCAAGATGGGCGTCGGGATGCGCGGGGGGGAATGCCCCGAACGACCTTCCCACCGGCGTGCGCGAGCACTTATCATCGCCGCATGAGTGCGAGACGAGCGAGGACGGTTCTCGCAGGCTGCTCCTTCGCGGGCCTGGAGTTCATCTATCGCATGGCGCGCCGCCATGGCCGCTTCGCGCCCGGCGAGATGACGGTCATCGATCCGCTCGAGGCGCACCAGTACATCCCGCTCGCGCACGAGGCGGCCGGCGCTGAGGGGGGCGCGGCGAAGCTGCGCTTCGACACACCCGCCTTCTGCGAGGCGCTCGGCGCGACATTCGTGCGCGCCGCGCTCACGCGAATCGACGAGGTGCGCAGCGTCGTGGTCGTGGACGGCGAGCGCGAGATCGGGTATGAACGGCTCGTGATCGCAGTGGGCAGCGTGCCCCGAGTTCCGGACACGCTGGCGAAGGCGAGCAACGTCATCCCCGTCAAGTTCCTGGACTCCGCGCAGGCCATCAGGCGCCGACTCCACGTGCTGCGAGTGGGGGGGGCGAGCGTACAGCGCGTGGTAGTGGTGGGGGCGGGACTCACCGGAGTCGAATGGAGCGCCGAGCTCGCGGCGGCGCGGGTGGACGGCTCGCGCGTCGCCACCACGCTGCTCTGCGCCGACGTCCGCATCCTCCCCACCTTTCCCCTCTCGGTGGCCCGGGGCGCGGCGCGCGCGCTCCGCTCGCTGGGTGTCGAGATCCTGGTGGCGAGCAGGGTCACGGGCGTGAGCGCCGATCAGGTGGTGCTCCAGGGCGGCGTCGGCATCCCCTTCGACATAGTGCTGTGGGCCACGGGCGTGCAACCAGCCCCCATCACCGCCACGCTCGGCCTCCCGCTCACTGCCGACGGCCACATCGTGGTCACGCGCCGCCTCGCGGTTTCGGGGCGCGAGAACATCTACGCGATCGGCGACTGCGCGCGCATCGTAGACGAAACGGGCCGCCCCTGGCCTACGATGGAGCGCGCGATCGAGGCGATCTGGCAGGGAGCCACGTTGGCCCGTCGCATTGGCGCGGGCCGCGCGACCGACGAGGGGCCGCCCCACAGACTGCGTCGCGACTTCTTCTACGGCGTCTCGCTCGGGCGAAAGCGCGGGGGAATTTTCTACGGGAGCCTCCTCCACACCAGCCGCCTCGCCCTGCGCTTCCGGCACTTCCTCCGGTGGGCCTACTACGCGCGCTTCCGCCTTCTCGCGCGAACGACGGGGTCAGGTACCCGGATGTAGAGGTCCCGGCGGCCAAGCCGCCGGGGCCACTACAACCGGGTTCCAGACCCCCGCGGCGACCGCCGCCCGCACCCGAGGCGCAGCGCGGTAGCACCGGA
>CAZTTY010000088.1:0-16908 GCA_964616815.1 uncultured Gemmatimonadaceae bacterium | reverse complement strand
TGATCGTACGGTATGGCATGCCGCTTGATCACGTCATCCACTGCGGACGTCTCGAGCTCCGCGACGACGGCGGCCATACCGGCAGAAGGGACGAAATGGGTGCCGAACCCGCAGTAGAGAATGTCGGCGGCCTGGATCCGGTTGCCGGTGAGGCCGAGATAGACGCCGAGCTGACCGGGCATATGCGACAGGTAGTAGCTGGCGCCGACATCGGGAAAGAGACCGATTCCGGTTTCCGGCATCGCCAGCAGCGTCTTTTCCGTCACCACGCGGTAACGCCCCGGCGCCGACACCCCCCCCCCGGGGCACTTTTCTGCTTCCTGCTTTCTCCCCCCGATCCTCCGACGTTGCGCAACTCCGTTCCACCCTGCTAACCTGCCTCCCAACGGGAACCTCTTTCTGCCCTTCGGTAGTGGGCAGTTTCTGTTTCCTGTTTCCTGTTTCCTGTTTCCTGGTAGTTCCTGCTTCCTGCTTCCTGGTCCATCCATGCTCCGCTTCACGACCGCCGGCGAGTCGCACGGGCCGGCCCTGGTGTCGATTCTCGAAGGAATGCCCGCTGGACTTCGCCTGCTCGCGGAAGATGTGAACGTGGAGCTGGCGAGGCGGCAGCAGGGGTATGGACGCGGTCGGCGGATGAAGATCGAGAAGGATACGATCCAGTTCCTCTCCGGTGTGCGCGCGGGCGAGACTCTCGGCTCACCCATCGCGATGCTCGTCACCAATCGCGACTGGAAGAACTGGGAGGCGATCATGGACGCGGCCCCGCGCGAAGGGGATCCGGCGCCGCGCAAGCGGAGCGTCACCCGTGTTCGCCCGGGACACGCCGACCTCTCGGGGATGCTCAAGTACGATCGCAGCGATGCGCGCGACATACTCGAGCGCGCCTCCGCGCGCGAAACGACTTCGCGCGTCGCCGCGGGAGCGATATGCAAGCGGCTCCTCCGCGAGTTCGGCGTCACGATCGGGAGTCACGTGGTGCACCTCGGTGGAATCGATGCGCGCCGCCCCGATACCATGCCCGAGGACATCAACGTCGTAGCCGACGAGTCGCCGCTCCGCACGCTCGATCCGGAAGCGGATGCCAGGATGATCGAGCGGATCGACATCATCAAGCGGGAAGGGAACACGCTCGGCGGGATCGCCGAAGTGGTGTGCAACGGCCTCCCTGTCGGACTCGGGTCGCACGTCTCGTGGGACCGGAAGCTGGATGGAAGGATCGGCGCCGCCATGCTTTCGATCCATGCGGTAAAGGCGGTGGAGATCGGCATCGGATTCGGCGCGGCCCGGCTCACGGGTGCCGAAGTGCACGACGAGATCGAGCCGGCGCCGGCGCGCCCCGCCGCCGGCAACGTCGCGCGGAAGACCAACCGCGCTGGTGGTCTCGAAGGAGGAATCACCACCGGTGAACCGCTGGTGATCCGCGTCGGAATGAAGCCGATAAGCACTCTCATGCGTCCCCTTGCGACAGTGGATGTCCCCTCGCTCGAACCGGCCTCCGCTACCGCGGAGCGCAGCGACGTTACGGCCGTGCCC
This sequence comes from uncultured Gemmatimonadaceae bacterium, assembly GCA_964616815.1. Taxonomy (GTDB): domain Bacteria; phylum Gemmatimonadota; class Gemmatimonadetes; order Gemmatimonadales; family Gemmatimonadaceae; genus JADGGM01. The sequence goes on along the minus strand of CAZTTY010000088.1, from coordinate 15,375 downwards.
GCGATGGCCGTGATCGCCGAAGCGATGGCCGCGTTCGTGCTCGCGCAGGCGCTCCTCGAGAAGTTCGGCGGAGATGCGATGCGCGACCTGCGGGAGAGCTACGCGTCGTACGTCAGGCGGGTGGGTGGGGGTGGGATCTGAAAAGTTCGGAGCCGCCGGGCCGGCCCCTGGCAGCGGCGCCGGTGACTTCGGCCGGGCGGGGCGTGTGAGCGTAGGAGTGAGCGGCGGGGGTGAAGCGGGAGAGAGAGGGGGAGGCGGCGAGGCCGCGCTTCCTCACCTGATCCTCACGGGACTCCCGGGCTCCGGCAAGTCGTCGGTGGGCGCGCGCGTGGCACGCGCGCTCGGCAGGCCGTTTCTGGACTTCGACGTGGAGATCGAACGTCGGGCGGGTTCTACGATAGCGGAACTCTTCGAGAGGGAGGGCGAGGCCGCCTTCCGCGCCCTCGAGCTGGACCTCACCCGGGAGCTCGCTGGCGCGGGAGGAATGGTCCTGGCGCCGGGGGGCGGCTGGATCCTCGTACCGGGTGCGCTGGAACTCCTGCGCCCCCCGGGGGTTCTCGTTTACCTTCGTGCTTCCCCGGAAGTCGTACTCGAGAGGATGGGCCGCTCGCGCTCGCTCAGGCCCCTGCTCAGCGACCGGGATCCCCTCGAGCGTCTGGGCGGGCTGCTCTCGGAGCGGGAGCCGCGGTACCTGCTCGCCGACCACGTCGTAGATGTGGAACATATTGAATTACAACGCGTTGTATCACTGGTGACGCGTCTTGCGGCCGATTTTCGGGAGCGATAGGTTAGATGAATCCAATCCTGCTCTCCACCCATTGCGTAACCAGGAGCGGCCTCGGTCGGCCGCGCTACTTCGGTTCGGAATGCAACGCTCTGGTGGCGGTCCCGGCCGCGGTACGCTTTACATTGGTGGCGGCTTCGTCCGGCCTCGCGCCGGGGGACTCGATCAAAAGGTGACGTTCAGAATCCTCGGCCCGCACGAGCGGGGGCGCTTCGCGCCCGATGCGTGGGGGCATCTCATAGCCATGAACGGTGCCGGCCTGCTCGACCAGGCCGAGCTCGAGCACGTGATCGACCGCGCTCTGGCCCAGATCGAGGGCCGGATTGCGCTGGATGACTTGCGCGTCCTCATGGAAGGCGCCGGATACATGGACGATGGCTTGCATGGCGACAACGTGACGGTTCACTGATCATATGGCAGCCAAGAAGAAGACTACGACCAAGAGCACCAGCAAAACGACGCGGAAAACCGCGGCGCGGAAGCGCGCTACCCCGCGCGCCAAGACGCGCGGTACCACCCGCGGGAAGGCCACGGCCGCGCGCTCCACGCGGGGCGGGAACGGCCGCCGCAGCGTCGTGTCCGCCGCAGCCGAGGAGTTCGGCAACGGCGCCGGAAAGTCGCTGGTGATCGTGGAATCGCCCGCGAAGGCGAAAACGATCGGCAAGTATCTGGGCCCCGACTACCGAGTGCGGGCCACCGTGGGTCACGTGCGTGACCTGCCCGCCAAGGGGCTCGGAATAGACGTGGCGCATGGCTTCGAGCCTACCTACGTCACGGTACCCGGTAAGGAAAAGACGCTCGCGGAGCTCAAGAGCGCCGCGAAGGTCGCATCGCGCATCTACCTCGCCACAGACCCCGATCGCGAGGGCGAGGCGATCGCCTGGCACGTTTCGGAGAGTATCAAACAGCGTAACGGCGCGCCCATCCAGCGGGTGATGTTCCACGAGATCACCCGCGACGCCGTGCAAAAGGCCATCAACAACGCCACCTCCATCGATGAGAAGAAGGTGGAGGCGCAGCAGGCGCGTCGCGTGCTCGACCGTCTCGTGGGCTACAAGGCCAGCCCTCTCCTCTGGAAAACGGTCAGGAAGGGCCTCTCCGCCGGTCGCGTTCAGACCGTGGCACTTCGTCTCATCGTGGAGCGGGAGCGCGAGATACGCGCGTTCAAGCCGGTCGAGTACTGGACCATCGAGGCGCTCCTGGAAAAGGCGAAGCAGCGCTTCACCGCCAAGCTCCACCAGGTCGACGGGAAGAAGCCGGAGATTTCCAACGAGAAGGAGGCGAAGGCCATTCTCGCCGACCTCGAGGGCCGCGAGACCTTCACGGTCACCGACGTCCGCCGGCGCGAGCGCCGCAAGAATCCGGCTGCGCCCTTCACCACGAGCACGATGCAGCAGGAGGCGGCCAAGAAGATCGGGTTCGGCTCCAAGCGCACCATGCGCGTGGCGCAGACGCTCTACGAGGGCGTGGACATCGGGCCCGAGGGCGCGGTGGGTCTCATCACGTACATGCGCACCGACTCCACTCGTATAGCGGAGAGTGCCGCGGGTCAGGCGCGCGACTACCTGAAGTCGCTCTTCGGCGAGGATTTCCTGGCTTCCGGCCCGCGTCTCTATGGAAAGGCCGGGCAAGCCAATACTCAGGACGCCCACGAGGCGGTTCGGCCCACTGACCCGTCGCGTCGTCCGGAGCACATCAAGAAATTCCTCTCCGCCGACCAGTACAAGCTCTACGAGCTGATCTGGAAGCGCTTCATGGCCTCCCAGATGGCGCCCGCCGTCTTCGATACCACCACCGTAGACTTCAACCTCGGCAGGTATCTGTTCCGCTCGACAGGGAGCATCATCAAGTTCGAAGGGTTTCTCACGCTCTACCGCGAAGCGCACGAAGAGGGCGACGGTCGCGCCCTGGAGGACGAGCAGGCGCTCCCCGTGCTCGAGCCGAAGGAGGACGTGCCGGTCCGCGAGATCATTCCGCGTCAGCATTTCACCGAGCCGCCGCCGCGCTTCAGCGAGGCCAGCCTGGTGAAGGAGCTGGAGCGGCTCGGCATCGGCCGGCCCTCCACCTACGCCTCCATCATCTCGGTACTGGTGGACAGGCGCTACGTGCTCCTCGAGCAGAGGCGCTTCACTCCCACACCGCTCGGCGAAACCGTGGCCAAGATCATGGTGCACCAGTTTCCCGACATCTTCAACGTCGCCTTCACCTCCAGTATGGAGGGCGAGCTCGACAAAATCGAAGACGGAGCGCTGAGCTGGCGCGGTGTGCTCGAGGACTTCTACGAATCCTTCGCCGAGTCGCTCGGCAGGGCGAACATAGAAGACCTCATAGGGCGAGCGCACGACCTCACCATGCTCGAAACCGAGCGCTGCCCCAAGGATGGCGGCCGCCTGGTGGCGAAGGGCGGGATTTTCGGGCCATATGTGGCGTGCGAGAACCGGCCCGAGTGCGACTACTCCCGCCCGCTCGGCCGCGACAAGAAGCCCGCCATTCCCACGGACGAGATCTGCCAGGAGTGTGGTGCTCCCATGGTGATCCGCCAAGGGCGCTCCGGGCCGTTCCTGGGTTGCAGCCGGTTCCCGAAGTGTCGCGGTACGCGCGCGCTACCCACCGGCGTCAAATGCCCCAAGGACGGTGGCGACATCATCCAGCTTCGCTCGAAGAAAGGAGGGAGGGCGTTCTACGGCTGCTCCAACCACCCGGCCTGCGACTTCATCGCCTGGAACAAGCCCGTCCTCGAGCGCTGCCCCGAGTGCGGCTTCGAGGGCGCGGAAGCCAAGTCGACCAAGGCCCGCGGCGAGTTCCGCAAGTGCCTGAAGTGCGGCAACGAGTGGGATGTCGAACCTACTCCCGTCGTCGCCGAGGCGGCGGGGTAGCCCCCTGGGGGGTCAGGCTATACTTCCGTCATGACCATGACCGTCATCGGCGGCGGGCTCGCCGGGAGCGAGGCGGCCTGGCAGCTCGCCGAGAGAGGGTACGACGTCGTCGTGCACGAGATGCGCCCCCTCAGGGGGACGCCGGCTCACACGACCGATCGGCTGGCCGAGCTCGTCTGCTCCAATACCTTCAAGAGCACCGAGACCACCAACGCGCACGGGCTCCTGAAGGCGGAGATGCGCGAGCTGGGATCGCTCATCCTCTGGGCGGCCGATCGCGCGCGCGTGCCGGGCGGAACGGCTCTCGCGGTAGATCGAGATGCATTTTCGCAGGCGGTCGATGAGCGAATCCGGACGCATCCTCGCGTCACCGTGCTGCGCCAGGAAGCGCGCGACCTCCCGTCGCCGGGCGTCGTTGCCACCGGTCCCCTCACCTCCGACGCCCTCGCCGAGTCGATCCGCGGCCGGCTGGGAACGGCGTCGCTGGCGTTCTACGATGCGATTGCGCCGATCATCGCGCGCGATTCGATAGACGAGTCGGTCGTCTTCGCCGCGTCACGCTACGGAAAGGAGACCATGGAGGGGGTGGACGGGTCGGAAGGCTCGTACCTCAACTGCCCATTCGACCGCGAGCAGTACGAGGCGTTCATCGATGCCCTCGTGCACGCCGACCAGCACCAGGGGCACGAGTTCGACGAGGTTCCGTATTTCGAAGGGTGCATGCCCGTGGAGGAGATGGCGCGGCGCGGCCGCGACACACTTCGCTTCGGCCCGCTCAAGCCCGTGGGGCTCCGCGATCCGCGCACCGGCCGCGAAGCCTGGGCGGTGGTTCAGCTCCGGCGTGAGGACCGCGCGGGGCAGATGTGGAATCTCGTCGGTTTCCAGACACGGCTGCGCATCCCGGAACAACGGCGCCTGGTGCGGATGATCCCGGGGCTCGCCGATGCGGAATTCCTCCGCTTCGGCTCGATCCACAGAAACTCGTACATCGCCACGCCCGCGGTGCTCTCGCCGCACCTCTCGCTGCGAGACGATGCGCGCACCCTCTTCGCCGGCCAGATCACCGGGGTCGAGGGATACACGGAGAGCAGTGCCACTGGGCTTCTGGCCGGGGTGAACCTGGCGCGCCTGGCGGATGGTCTGGAGCCGCTCATCCCGCCGCCCACCACGATGCTCGGCGGACTCTACCGGTACTTGCGCGAGGCTGACCCCGCGCACTTCCAGCCTATGAACGCGAATTTCGGACTGCTCGACGAGCTCGCCGAACGTGTGCGCGACAAGCGGCGCAAGCGCGAGCTGCTCGCCGAGCGCGCGCTAGCGGATCTGCGACGTTGGCGCGCGGAACACGAGCTCGCCGCGGCTGCTCTGTGAGCGATTCGCCGGGCCACGACGTGCAGGGTCGCTCCGACGTGGATGCCTTTCTCGAGTACCTCGAGAAGGAGCGGAACGACTCGCCTCACACCATCCGCGCCTACCGCCGCGACCTCGAGAGCTTCGTGGAATTCCTCGCGAGCTACTACGGCGCCGAGGGATGGAGCTGGGAGGGCGTCGACCGCCTGGCGATGCGCGGCTTCATGGGCCACCTGGCGCGCCGTGGCCTCTCCAAGCGCTCCATCGCCCGTTCTCTTTCGGCCGTGCGCAGCTTCTATCGCTTCATGCATCGGAACGAGATGGTGGAGGCGAACCCGGCGCGCGGCGTGGCGTCGCCGAAGCTCGAGAAGTATCTCCCGGCCTATCTCGACCGGGCGCAGATCGATCTGCTCTTCCAGATGGCGGAGGTGCGGGCGTGGGAAGGGCGCTATGTGGACGTGCGCAACTTCGCCATCCTCGAGCTCTTCTATTCCACGGGCATGCGTCTCTCCGAGCTGGCGGGAATCGACAGGGTGGACATCGACCTCCTCTCGCAGCAGGTCAAGGTGCGCGGGAAGGGGCGCAAGGAGCGTATCGTCCCAGTGGGCGATCACGCCGTGCTGGCGCTCCGAAACTACGAGTCGAAGCGCGACGAGCTCGCGCGTGGACTGGGCGGCAAGGTGGATCGCGCCGCGTTCTTCCTCGGTCGCACCGGTCGGCGGGTCGGAGTTCGCGCGGTGCAGAGCGCAGTGAGTGCATTCCTCGCGCGTATCGATGAGGAGGCGGGATTGAGCGTCCACTCGCTGCGCCACACGTTCGCGACCCACCTCCTGGATGCCGGGGCCGATCTGCGCGCGGTGCAGGAGCTCCTCGGCCACGCCTCGATCTCGACCACTCAGATCTACACGCATACCAGCGTCGAGCGGCTGAAGGCCGTCTACGCGAAAGCGCATCCGCGCGCCTGAGCAATGACTCCCGTGCTCTCTCACAGGGCGCGCGGGCGTCCGGCGCGGTGCACGGTGCCCCGGCGTGGTAGCGGTGTTCGGCCCCCGTGCGGCGGCGTGCGACTCTCTGTGACTCGGGGGGATGAGCGGGTATCTTCCTGAATGTCCTACAAGCTTCCAACGGTGCGGGCGACGACCATCCTCGGCGTCCGCCGCGACGGTCGTGTCGCCCTCGGCGGCGACGGCCAGGTGAGCGTCGGCCAGACGATCATGAAGTCCAACGCGCAGAAAGTGCGCGTATTGAAGGGTGGCAAGGTGATTGCCGGCTTCGCCGGCGCTGCGGCGGATGCGTTCACATTGTTCGAGAAGTTCGAGGAGAAGCTGGAGCGCTACCCCGAGAACCTCTCCCGTGCCGCCGTGGCGTTGGCCAAGGACTGGCGCAGCGACCGCGTGCTCCGCAGGCTCGAGGCGCTGCTGGCCGTGATGGACCGGGAGCACGGCTTCGTGCTTTCCGGCACCGGCGACATAATAGAACCCGACGACGGGATACTCGCCATCGGATCCGGCGGTTCGTTCGCCCTTGCGGCGGCACGGGCGCTGCTCGAGCATTCGTCGCTCACGGCGCCGGAGATCGTGCGCAAGGGTCTCGGGATAGCGGGCGAGATCTGCATCTACACGAACACGAACATCACCGTGCTCGAGCTGTGAATCAGGTATAATGGCATCCAATCGCACTCAGCAGGCCATAGGTCGTCTCGCGGACCTGACTCCGCGACAGATCGTGGCCGAGCTGGACAGATACATCGTGGGGCAGGCCGAGGCGAAGAAGGCCGTGGCCATCGCGCTTCGCAACCGCTGGCGGCGCCAGCAGGCGAACGAAGCCATGCGCGACGAGATCTCACCCAACAACATCATCCTCATCGGCCCCACCGGCGTGGGGAAGACGGAGATCGCGCGGCGCCTGGCTCGGCTCGCCGGCGCGCCGTTCATCAAGGTCGAGGCGTCGAAGTTCACCGAAGTCGGCTACGTGGGTCGTGACGTCGAGTCGATGGTGCGCGATCTGGTCGAGAGCGCTATCGACATGGTGCGTAACGAGCGCGAGAACGAGGTGGAGGACCTCGCGCAGGAGAAGGTGGACGAACGGCTGCTCGATCTTCTGCTTCCGGCGCCCAAGCCGCAGGATGGGGCGGGGGCATCCGGCACGGCCGCGCAGGGAGCGCGAACGCCGGCCGCTGCGGGTGCGGCGACCGCGGCTTCGGAGCGCGCCGGCGCGACGTCAGGTGCCGCCACGGGCACTGGCGGGAGCGGGCACTTCGTGGTCTCGCCCACGGGCGAGATCTCCCGCGACGCGGACGGCGATGCGCAGGCGGAGCGCCATCGTCGAACGCGCGACAAGCTGCGCCAGCTTCTGCGCGACGGCCAGCTCGAGGGCCGCGAAGTGGAGGTGGAGGTCACGCAGAGCGGCGGCCCGATGCTCGACATGCTCGTGCCGCAGGGCGCACCGGAGGGGATGGAAAACTTCACCGAAATGCTCCAGGACATGATGCCGAAGCGCACGAAGAAGCGCACGGTGAAAGTCTCGGAGGCACGTCGCATCCTGCTCGACCAGGAGCTCGAGAAGCTGGTCGACATGGAAGACGTCACCACCGACGCACTCGAGAGAGTGCAGAAGATGGGGATCATCTTCCTCGACGAGATCGACAAAGTGGCGGGCACGCGCGGGCAGCAGGGCGGGCCGGATGTATCGCGCGAAGGCGTGCAGCGCGACCTCCTCCCGATAGTGGAGGGCTCCAACGTGCAGACCAAATACGGGATGGTGAAGACGGACCACATCCTCTTCGTGGCGGCCGGCGCCTTCCACGTGTCGAAGCCGAGCGATCTGATCCCCGAGCTGCAGGGTCGCTTTCCCATCCGCGTGGAGCTGAAGTCGCTCTCCGAGGCCGACTTCGTGCGGATCATGACCGAGCCCGAGAATGCGCTGACCAAGCAGTACGCGGCGCTGGTGAGCGCCGAGGGCGCATCGCTCGAGTTCACGGAAGACGCGATCGCCGAGATCGCGCGCATCGCGGGAACGGTGAACGACCGCATGGAGAACATCGGCGCTCGCCGGCTGCACACCGTGATGTCGTCGCTGCTCGAGGATGTGTTGTACGATCTGCCCGATCGCGGCAAGGCTCCGATCGAGATAGATGCTGCGGTGGTGCGCGAGCGGCTGCGCGACATCGCCGATGACGAGGACCTCAGGAAGTACATCCTCTAATTCCCAACTCCACCTCGGACCAAGGCAATGCCTCAGGACTTCCTCGCCATCCCCGACTTCACCGAAGCGGAGCTGCTAGCTCTTTTCGACCTCGCCGAGTCGATGCGCGCAGGCCGGTACACCGATAGGCCGCTCGCGGGCAAGTCGCTGGCGATGATCTTCATGAAGTCATCCACACGCACGCGTGTGTCCTTCGAGGTGGGGACATGGCAGCTCGGCGGCCACGCTCTGTTCCTCTCGCCACGCGACGTGCAGCTCGGCCGTGGCGAGCCCTTGTCCGACACGGCGCGCGTGCTCTCGCGTTACGTGGACGGGATCATGATTCGCACGTTCGCCCACGCCGAGGTGGAGGAGCTGGCGAAGTACGCCGAAGTCCCCGTCATCAACGGGCTCACCGACCTGTTGCATCCCTGTCAGATTCTGGCCGACCTCCTCACCGTTCGCCAGCAGCTCGGCGGCTGGGAGGGGCGGAAGATCGCGTGGGTTGGCGACGGCAACAACATGGCCAACTCGTGGATAAACGCGGCCTGGCGCCTCGGATTTCAGCTCGTGCTGGCGTGTCCCGAGGGCTACGATCCCGACCCGGCCATCCTGGCGCGTGCCCGGCAGAGCGGTAGGGTGGAAGTGGTGCGCGACCCGATCGAGGCGGTGCGTGGCGCGGACGTGGTGAACACCGATGTGTGGGCATCGATGGGCCAGGAGGACGAGCAGGCGAAGCGAGTCGCCGCGTTCGCGGGCTTTCAGGTGGATGAGAAGATGATGGCGCGCGCCAACCCGGGCGCGATTTTCCTGCATTGCCTTCCTGCCCACCGCGGCGAGGAAGTGGCCGCCGCCGTGATAGACGGCCCCCAGAGCCGCGTGTGGGATGAGGCCGAGAACCGCCTCCACGTCCAGAAGGCGATCATGGCGGTGCTGATGGGCGGAGGGGGGAGGGGGAAGGAAGCAGGAAACAGGAAACAGGAAACAGGAGGTGCACACGCTCCATAGTCATGCCCGCGTAAGCGGGGACGACGGTGAGGTGCGTGCACTTCCTGTTTCCTGCTTCCTCCCCCTCCCCCTCCCCCTTCCCCCTGCCATCCGGGCATATTCCCGGGACAAGCATGCCCGCGGGACGCGGGCGCGTCGTCCTTGTGACGCGTCCCGGGATGCACCGGCGGGCCGAACCCGATTTCCCGGAGCGACAACCAGATGGAGCAGCCCGGCACCTCCCGCGCACTGGAGCGGACGCCCCTGTACGAGGTCCACGTTTCGCTGGGCGCCAAGATGGCACCCTTCGCCGGCTTCGACATGCCGGTCCAGTACCCATCCGGCATAACCACGGAGCACAACGCGGTCCGGAGTGCTGCCGGGCTTTTCGATGTGAGCCACATGGGCGAGTTCGAGATCCGTGGCCCGGGCGCGGTGGACTTCGTGAACTACGTGACCTCGAACGACGTTACCGCGCTCGACGTGGGGCAGATCCAGTACTCCACCATCCTCAACGAGCGCGGCACAATCGAAGACGACGGCCTGATATATCGCTTCGCGGACCACATCACGATGGTCGTCAACGCGTCCAATCGCGCCAAGGACCTCGCGCACATCACGCGCTTCGCGGATCGGTTCGACTGTACCGTGAGAGACGTGAGCAACGAGATCGCGCTCCTGGCGCTGCAGGGGCCCGAGGCCGCGAAGATCCTGCAGTCGCTTACCGAAACCGACCTCTCGTCGATCGCGTACTACCACTTCGTCGAGGGCGCCGTGGCCGGCGTGGAGGGAGTGATCTCACGTACCGGCTACACGGGTGAGGACGGTTTCGAGCTCTACATCGGCTCGGTCGATGCGCGCAGGCTCTGGGATGCGATCATAGCGGCCGGCGCGGTGACGCCCGCCGGCCTCGGCGCGCGCGATTCGCTCCGCCTCGAGATGGGGATGGCGCTCTACGGGAGCGACATAGATGACACCACCTCGCCGCTGGAGGCCGGGATGGGATGGGTGGTGAAATTGAAGAAGGGCGACTTCGTGGGACGCGAGGCGGTTGCCGCGCTCAAGGAGCGCGGTATCGAGCGGAAGCTCGTGGGCTTCACGATTGGCGAGCGCGCATTCCCGCGCCACGGTTATCCGGTATACTACGGCGGCGAGAACGTCGGGACGGTCCTCAGCGGCACGGTGAGTCCGTCGCTGGGAATTCCCATCGGTACCTGCTACCTGCCGAAGGCTGCGGCCGTGGAAGGTACGGAGTTCGAAGTGGAAATTCGCGGGAAGCGACTCCCCGCCACCGTCGTGAAGACACCCTTCTACAAGAAGGGGTCGCACCTGTGAACGAAGCGGGAGGGCCTGCGCCGGCGCGGACCTTCCCGGCGACCGGCCCGGTACGGCTCGGAGTGCTCACTGTGTCCGACGCCGGCGCGCGCGGCGAGCGTGCCGATGCCTCCGGCGACGCGATAGTGCAGTGGGGTGAGAGCAGAGGGTGCACGCTCGTTAGTAGAGCGATCGTGGCCGACGACACGTCGGAGATAGCGGGCCGCCTCGTGGCGTGGTGCGACGGCGGTGAGATGGATCTGATACTGAGCACCGGCGGCACGGGGCTCGCGCCGCGCGACGTCACGCCGGAGGCCACGCTCGCGGTGATCGAGCGCGAGGCGCCGGGGATCTCCGAGCGTATCCGTGCGCTCTCGCTCGTGAGCTTTCCCCGTGCGGCGCTGTCGCGCGGGGTGGCGGGCACTCGAGGCCGCACGCTCGTCGTGAACCTCCCCGGCTCTCCCGGCGGCGTGCGCGACGGGCTCGCGGCGATCGATCCGATAGTGGAGCACGCGGTCGAGATCGTGCGTGGGGGGGCGGTCGACCACGAGTCGCATCCCGCGCGCGTGGAGGGAGGAGGCGGGCCATGAAGGTGATGCTCACGCTGGCCGATGTGGAACCGGCGGTTCGTCTCAACGCGAAGCTCGAGGCCGCCGGGGTGGAGACCGCGCTCGTATCGCCGATGGACGACGTCCCGGCCTCCATCGAGCGGGAGCAGCCCGACATCATAGTGTTGACCAGCGGTCTCACCGACGTCGCAAACATCCAGCTCGCCAAGCGCGAGCTCTGGGACGGCGCATCAGTCGTCGGACTGGCCGACGTGTCGGACCCATCGCTCCACGATCGGCTCCGTGCTCTCGGATTCGTCGAGGTATACGCCAAGCCGGTGGACATCGACGAGGTGTTCGCAGGCGTTCTGCGCATCCTGGACCGCAGGCGGCTGTCGCAGGAGACGGGCCTGATCGGCGAGAGCGAGGCGCTGCGCGAAGTGATGGTGAAGATCGAGCAGATGGCTCCCGTCTCGAGCACCGTGCTCATCGAAGGAGAGAGCGGTACCGGCAAGGAGCTCGTGGCGCGCGCGATCCACAGGCTCAGTCCGAGAAGGTCGAAGCCCTTCATAGCCGTGAACATCGGTGCGCTTCCCGACACTCTGCTCGAGAGCGAACTGTTCGGACATGAAAAGGGGGCATTCACCGGAGCGGCGGAGCGGCGCATCGGTCGCTTCGAGTTGGCGCAGGCCGGCACTCTCTTTCTGGACGAGGTCGGGGAGGCGCCGCTCGCGACACAGGTGAAGTTGCTGCGGGTGCTCGAGCAGCGCGAGGTGATGCGCGTGGGCGGTTCGCAACCCTTCAAGGTGGACGTGCGGGTCGTGGCCGCCACCAACAGGCCGCTGCGCGAGCAGGTGGAGGCTGGCGAGTTCCGCGCGGACCTCTATTACAGGCTGAACGTCCTCACCATCTATCTCCCGCCGTTGCGCGAGCGGCGTGCCGACATCCCCTTGCTGGTGCGCCACTTCGTCAAGCGCTTCTCCGCGCTCCACGACCGGGAGTTTCACGGGATCTCGGCCGGGGCGATGCAACTGCTGGTGGACTATTCGTGGCCCGGCAATGTGCGGGAGCTTCAGAACCTCGTCGAGAGCATGGTAGTACTGGCGCCGGGTCACGAGATCACCGCCGACGACATCCCGCGAGAGATTCGGGAGGGTGGGAGTGCCCGGTTCCTGCCTGTGCCAGTGCCGGCGATGGCGCGTCAGGAGAGCGGCGGGCTCGGAGCTGGCGGCCGCGAACTGGAGTTCATCGTTCGCAGTCTCGTGGAGCTCAAGCTTCAGATGGAAGAACTTCGACGTCGAGTGGAATCCGGAGGAGGGGCGAGAGGCGAGGAGATCGTGGCGCCGGGTGACCGATGGGTGGGAGAGGTTCGGCCGTCGGTGACACCGGGCGGCGTGGCAGCGATCGAGCCGCGGGAGGAAGAGGCGCCGCGGAACGAAGTGACCATCAGACCCGGCATGACGATGGACGAGATCATGCGAGCGGCGATCGAGGTGGCGTTGCGTGACGCGCGCGGCAACCGAAGAAAAGCCGCGAGAATGCTTGGAATGGGCGAGCGCACACTGTACAGAAAATTAAAGGACTATAACCTCACGGGTCTGTAGCGCGGCCCAACTTGCATTTACGCCCATGGTCCTCAATATTGGACGCAAGCCAGCTCGGTGGCACGAAAGCTGGCGCCTCTCCACGTCGTAGCGCGATCGCGCTGTCCACGCTTCGATGTCGGTCCTCCGCAAGTTCACTCTCCCGGTTCAGCGCAGGTTCATAAGTGTCCGTGCCCTTGAATGCACCGACGCCATCTACGCCGGTATCTCCGATCGCCGGTAGCGTACTACCAATCAAGAGAGCCGAGGAACTCCTTGCGACGCTGCCGGGGGTTCTTGCTGCGCGCATAGTGGCGAGTGAGACGGGGGCGATAGCGGAGATACATCTATTGACCACGGCGGACGTGAGTCCCAAGCAGACCGTTCGCAACGTCGAGAGCGCGTTGATCGCGCATCTCGGGATGCGGGTCGACCACCGGAAGATATCCGTCGCAACGACAGTGGATCCTCCGAAGGAGTTCGACATCCGGCGTCCGCCGGAGACGCTGACTCCCGAGTCAGTCGCGAGTACGCCCGATCGGTGGCTCTATTTCGAGGACGTGGAAGTTAGAAGGTCGCGTGCTCACGGGGTGACCTGTCGCGTTACTCTGCGTGCGGGTGGGGAGTCCTACATTGGAGAAGCAGAAGGCGTGGAATCCGAGCGGTCGCGAGCAGAGCTTGCGGCACGTGCGACCGTCCAGGCGATCTCGCGGGCGCGTGGGGCGCAGGGAAACCTCGCAGTTCTGGGACTCGATGGCTGCAAGCTTATCGATGCGTTCGAGTGTGAGTTTGTGTTCGTAGGAGTATCGGCTCGTGTGGATCGTGAGAGCACGTTGCTCACGGGAAGCTGCGAGATCAAGGACAGCGCCGAGACGGCGAGCGTGCTGGCGGTGCTGGACGCCACGAACAGGTGGGTGGGGAAGGGGCGGTAGGGCGAGTATCGAAGTGCCGGGCGGCGCGTCGTCCTTAGGGTGTGGCCGCCAGAAGAGGAAGTCGATAAGCGCATACCAGGCGCGGGCGACCGCGCGAAGCATCCTGAAGGTGTCATCGCGCACGAGATCTCGCGTCGAGTGCGAGGATACAGTCACCAACTTTCCGACCTACTTCCGAATAAGAACCCCCGATCCTCGGCTGAGCGGAGACGAGCGGGCAAGCCAAATCAGTAAGAGCGGAGCCAACCCGATTTAGCACCCTGGAATCCAACCAGGAGTGACTTCATTGAAGGGAGGTGACGCGAAATGTCTCTCTGGCTGTCGCTCGCGCAGTGGATCACTACAGCGTTTGTTGCGTCTGATTTCCAGATTTGGACCTAGCGCTGAGGACGGGGGTTTTTTTCTCCTCCATGCCGTTGAATCGAACCCACAGTTACGTCGCCGCAGTCACTCTCGGCGCAATATGCGCTGGTACTGGAGTGTACTTGCTGAGACCCGACAGCAGCGCTGCAGACATCTTGGCGGCGTTGTATATGTCTGGTATGGGGATTCTCGCGCACTTCATGTTGTACAAGCTGCCGCGTGGTGGCCATGGCTCCGTCGCATTCGTCCCTTTTCTCGCGGCAGCGCTAATCGCGCCGAGTTGGATCTCAGTTGTTGCGGTTGTTGGCTTGGTTATCGTAGTTGAGGGCATCCTTCGGCGGCGGCATGCAATCAAAGCCCTATTCAACGTAGCGCAGGCTTCACTCGCGCTCAGTCTCGGAATCGGGGCCTTCTTGCTACTGGGTGGTCAGCCCCTCCCGCAGCTGATCGATATGCCCCTGCTTCGTGCCGCAAGCTCCAACGTACTGCCAACTATCGCGCTCATCATCGTTTTTTTTGCGACGAATTCGTTCTTGGTGAGTGGGGTAATTGCGATAAGTAGCGACGTGAGCCTCCTCCATATCTGGAAGAAGAATACGCTAGCAACGGCGCCTTATGACGTGCTGGCCAGTCCAGTGGTTTACCTTCTAGGGTGGATTTATGTAACGACTGGTGCGCTGGGAGCAACGGCTCTTTGTATTCCGCTACTCGGAGTTCGCCAGCTTTACAAGACCAACTCGCAACTGGAGCAAGTCAACCGCGAACTGCTGGAGCTAATGGTCAAGGCGATCGAGGCCCGTGATCCATACACCTCCGGTCATTCGCGACGAGTCGCTCACTACTCAAAGATTATTGCGCGTGGCATCGGTCTGAGTGCACATGAGATTGAACGCATCGGCATCGCTGCTCTCCTTCATGATGTAGGTAAGATCCACGAGGTTTACGCACCGATTCTGCGTAAACCTGACAAGCTGACGCCGGATGAGTGGGCTATCATGCAGACGCACCCGATAAAGAGTGCTGAGCTGGTGTCTACCGTTTCACAACTTCAGGATATTGTGTCGGCCGTGCGGCACCATCACGAAAACTGGGATGGAAGTGGTTATCCTGACGGTCTAGCAGGGGGCGACATACCTCTCGGGGCTAGAGTGGTGCTGTTCGCCGACACAATCGATGCGATGACAACGGATCGTCCTTATCGTAAGGCATTGGGCGAAGCACAGGTGAGATCCGAACTCACTAAATATCGCGGCAAGCAATTCGACCCGGAAATCTGCGATAAGCTATTGGCAAGCCCGCTATTCCGGCTGCTCTTTGTGCCGACCCAATCCGCACTCACGCCGATAGATTCGCGCCGCATAGTTCGACAGCAACGACCTGCGATTACGGCGTAGGAGCAGGCGGAACCTGTCAATGGTTTTGAGACACCGGGTGGAATGAGTTTACTGAGCTACG
>CAZTTY010000087.1:0-17189 GCA_964616815.1 uncultured Gemmatimonadaceae bacterium | reverse complement strand
GTTTTTTTGTCTGCCGTTGGGGGGTTGGTCTTTTTTTTGGGGGGGGGGGGCGCGGCGGGGCCGCCCGCCCCTCCACATTTCAGTACCCGACCCCGTTCTACAGCAGGCTCAATTGCGCCTGCCTCCCCGCGGTGAACGGCCCCACCACGCGATCCTGGTGCGCCGCCGTCACGCTCCCGCGGAATGAGGTCTTCTTCAGTGCGCCGACCATCGCCGCCTTCGCCAGCGTCGGCCGGTTGCACTTCTGGCTCAGGTGCGCCAGCACCACGTGCTCCAGCCCCGCGTGCGCGCAATGGCTCGCGAGCGCCGCCGAGTCGTCGTTGCAGAGATGCCCGTTCGGTCCGGCGATGCGCGTCTGCACGATCCGCGGATACGGGCCGTACCGCAGCATCTCCCGGTCGTGGTTCGACTCCAGCACCAGAAGATCCAGCCCGGCCAGCGCAGCGCGCAGGGTCGCCGTCACGTGGCCGATGTCGTACGCGATCCCGGCGCGCATCCCGCTGCGCCGCGCGGTCGCCACGAACGCCACGGGCTCGGCCGCATCGTGCGGCGTGGGAACCGACCGCAGCGAAAACTCGCGCAGCTCGAGCGTGTCGCCCGCCGCGAACGTGCGCACGCCGCCCGTGCCGAGCTCCGCGTACGCTCCCGCAGTGCCCTCGCTCGCGTGCAGCTCCCATCCCCAGCGCTTCCCACAGGCGCGCGCCCCGCGCACATGATCGGTGTGCTCGTGCGTCACCACCACCGCCTCGATCGATTCGCACGCGACGCCGATCTCGGCGAGTCGCGCGGCCAGCATCCGTGGCGAGAAGCCGGCATCTATCAGCACGCGCGAACCGGCGCACTCGAGCAGTACCGAGTTCCCGCGGCTCCCGCTCCCCAGCATCCAGAGCTTCACGCGCGCGCCTCGCGGCTGATCGCGTGCGCCGCCGCCAACTGGGCCCTCTCGCGCTCCGTCAGCGTCACTCCACGCCGCGACATCACCCGCGCCGTGTTGGAGAGAAACTTGTCCAGCCTGTACATCGAGAGATCGTCACCCTCGCCCCACGAAAAGGGCGGCACGTACTTGGGGGGCATCGACCCGCCGTAGATGTTGGAGCCCGCCCCCACCACACTTCCCGTCGTGAGCCGCGTTCCGATGCCCGTCTTCACGTGGTCGCCGAAGAACGAGCCGAGCTTGATCTCGCCGGTATCGCCCGGCCCATCCGGAGTCCAGAGCTGTACCTGGCCGTAGGTGTTCTTCAGGTTGCTCGTGATGGTGCCGGCGCCGAGGTTCACCCAGCGTCCCAGGTACGAATGCCCCACGAAGCCGTCGTGCGACTTGTTGCTGTGACCGAGGATCACGCTGTGGCTGATCTCGCCGTGCACCATGCTCCCGTCGCCGATCGAGCAGCAATCCACGCGGCCGCCCAGGATGCTGGAGCCGCCGCTCACCGCGAGGGGCCCCACGAGTCGCGTGAACGCGCGAACCTTCACGCCCTTCCTCAGAAGTATGGGCCCCGCGCTCGGATCGAAGCACACCATCGGCTCCACTTCCGCGCCGCGCTCCACGTAGATCGCGCCGTCGCCGGGAAGCACGATCGCGCCGGCCGGGAGCTCGCAGTCGAGCGACGGTCCGATGCAGGAGATGTCCGAGCGCAGTTGATCCGCCAGCGTCGTGACGAGAGACCACACGCGCTCGGTCCAGCGTCCGGGCAGCTCCGCGGTACGCGTCCCGGCGGTCGCGAGCGCGTCGAGCGGTACCTCTCCGTCGCCCAGCTCCGCGATGGGCGAGTCGCGTCCCAGGCGAACGGCGGCCACGCGGCCACCGCACATCCACACGTCCGCTCCGCGCGACTCGCTGGCGGCCGCGTCGAGTATGCAGCGCGTGTTGACGACTATCGATCCGGCGCGCAGCACGTATTCCGGCGCGGCTTCGGTGATGACCGGCGGCGCGTCGTTCTCCTCGAAGTCGGCGAGATGACGAGCCGCGATCGCGGCCTCTGCGGCCCGGCCCGCGAAGCGCTCCCACCGCTTTCTGGTGAGCTCCATGCCCGCGCGCAGCTCGCCCCCCGGACGCGTGAGCGCGAAGGGCTCGAAGCGCCGCGCGACCGCGTCGTCGTAGAGAAAGAGCGGTGCCGGTGCCGGCTCCGCCCTCGTACGTGCCAGCTTCACTTCAGCTCGCGCACCCGCTCGGGGAGCGCCTCGAGCATCTTCTTGAGATCGGCCGCGCGCTCCACGGTCGTCACCAGGGTGAGACCGTTACGGCTCACCACCACGAGGTCCTTTACGCCGTAGAGCACCACCGTCTGCCCCTCCGCGTGCACCACGTTGCCGCCAGACTCCACGGCGTGCACGTCGCCGAAGCTGGCGTTCCCGGCGGCGTCGAGGCGTCTCACGCGGCGCAGCGCCGCCCACGTGCCGATGTCGTCCCAGCCGAAGTCGCCGGGGATCACCAGCACCCGCTCGCTCCGCTCCAGTACTCCCTCGTCGACCGAGATCGGTCGCACGGTGGCGAAGAACTCCCCCATGTCGCCGCGCTCGGCGGCATCGATCGCCGGAAGGAGCTCGGTGCAGTGCGCGCGAAGCTCGTCCATGAAGTCGCCCACGCGCCAGACGAAAATTCCCGAGTTCCAGAGAAAACCTTCGTTGACCATGCGCTCGGCCGTCGCGCGGTCGGGCTTCTCGACGAAGCGCTCCACCCTGCGGGCGCCATCGATCTGGTCTCCGGGATGGATGTAGCCGAAGCCCGGATCGGGACGCGAGGGGACTACCCCCACGGTTACGAGACTCTCGTGGCGCTCCGCCGCCTCGGCGGCGAGGGCCAACGTGGAGCGGAAGCCGGCGGGATCGGCCACGGCCCAGTCGGCGTGCACGCTGATCATCGTGGAGTCGCGCCCGGCGCGGCGGCCGATCTCGACCGCCGCCCACGCGAGAGCGGGCGCCGTTCCCGCGGCGCGCGGCTCGGCGATCACGTTCTCCGCGGGCAGCCCCGGCACGAGCGCGCGCACGGCCGCGGCGAGCGCGCCGTTCGTCAGGACCAGCGTCTGCTCCACCGGCACCAGCGGCGCGAGCCGCTCTATCGCGTCGGCGAGGAGAGGTGCGTCCCCGGCGAGCGGCATCAACTGCTTGGGGCGCTCGGGCGTACTCAGCGGCCAGAAGCGCGAGCCCACTCCTCCGGCCAGGATCACGGCCCAGCGGCTCAAGAGGTCGCGGCTCCGCTGTCGTCAGTCGAAAGTCCCGCGAGCTGCGCGGTGCGCGCATAGAGCTTCTTCGGGCTGAACGGCTTGGTGAAGAACTCGTTGGCGCCCAGTTCCATCGCTTCCTGGTGGTGATGCTCCTGGCCGGCGGCCGTGAGGATCATGCAGGGGATGTCTCTCCAGCGCGTGTCGGCGCGCATGTGCGAGAGCACATCGAGGCCGCTGAGGTATGGCATCATGAGGTCGAGCAGGACCACGGAGAGATCGGGGTCGCGCTCCAGCGCCTCGAGCGCCTCGCGGCCGTCCCCGGCGAGTGTGACGCGAAAGGGGCCCTGCTCGAGTTTCATCTTGATGATGCGCCCGATGTGGGGTTCGTCGTCCGCCACGAGCACGTGCACCGGCACAGTGGGCGTGTCGCTCATTCAGGCCGTGCCGGGCGGGGCAAAAAATGTATACAAAATCCGGACTCCTGCTTCGGGTGCTGCGAAGCTAGACATGCATTTCGGTGAAGTCAAGCGAACACAATCGGTTGCTTGAACTGCGGCGCGCGGTGCGATATGCTTCGCTTCCTTCCACGGTTCGGTGTCCTGGATGTGGCTGGAGCATGCGCTCTCGAGGACCGAGCGCGCCTGCGCCGCCCCGCCGGGCCATTCTCGTCTCATCGGGATGCATCTCCACTCGGCGCGCAGGCACATGACGTCCAGACTCCCCCGCTTCGCTCTCGTCGCTTTCGCCATCGCCGCGCTGGGGGCGTGCAAGGACCCCTTCGAGGTGAAGGCGAGCTCCGAGGTCTACGAGGACACTCTGGCGGTCTACGCGCTCTCCGCCGTCCCGCCATCGGCGCCCACCGCGCTCAACACGTTCGATGGAGTCGCCGTGCGCACCGACCCCACCGAGCACTACGACCTCGTCTTCGACATCCGCGTCGATCCCGAGTCCGGCGACACCGCGGCCTTCGTGCTCCCGCCGCGCGCCGTGGGCGGCTTCTCCACGGCGGGGATTCGCAAGGAAACGCGCTCCTTCGACGAGATCGAGCGCGCGCCCACGCGCGGGTACGATGACTCCACCGCAGTGAAGATCCAGGCGGGCGACGTGCTGCTCGTGCAGGCGCAGTCTTATGCGTGCAGCGGGCAGCTCATAAGTGCCAGGCTGTACATCTACTCGAAGATCGAGATAGACAGCATCAAGGCGAGCCCGCCCTTCGATCCGGATACCAATCCCGACGGTAGCACTATCTATTTTCGCCTCCGTACGGACCCGAACTGCGGCTTCGTCTCCTTCGCGGACGGAGTACCGGGGGTCTGACGTGCACGACCTGAAGCTGCTGCGCGACGGCGCCGATCTCCTCAGGGAGGGGATGCGCCGGCGCGGAAAGCTCGACACGCTCGGACCTCTCGTGGACCGGGCGGTGGCGCTCGACCGCGACCGGCGCCGTCTGCTCGTGTCGATCGAGGAGAAGAAGGCCGAGCGCAACTCGGCCAGCCAGGAGGTCGCCCGGCTCAAGCGCGCCAGGGAGAACGCCGACGAGCTGATCACGCGCACTCGTGCGCTGGGCGACGAGATCGCCGAGCTCGAGAAGCGCTACGCCGATACCTTCGGCGAGTTGGAGCGGCTGCAGTACGATCTCCCGAACATCCCGCTCGACGAAGTGCCGGAGGGCGGAGAGGAGGCGAACGTCGTGCTGCGTACGTGGGGTGAGCCGCGCCCGCACGAGGGCGTGTCGCCCCATTGGGAGATCGGCGAGCGCCTCGGCATGCTCGACCTCGCGCGCGGCGCGAAGATCACGGGCTCCGGCTTCGTGGTCATGCGCGGGCTCGGCGCCCGTCTGGTGCGCGCGCTCATGTCGCTCATGCTCGACATCCACACGCGCGAGCACGCCTACGAGGAGACCTGGGTTCCTTTCCTCGTGAATCGGCAGTCGATGACCGGGACCGGGCAGCTCCCGAAGTTCGAGGACGATGCTTACGTGGCCACGGACGATCTCTTCCTGATCCCCACGGCCGAAGTCCCGATCACGAATCTCTTCCGCGACGAGGTCATCGACGGAGCGACCCTCCCCTTCGGACTCACCGCCTACTCGCCGTGCTTCCGCCGCGAAGCCGGCGCACACGGCAAGGACACGCGCGGGCTGATACGCGTGCACGAGTTCGACAAGGTGGAGCTCGTCCGCTTCACCACGCCCGAGAGCTCCGCGGCAGAGCACGAGCTGCTCACGAGGCACGCCGAGGCGGTGCTGCAGCGCCTCGGCCTGCCGTACCGCGTGCTGCTCCTGGCCGCCGGGGACACCGGCTTCTCCAGCGCTAAGACCTACGATCTCGAGGTATGGGCGCCGGGTGTGGAGAAGTGGCTCGAGGTGTCGTCGTGCTCCACGTTCACCGACTTCCAGGCGCGAAGGGCGAACATCCGCTACCGCCCCGCGCCCGGGGAGAAGCCGCGGCACGTGCACACGCTCAACGGGTCGGCGCTCGCGTTCCCGCGCGCCATCATCGCCATCCTCGAGCACTACCAGCGTCCGGACGGTACGGTGACGGTTCCCGAGGCGCTCCGGCCGTATCTGGGCGTCGACATCCTCGGCTGACCCGATGCGCCGCGGCGCCCCGGTGGTCATCCTCGGCGCGCTCCTGGCGCTCCTCCTCTCGCTCTACATCATCTACTCGCAGCGCGTGGTGGTGGAGCTGCGGGCCGACGCCGGTCGCTACGGTCAGATGTACGCGCGCGTGTTCGGAGCGCTGGCCGATCCGCGCGAGGAGTCCGGGAACGCCGCTCTCCTGGAGCTGTCGCGGCACATCCGGGAGCTGGGCGTCCCGGTGATAGTCACCGACATGACCGGGCACCCCACCGCCGCCGCGAATCTGCCGTTCGAGGCGCCGCTCGACGATCCGCGGGTGCTCGAGTACATCCCGCGCCTCGACCGCCAGAACGTGCCGGTCGTGGAGCCGGGAATCGGCACCGTCCACTTCGGCGACAGCAAGCTGATCACCTCCCTGCGCGTGATTCCGGTGATCCTGGCTTCGCTGCTGGTGATGATCTTCGGGACCGGGCTGTACATCCTGCGCGAGCGCGTGCGCAGCGACCGCGAGCGGGTGTGGGCGGGGATGGCGCGCGAGTCCGCGCACCAGCTCGCCACTCCGCTGTCGAGCCTCAGCGGATGGCTGGAGCTCCTCGGCGATCGTGGCGGCGACGAGATCTCCAGTTCGGCGCTCCAGCACATGGGAGCGGACCTCGAACGACTCGAGCGCGTATCGCACCGCTTCGAGCGGATAGGCCGGCCGCCGCGCCGCGACCGGCTCGATCTCGGCGATCTGGTGGTGCGCGTGGGAGACTACTTTCAGGCGCGCGTTCCGACGCTGGCGCACACGGTGACCATCATGGCGTCGCGCGGAAACGAACCGGTGGTCGTGGAGGGCGACGAGGTGCTTCTGGAGTGGGCGCTCGAGGTGCTGGTGAAAAACTCGCTCGATGCACTCGCCGGGCGCGGTGGAAAGCTGCACGTGACCACGCGCCGCCTCGACCCCGACCGCGTGCGGATACGAGTGGCGGACGACGGGCCCGGCATCCCGCGCGAGCTTCGAAACCGGATATTCGAGCCCGGCTTCACCACGAAGGAGGCCGGCTGGGGAATCGGCCTGTCGCTCGCGAAGCGCATTGTCGAAGAGAATCACGACGGGCGCCTGATGCTGGCGCACTCCGAGAAGGGCGCGACGTTCGACATTATACTTCAGGGATGAATCCGACCGCGGCATCCAGCAGAAAATCCCGAGCATCCACCGATCCACTCGAGGGTCTCAATCCGGCGCAGCGCGAGGCTGCCACACACTTCGAGGGTCCGATCCTCGTGCTCGCCGGCGCCGGCTCCGGCAAGACGCGCGTGCTCACCACCCGCATCGCGCGCCTCATCGAGGAGCACGGCGTGGACCCGCGCCACATCCTCGCCGTGACGTTCACCAACAAGGCCGCCGGGGAAATGCGCGAGCGCGTGACGCGGCTGCTCGGCGAGGAGCCGGCGGGGATGTGGGCGGGGACCTTCCACGCGATAGGCGCGCGCATACTGCGCCACGAGGCGCGGTATGCGGGGCGCAGCGCGAGCTTCACGATCTACGACGAGGAAGACTCGCTCGCCGCCACGAAGCGCGCGATGGAGCGGCTCAAGATCTCCACGAAGCAGTTCTCGGCCAAGGCGATCCGCGCGGCCATCTCCGATGCGAAGAACTCGCTGGTATCGGTGAAGGAGTACACGTCGCTGGCGATGGACCCGCTGAGCCGCGCGGCCGCGCAGGTGTACGCCGAGCTCGAGCGCGTGCTGCGCGAGGGGAACGCGGCCGACTTCGACGATCTCCTGGTGCTTCCCGTGCGCATCTTCCAGGAGAACGCCGATCGCCTCTCCGCCTACCGCGAGCGCTTCAAGTTCATCCTGGTGGACGAGTACCAGGACACCAACCGCGCGCAGTACCAGCTCATCAAGCTGCTCGGCGGCGAGCACGGGAATGTGCTGGTGGTGGGGGACGATGATCAGAGCATATACGGGTGGAGAGGAGCCGACATCCGCAACATCCTCGACTTCGAGAAGGACTTTCCCGCCGCGAAGGTCGTGCGGCTCGAGGAGAACTACCGCTCCACCCCGCAGGTGCTCGACCTGGCGAACGTGGTGATAAGCGAGAACCGGTCGCGGCGCGGCAAGACCCTCCGCGCGACGCGCGAGGGAGGGGAGAAGGCGGTGGTGGTGGCGTGCGCCGACGAGCGTGACGAGGGCGACTTCGTCTCGGGCGAGATCCTCGACCGCCGGCGGCTCCCCGGCGGCGCGGCGCTCCGCGACTTCGCCATCCTCTACCGCACCAACTCGCAGAGCCGCGCCATGGAAGAGGCGCTCCGCAAGCGCGGCGTCCCTTACCGGATCGTGGGCGCGGTGCGCTTCTACGACCGGCGCGAGATCCGCGATCTGATGGCCTACCTGAAGCTCATCGCCAATCCGGCCGACGACGAGGCGTTCCGGCGGGCCGTGGCGGTACCGCGCCGCGGACTAGGCGACACCACGATCGACCGCCTCGCCGAGAGCGCGCGCACGGAAGGGGTGCCGCTCCTCGCCGCCGCCTCGCGCTCCGACATCCTCGAGCAGATCCGTCCGAGCGCGCGCAACGCGCTCATCGGCTTCGCCACGCTGCTGCGCCGCTATCGTGAACGCGCGGCCGATTTTGCAGTCGACGAGCTGCTGCGCGATCTCGTGGAGGAGATCCACTTCGCGGAGTACATCAAGCGCGATGGCCCCGATGGCCCCGACCGCCTCGAGAACGTGCGCGAGCTCATCACGAGCGCGGCCGAGACCGTGCTCGACGAGGGCGGTGAGCTCGGGCTCACGCCGCTCGACGTCTTCCTGCAGCGCACCTCGCTCGTGACGGGACTCGACAAGCTCGACCCCGACGCCGATGCGGTGGTCATGATGACGCTCCACAACGCCAAGGGGCTGGAGTTTCCCGTGGTGTTCATCACCGGCCTGGAGGAGGGCTTGTTCCCGCTCAGTCGCTCGCACGACGATCCCGAGATGCTCGAGGAGGAGCGCCGGCTCTTCTACGTGGGGATCACGCGCGCCGAGAAGCGGCTGTATCTCTCGCACGCGCGGAGCCGACGACGCAACGGCGAGGAGATGACGTCGATGCCGTCGAGCTTCCTCCGGCCGATACCGGACGAGATGCTCGAGCAGCGCGCCACTGCACGCCTGCGCGGATCGGCGTCGATGAGCTGGCTCGGCTCCGCGACCACGTCGGTGGGGATGGATGGGAGTCGCGCGATGGGCTTCGGAAACACCGCCGCCTCGAGGCGCTCCGGGACGCCCGTGCGCCGTTCGCCCGCGTGGGATCCGGATGTGGACGTTTCGCAGGACGCGCCGGCCTTCCTCGCCGGCGAGCGGGTGAAGCATCCGCGCTTCGGCACGGGGGCCATCGTCGATGTGAGCGGTACGGGGCGCGACGCCAAGGTCACGGTGGACTTCGATGATGAAAGCGTGGGACGTAAGCGGCTCGTGATCGCTTATGCCGGACTCGAACGGGGGTGGGACTGAATGGCGGTAACACGGGATGATGTGGCGCACATCGCCGAGCTCGCACGGCTGGACATCGACACCGGGCGCGTGGACGACCTCGTGCGCGAGCTGAACGGGATACTCGCCCAGATGGATGTCCTATCACGGGTGGACACCGACGGAGTAGAGCCCACCGCCGGCGTCGGAGATGCGGGGATGCCGCTCCGTGCCGACGAGGGGCCGCAGATCCCGCTCGACCGCAGGCGAGAGGATTTCGCGCCGGCGATGCGCGACGGGTTCTTCCTCGTGCCGCGCCTCTCCACCCACGAAGATGCCGGCGGAGGTGGGGCATGACGGCGGATCGCCCCGCGCGCGATGCGGTGAGCGCCGCGTTCGCGCGCATGGATGAAGTGAACGCCGGGCGCGATGGCCTCAACTGTGTGGTCTGGAGCGACCGCGAGTGGTCGCTGAAGCTCGCCGACCAGATCGGCGGGCGCGAGTGGGAGGGAGAGGGGGAGGGGGAGGGGGAGGGTGGCGCTCTGGCGGCGATCCCGTTCGCCGTGAAAGACAACATCGCGACGCACCATCTCCCCACCACCTGCGCCTCGCGCATCCTCCAGGGTTACGTGAGTGCCTACGAGGCCACGGTCGTGAGGCGGCTGCGCGATGCCGGCGCGGTGCTCGTGGCGAAGACCAACTGCGACGAGTTCGCCATGGGCTCGTCGAACGAGCACAGCTCGTTCGGGCCGGCGCGAAACCCCGTGGATACGTCTCGCGTTCCGGGCGGCTCGTCGGGCGGCTCCGCCGCGGCCGTGGCGGCGGGAATCGTTCCGATCGCTCTCGGATCGGAGACCGGCGGCTCGGTGCGCCAGCCGGCGGCCTTCTGCGGCGTGGTGGGTGTGAAACCCACCTACGGACGCGTGAGCCGCTACGGCCTCGTCGCCTTCGCCTCCTCTCTCGACCAGGTCGGGGTCTTCGGTGCGAGCGTGGACTACGCGGCGCGGGCGCTGGAGGTCATCGCCGGGCGCGATCCGCGCGATTCCACGAGCGCCGAGCGCCCGGTGCCGCGCTACCGATCCGATGGGGGGGAGCGCCTCGATGGGGTCGTGCTCGGTCGTCCGCGAGAGTACTTCCCCGACTCGCTCGATGCGCGCATGCGCGAACGCGTGGACGCGGCCCTCCATGCGCTTCGCGAACGGGGCGCGGAAGTCCGCGACATTTCGTTGCCGCATACCGACCTCGCCATCCCCGTGTACTACATCATCGCCACCGCGGAGGCGTCGTCCAACCTCGCGCGCTTCGATGGCGTGCGATACGGATTCCGCGCGAACGGGAACGGTGGTCTGAAGGGGATGTACGAGGCCACGCGCTCGGCCGGCTTCGGACCGGAGGTGACGCGCAGGATCCTGCTGGGTACCTACGTGCTCTCGGCGGGCTATTACGACGCCTACTACCTGAAGGCTCAGCAGGTGCGCACGCTGATCACCGCGGACTTCGGCCGCGCGTTCGAGAGCGGCATCGACGCGATCGTCACTCCCACCACGCCCACGCCCGCGTTCGAGATCGGCAAGCAGGCGGAGCCCTACGAGATGTATCTGAACGATATCTTCACCGCGACAGCCAACCTGGCCGGTGTTCCGGCGATGTCCGTTCCCGTCGGGACGCTCGACGGGCTTCCCGTGGGCGCGCAGATCATTGCGCGCCACTTCGACGAGGTGGGGATGTTCCGGATCGCCTCGGTGCTGGAGAACGCGATGGGCGCGCGGGAGGCGGCGCGATGAGCGGCGCGACGAGCGGCGCGACGAGCGTGCGGTCCGTGGGCGCGGATCCGGCAACCGAGCGCTACGAGATGGTGGTCGGGCTCGAGGTGCACGTGCAGCTCCGCACGGAGACCAAGGCGTTCTGCAAATGCCCCACGACCTTCGGTGCAGAGCCCAACGCCAACACCTGCCCCGTCTGCCTGGCGCTCCCGGGGACTCTCCCGGTACTCAACGAGGAAGCGGTACTCCTCGCGGTGCGTGCGGCCAGTGCGTTGCGGTGCGACGTGCACTCCACGTCGATATTCGCGCGGAAGAACTACTTCTATCCCGATCTGCCGAAGGGTTATCAGATATCGCAGTTCGACAGGCCGCTCGCCACACGGGGGCGGCTCGTGATCGGCGAGAACGCGGACGGCACGCCCATCACCATCGGCATCACGCGCGTGCACATGGAGGAGGATGCCGGGAAGTCGATCCACGACCGCTTCCCGGGAGAGAGCGCGATCGACCTGAACCGCGCCGGCGTACCGCTGATCGAAATAGTGAGCGAGCCGGACATGCGCTCCGCCGTGGAGGCGGGCGCGTACCTGCGCGTGCTGAAGCAGCTCCTCGAGTACATCGACGTGAGCGACGTGAACATGGAGGAGGGCAGCCTGCGCGTGGATGCGAACGTGAGCGCACGCCCCCGTGGCGAGACGAAGCTGGGTACGAAGACGGAGGTCAAGAACATGAACTCCTTCTCCGGCGTGGAGCGCGCGCTGGAAGCGGAGTTCGCACGACAGTGCGCGATTCTCGAACGCGGCGAGAAGGTGCGGCAGCAGACGATGCTCTGGGATGGTGCCCGTGGAGAGGTGCGGCCGGCGCGCTCGAAGGAGGAGAGCCACGACTATCGCTACTTCCCGGAGCCGGACCTGCCCCCGCTGCGGCTGGACCGCGACTGGGTCGCTCGGGTCGAGAAGGAGCTGCCCGAGCTGCCCCAGGCGCGCCAGAAGCGTTTTGCGGGCGAGTACTCGCTTCCGGCCGGCGACATCGAAGTTCTCACCTCGAGCCCCGCTCTGGCCGATTATTTCGAGGGCGTGGCGCGACAGTCGGAGGATCCCAAGGCCGCCGCGAACTGGGTCATGGGCGAGGTGCTCGCCGCGCTCAAGAACGGCGACCAGCACATAGCGCACTTCAGCGTACGGCCGGCCGACCTGGCGAAGCTCATCGAGCTGGTGCGCGACGGCACGGTGAGCAACACGGCCGCCAAGCGGATCTTCGCCGCGATGGTGCAGACCGGCGATCCGCCGGCGAAGATCGCCGAGCGCGAGGGGCTCGTCCAGGTACGCGACGCCGGCGAGCTGGAGCGCTGGGTGGCCGAGGTGCTCGCCGAGAATCCGCGCGAGGCGGAGCGGTTCCGCGCCGGCGAGAAGAAGCTGCTGGGCGTGCTGGTGGGGCAGGTGATGAAGAAGTCGAAGGGCCGTGCCGATCCGCGCGCGGTGAATCAGCTATTGTCGGAGCGCGCCGGCACGTAGAGCGGCGACTCCAGCCGCGCCGCGAAATCGAGTTTCGTGACCGGCATCCCGAAGTGTCTGAGCGCCTCGCCCGAGAGCCGCGACGAGACGCGGCTCAGCCGCGCGGCGCGGCGCACGTCCTTCGCGAGCCGCAGCGCTTCCTCGCCCGAGGGGTCGAGTGCGTGCGGCTCGGAGCGGTCCACGCGGCTCAGGAAGTCCATGATGAAGTCGTAGCTCCGCTCCATGTAGCGCCCGACTTCGTTGCCCCGCAGATCCCATCTGCTGTTGACGGCCGCGATCTGGAAGATTCGCTGCCACGACTCCGTGTCGGTCACGTAGACCATGCCGCGGAAGATCCGCCGGTTGGTCTGCGTGCTGAATATCGTGGGGCTGAGGATGCGGTCGAGATGCTCGTCCTCCCGCGCATGGTCGCGCACGAGCACGTCTCTCGCCCGGTGGCTGAACGCGGGTCCGAGGTGCATCTCGAAGCGACTCTCCCAATAGCTGTGCCCGAGCCCCGAAGTTCGCGACGCGATGATCAGATAGCGCGGCACGAAGTAGTTGTGCGCCACGGCATCCGCCGCGAGGTGAGCGAGGTAGCCCAGCGCGAAGCTGCGTATGCGCTCGTCCGCCGCCTTCTCGAGGATCTCGAAGCCCACGGTCCAGGAGTGGCAGTGCCGGCCCACGGGCGCGTACTTCTTGGCGATGCTGGTGTCCGCGGCTATGGAGCCGTAGAGGAACTCCACCGGGAAGGCGCGCAGCAGCTCGGCGATACCCGCTGGCAGTATGGCGAGCGAACGGAGCACCGCTTCGCCGAGAAAGATGTGGGTTCCCGGCGTCCAGGCGAACGCCGAAGCCGGCATGATACAGAGGAGCAGCGCGGCCCCGGCGAGCATGAAGAGCAGGCGGCGACGCGGGAATGCGCGCCGCCGCCTCGCTACTCTCGGGGATGAAGCTGCGGCATCGGGCGGAACGGCCGTGTGCATCGCGCGATGCGCCACCCTCAGACGCCGAGCCGCTTGCGTTGCCGTCGCACGGTCTTGCGCAGCCCCTTGAGCTCGCGCGCGACGGCGTCGTCGATGGTATCGCGCGCCGACTCGAGGTAGGAGCCGAGCGTTTCGCCGATGTCCTCGAACGGGAGGTTGTCGATCAGCTCCGCACCACGGCGCTGCATCTTCCTCGCGCGCTTCGCGCCGTAGCGGCCGGCCTTCGCGGCGCCCCGCGACGCCGCGCGGGCCGCGGTGTACGCTGGGCTCCGTCCCTCCGGCCCGCGCCGCACCAGAAGCGTGATCCCGGCGCCCACGGCGGCGCCCAGCGCCATCGCTATGAGAAGATCGTACTCCTCACGGGCGCCATCCCGGTTACGACGGGCGGTGCCTGATCCGCGGCCGCGCCTCGGGGCCGTCTCCACCATCTCCTCCGTCCCTCGTCCACTGGTAGCCATCGTCGCTCTCCTCCCCATCTTCGAATGTGTCGTCGATCTCTCCGTCGGCGTCGTCCACATCCAGCTTCATGCCACTCGCCTGGAGAGTGCCGGGCTCGTCGATGAGTTCTTCGTCGTCCTCGCCATCGCTCTCGTGGAAGTACTCGTCGTCATCCTCGAGCTCTTCCTCCTCATCGTACTCCTCGAGCTCGTCGAGGAGGTCGGCCGCATCGTGGCGCAGCGCCCCCGCGCCGGCCCGGAAGCCGCGCAGCATGGATGAGCCCGAGATGAACGTTTGCTCGACCTCGTCCTGGAAGACGCGGAGGAGCGCGCCCAGCTCCCGCACGCGCTGTTCGGTGGCGTCGACCGCCGCACCCAGGCCGTCGTTGGCCCGCCGGATGGTGTTCCGCACTTCGCCCACGTCGGCGCGCACCGCAGTGGAAATGTAGTCGGCGTTGTCGGCCACGTTCTTCGCGTGGTCGACGATGGGGTCCATCTCGGCGCCGACACGATCCAGGAGCTTCTCCATTTTGAGCGCGGCCTTCCGGAGGCCGAGCAGCGTGGGGACGAGGGTGGCGACCAGCGCGACCAGGGTGAGCCCTATCACGGCGATCGCGATCATCGCGATCACGCCAAGCACGCCGCCGGCCGGGGCGGCCTGGACCGCCGTCCCGGCACCCGCGACAGACTGCGGGAGAAATGCACTCGCCGAGCCGATTACTGGCATCTACCGGGTATCGGGGAGCAAGGTTGATACCACTCTCATCCATCCGGTCATTCGTCGAGCTCCGGCGCCAGGCCCACCACGCGCGAAAGCGGAATCGAAAAGACTATCCCCGCACCCGGCGATTCGAGATCGCCGCATACTTCGTGGATGAGCGCGATGGCCGGTTCGACCTTGTCATCCTGCACCACGCTGAGTACGGTCTGGTTGCTGGGACGCGAGCGCGCGGTGAGCGAACGCAGGCCCGCGAAGATCGGGACGTCCTGGCTGAGAACGTGTCCCATCCCCTCGCTGTTGACGATCGTCGCCCCGGTGATCCCCAGCTCGACGAAGCCGGCGAGGATGTCGTCCACCTGTTCGACGTGGTTTATGATGGCGACGAGTAATTGCATAGATTCTTCGGGGGTGAGCGCGGTAGCGTACCCGGAGCGCGGTCGAGTGTCAAGCGACGCGCGCCACGAGATCGCTTGACTTGGGCTCGGAACGCGGGGCATGATTCGGCCCCTCCCGAACCATTCCAGCAAGGTACGACTCACTCTTTCACAATTCGACCTCGAAACATGGCTTCGCTGCAGTTCATCGTGGAAGGCTCGCACCCACTCTCGGGTTCCATCCGTCCATCCGGAAACAAGAACGCGGCGCTTCCCATAGTGGCGGCCGCGCTGCTCACCGAGCATCCGGTGACGCTCGAGAACGTGCCGCGCATCCGCGACGTGGAAACGCTGGTCGAGCTGGTGCGGTCGCTCGGGGTCGAGATCGGCTGGACCGCCCGCAACACGCTGGCCATACGCGCGCGGGAGATCGGGGAAACCACGCTGGACCCGGCGCTCTGCTCGCGTATCCGCGCTTCGATTCTGCTCGCGGCCCCGCTCCTCGCGCGGCGCGGCGAGGTCACCCTACCGCCCCCCGGTGGCGATGTGATAGGACGCCGGCGGGTGGACACTCACTTTCTGGCGCTCGAGCAGCTCGGTGCGACCTCCAGCCTCGATTCGGGCTTTCACCTCCGTACGAGGGGGCTTCGCGGCGCCGACGTTTTCCTGGACGAGCCGAGCGTGACCGCGACGGAGAATGCGCTCATGGCGGCGGCTGCGGCGGAAGGAGCCACCGTGCTCCGCAACGCGGCCAGCGAGCCGCACGTGCAGGATCTGGCGCACTTCCTGGTGGCACTCGGCGCGCGCATCGAGGGGATCGGCACCAACTGCATGACCATCGAGGGCGCGCGCACGCTCCGCGGTACCTCGCATACAGTGGGCCCCGATCACATCGAAGTGGGGTCGTTCATCGGGCTGGCCGCCGTGACCAACGCCGCGCTACGCATCGAGAGCGCAGGCGTCGAGCATCTGCGTTCGGTGCTCATGGGGTTCGAACGGCTCGGCATCACCTGTCGAATCGAGGGAGATGACGTGCTCGTCGACGCGGACCAGCCGCGCGCCATCCGCAGCGACCTCGGCGGCCACGTGCCGAAGCTCGAGGACCAGCCGTGGCCCGCGTTCCCGGCGGACCTCATGTCCATCGCCATCGTCACCGCGACCCAGTGTACGGGAATGATCCTCATGCACGAGAAGATGTTCGAGTCGCGGATGTTCTTCGTCGACAAGCTCATCGCGATGGGCGCCAGGATCGTGCTCTGCGATCCTCACCGGGCTGTGGTATCGGGCCCAGCGCAACTGCACGGCGCCACGGTGGAGTCGCCGGACATCCGTGCCGGAATGGCGATCCTCCTCGCGGCGCTCTGCGCGCGGGGCACGAGCACCATCAACAACGTCGGACAGATCGAGCGCGGTTACGAGCGGATCGACGAGCGCCTCCGCGCGCTGGGCGCGAAGATCACGCGCGTGAGCGACGGCGGAGCATGATCCCCCGCGAAGTCGTACCCGAGCTGGAAGCGTTCGGCATGGAGGCCTTCACCACCACGCGGGCCGCGGGAACATTCGGTACCGGCGGCACGGAGCCGGTCGCGGAGGTGATGTCGCGCTGGAACGGCCTCATCGCCGAGCTGCGGCCGACCGCCCCGCGCTTCGCCACCGCCGGCCAGGTGCACGGCAACCGCGTCGTGGCGCACGATGCCGAGTGGGAAGGATGGCTCCGCGTCCCCGAAGCCGATGGCCACTTCTCGCTCAGGGTGGGAACCGGATTCGCCGTGACGATCGCCGACTGCGTTCCCGTGTTCATCGCGCACCCTGGCGGCGCCATCGCGCTCCTTCACTCCGGTTGGCGCGGCACCGCGGCCCGCATTACCGAACGTGCGCTCGCGCTCTTCGCCGACCGCGGCCTCCCCGCCGCCACGCTTCACGTTCATCTCGGCCCCGCGATCTGCGGCGACTGCTACGAGGTGAGCCCCGAGGTCCATGCCGAGCTCACCGGTCGCGCGGTGCCCGCTCCCACCACGGTCGACCTCCGATCCCTCATCGCCACCCACGCCCGCGCCGCCGGCGTCCGCCGCATCACCGTCTCTCCCTTCTGCACCCGCCACCACGTCGATCGCTTCTACTCCCACCGCGCCGGCGACACGGGACGGCAGGTCGCCGTGCTGGCCGTGTGAGGGGGAGGGGGCAGGAAGCAGGGAGCAGGGAGCAGGGAGCAGGAAACAGGAAACAGGA
>CAZTTY010000086.1:0-17619 GCA_964616815.1 uncultured Gemmatimonadaceae bacterium | reverse complement strand
CGCAGATCCTCAAGATCCCGCCCACGCAGATCGTCGGGTTCGCCTTCAAGAACCTCGGCTTGATGGTGACGATCAACCAGCGGCTCGACTTCGACCAGATCGAGCTCATCGCCGGCGAGTTCGGCTTCCAGGCGGTGCGCGAAGCCGAATACGCCGCCGCCCCGGCGGACCAGGAAGAGGATCGCCCGGAGGATCTGGTGTCGCGGCCGCCGGTGGTGACCATCATGGGTCACGTCGACCACGGCAAGACGTCGCTCCTCGACTACATCCGGAACGAGACGGTCGTGGCCGGCGAGTCGGGAGGCATCACGCAGCACATCGGTGCATACCACGTGACGCTCCCCGACGATCGCGAGATAACGTTCCTCGACACGCCGGGGCACGAAGCCTTCACCGCGATGCGCGCCCGCGGCGCGCAGGCGACGGACATCGTAGTGCTGGTGGTGGCTGCGGATGACCAGGTCATGCCGCAGACCATCGAGGCCATCTCGCACGCGAAGAACGCCGGCGTACCCATGGTGGTGGCGATCAACAAGATCGATCTCCCCTCGGCGGACGTGCAGAAGGTGAAGCAGGACCTCCTGCAGCACGGTGTGGTGCTCGAGGAGTTCGGCGGCAATACACTCGCCACGCCGATCTCCGCCAAGAAGGGAACCAACGTCTCCGATCTGCTCGATCAGATCCTGCTCCAGGCCGAGATCCTCGACCTCAAGGCGAACCCCGATCGGAGCGGAGTCGGGACGGTGGTGGAGGCGCAGCTCGATGCCGGAAAGGGACCGGTCGCCACGGTGCTCATGCAGAACGGCACGCTGCACGTGGGCGAGGATTTCATCTGCGGTATGTACTCCGGCCGCGTCCGCGCCATGCTGGACGAGCGCGGCAAGGCGGTGGAGGAGGCCGGACCGGCGATCCCGGTTCAGGTACTGGGCATCGAGGGTGTGCCGATGGCGGGCGACCAGTTCCTGGTCGTGGCCGAGGCTACGGAAGCGCGCGACATCGCGCAGCGGCGGCAGCGCCTCGACCGCGAGGCGAAGAGCCGGCGCACTTCGCGTGCGGCGGTATCGCTCGAGGACTTCATGTCGCAGGCGGCCGCGGGCGAGGTCCGGACGCTGCAACTGCTGATCAAGGCCGACCAGGGCGGCCCCGCCGAGGCGCTCGCCGACGCGCTCGGCCAGCTCTCGAACGCCGAGGTGAAGGTCGATGTTGTACACCGGGGCGTGGGCGCGATCACGGAGAGCGACATTCTCCTGGCACGCGCGTCCGGAGCCATCATCATCGGCTTCCACGTGCGCCCGGACAACAACGCCCGCTCCGCGGCCGAGCGCGAAGGTGTGGACATCCGGCTCTACCGGGTGATCTACGAAGCCGTGGATGACGTGCGCGCGGCGCTCGAGGGAATGCTTCGTCCCGAGCAGCGCGAGGTCACGCTCGGAGAGGCCGAGGTGCGCGAGCTCTTCCGCGTACCGCGCGTCGGCGTGGTGGCGGGCTGCATAGTGCGCAGCGGCGTGATCAATCGCCAGGCGCAGGTGCGTGTCGTCCGCGACGGCGTCGAGATCTACCAGGGCAACATCGGCTCGTTGCGCCGCTTCAAGGATGATGTCCGCGAAGTTCGCGAAGGTTTCGAGTGCGGTATCGGGATCGAGAACTTCAACGACATCAAGCTCGGCGATCTGATCGAATGCTACCGGACGGAAGAGGTAGCCCGGACGCTCTAGACGCCAGGAGGCAGGAAGCAGAGAGCAGAAGGCAGGGGACTGCACACCCATGAAGTCGTGCCCGCGGAAGCGGGAATCCATGTTACCCCAACCCGACATGGATCCCCGCTTTCGCGGGGATGACTTCGGTGCTGCGATGGTCCCGGCCGCGAGAGCTTTTCACTGCTTCCTGCTCTCTACCCTCGCTTTCTTTTTTCATCATGGCAACTACCAATCGCCGCTCGGTGCGCGTCGCCGAGGCGGTACGCGAAGAAGTGGCGAGCTTCCTCACCGAGGGAGCCAGGGATCCGCGAATCGTGGGCTTCGTGACAGTGACTGGCGTGGATGTCACGAACGATCTGCGTCACGCACGCGTGTACGTGAGCATCATGGGGTCCGACGACGAGAGGAATACCACTCTCGAGGGGCTGGCGAGTCTGGCGCCGCACCTGCGCTCGCGCGTGGCGCGGGCGGTGAGGCTGCGCAGCGCGCCGGAGCTGGAGTTCCGGCTCGACCGGACCGTCGAGCGCGCAGCGCGCATCGAGAGCCTGCTGGCCGAGCTGCACAACGACGACGACGGCGGGGACGACGACGGGAAGGAGGCCGGCGCCGATGAGGAAGCCGGCGCTTGACGGAGTACTGCTGGTCGATAAACCGGCGGGTCCGACGTCGCACGATGTCGTTGCGCTGGCGAGACGCGCTCTCGGTATCAAACGCGTGGGCCACGCCGGCACGCTCGACCCCTTCGCCACCGGTCTCCTCGTGCTCCTCCTGGGGCGCGCCACCCGACTGCTGCCATATATGGACGCCGAGCCGAAGGTGTACGAGGCCACGGTCCGCTTCGGCTCGGCCACGGATACGGACGATGTCACCGGCGATCCGGTTGCCGAGGCAGCGCTGCCGCCGCGCCACGCGGTGGAGCAGGCGATGCGGGAGCTGACCGGCGAGCTGCACCAGCGGCCGCCTGCCTATTCGGCCAAGCAGGTGGGCGGGCGCCGCTCGTACGCGGCGGCTCGTCGTGGTGAGCGGCTCGAGCTCGAGCCGGTGCGCGTGCTCGTGCACGCTTGGGAAGCGCGGAGCTGGCGGGACGGCGAGCTCGACGCGGTCGTGACGTGCAGCGGCGGGACGTACGTGCGCGCCCTGGCACGCGACCTGGGCGAGAGGAGCGGGAGCGCCGCACACCTCGCCGCGCTGCGCCGGGTGCGCAGCGGTCCGTTCCAGGTGAGCGATGCGACCACGCTGGACGAGATCGCCGCCGGCGGCTCCGCCATTCTCCCTCCGGTGGCGGCCGTGCGCTCGCTTCCAGTCGAGCGGCTCGGCGAGGCCGAGCTGGCGCATGTGCTCCATGGACGTCCGGTGGAGGCGTCGGTGGCGGGTGAGCACGCGGCGCTGATCGATACGAACGGCGCCCTGGTGGCCGTGGCCGCGCGCACCGCTTCCGGGGAGGCGGAGCTCTGGCAGCCGCGCCTGGTGCTGCGCGATGCCTCGTAGCGTGGAGGATTCCGTGGGCTCGGGCCTTCCACCCGGCTCGCCAGGCACCGTGGTCACGGTGGGCACCTTCGACGGAGTGCACCTCGGCCACCGCGACGTACTGGCGCGCATCGATACGCGCGCGCGGGAGCTGGGACTGCGCAGCGCGCTCGTCACCTTCGATCCGCATCCTCTTCGCGTGATCAACCCGGATGCCGCTCCTCCGCTACTCACGGTGGGAGCCGAGCGGCTGGAGATCGTGGCGGAGAGCGGAGTCGATTTCATGGCGATACTCCCGTTCACCCCCGTGCTGCAGCGTTACGGCGCTGCGCAGTTCGTGGACGAGGTGCTCATCCGCCGCTTCCACGTGCGGCACCTCGTGATCGGACACGACCACGGCTTCGGCCGCGGGCGCGAAGGCGACGTGGACGTGCTCCGCAGGCTGGGGAGCGAGCGCGGGTTCGCGGTGGAGGTGGTGCACGCGGTCGCCGACGCGGAAGGCCGGCCGATATCGTCCACGGTGATCCGGCGCGCGGTGGCGGGGGGTGACCTCGCCCGGGCGGCCGAGGGTCTCGGGCGCCTCTATTCGGTTTCCGGCGGCGTGGTCCACGGCGACCGCCGCGGCCGCGAGCTCGGATTCCCGACCGTCAACGTGGCGCTCCCCCCGCCTTCCGACCACAAGCTGCTGCCGCCGCAGGGCGTGTACGCGGTGCGGGTGCAGACCCCAGCCGGACCGTACGGGGGTATGATGAACCTGGGTCCGCGCCCCACCTTCGGCGACGCGGCCACGTCGCTCGAGGTGCACCTCTTCGACGCATCGCCCGATCTGTACGATGCGTACGTGAAAGTGGAGTTCGTCGCGCGTCTGCGCGATACGAGGCCGTTTCCGGATGCGAGCGCGCTCGTCGCCCAGCTCGCGATCGACGAGCGGGATGCGCGCTCCGCGTTGACTCGTTTGCACTAGTCCGGTAACGTTCAGTACTCCGCCATAACCCATCCCTTTCTCTTCGCAGCATGTCCAGTCTCAGGACCCGCATCATTATCCTCGTGGCGCTGATCGCCGCATCGGCATTCGCGCTCTGGCCACGAACCACTACCATACGCGAGCGCAACAGCGCGGGCGTCTTCCGCGATACGAGTTTCACGCGCGTTCCGCTCAAGCTCGGTCTGGATCTCAAGGGTGGGATGCACCTCGCCCTGGAGGTGGATGAGGCGAAGCAGGCGGTGGCCGACAAGAGCGACGCCATCGACCGCGCGTTGAAGGTAGTGCGCAACCGCATCGACGAGTTCGGCGTGGCGGAGCCGGTGGTGCAGAAGGTCGGCAGCGACCGCATCATCGTGGAGCTCCCCGGCGTGACCGATCCGGAACGGGCGCGCTCGCTGGTCGAGCGCTCGGCGTTCCTCCAGTTCCAGATCACCGACAAGACCGGCGCTCTGGACAAGGTCATTCCGCGGATCGACCAGATCCTCAAGACCGCCGGAGTCACCGGCGCCAGGACTCCGGGGGCGGCGCCCGGCGCCGACAGCGCGGACAAGAGCGCCATCACCTCGCTCTTCGCCCCCGCCGACTCGGAGGCGGCGAAGGACAGCGCCGCAGCCGACAGCGCCGCGGCCGACACCGGCCTCCTCGCCGCGACGAGCGGCGGTGCCTTCAGCAGTTTGATCCAGCCGGGGCAGATGCCGGGCGAGTATTTCGTGGCCGACGAGGATGTACCGACCGTTACGCAGTATCTGGCGCTCCCCGCGGTGCAGGCCGCACTCCCGCCGGGCAAGACGATCCACTGGGGGCAGGCGGATGCGGAGGGTCCGGAAGTGACGGCGCTCTACGTGGTCGACACCAGGCCCATAATCACGGGCGAGTTCCTGCAGGAGGCGAAGCCGGCCACCGACCCGATCGAGGGCAACATCGTTCAGTTCACGCTCTCGACCGAGGGAGGGCGCCGCTTCCGGCAGGAGACTTCGCGCCACATTGGCGATTACATGGCGATCGTGCTCGACGATCGCGTGATGGGGCGCCCTCCGGTCATTCAGAGCGCCATAGGCACGCGCGGACAGATCACCATGCGAGGGCAGCCGCTCCAGAAGGTTCAGGATCTGGCGCTGGTGCTCAACGCGGGCGCGCTGCCCGTTCCGCTCAAGGTGGTCGAGTCGCGGCAGATCGGCGCCAGCCTCGGTCAGGATTCCATTCGCGATGGCATCAACGCGGGAATCCTGGGTATCGCGCTGGTGGTGTTCATCATGGTGGGATACTACCGCTTCTCCGGGGTGCTGGCGGTGGCGGCGCTCACGCTGTACCTGCTCTTCACGTTGGCCGTGCTGTCCGCCTTCAGCGCCACCTTGACGCTGCCGGGAATAGCGGGGCTCGTGCTGTCCGTTGGAATGGCGGTGGACGCGAACGTGCTGATATTCGAACGAATACGAGAGGAGCTCGTGCGCGGGAAAACCGTTCGAACTTCGGTCGACGAAGGTTTCAAGCACGCGCTCCCCGCGATCATCGACTCCAACGTTTCGACCATCCTCACGGCGCTGGTGCTCTACCAGTTCGGCACCGGGCCGGTGAAGGGCTTCGCCGTGACACTCATTGCCGGCATCTGCGCGTCGATGGTGAGCGCGATATTCGTGGTCCGGACCTTCTACAACATGTGGCTGCAGCGCAAGCATCGCCCACAGACGCTGAGCATCTAAATGTTCCGAATCCTACACGACACCCAGATCGACTTCATCAAGTTCTGGAAGATCACGACGGCGGTGACGCTGATCTTCGTGGTCCCGGGGTTGATCCTGCTCGCGTTCTCAGGCTACCGCTACAGCATCGAGTTCACGGGCGGCACGCTGATGCAGCTCTCGTTCAGGGAGGCGCCCGATGTCGCGAAGATCCGCTCGACCATCGAGCAGGCCGGGATCCCGAGCGCCGAGATCGCGCAGTTCGGCGGTCCCACCGAGTTCGTGATCCGCGCGCAGAATCCGGAAACCGTGGCCGAGCAATCGCAGGGCTCCGAGGTGGTGAAGGAGGAGATCAGCGCCGCGCTCACCCAGGTATTCGGCGAGAACAGCTTCGACGTGGTGAGCTCCGGGACGGTGAGTGCCAAGGTCGGCAGCGAGCTCCGGCAGAAGGCGGCGCTCGCGGTTTTCATCTCGTTCTTCATCACACTCGCCTATCTCGCGTACCGCTTCGAGTGGCGCTTCGGGCTCGCGTCCGTGATCGCCACGTCGCACGACATCCTCGCCACGCTCGTATTCATCAGGTATGTGAACCTCGAAGTGTCGTTGATCGTCGTGGGCGGTGTCCTGACGATGATAGGATATTCGCTGAACGATACGATCATCATCTTCGACCGGGCGCGTGAAGATCTCCGCAAGAAGCGAAAGGAATCGCTCAAGGATACACTGAATCGAGCGGTGAACGAGACACTTCCACGCTCCGTTCTCACGCATACGACCACGGTTGCGACTCTGCTCGCGCTCGCGGTCCTCGGCGGACCCGTGATCCGCCCGTTCTCGCTGGTGATGTTGTTCGGCGTCGCCACCGGTACATTCAGCTCGATCTACGTCGCGCCGGTGATCCTGCTCTGGATCGAGCACAGGTGGCCGCGCAAGGCGGGAGAGCGTAGCGTCGCCGGGCACCGCTCGGCGCGCGCTGTCGAAGGAGCCGGTAGCTCCTCCTCGAAGAAGGAAGCGTCGGTAGTCGCGACACGGTGATGGGCCGGCAGCGCCCGATTCGCGCTTTCGCGAGCGAGCGACTCCCGCGGTGGAGTCGGTGAGCGGCTTCATCGACAGTCACGTGCACCTCGCCGACCCGGCGTTCGACGCCGACCGCGCGGACGTGGTCTCCCGCGCGCGCCAGGCTGGCGCGGAGGCGCTGGTGTGCATCGGCGAATCCATCGAGGCGGCGGAAAGGGCGCGCGGCATTGCCGCCGCCCTTCCTGGTTTCGTGTACTGGACCGCCGGCATCCATCCACACGACGCCGCCGATTTCGAATTGGAGCGCGATGCGGCGGCGATTCGCGCGGCGCTCGATGCCGGCGCGGTGGCCGTGGGCGAGTGCGGCCTCGACTATCACTACGACAACTCCCCCCGCTCCGCGCAGCTCGCGGCATTCCGCGCGCAGCTCGAGATCGCCTCGGAGCGCGACGTGCCGGTGGTGGTGCACACCCGCGAAGCGGAAGATGACACCGCCGCGCTCCTGCGCGATGCCGCCGGTTCGGGAGTGCGCGGCGTACTGCACTGCTTCACGGGGTCGCTGACCATGGCGCGCGCCGCCATCGCCGCGGGATGGTACGTGTCGTTCAGCGGCATCGTGACCTTCCGCAAGTGGACCGACGAAGAGTTGCTCCGCTTCGTTCCGTCGGATCGCATCCTCGTGGAGTCGGATGCTCCCTACCTCGCCCCGGTGCCGCACCGGGGGAAGCGCAACGAGCCGTCGTTCGTGCCACGCACGGTGGAGCGCCTCGCGATGGCGCGTGGGGCGACGGCCGAGTCCATCGCGGAGGTCACGTCGGCGAACTGTCGCGCCCTCTTTCGAATTCCCGTCGTCCGAGCTCCCGGCGGCGGCAAACCGTACACCGATCTCCGAGCCGGCCACGAGGCCGGATGACATAGCGGCCAATCTCTCACCTGCGAGGATCCGTTGACCAACGTCCCATCCGACATCGAGATCGCCCAACGGGCAGCCATGCGGCCGATCGCCGAAGTGGCGGCCGACCTCGGTCTCTCGCCCGACGAGATCGATCCCTACGGCAAGTACAAGGCGAAGATCGATCTCGACGTGGCTCGGCGCCCGCGCCGCGGCAAGCTCGTGCTGGTCACCGGCATCAATCCGACCGTGGCCGGGGAAGGGAAGAGCACGACGCTGGTAGGCGTGACGCAGGCTCTCCAGCGGATGGGGAAGAGCGCGGTGATGTGCATGCGCGAGCCGAGCCTCGGGCCGGTTTTCGGGATGAAAGGCGGCGCCGCCGGCGGCGGCTTCGCGCAGGTGGTCCCCATGGAAGACATCAATCTGCACTTCACCGGCGACTTTCACGCGATCGCCAGCGCGCACGCCCTCCTCGCGGCGATGCTCGACAATCATCTCGCGCAGGGGAACTCCCTCGGCCTCGACACGCGCCGCATCACCTGGCCGCGCGCGATCGACATGAACGACCGCGTCCTGCGAGACGTGGTGATCGGCCTCGGCGGAGCGGGCAACGGCGTGCCGCGGCAGGACCGCTGGGTCATCGTGCCAGCGAGCGAAGTGATGGCGATCGTGGCGCTGGCCACCAGCCGGGAGGATCTCGAGGAGCGGCTGGGGCGCATCATCGTCGGCTCCACGGCCGGCTCCGAACGCAAGCCGGTGTACGCCCGCGACATCAAGGCTCAGGGCGCCATGGCTCTCCTGCTCAAAGACGCGCTTCGGCCCAACCTCGTCCAGACACTCGAGGGCGGACCGGCGCTGCTGCACGCCGGCCCCTTCGGGAACATCGCGCACGGCTGCAACAGCGTCATGGCGACCCAGACCGGACTCGCGCTCGCCGACATCGTCCTCACGGAGGCCGGCTTCGGCTCCGACCTGGGTGCGGAGAAGTTCTTCGACATCAAGTGCCGCATGGCCGGCCTGAGCCCGGAGGTGGCGGTCGTGGTCGCCACCGTACGCGCGCTGAAGCTGAACGGCGGCGCCAACCGCAAGGAGCTGGCGAAGGAGGATCTCGGTGCGCTCGAGCGCGGACTGCCGAACCTTCAGGCGCACATCGAGAACGTGCGTCAGTTCGGCGTCCCCGTGGTGGTCGCCATCAACCT
This sequence comes from uncultured Gemmatimonadaceae bacterium, assembly GCA_964616815.1. Lineage (GTDB taxonomy): Bacteria > Gemmatimonadota > Gemmatimonadetes > Gemmatimonadales > Gemmatimonadaceae > JADGGM01. Next base: position 8,683 of record CAZTTY010000086.1, on the reverse strand, counting down.
CTTCACCTCCGACACGCCGGCCGAGCGGAAGATGGTCGCCGATTTCGCGGCGGCGCAGGGAGTGCCGGTGGCGGAATGCGACGTGTGGGCACGTGGCGGCGAGGGTGGGATCGAGCTCGCGGAAGCGATCCTGGCCGCGCTCGACCGCGGCGGCGCGAATTTCCAGCCGCTGTACGACGCGAAGCTCCCGATCCGGGAGAAGATCGATACGATCGTCAGGCGCGTGTACGGCGGCGATGGCGCCGACTTCTCGCAGAAGGCGGCCAGAACCATCGACTACCTCGAATCGATCGGTCTGGGCGAGACGCCGGTATGCATGGCGAAGACGCAGTACTCCTTCACCGACGACCCCACCCGCTTCGGCCGTCCGCGCGATTTCCGCATCACGATCAACGAGATCTACCCCTCGTCCGGAGCCGGTTTCGTGGTGGCGCAGGCCGGCGACATCATGACGATGCCCGGCCTTCCGCGCGTCCCCGCCGCCGAGTCGATGTCGATAGCAGCCGACGGGAGCATAAGCGGCCTGTCGTGAACCCGGCGGCGCGGGTAGAATGCGTGGTCACGGGGGAAGGGGGAAGGGAGCAGAAAGCAGGAAACAGGAAACAGGAAACAGGAACTGCACACCCATGTGGTGATGCGCGCGAAAACAGGCGGAGTCGCAAGTCCTGCTTCCTGCTTTCTGCTTCCTGCTTCCTTCCCACCCCCCCCCCCAGATCTACCTCTCCCAACACCGGAGTTTCACGAACGTGTCACTTTCCCAGGTTGCGACAAAGGAGGCGCCCGAGGCGATCGGGCCGTATTCGCAGGCGATCCGCGTGGGTGGACTTCTCTACACGGCGGGGCAGATAGCCCTCGATCCGGCGAACGGGAAGATCGTCGAAGGCGGCGTCGTGGCGCAGACCGAGCGCGTGATGAAAAACCTCACGGCGGTCCTCCAGGCGGCCGGCGCCGACTGGAGCAAGGTCGTGAAGACCACTGTGTTTCTCACCGACCTCGGTGACTTCCCGGTTTTCAACGAAGTCTACGGACGCTACCTCGGCTCGGCGCGGCCGGCGCGCTCGACGGTGCAGGTATCCGCGCTGCCGCGCAACGCCGTGGTGGAGATCGAACTGGTAGCACAGGTCGAAGGCTGATAAACGGTTTCACTCGTAGCTGAGGTGATGAGCGCGTCGAACTCTCGCGAGCAGATCTTTCGCCTGACTGCTTTCGCGCGCTGCGCTGGTTGAGCGTCCAAGATGGGTCCGGGTGACCTGTCTCGGGCGCTCGCATCGCTGCCGCGGCAGGCGGATGCGCGACTCCTCGTCGGAAGCGAGAGCTTCGACGACGCGGGGGTATTCGTGCTGTCCGACGATCTCGCCCTCGTGCAGACCGTGGACTTCTTCGCGCCCATAGTGGACGACCCGTACGACTTCGGCCGCGTCGCGGCGGCCAATGCGCTCTCGGACGTCTACGCCATGGGCGGCGAACCGCTCACGGCGCTCAACATCGTGGGCTTCCCCACGTCGAAGCTCCCCGTGGAGCTGCTGAGCGACATCCTGCGCGGCGGCGCCGACATGGTGCACGCCGCCGGGGCCGTGCTGGTGGGCGGGCATACCGTGGTGGATGAAGAGTTGAAGTACGGCCTCTCCGTGACGGGGCGCGCGAACCCGGCGAGGCTCCTCACCAACACCGGCGCGCGGCCCGGCGACCGGCTGCTGCTCACCAAGCCGCTCGGGAACGGCATCCTGGCCACGGCTGCGCGCAGCGGCGACCTGGATGCGGAGCAGCAGGGCGTCATGGTGGAGTGGATGACGCGCCTGAACGATGTCGCGAGCCGGGCCGCGCTCGCCGTGGGCGCGCGCTGCGCCACGGATGTCACCGGCTTCGGCCTGCTGGGACACGCTTCGCACGTCGCGCGCGGCAGCGACGTGACGCTCGCCATCGACGTCTCGAGCCTTCCGCTCCTCCCCGGCGTGCAGGCCGCGGCGGAGCGCGGCGTCGGGACGGGCGGCGGAAAACGGAACGCCGAATATCTCGAGTCGCGCGTGCGATGGGGCGACGCGGACCCGGTGTCGCGCGGCATCCTCGTGGACCCGCAGACCTCCGGCGGTCTGCTCGTCGCGGTCCCCGAGCGATCCGTGGAGGATTACCTTTCGCGGGTCGGCGAGGCGGTGGAGGTCGGCACCGTGCTCGCGCGGGAAGAGGTGGACATCTTTCTCACATGATACTGGGGGCGGATGGGGCCTGGTGGCTTCCGCGGTCTTCAAAACCGCTGCGACCCGACTACGTCGGGTCGGGTGGGTTCGATTCCCACACGTTCCCGCCATCCCGGGCGGCGCGTGTGAAATCGCTCGCCCGGATGGTGGCCTCGCTCCTCGCGGCGCTCGCCGCCGTTGCCGCGCTCGCCTCCGGTGCTCGTGCGCAGATCGCCGACAGCGCCCGCCTGGGACCCGCCGCGCGCATCGGCGCCGCGCCGGATACGACGCCCGCTCGTCCCGCACGCATCGCCGGCCCGCCGATCTCGCCGCGCCGCGCGCTGCTGCAGTCGCTCGCCGTCCCCGGCTGGGGGCAGGCGTCGCTCGATCGTAATACCGCGGGAGGGATCTTCGTGGCGCTGGAGGTCACGTCCATCGCCATGCTGGTGCAGTCGAAGCGGCAGCTCTCCATCGCGCGCGAGGCGGCGCGCGACAGCGTCCTCGACCCCGCCACTGGCGGCTACGTGGTAAACCCGCTCGCGGCGCGCGTCCGGCCGCGCAAACGGGCCGTCGAGGACTGGACCGCGCTCCTCATCTTCTCGCATCTCATAGCCGCGGCCGACGCCTTCGTGGCCGCCCACCTCTGGGATGTGCCCATCCAGGTGCAGGGCCACGAAGGAACGCGGAGCGCCAGTGTCTCCACCAGCATTCCGTTCTGACCGCCGGATGCCGGACGCACTCGATGCGGGACTCCCGGCGGCCGATCCGCCCGTACCGGAGTTCCCGGAGGCCCTGTCCGATCCCGTCCCCGACGTCGCGCCCGCCACTCTGCCGCGCACGGTGGCCGCGCCGGAGACGGCGCCGATAGGAATATTCGACTCCGGGCTCGGCGGCCTGACAGTGGCTCGCGAGATCATGCAGCGCCTGCCCGGCGAGAGCGTCATCTACTACGGCGATACTGCGCGCGTCCCCTACGGACCGAAGAGTCCCGACACGGTGCTGCGCTACAGCCGCGAGATCACCGCCTGGCTCATCGAGGAGGGCGTGAAGGTGGTGGTAGTGGCGTGCAACACCGCCACGGCGCACGCGCTGGCGGCGCTCCAGAGCGATTTCACCATCCCTGTAATCGGCGTGGTGGAGCCCGGAGCGCGGGCCGCGGCGCGCGTGAGCGCTTCGGGTCGCATCGGAGTCATCGGCACCGCCGGCACCATAGCCTCGGGCGCGTACGAGCGCGCCATCCATGCCGAGCGACGGGACGCCGCGATCTCCGCCGTGGCGTGTCCGCTCTTCGTGCCGCTCGTGGAAGAGGGGTGGCTCGACGACGATGCGACGCGGCTCATCGCCCACCGCTACCTCGATTCGCTTGCACGCGCGGAGGTGGACACGCTGGTGCTCGGGTGCACCCACTACCCGCTGCTCGTGCCGCTCATCGGAGAGACGATGGGCGAGGATGTCCGGCTGATCGACAGTGCGGAGGAGACCGCGTCGGAGACGTGTCGTGTGCTGGCGGAGATGGGGCTCGCGGCGGATCCTTCGGCGATTCCAACGCACCGCTTCGTCGCGTCGGACGCTCCCGAGCACTTCCTACGGCAGGGGCAGCGCTTCCTCGGGGAGGCGATCGAGCGAGTCGAGAAGCTCACCCTCGGCTGAGTCGTTCGCGGCGCCGGATGCACTCCAGCGCCGGAGCTCCACGCGCTGCGGCGTGACCACCAGATAGCTTCGCGAGTCCAGCCACGCCCCCGGATTGGCGTACACACCGCCCTCCGGAGTCCGCTCGAGTGCCGCGACGTGCGAGTGGCCGAGCACCACGAGCTCGAGTCGCGGATCGCGCTGGAGCATCTCGCCTGCGATGGCGCGGAGTCCCGCGCCGCCGTCGCGCGCCCGGTGCGTTCGGCTCGCGTCCGAGCTCCCCGCCGCCAGCCGGCTGGCCCAGTCCGGGTGCAGCCATCGAAACGCGCGGATCGCCAGACCGTTGCGGAGCACCGTCCGGAGACGGCGATAGGCGCGGTCTTCGACGGGGCGCAGACCGTCGCCATGCTCCACGTGCGCGCGCCAGCCTCCCAGCGAAGTGTCCAGCGCGCCGAGGCGAAAATCGATGCCGACGTCGCCGCCGAGTATATCGCCGCCCCAGCAGTCGTGGTTGCCGCCGATCATGATCACCGGCAGCCCGGCGTCGCGGAGCTCCGCCAGAGCGCCGAGCACGCGCACGTGGCCGCGCGGCATCACGCGCCGCCACTCGAACCAGAAGTCGAAGAGATCGCCGTTCACGAGCAGCGAGCCGGCGCGGCCGCGGAGGTGACGGAGAAAGGACGCGAGCGCGCGATCGTCGTCCAGGTCTCCCGCGCCCAGATGGGCATCGGAGAATATGTAGCAGGGCGCCGCGAGCATGCGCGGATTCTAGCGCCGGCGTCCCTTCTTTACAAACCCGCGCCGCCCGCTCAACTTCGCAACTCATGCCTCGAAGCACCTCGCTGGAGCTGCGCGTTCGCTACGCGGAAACCGACAGGATGGGCGTAGTCTACCACTCGCACTATCTGATCTGGTGCGAGCTCGGTCGCACCGATCACATCCGCGCGGGCGGTATGAGCTATCGCGAGATGGAGGAGGCGGGGATCATGCTGGCGGTCGCGGAGGCGAACGTCCGCTACAGGGCGCCGGCGCGCTACGATGATCTGGTTCGGGTGGAGACCACTCTCACCGACGTCTCCTCGCGCCTGGTCACTTTCGAATACCGCATCCACAACGCCGAGAGCGGCGAGCTCCTGGCCACGGCGAGCACCCTTCTGGTCGCGCTCGACGGCTCGCATCGCGTGGTGAGGCTGCCCGCGGAGATCCGCGCGCGGCTCGAGTCGTGCGCGGCGGCCGCGGCGTAGTGCGACGACCGGCGGCCGGGGGGTGGGGGTGCCGCGCGGGCGTGCGCCTGGCGCCGGTACTCGCCGTTGCGCTGCTGGCCGGCTGTGCGCCCAAGGCGCCACCGCTGACGGGCGACGTGGCACCGGCCGCCATTCCGGCCACGAGACTCCCGCCGGTGCACCGAAAGCTCATCTTCCTCTGGAACTACTCGGACGCGGACATCCGGGCCAGGGGGGATGGGGCCGCGCGCGTCGCGCCGCCCGACAGCGTCCGGATGGACCTCTTCGTGGGCGGCGGCTACGGCAGCGGGAGCGCCGTGCTGGTGGGCGACTCCCTCGTGACGCGCGGCGACTCGCGGATCGGAGCGTACCTGCCCCCGGTACCGTTCATCTGGGCCGCGCTGGGGCGCTTCACCGTTCCGCCGGCGGCCGATACCGCCGCGCGCGTTGACGGCGATACTCTCCGAGTGGAGATTGGACGTGAGCCGGCCTGGCGGGCGACTTTCGCCGGCGGCGAACTGCGCCGCATCGAGTTGATCGATGGCGGGCGCATCCAGCAGTGGGTGTCGCGCGACGGCGCCGGGCACGTACACTACGAGCATGAACGCGCGCGCCGCACACTCGATCTCGCGGTGACGCGCGTCGACACAGTCTCCTCCTTCGATGCCGCGATCTGGCGCTAGACTTCTCGCTCTCCTGCTCCTCCCGGTGCTGGCAGCCACCGGCTGCATCTACGGCTTCGCCGGCGGCGGCCTCCCGCCCAACATCAGGACCGTGGCGGTGCTCCCGTTCGAGAACCAGACGTCCCTGGCGACGCTGCAGCGCGAGCTCCTCGAGCCGATGCGCCGCGAAGTCGAGGGGAGGCTCGGGCTGCGCGAGGCCTCGGAGAAGCGCGCGGATGCCCTCGTGAGGGGGAAGATCGTCAATTACGAGCCGGATATCCCCGTGGCCTACAGCTCCGATCCGGCGCGAGCCAATACCGCGCAGCGGAAGGTGCAGATCACCGTGGACATCGAGATCATCGAGCAGGCGACCGGCCGGACCCTGTGGTCGCAGAAGGGACTCATGCGCGACGCCACCTACAACGAAGGCTCCGAAGCCGACGGCCGCGACGACGCCATCCAGAAGATCGTGGAGGATGTCATAGCCGGAGCGCAGTCGCAGTGGTGAGACGCGCCCCGCGCGGAGCCTCCACGCTCGGCTGCCTTCTCACGCTGCTGATAGTCGTCACGATCGGCTACTTCGGCGTGAACATCGGCCGCGTCTTCTATCGCCACTACGCGTTTCAGGACGCGATGAAGCAGGAAGCACGCTTCGCGTCGCACCGCAGCAACGAGGACATCACCTCGCACCTTCGCGCGCTGGCCGACTCGCTCGGACTTCCGCAAGGCGCGAAGCGCGTGCACATCCGGCGCGGGCCCCGAATGATCTTCATCTGGTCCGACTACTTCGAAACGCTCGAGCTCCCCGGCTTCACGCGCGACATCGAGCTCACCGCGCACGTGGAGCGGGCGTTCTGAGGCCCCGGCCACCAGCCGGCAAGGTGATGTCGCTCGCCGACGCGATCCGCTGGCGCGACTCGCGCGAGGGAGCCGTCGTGTTCACCAACGGCGTTTTCGATCTCGTCCATCCAGGCCACGTCGACGTTCTCTGTGCCGCCCGCGCCGAGGGCGAGTCGCTCATCGTGGGCGTGAACAGCGACGCTTCCGTGCGCCGGCTCAAGGGAGAAGGACGTCCCGTTCGGCGCGAGGCGGAGCGTGCCCTCGTGCTCGCCGCGATGGAAGCGGTGGATGCCGTGGTCATATTCGACGAGGACACGCCGCTCGAGTCGATCCGCGCGCTGCACCCCGATGTCATAGTCAAGGGCGGCGACTACACGCCGGATACCGTAGTCGGCCGCGCGGAAGTCGAGGCGCGCGGCGGCCGGGTGGTGATAGTACCGCTCACGGCAGGACAATCCACCACTTCGATAATCGAGAGGCTCCGTGACCGATAGCGCAGTTGGAAGTGAGGTAGTCGCGCGCAACGGGCGCGCCAACGATGCCCTGCGACCCGTTTCCCTGGAGCGCGGCGCCGCGCCCAACGCCGAAGGCTCCTGTCTCGTGACCTTCGGTTCCACGCGAGTGCTGTGCACGGCCTCCGCGGAGGCGGGCGTTCCGGCCTGGCGAAGGGGCAGCGGCGCCGGCTGGCTCACGGCCGAGTATGCGATGCTTCCGCGCGCGACTTCCACGCGTACCCCGCGCGAACGCGGCCACGTGGGCGGACGTACACAGGAGATCCAGCGGCTGATCGGCCGCAGCCTCCGCGCCATGCTGGACGACTTCGCCTTCGGCGAGTATACGGTTCGCGTGGATTGCGACGTACTTCAGGCCGATGGCGGGACGCGCACGGCGGCGATCACCGGGGCGTGCGTCGCGGTGATCGATGCGTGCGACTGGCTGGTGAGGAGCGGCGCGCTCGCAGCCTCGCCAGTGCGCCGGCGCGTCGCGGCGGTGAGCGTGGGGCTCGTGGACGGCGAGCCCCGGCTCGATCTCGATTACCCGGAAGACGTTCGCGCGGGCGTCGACATGAACGTCGTCATGACCAGCGAGGGACACTTCGTGGAAGTGCAGGGCACCGGCGAGCATGCGACCTTCGACCGCGCCACGCTCGACCGGCTGCTCGAGCTCGCCGAAGGTGGCATCCGCGAACTGCTCCAGCGGCAGGTCGCGGCGATGGCTCGATGAGCGGAGCCGGACGTAGCGCCGGGGATACACGAACGATCATCCTCGCTACCAGAAGCCGCGGCAAGCTGCGCGAACTGGAGCCGCTCTTCGGCGACGCCGGCTTCCACGTGTTCGACCTCGATGCCGCGGGAATGCCCGAAGATCGTGAAGCGGAAGATTCGCTCGAGCGCTTCGAGACATTCGAGGAGAATGCGCTCGCGAAGGCGCGTCACTTCTTCGAGCGTTCGGGGGGAGCGCGGGCCGTCGTCGCCGACGATTCGGGACTCGAAGTCGTGGCGCTCGCCGGCAGGCCCGGCGTACGCAGCAAGCGGTGGAGCGGACGCACCGATCTCACGGGACTGGCGCTGGACGCCGCGAACAATTCGAAGCTGCTCGCGGAGCTCGGGCGCCTGGAGCGCGAGGGGAGCGATGCGGAGCGCTTGCTCGCGACGGAGCGCCGCGCGCGCTACGTATGCGTGGCCGTGTACGTGGACCGTGCCGGCGAGCGGCTGTTTCGGGGGGAGTGCGGCGGTCGGATACTGCGCGAGCCGCGCGGCGCAGGCGGATTCGGTTACGATCCGCTCTTCGAGCTGGACGGAACCGGCACCACCTTCGCGGAGCTCGATCGCGTTGCGAAGGAGCGCGTGAGCCATCGCGGCAGGGCGTTCCGGAAGCTCGTCGCCACGCTCGCCGAGCGCAGTTGACCGGATGCCGCTGTCTGGATATGTTCGTAGACTGTGCGGGGCGTAGCGTAGCCTGGTATCGCGCCTGCTTTGGGAGCAGGAGGTCACCGGTTCAAATCCGGTCGCCCCGACCTGGCACCTGGCAGGTCCTCCCGCGGCGGCATGGTGCGGCTGAAGCGGCGTCGTGTCTTCCCGGGGCGCGGGCTCGCGACTGAAGAAGCGCCAGTAGCTCAGCTGGATAGAGCAACAGCCTTCTAAGCTGTGGGTCG
>CAZTTY010000085.1:0-18400 GCA_964616815.1 uncultured Gemmatimonadaceae bacterium | reverse complement strand
AGATAGTGACCACGGCCACAGGCGATCAGGCGCGAAAGGAAGTGGGGAATCTGGTCGCCGCGATAGCCGCCGATTCGGTCGTATCGGCGTCGCCGGTTACGAATCTGACGCAACTGCTCGCGGGCCGAGTCCCGGGCGTTCGAGTACAGTTCGGCGGCGGGCTGACGGGCGCTTCGCCGCCCATCAGCATCCGTGGCCAGAGCAGTCTGTCTTTATCCAACCAGCCGCTGCTTGTGGTGGATGGAGTACGGGTCGCAAACAGCACGGCTGGTGGGGTGACCGCTCCGACAGCGGCAGGGCTGAGCTCCGGGCGCTTCGACGACCTCGAGCTGGCCGACATAGAGTCAATCGAGATCGTGAAGGGTCCATCTGCAGCGACGCTGTACGGCACCGACGCCGCGAACGGTGTGATCCTCGTGAAGACGAAGCGCGGTAAGACCAGCGAAGCTCGTTGGAGCGCCAGCGCAGAAGGAGGAATTCTCAGCTTCGATCGTGATCGCTTTCCGGTAAGCTACTTCCCGTGGGGACACGCCATCGCGAGCCCCGACGTTCCCATTCGTTGTCCGCTACTTGGTATGAATGCCGGTACGTGTACCCAGGACAGCATCACGAGCTTCTCTCCGCTGCGTGAGGCGGCGACGACTCCCATCGGCACCGGCTCCAGACAAAAGATCGGACTTCAGGTTAGCGGCGGTGCCTCAGTGCGGTATCTCCTGTCTGTAGTTCGAGAGGTCGAGACCGGCTACCTGAAGATGCCGTCCACTGACGGACGCCTCCTGGAGGAGCAAGCTGGCCGGAGTCTCACTGACGACGAACGGCATCCGAACGGCATCTCGAGGTATAGCGTTCGCGGGAATTTCCAGGTTCCGGTACGCGCTGATCTCGATCTGGACTTCTCGGCGGCGTTCAGTCACTCGAACGTCAGAATTCCAAATCCTCTCATGCTGTTCTTCGGAGGGCTTTCGACTGGAGTGCGTGATCAGAACGATGGGTGGACACGGGGAGTGCGCGCTGGCGACTATCTCATCAAGCGAGACCGTGAGGATGTATCTCATCTGACCACAGGCATCAATGCAAGATGGCATCCGACTGGGTGGTTGACCGGCCGCCTTACTGCGGGCCTCGACCTCTCCACCGACTACATCGATCGCCTCGCTCCCCCAGGGCTCGGCTTCAGCTCCGCGATCATTCCGGGCTCACGCGAAAACACGAAACTGAACATCTCGCTGCAGACGCTCGATGGCAGCCTTTCCGCGCAGACATCTCTTGGGAGCGACTGGAGCCTGCGGACCTCGATTGGCGCACAGTACAATCGCACCACCGCTCTCACGAACACTGCTGCCGCTCGAAATCTGGTGCCGGGTTCGGAAACGGTCGCAGGTGGCGCCGCTCCATTAGTGAGTGAATCCACCGTCGAGACCGTCGTCGCGGGAAGCTACATCGAGGAGACAATTGGTTGGGCGGAGCGCCGCTATATCACGGCGGCGCTCCGAGTCGACGGGGCCAGCTCGTTCGGAGCCGGGTTCCGGGCGGCCGTTTATCCGAAGGCAAGCGCGTCGTGGGTTCTCTCGAGCGAGCCGTTCTGGCCGCGGATTCCCGGCATCTCATCTGTTCGCCTCCGCGCTGCGTACGGCGAATCCGGAGTGCAGCCTGGGCCGGTAGCTGCTCTCCAAACAGAGCGTCTCTTCACGGCATTCGTAGGTCAGAGCACCGTAACCGGTGCGCAGCTTGGCGAACTCGGCAATCGTGACCTGCGCCCAGAGCGACAAAGCGAGTTCGAAGGAGGCCTGGACGTGGAGGCGGCAAATGGGCGCATCGCCATGCACGCCACCTACTACGACAAGCGGAGTGATGATGCGCTGGTGAGGGTTACGTTGCCGGCCTCCTTCGGCGGCGGTTCCCAGTGGCAGAATGTGGGTGCCGTGCGCAATCGCGGTTACGAGTTGATGCTGCAAGCGAACATCCTGCAGACGCAGCGCCTGAGCTGGGGGGCAGCAGTATCGGGCTCTGTGAACGACAATACGGTGCTCGCGATCGCTCCTTCGGTGGATGCGATCTACAGGGCCGGGACGACCTACCCTGGCATCGTTCCCGGCTATCCGTTGAAGTCCTACTTCGACTACCCGATCGAGAGTGTGACGGATGCCGACGGCAATGGCATCATCACACCTGCGGAAGTGACCGTGGGAGACTCGCCACGACTCGCCGGTAGGGGGTTCCCGCGGACTCAACTGACGCTGAGTACCGACTTGGGGTTCTTCGGTGACCGCCTGCGTCTGAGCGCGATGGCAGAGCATCGGGGCGGGTACAGTATCCTGAACGGAGCCGAAGCGGCGCGCTGTCTCTTCAGCGCCTGTCACGGAACCACGTTCCAGGGCGACGACCTGGAGGCCCAGGCGGCGTACATCGCTCTCAGCAATTCCTCACTCCACAACTCGTACTGGGGCTACTTCGAGGACGCATCCTTTACGCGGCTGCGCGAGGTGGCGCTCTCCTTCGCGATTCCGCCATCGCTCGCTGCGCGGTTACACGTCCGGGATGCAAACCTGATGATCTCCGCCCGGAATCTGGCGCTCTGGAGCAAGTACAGTGGTACCGACCCGGAGGTGCAGACTGCACCGGGAAATCCGGATGCGTCTGCGGGTGACGGTACCACAGCGCTACCGGCGCCCAGGTATCTGATATTGCGTCTCAGCATCGCCTTCTGATCGCCATCCGCGCAACACTCATCCTCATACGGTAATTCGAGATGATCCAGCTCTACATGCGGGGCGGCATAACAGGCGGCGCTCCGGCACGCGGCTCACAGCTCATCTGGCTGCTGCTCACCATTGTCGGCCTCACGGTAGTGTCTGGCTGTCGGCAATTCACCGATATAGACGCACCCGATGTCGTGAGTCCTGGTGCATTGGACAACCCGAGTGGTGCTTCTGCCAGATATGCTGGCGCGCTGAGCGAGTTCGCCGCGGCGTTCGCGGATCAGGTGGCGGAGACGGGCCTGATTTCGGACGAGTTCCAGGATGTCGGAGATAGTCCCGCATCCTCCGACCGTCGTGTCATTATGCCGGTGAACGCATATCCGTTCGAGGAGTTGAGTCGCGCCCGCCTGTCGGCATATCGCGCGATTACCACGCTGCAGCGCTTCGCGCCCGACCCTCCCGAGCGGATCGCAGAGCTATACGCTCTCGTGGGCTACGTGGAAGTCATGTTCGCCGAGAACCTGTGCAGCCCAGTTCCACTCGCCACTGTCGCCGGTGGCAGCCCAATCAGCTCCCCGTCTCTCGATCGGGAGGCGCTGGTCGAGCATGCGTTGCAGATGTTCGACTCCGCGTCGGCAGTGGTTGGCGAAGGCACGACGATCGACAACCTGATCCGCGTCGGACGTGCGCGCGCATTGCTCCTCCAGGGCGACGCAACGGGTGCGGCAGCGGCTGTACAAGCGGTACCTGAGAGCTTTCGGTATGGCATCGACTATTCGGCTGCCGTGGCCGGGCAAACGAATAGCGTATACGACCGGGTTGCGATGGGGCGTTATATGAGCGTATCCGACATGGAGGGCGAGAATGGTCTGCCCTTCATAACTGGATCGGACTCGAGGGTCGGTGCCGACAGCATCGGACTGAGCAGGACCGGTCACCCCCTGTACAACTATGCGAGCAACTCTTCACTCGGGGCGCCGATCACACTCGCCAGCGGGGTCGAAGCAACCCTCATACGTGCCGAGTCGGCGCTTCGGGCCGACAGCGTAGACGTCTGGGTCGAGCTGCTCACGGAGCTTCGCGAGACGGGTGCTGCTTCGGCACTAGCGCCTCTTTCCACCGATTCGACACTCTCGGCGGCACCATCGCTACGCGTCGATGTCCTCTTCCACGAACGGGCATTCTGGCTCTTTGGAACGGGACATCGCCAGGGCGATCTACGTCGACTCGTTAGGGACTATGGCAGGGACACGGAAGCCACCTTCCCGACCGGGGAATACCCGGCGTCGCCCGGTACGATGTACGGGCCGGACGTGGTGTTCATGCCCTCGGGAGAAGACCCCAATACCGGCTATGGTGGGTGTGCGCAGATCGGCGCGTGATGGGATGAACATCGTGTTTGCCGTTCAGTGTGCCTCGGATAGCTTGGCTCGAAGGGGGCGGGCACGGGGAGATGCATCGAAGAGTGGGCGCTTGGCGAGGTGGCGTTCCCTCATGGCCATGGTTGGCTTTGTCGGATTCGGGATAGCTGTCGTGGCCACTCGTGCACCGGCCCAGCGGATCTCCGGCGCGTCGACGCATGGTATGACGGTCGACGATGTGCTCGAGCTCCAGCGGGTCGATGCCGCGGCTGTCGATCCTGCTGGTGATCTCATTGCGATCGTCGTTCAACGCCCCAGCAGACCGGGAGAAGCGCTTCTGGTGGAGGGCCACTACCGGGGCAACATCCGCGGAGATCTGCTCGTGCTCTCCGCCGAATCCGGCGAAGCGGTAATGCGAACGAACGGATACTCCGAGAAGCGGGGATACTGGCACCCGGTCTGGTCGCCCAGTGGTCGTAGCCTGGCCATGCTCGCGTTTCGGGCAGATACCGTTTCGCTGTGTGTATGGCGAAATGGGACGCACGCCCTGGCTTGCATGCCGGACCCTCGGAGCCTGGACTACATGACTCAGATATCCGTTGGAATCACACCTCGGGGAAGGTCGAGCCTTGGGCAGCCCTTCGTCTGGCTTTCCGATTCGGTCCTTGCAGTGGCGTTGCTGCCGGATGGCGACCGTGACCGGTTGTCGGTGGCAACGCACAAGATTGCCGATTCCATTCCTGTCACATGGCGGAGGAGCGCGTTGGGACGCGACGTGAGCGTAAGCGTCCTGGACACGCCCCGTCGCCCGAGCTCCAGCCACGCACTCACCAGCATCGCCCTGTGGGATGTAGAGCTCGGAACCATTCGCATGGCCTTCGAGGTTCCGTACTACGGAGATGGGTATCGCGATGTCGTAATCTCGCCCGCGCATGACCGCGCCGCGGTGCTCGCAGATCAATTCTACTCCCCAGCCAATCCGGAGCGGCGGCTCGGATTCCGAAGTCGCATCCGCAAGCAACTCGGGATCGTCCGACTCGGCGACGATGCTGCCGTACAGTGGCTTGCTCCGCACTCCTACTCACGGTTCGTACGCTGGGCGCCTGGAGGCGGTCGCTTCGGCGTCCTGGCGGCACCCTCCACGAGCGGGAGCGGCACGGCGAACGATACGCTTTTCGCCGCCGACCTCGAGACCGGTGCCATCGCGGCTATGCCGGAACCGGGCTCCGACTCGACCATCCGTTGGGTGGCCGGTGCAGCGCCGGTCGTTGCGCAGTCGACTCCTCCTCGACTCAGCATGCAAGTGGAGGCGGCGGCGGGCACGCAGGTCATGCTGGCTCCGGGCGACGAGCTCCTCGCCGTGGCGCCCGATGGTGCCTTCGCTGTCGTTCGTCGCTTCACCGGTGGCGGCACGGTCATCTCCCAGCGGTTCGCGGCTGATGCGCCACCGCGCATGCTGCTCCGACTCAATACTCACCTGGCCGGAATTCCGCGCCCCTCGCGCGCCATGTTCTCCTATTCGGCGCGCGATGGCTCGGAACAACGAGCCGTAGTTCTATTTCCACCCGGTTTCGAGCCAGGCGTGCGGTATCCGCTGGTGACGTGGGTGTATCCGGGCGACATATATCGCGACACCGTGAACACTTCGCTCCTGCGGCCAGATGACGATCCACCGGCTGCGTTCCTCAGTCCGGCAATCCTTGCGGGACACGGATACGTCGTGCTCTTTCCCAGCATGCCACTCGCGCCCTACGGTTCTGCCGGCGATCCATACGACCACATGCTCGATGGCGTCGATGCAGCCATCGATACGCTCGTCGTACGTGGCATCGCCGACTCCACCAGACTTGGCCTGTTCGGCCACAGCTATGGAGGCTATGCCGTGAACTGTATCGTGTCACAGTCATCCCGTTTCCGAGCAGCCGTCACGAGCTCTGGCCTTGCGGACCTGACGAGCTTCGCCCTGCGGTTCTATCCGCAGACACGGTTCTCCGAGTGGCCCGCGGTGGAGCTTTCCCTGATGGAGACGGGGCAGGGACGGATGGGAGGACCGCCATGGCGTGATCCGGACCGCTACGTACATAACAGCCCCCTGTACCGCGTGGAAGGCATTCACACGCCTCTGCTCATCAGTGTCGGTGACAATGACTTCCTGGGCCAGGCAGAGGAATTGTTCACCGCCATGGATCGTGCCGGGAAACGCGCTCGTCTCATGGTATTCCATGGTGAAGGTCACGTGATCCTGTCCCCGGCGAATATCCGTCATTTTTGGCACAGTACTCTGGAATGGTTCGACGAGTATCTGCAGCCGATACAGTCGACCGAAGCTGCTGAGCCGAGGCAACCGGGTTCACGATGAGACCGCAGGCGTGCGATTCTCATTGCGTTACGACCTCGGCGAGATCGCTGTAGCCTTCGTCGATGAGGCGTGACTGCCGCCGGCCAGCGGGTGGTCCCGACAGATAATACATCGCCGGCCGGCGGCACTGCATCACAGCAGTCCGGTCTTGTCGGGAACTGGCAGAGCCTCTTCCGGTGCCTGGTCGGTTCCCTGCAGCGTCTGAGCCGTCACCGAGCCGTTGTCGATCAGCTCGGGGCTCGCATAGGTCTTTTTCATCTGATCCTCCTTGGGTTAGTCACAAATGCGATACCTCGTTACAACATGTCAGGACCACCGATCAGCACGTCGATTAAGCCATACCTCCAGAGTCAAAGCGGTATTGAGTAAGTGCGCCTCGCCATGCGGCAGTGCCGCCGATCCCCGGACTGCCTGAGCGAAACGCTTTTCGTCCACGCAGCCCAGCGCGGCCAAACGCGAATGGGTCGTGAGCGTCCTGAGGTGCTCCGCCCTTCGCACGAACGCCTCGTGAATGCCCGCCTGAAGCCCTCCCTTCCCGCGCCGTAGTCGGACTGGTTCGGGCAAGATGCCCATCATCGCCATCCGCAGCACGCGCTTGGACAGATCCGTTCCGGGCGCTACCAACCACCTCTGTGGCAGGCGCAGTCCGTACTCCACTAATGGGCGATGGAGGAATGGGTGGCGCCACTCTACGTTGACCTCCCCCATTCGCTCGTTGCACACCCGCCCCGCATGGTTGTGGAGTGCCTCGATCACGACCAGACGAGACAGCATTGCCTGGCACGACGAGCGGGACCGCACTGCAATGGCACGATCGCGAAGTGCGAAGTGCCTCGCGAATTCGCTGGATATCCACGGCGGTACGCGTCGCTCGGGTTTTCCGAGCGCGTAGCGGAGCGCCGAGGGGAGGAGTGGGACGACACCATGCACCGCGAAGAGTCGCCAGAACGACTGCCTGGTTGCCACCGCCCACTCAGCCACGGCCTGAACCGCTGCGCGATACTGTCGACGCGTCAATAGATCCGCGGCACGGTCGAACTGCGGGCGCAGGTACAGATCGCCACCCAGCCCCGTGAGGAAGATCGTCCCGCGCTCCCGCAGCGACGTCTTGACCAACCGCCTCCCTATTACATGATTGGCCTGCTCGTATGTGGGCTGGTCGAACGCGGGCACCCCCTCCCCATCCTCCTCCCACACTCTCCACCCACGCAGCACTTCGTGCCGCAGCCCGTACCTCTCGGCCACCAGCCGCGCGTGATCCACGTCGCCGCCAAGCGGCGGATCCGACTCGTACGTCGCTACTCCGGCCAGGCCGCGCTCCACCTCGCCTCTCGCCGCCAGCGTCTGCGCTACCGCGACGACGGACGACGAATCCATCCCGCCCGTGAGGTGTGACCATACGTTCGCTTCGCCGGCCAGGCGTGCTTTCACGGCGTCGAACAGGAGTGCGCTGAACTCCTCCACTATCTCCGGGCCGCTCTTCTGGTTCGTGTCCTCCTCTTCGGGTGGCTCCCAGTAGCGCTTCCTGCAGAGCGTTCCGCGCTCCCACGTCACCAGCTCCGCCGCACGCACGGCCTCCACTTCCCTGAACGCCGTTCGCCCCGATGGGTCGTCGCCGTGCAGGAGGTACTCGGCGAAGTACTCGAGGTCGTACGACTCCGTGCGTGCGAGGAGCGACGCGCGGGTCGAGAAGGTCAGCAGGTCGCCGCGCCGCGCCATGTAGAGCCGCCGCACGCCGAATGTGTCGCGCGCGGCGACGAGCTGCCGCCGCTCGCGGTTCCAGGCGACGAATGCGAAGTCGCCGACGAGCTTCGATACCGCGGCCGCGCCCGACTCGGCGAGCAGCTCCAGCACTGCCGCGAGATCCGACGCGTCGCGTTCGGGTGCGGCGCGCTCGGTTGACGGATGCGCCGGCTGCGCCGGCCGCTCATCCAGCCGCACGAGTCCTGCCCCGATCCACTCGCCACGCCGCGCCACGCGCGGCGCGAGTCCCGGTATATCCGAGCCGAGCATTACCGCGAAGTCGCCCATCATGCACCAGGAGGGCGGCACTACGCGCGGCGCTTCACGCTTCGCGCCGTATTTCCTGCACAGCGCTTCGTACACCGGCGCGCCGTCCGTCCGCACGAGGCACACGAAGACGCTCATAGCGGCAGCACCGGAAACGGGATCACTGTGTGAACGAGCTCGCTCTCCAGCACGGGCTCGCCGTCGTACTCCACCCACGCGTGCGCCGCGAACTGGCTCGGCAGGACGCCGATCCTGAACGATGCGGGGATGCGCGCGCGGAGCAGCAGCCAGTACAGTGTGAGCGACTGTTCCAGACACGCGACTCGTCCCGGGAAGAACGCGCCGACGAGCGCTACGCGCCGCGCCACGCTCTCCACCTGCTCGAGGCTGCGGCCGCGCGTGGCGCGTGCGGGCGGCGCCATGGTGTGTATCGCGCGGAGTGTACGGCGCAGGCCTGCGCTTCGAAGCGCGAGCTTCACGCCCGCCACCACGACTGCGCAGTACAGCGCCGACGGTATGCGTACGCGAGCCTGCTCCGCGGCCCCGCTGGCGAGCGATACGCTACTCATGAGACGCTCCCGCGCGACTCGCGGTCGTCGCGCACCCGGCGGATCAGCGCCGCGCCTTCCAGGCGCGCGAGGAGTGCGCGCAGGTCCGCGTCGATCGTCGCCTCGGACGCATCGAACTCCTCGCCGAGTCGCCGGGCGATATCGTCCACCGAGCGGCCACTCGCGAGCAGCGCCCAGATCCTGCTTCCCACCTCGCCGAGTGTGTAGTAGCGTTCGGTGCGCATGTCGAGCAGCGCCGTCGCTGCGCCGTGGACCGCGCTCGTAACGTGCGGCGCCGGAGCGAAGCGCGTGGCGCCTCCCGTCGCGACAACTGGTGCGCGCACTGGTTTGCGCGGTGGACTATGCTGCATCGTCTCCTCCCACTCGGTACTCGACCCCGTACCCGGCGAGTCGCGGTCCGCTCGGAGCTGTCGGCTCCGTCTGGAGCCGTGCTCGCGGTCACCCGATCAGCTCCGCGTCCTACGGTTCATAGGTAGGGCCGAACGGCGAGCGGCGGGAGCGGCGTTTTCGGCCAGAAGTGTAGGAGTTTCGGCCACTGCCGTCGCTACGTGTCCGATGGGCCGGGGTCACGCTGGCGCAGCAACGCATCGAAGCGCGCGAGCATCCCTTCGAGTCCCACCCGGTCGCGCAGCTCGGGCCACCGCAGCCCGGTGCACTGCCGCAGGGTGGCGCCCAGTGCCACGCCGGATGCCGCTCCCACTCTGCGCGCGACCGCGTCTTTCTTGCGAACGCCGGACTCGATGTGCCATGCCGCGTGGAGCAGCCAGTACCACTGCAGCACTCGCCTCGGTGTGGGGAGACCGGCGTCGCGCATCCGGCGGCTCAGCGTCCTGATGGGTATCTTCGCGGCGAGCGCCGCGTCGCTCGCCGTTCGCAGCGTGTGCGCCCACCATGCACAGCATCTGAAGAAGGGACGCACCGTGGGCGGCACGAGAGCCGCCGAGCCTTCGAGCAGTGCGCCCGGCGATGCCGCGAGTGAAGATCCGGAAAGCTCCGCGCGCAACAGCTTGCCGATGTCGTCGTAGTGCCGGAGTACCGCGATCGCCGGGAAGCAGCCGGCCGCGTCGTGCACGTCATCCGGTGTCAACGAGAAGTGCAGCAGCACTCGCAGTCGTGGCGAACGAACACGGAGCGCGGCGAGAGACGGGGCGATCATGTCGCCAGCCGCGTCGCGTGGCTCCGTGATGATCAGGCGCGTTCCCGTCTCGGTGGCGATGCGCACGAGGTCCATCGAGTAGTCGCAGAACATCACCGTGGCCACTCCGTCCGCCGCCGATGAGATCGCGTTCCGAATCGCCGCGTCGCGTACGAGCGCTACTATGGGTCGCCCGCCAGGCGGCGCCCCACTGGCCGTCGATCGCGGCCATTCGGCTCTCTCGTACGCTGCGCACATCCCTCACTCCGCGATCGGAGGCGTCGTTCAATCGACAGATGCGCGTCTATATATGTTGATCTTTTCAGGGGCGCATTGGTAATTCGTGCTAATGGCGAAATGGCAGCAATCGTGTGGGGAATCACGGAAAGAAGAGGCGATGCGATCGATGAATTTCCTCGATCTCATCGCCTCTTCTCGCTCGAGGCGCGCTTGGCGGCCCTGAGTCGATGCGGGCTCAGCTACGGTCCGGTTACGGTCTTTTGCAACCTGTCATTATGTCAGGCGCGTCATGGGCGGTCGATACTGGAAATAGCCAGAAACGGCCAGAAATGGCCAGGGAATGGCCATTATGGGCCATTCATTGCCGAAAGTGGCATCACGATTGCCGATTTAGGCATTTTGGCCCCGAGAGCCGCCTCGCGCCGTGCATTCCGAGCCCCCCTCACAACCCGTTCTGCCTGATCTC
Organism: uncultured Gemmatimonadaceae bacterium; assembly: GCA_964616815.1. Lineage (GTDB taxonomy): Bacteria > Gemmatimonadota > Gemmatimonadetes > Gemmatimonadales > Gemmatimonadaceae > JADGGM01. The sequence goes on along the minus strand of CAZTTY010000085.1, from coordinate 7,561 downwards.
CCCCGGCTCGACCGCCCGCGCTCGCGTCCACCACATCCCGCACTTCCTTCCAGCGTCCGCGAACGGCACGAGCGGGACGAACCGGATCGCGGCCTCGCCGATGACGGCGAGGTTCACCGCGTTCGAAGATCCGCCCTCGAGGACCGTCACCATCGCGGCGAGGGGACCGTATGTCTCGCCGTGCCGGAGCTCGTAGAAGTGCACGACCTCTCCGACGATCGGGGCGGCGACGTGATTCTCGGCCATTGGCGGAGTGGGCGAGGGAGCGGGTCGATCAGTCCTTCGTCGGGTTCGATGCGCCGTCGCGAGTGGGCGCCAGCGGCGCGGGGAGCACACCGCTGCGCCGGGCCTGGTCCACGACTCCGGTGAGCAGCGTGAGAACCGCGTCGACTTCCTCGAACGGAACGGCGAGTGCGGCGTCGGACGGTTCGGCGTCACCGGGGCTCCGCTCGATCTGGATGATGGCGCGTTCGCCATCCATCGAGACCGTGATCTCGCCGAGCCACAAGACGCCGTCCGCGACGGCGACGCTTCCTCTCGAGACGCGCAGGTCGGTTTCGCTCTCGTATTCGAAGCCAGGCGCGCGTGGGCGCTTGCCGCGCTGCGGTTGGCGTGGCGGCATCATACGGGATCCGGACGGCAGGGCGATCCCGCCGGATGCGAGGAGCAGTGCGCGGGGAACGACATCCCGCTCGCATCCAGCCAGCCACCATTCACGCATCGCCGGAATCTCATACGCGTCCCTCCGGGTGGTCCGAACGGTAAGGTTGCGGCAGCCCGGCGCCGCAGCGCGACGGGGGGTGCAAGAGGGGCAGTGCGCCACGCATCTCGTGCGCGCCGACTGCCCCTCGGTCCGGGTCACAATGTAACACAGTCGCGATGTTTCGGCAAGCTTGCGTATTGTAAAACATCCCATACATTCGTCAGTGATGCTTTACGCTGCTGACGAATGTCTCACCTTTCAATGACGGAGCGAACCATGGCGCGGCGACGCAGGAGGGAGCTGGTCCCACGCTTCCGGCTTCTCGAGGCGATGGAGGATGCCGGCATGACCAACCTCAGCGAGCTCGCGCGCGACTCGGGCGTGAGTCGCCCGACTATCTACTCGCTGCTGAACAATTCCTCCGGACAGGTCCACCTCAGGACGCTCGGGAGGCTGGCGCACGCGCTGGGACTCGAGAGTCCGGGCGATCTGATCGTGTGGGGGAAGTAGGGGCGCGAAGGGGCGGCGTGGCCATGCCATGTCATGTCGCGAAGTTCCCGGCAGGCTGCTCGCGCGTAGTTTGCACTCTCCGACATCCATTCAGCCGAAGATGATGCGACTCGTTCCGGCGAGCGGTTGGGGAGTCCTTAGTATCAACACAATTCCCGGACGCATTGATAAAGAGCGCCTTTGTCTGGATCGCTATCTCCGACTGAAGTCCGGATTTCCGACACGGAGGATCACGGTGGGTGTCGAGGCTGCGCGTCCTGCTGGCGTAGCGTGGAATACCGCTGTGTACGAGAACGATGCCGGTGCGTTATTTACGGCGCTCGAACCCGCCAAAGTCAGGCCCCCACTGCTGGCGCACCAACCGTCCCTGTCCCTGGTTTCACCCGTCCGCGCCTACGTCGAGGCGTCGAACGATTCACGCGGACGTGCCGCCGAGGTGGCCGAGGCGCTCCGTCGTACCTTTGCCCTCGAGTAGATCATCCACCGGAACCCACACTTCCGCCACCCGCTCCTCCCCGCCCGGGTTTATTCTTCACGATGCCCCGATCACGGATCCCCGGATGAGGCACCCTCCCATCCTCGTACTCTCCCTCCTGATCTCCGCGCTCCTGATCGGTAGCGCTGCCACTCCGGCCGTCCTCCACTCCCAGCGGATTCCTCCCGCCAGTTATTGCCAGGACTCCGTGTCTGCCGCGGCCCCCTCGGCCGTCCTCGACTGCATGCGGCTCATCCCCGTTCCCTCCCTCCCCGCCGCCTCCGGCACCGTCGCCGTCCACCAGTCGCACTCGCCATTCGACGTCGCCGTCGGCGCGGACGGCAGGCCGCGCTACCACCTCTCCGCCACTATCGCCGGTCTCCCCGACCCGCGCTCCCTCGGCGACTTCTCCACCTACGTCGCGTGGGCCTACACTCTCACGCTCGACAGCGCGACGAAGCTCGGCAGCGTCTCGAACGGCCGCGTCGACCTCGGCGAGGTTCGATACGTCCAGTTCCGCGTCATCATCAGCGCCGAGCGCTCCGCCGATGTCCGCGAGCGGGAGGGACGTCTGGTGCTCCGCGGCACGTCGCCGAGCGCGCACGTGCTGGCCCACCGCGACTTCCTCCAGCCCTCCGCGCCCGGCGTGGCATCCGACGTGTCGTCTGGTGCGCCACCCGGCACCACCCCTCGCGCAGCGCCAGCCGCCGCTTCGGACCCCGACCACGCGTCGGCGCACGGCTCCCACGGCGCCGGAACGCTGGCCTGGCCGATGCCTCCCCACCCGCCGTGGCTCCGCCCCATGCCGGGCATGTCCGCTCTCCAGCCCTCCGTCAGGCCGTTCCTCCCGGGCGCCGCCCCCGCGTCTCCCGACTCCGCGGCGGCGCTGGCGGCGGCGCCGCCGCCACCCGCCCGCCCCCGCGAGCTCCTCCGCCTCTCCTCCGGCGACACCCTCGCCCTCGAGGCCGGCCTCGTCTCGCGCACCTTCGCCGGCCGCACTTTCACGATGTACGGCTTCAACGGCCAGTACCCCGGCCCCCTCATCGAAGTCTCCCAGGGCGCCACGATCACGGTCCGCTTCCACAACGCGCTCGACATGCCGAGCAGCGTGCACTGGCACGGGCTGCGCCTCGACAACAGCTCCGACGGCGCGCCCGGCGTGACCCAGGACGCCGTGCCGCCGGGCGGAGACTTCACCTACACCGTGCACTTCCCCGACGCCGGCATCTACTGGTACCACCCCCACGTGCGCGAGGACATCCAGCAGAACCTCGGCCTCTACGGCAACATGCTCGTGCGCTCGCCGAACCCCGGCTACGACGCCCCGGTGAACCGCGAGCAGGTGCTCATGCTCGGCGACCTCCTCCTGGGCCCCGACGGCCTCACGCCGTTCGGCGAAGAGTCGCCCACCCACGCGCTCATGGGTCGCTTCGGCAACGTGCTCCTCGTGAACGGCGAGCCGTACTACACGCTCGACGTGCGGCGCGGCGAGATAGTGCGCTTCTATCTCACCAACGCCTCGAACTCGCGCATCTACAACATCTCCTTCCCTCACTCGCGCATGAAAGTGATCGCCAGCGACGTCGGGAAGTTCGAGCGCGAGGAGTGGGTGGAGAGCGCGGTGATCGCGCCCGCCCAGCGGTACGTGGTGGAGGTGGAGTTCGCGCGCGAGGGAACCGTGCCGCTCCTCAACCGCGTGATCGCGCTCGACCACGGCGTGGGCGCGTACTTCGCGGAAGTCGACACACTCGGAGCCGTGAGCGTGGATCGCGCGCCGCCGCCCACGCTCCACACCCGATCGTTCGAGAGGCTGCGCAGCAACGCGGAAGCCGCCGCGGACATCGCGCCCTTCCGGCGCTACTTCGAGAAGGAGCCGGACCACGCCCTCGTCCTCTCGCTCCGCACGCGCGACCTGCCGCCCGCCGTAGAAGGGATGCTCCTCGGCCTCAACTCGCCGGTGGAATGGAACGACGGGATGCCCATGATGAACTGGGCCACCACGGGCAAGGAGATCACCTGGGTGCTCCGCGATCCCGTGACGGGGAAGGAGAACATGGACATCGACTGGCGCTTCCGGCAGGGCGACGTGGTGAAGCTCCGCTTCCTGAACGACCCCTCCACCTCGCACGCCATGGCGCACCCGATACATCTTCATGGCCAGCGCTTCCTCGTCCTGAGCCGCGACGGGGTGCCCAACGAGAACCTGGTATGGAAAGACACGGCGCTCATCCCGGCCGGGGAGACCGTCGACTTCCTGGTAGAGATGTCGAACCCGGGGAAGTGGATGCTCCACTGCCACATAGCGGAACACCTCGGCGCCGGCATGCACACAGTATTCACCGTCACGCCGCACGCGGCGGGGCGGTAGCGCAGAGACCCGGGAACCCACTCACCCCCAGTACAGGAGCACGTCCGATGCGCGGCAAGACATCCCTCGTGGCAGCGGCACTCATCTTCGCCGCCGGACCGGCGGCGGCCCAGCAGCGCGCGCTCCCGCCGGCGGTGCGCCAGTACGTGAGCATCGACGCGCCAGTAGTAGCGCTCACCCACGCGCGGGTAGTGGACGGCACCGGCGCCCCCGCGCGCGACGACCAGACCATAATCGTGCGCGGCGAGCGGATCGCCGCCGTGGGCGCCAGCGGCTCGGTCGCGATACCGCAGGGCGCGCAGGTGGTCGATCTCGCCGGGAAGACCGTGATCCCCGGAATCGTGGGGCTGCACGACCACATGTACTACGGCGGGATGAAGTACATGGGCGCCAGCTACCCGCGGCTCTTTCTATCGGCCGGCGTGACCACCATCCGCACCACCGGAAGCGTAGACGCTTACCAGGAGCTCAACCTCCAGCGGCTGACCGACTCGCTGCAGGTGGCCGGGCCGCAGATCATCCCCACGGGGCCGTACCTCCAGGGACCGGGATCCCCCCTCTCGGCCATGCATCCGCTGTCGGGGCCCGAAGACGCGCGGCGGCTCGTGCGCTACTGGGCGGAGGAGGGCGTGACCTGGTTCAAGGCCTACACCCAGATCAGCCGCGCCGAGCTGGCCGCAGCCATCGACGAGGCGCACAAGCACGGCGTAAAAGTGACAGCGCACCTCTGCTCCGTGGGCTTCCGCGAGGCCGTGGCGCTGGGGATCGACCAGCTCGAGCACGGACTGCTCACCAACACCGAGTACTACAGCGGCAAGCAGCCCGACGTATGCCCCACCGTGGGCGACTCCGTGATCTACGGCGACCTCGAAATAGACAGCCCGGCCGTGCAGCAGACCATCAAGGAGATGGTGGACAACGGAGTCGGCATGACCTCCACGCTGGCCGTGTTCGAGCTCTCGTCGCCGAGCCGCGTACCCTTCGATCAGCGCGTGCTGGATGCCCTCCACCCCGATGTCGCGAAGCAAGTGACCGCGTACTACGAGCGGGGCAAGACCGCCAACGACAGCGTCCAGCGCGCCGTCTTCCGGAAATCGATGGAATTCGAGCGCGCCTTCGTGAAGGCCGGCGGGCTGCTGGGCGCCGGGTCGGATCCCTGCTGCCAGAGCTCGATCGCCGGCTACGGGGATCAGCGGAACTACGAGCTGCTGGTGGAGGCGGGCTTCACGCCGGAGCAGGCCATCCAGATCATGACGTCGAACGGCGCGAAGATACTGGGCATCGCCGACGAAGTCGGGACCATCCGTCCGAACATGCGGGCCGATCTGGTGGTGCTGGCGGGGGATCCGGTGGGGCGGCCGGCGGACATAAGGACGGTGGAGACAGTGTTCCGGCGGGGGATAGGGTTCGACTCGGAGAAGCTGCGGGAGTCGGTGAGGGGGATGGTGGGGATGAGGTAGGGGGGAGGGGTTTTCGTTCCTAGTTATCGAAGGTGGCTAGAACGACGGAACTGGATTGCCAGCAGGTTGCTTGAGAACTCTTCGTGACCGGCGAATACTCCACAGCGTGTGCCGCGAGCTGAGTGCGACAGCGAAGCCGCACTCAGCTCGCGGCACGTTGCGAGAGCGGTCAATCGCGGGGGCCGGTTGGTCCGCTATTCTCGCGCGGTGCTCGGCGCTCCCAGGGGTCGGGTGGCAGGCTCGCCACACACTGTCTCCGCTCTTGCGGCGGCGGGTGTCTCGATGCTGGATGCTTCGGCCGCAGCTGAATGGCGTACTTTCGAGGACGGGTGTACTGGTTCAGCACTTTGTGAACTTTGCGCGTGGTATGGCGACTTAGCCCCACCCCTTTCAAGGTGTGTGTTGTGATGTGATGCTCCATGGGTAACTCTAGTTGGAGCAGGAAGATGGCGTTGGATGCAGTATTGGCTCGGTTCGTCTCTGTGTGTCCCGTGGCAGTGATGGCCAGGCTCGCCTTGCAGCGTTCGATCAATGCCGAGTGGGTGGATCAGGTCTTCGAGGAGCACCGAGGGCGGCAGTACACCAGGGAGTTGCTCTTCTCTACGGTGGTCGATCTCATGGGTCTCGTTGCGCTCGGCATGAGGCCCTCGCTGCACGCCGCAGCGCGGCAGGCCATCTCCACCGGGGAGCTCAGCGTCTCGATCCCGGCCCTCTATGAGAAAGTCAACCACACCGAGCCGGCCGTGCTGCGTGCGCTCGTCCGGGGGAGCGCCGAGCGACTCCTGCCTGTCGTGGCTGGGCTCCGAGATGGGGCGGAGACCACGGCGGAGGGACCCGGAGCGGTGAGTTCCGGGCTCCGCGGCAGCTATCGCTTCAGCTACCGCCTGCGGATCGTCGACGGCAATCACTTGCCGGCGAGCGAGAAGCGCGTCAAGCCGCTGCGCGTCAAGCCGCTGCGCGTCAAGCCGCTGCGCGGCAAGTGCTCGGCCGCGCTCCCCGGACAGTCACTCGTCGTCTACGAGCCGGAGACGGGACTCGTGGTCGATCTCGTACCCGGCGAGGACGCTCACGCTTGTGAGCGCGATTTCCTGGAGCCCCTCATCCGGGACTCGGACGAGGGTGAGTTGTGGATCGCCGACCGGCACTTCACGACTCGCTCGGTAATCGGAGCGTTCACGGAGCGCGGGGCCCGAGTGCTCTTGCGGGAAGGCGGAGCGTATCCGAATCCGAGCGTCGTGGAAGGTGAAGCGGGCGAGAGAAAGTGTGTGGGTCGAGGCGAGACGGGCATGGTCTACGAGCAGGCCGTGGAGATCCCGGTGTCGCCCACGCCCACTTCCGGAACGGCCGACAAGCCGCTTCGGCTGCTTCGCCTGCGGCGTGTAGAGGTGGAGCTGGACGAGCCGACGGAGGACGGTGATACTCTCATCCGGCTCCTGACCACCTTGCCGGCAGCGGATGCGACGGCGATCGAGGTGGCGGATCTATACCGTCGTCGCTGGACCATAGAGGGCATGTTCCAGCGCCTGGAGAAGGTGCTCGCGAGCGAAGTGCGCTCGCTCGGTCAGCCCTCTGCGGCACTCCTGGCCTTCAGCGTCGCCGTCCTTGCCTACAACGTGCTCTCCGTGGTACAAGCGGCCGTGGAGCAGGAGGCGGAGCAGAGGGCTGAGACGAGCAAGACGAGCAAGACGGAGCCGGTACCGATCTCGATGTTCTACATAGCGCAGGAGGTGCGCGAGAGCTACCGCGGGCTCCTGATAGCGGTGGATCCCGCCGTCTGGGAGCACTACGACGGTCAGGGGCCATGCTCGCTCGCACTCACGCTCCAGCGCATGGCTCACCACGTACGGCTCGAAGCACTACGCAAGCATCCTCGCAAGAACGCGCCGAAGCGAAAGCCCGGTTATGCTCCTCGCAAGGAGGTGCAACGGCACGTCGCTACCGCGCGAGTCCTTGCAATGTGCGTTCTCTAGAGCCTGTTATGAACTTCACCCTGAATCGCCCCGGGTTCGTCGGAGACTCGGTGGTTTGAGTGCTCAGGCGGCGAC
>CAZTTY010000084.1:0-18878 GCA_964616815.1 uncultured Gemmatimonadaceae bacterium | reverse complement strand
GTGTGCAGTTCCTGTTTCCTGTTCCCTGTTTCCTGTCTCCTCGGTAGTTCCTGCTCCCTCCCCCCTACAGCTTCCCCTCCACCTCCCCCACCGCGCGCCTGGCGCTCTCGCTGGCCTGCTGTACCAGCTCGGCGGCGGCCTGCGAGAGGGCGCGGCCCGCTTCGGGATCGCTGAGCGAGGCGAGGTTGATGCGAACGTTGTAGGCGGCGCCGCGACATGCGGCCTCGGCCAGCAGGGCCGCGACTCCGGCGTCGGAGACGGCGTTCGTGTTTCCCTTCGACGCGGCCGTCTCGGCGAGCGTCGCCACTTCGGCTGCGGCGCGTGCGGTCTCCAGCGGTACCTCGCTCGCGCCAACGAGCGCGGCCGTGATGGCGGCGGCACGCTTCTGCTGCTGCTCGGGAGTCTCCCTGGGAAGCTTATAGGCGGCCGAAACCGCGGCATAGGACTGAGCGTCGAGGGCGACGAGCTCGTTGAGCCGCTGGCTCAGCTCACTGGCGCGGCTCGCCACCGCGCGCATGGCGTCTTCGACCTCGACGTATTTCTTTCTGCCGACCGTCAGCCCGGCGACCATCTCCACGAGCGCGGCGGCCAACGCCCCGGTGTGGGCCACCACGCTTCCGCCGCCCGGCGTTGGAGTGCTAGCCGCCACCGAGGCTACGAAGTCTTCGAGCGAGGCGGCGTCGTCGCCAGGTGCGGCGGCGGCTCGCACGCGCCGCTCGAGTATCTGCTCCGGATCGAAGTTCGCGAGCTGGAGATGGCGCGCGGCGGCGTCGAAGAGCGCCTGCTCCGGAATCAGTCCCACGATCTCGCTCCAGGTGGTGGGCACTCCCGACGCTGCCGCCTCCATCCTGACCATGTCGAAGGCGCGGTGCACGGGCGTCTTGGTGATGTCCACGAGATTCATCGAGACCTGCGCCTGTCCCTCCACTTCCAGGCCCAGCGCCTTGACGTGGCGCAGCCCGCCCGAGGAGCCGCGCACCGCACGGGCGACCGTTTTGGCCGTGTCGATGTGTGAAGCGTCGCCGAGGTAGACGTTGTACGCCACCAGAAACGGGCGCGCACCGATGGCGACCGCGCCCGCGGTGGGGTGGACGCGGCTCGGGCCGAAGTCGGGAGAGCGCTCCGGTTTCGTGGGCATCTCGTCGCGGAGCCCCTCGAACTGGCCGCGGCGCACGTTCGCGAGGTTCTCCCGCTCGGGTCGGGTGGCCGCGCGCTCGTACAGGTAGACCGGGATCTCGAGCTCCGCGGCCACACGTTCGCCGAGTGCGCGCGCCAGTTCCACGCACTGTTCCATCGTGGCCCCCTCCAGCGGCACGAAGGGCACCACATCCGCCGCACCCATGCGCGGATGCTCGCCAGTGTGCGCGTTGAGGTCGATAGAGTCGCGCGCGGCGCTGATTCCGGCGAACGCCGCGTCCACGGCCTGTTCGATCGGCACGACGAACGTGATGACTGAACGGTTGTGAGATTTGTCGGAGCTCACGTCGAGCACCGTGACCCCCTTCACGGAGGCGATGGCGTCACGGATCTTCCGGACGACTTCGGGGCGGCGGCCTTCACTGAAGTTGGGAACGCATTCGACGAGAGTCATCGCGCGGGTGGTTCGGGTTGCGGGGGAAGTGCGGGCGGGTGCATCGCAAGGTACATGAACTGCGGAAGAGGGAGAACGGCCGAGAGAAGCAATGAGACAAGGGAACTGCTCTCCAGGAGGGCTCCTTGTCTCATTGCTTCTCTCGGCCGTTCTCCCTTTTCCGCAGTTGCACCACCTCGAGCAGCCACGGGTGCATCGTCGCGCTGCCCGCGACGATCGACGAAGGAGTGTACGGCACGGCGGAGCCATCGGCCGTGGTGACCAGTCCACCGGCCTCGCGGATGATCAGCACGCCGGCGGCAAAGTCCCACGGCGAGAGCTCGAGCTCCCAGAACGCGTCGAAGCGCCCGCACGCCACGTCGCAGAGGTCGAGTGCCGCGGAGCCGGCGCGGCGGATGCCGGATGTGGCGCGGCTCACCTCTTCGAACTGGCGCAGATACATTTCCACGTGCGCGAAGCTCCGGAAAGGGAAGCCGGTGCCGATGAGCGCGCGGCCGGGATCGCTGTTCCGCGATACGGAGATGCGCGAGCCATTGCGTTCGGCACCGCCACCGATCGAAGCCGTGAAGCACTCGCCGGTTGCCGCGTTCTGCACCACTCCGCCCGCCAGCGTGCCGTCGAGCACCAGCGCGATGGAGACCGCGTATTCGGGATATCCGTGCAGGAAATTGGTAGTGCCGTCGAGTGGGTCGACGATGAAATGCGTACCCTTTCCGGGAGCGCTCCGTGGAGAGAGCTCCTCGCCCATGATCGCGGCGCCGGGAACGAGCTCGCCGAGCGAGTCTCGAATCGACCGTTCGGCGGCCATGTCCACGTCGCTCACGAAGTCCGCGTGCGCCTTGACGCGCCATTCGAGATCCGCGCGCTCGCCGGCGCGACTGGCGATGAGGTCGGCGGCCCGTGCGGCGGCCGAAACCATGTGGGGGAGAATGGCGGCGGCGCGCTCGACGTACGATTCTGGCGAGGTCAGGTGTGCTTGCACGGCTCCATCAGCGCTCATAGCTTGGTCGAATCATGAGGATCTTCAGCGGAATCCAGCCTTCGGGCGAGCTGCACATAGGCAACTATCTCGGCGCCGTTCGCAACTGGGTGCAACTACAGAACCAGCACGAATGCATCTACTGCGTGGTGGACTACCACGCCATAACGGGCAGCTACGAGCCCGCCGACCTGCGGCGCCGCACCGGAGAGATGGTGATCTCCCTGCTCGCGGCGGGGCTGGACCCCGACAAATGTACGCTGTTCATCCAGTCCATGGTTCCCGAGCACACCGAGCTCGCGTGGATATTCAATACGGTGACGCCGCTCGGTGAGCTCGAGCGCCAGACGCAGTACAAGGACAAATCCTCACGCCAGGAGAGCGTGCTCGCCGGCCTCCTGAACTATCCCGTGCTGCAGGCGGCCGACATCCTGCTGTATCGTGCGCAGGCGGTACCGGTGGGCGAGGACCAGTTGCAGCATCTGGAGCTGTCGCGCGAGATCGCGCGGCGCTGGAACGCGAAATTCGACACCGACTACTTCCCGGAGCCGCAGCCGCTGCTCACCGCCACGCGACGCATCATGGGACTTGATGGGCGCGCGAAGATGTCGAAGTCGCTCGGTAACACAATAGGACTTCTCGAGGAGCCGGATTCGATATGGGCGAAATTGCGTCCCGCGGTCACCGATCCAGCGCGCGTGCGGCGGAGCGATCCCGGCACGCCGGAAGTGTGCAATATCTATCATCTCCATCAAGCGTTCAGCGACAGCTCGACAGTGCAGCACGTGGCGGTCCAATGTCGCGGAGCGGGGTGGGGGTGCATCGACTGCAAGCGCGCGCTCGCCGACTCGATCGGGCGCGAGCTCGATCCGATTCGGGAGCATGCCGCGGAGCTGCGCGCACGCCCGGAGGTCGTTCGCGACGTGCTCGAGCAGGGGGCGGCGCGCTGCCGTGCGCTCGCGGCGGAGACGATGCGAGAGGTGAAAGAGCGCATGGGTCTTGCATGAAAGCGACCCATCATTCTCCGCGAGCCGCGTATGCCGAACGAGAAAGGGCCGGAAGGAATGCTCACGCTGGTATGTCTCACATGCGGCAACGAGAAGTACTTTGCCGACCGGCCGCCGGGCAAGGTGACGTGCGAGCGCTGCGGCGGCACGGTGTTCCGCAGCTTCTTCACGCCCACCGCGCCGGATGCCGCCACGGAAGCGGCTCTGGAAGACTCGGCGCGCAGCGTGGCCATGGACGAGGAATCTCCCGATACCACGGCCGGCGACCTGGAGGATCTGAACCGTCCGTAGCATCTAGCCCGCTCCGGAGCGGCGCGCACGGCGCCGGCGCATGCCGATGACGCGCTCGGGCACGGGCCGCCGTCTGGTGGTGGACCTGCGGGCGCGAGCGAGCGCGTGGGCGCTCCCCGCGGCCGGCGCCGACCAACTGCGTGCCGCGGCGCCGCCGGGCTGGGAGATCGTCTTCGTGGATGCGCTCACCACTTCCGACGGCGATGGTGGCGCGGCTCCGAGTGAAGAGGTGCGCGCCGCCGTCGGCTACGCCGAGGCGTACTTCGGATACGGAATGGCGCGCGCGCTATTCGCCGAGGCGCCCCAGCTCGGCTGGATTCACTCGGCGTCCGCCGGCGTGGGAGGCCTGCTCTTCGCCGAAGTGAGGGCGAGCGACGTAGTCGTGACCAACTCCGCCGGCGTTCACGCGGTGCCGATGGCGGAGTACATGCTCGGCGGCATCCTCTATCTGCTCAAATCGCTCGACGCCGCGCGCAGGCAGCAGCGCTCGGGCATATGGGACAAGCGAGTGTTCTCGGGTCCAGAGAGCACGGTACGCGAGCTGCGCGATTGCGGCGTTCTCGTGGTGGGCGCGGGGGGAATCGGGAGCGCTCTCGGCAGCCGGCTCACCATGCTGGGCTCGCGCTGCGTGGCCGTGCGCCGGCACCCGGAGCGCGGCATCCCCGAAGGTTTCGAGCGCGTGGTGGGTCCCGACGGCTGGCAAGAGCTCCTGCCGGATACCGACGTGTTGGTGATCGCGGCACCCGCGACTGCCGAGACCAGGGAGCTGGTCACCGGCGAGCTGCTCGACAGACTGCCCCGCAACGCGATCTTCGTGAACGTCGCGCGCGGCTCGTTGGTGGATGAGCAGGCGCTGGTGGAGCGGCTGGCGTCGGGAGCGCTTCGAGGTGCGGTGCTGGATGTGTTCGAGGAAGAGCCGCTGCCATCTTCGAGCCCGCTCTGGGGACTGCCGAACGTGCTGATGACCCCTCATGTTTCGGCCGTGTCGCCCCGGGGGTTCTGGGAGCGCGAGCTATCGCTGTTCATGGACAACTGGCACCGCTACGTGGAAGGACGCGAGATGCGGAACGTGGTGGACAAGGAGGCGGGGTACTGATGGCGGTCGAGCTGAGTGGCATAATCGGGCCGGTGGTGACGCCGTTCGACGCGGAGTCGGGCGAGATTGCGGGCGATGCATTCGGCGCCAACATAGATGCGCATCTGCGCGAAGGGCTGGCTGGTGTGCTGGTGGCCGGATCCACCGGCGAGGCCGCGCTGCTGGACGAGAGCGAGCGCTCGAGGCTGACGGAGATCGCACGGGCGCGTGTTCCGGCGGACCGAACTCTTCTGGTGGGAGTGGGAGCGGAGTCGACGCGCGCCACCGTGGCGGGTGCGCGGGCGGCGGCGGCGCGCGGCGCGGATGCCGTGCTCGTGATAGCGCCCCACTACTACGGTTCGGCGATGACGGACGAAGCGCTGGCGGCGCACTACCGCCGCGTCGCCGATGAGAGTCCCGTCCCGGTCCTGCTCTACAACATTCCAAAGTACATGCACTTCGCGCTTTCGACGCGGCTGGTGGGCGAGCTGGCGCTGCACGAGAACATCGTGGGGATGAAGGACAGCTCCGGGGACCTCGATATGCTGGGGCGGTATGTCGCGCTCCAGAGCGAGGGGTTCACGGTGCTCACCGGCCATGCCGGAACGCTTCTGGCGGCGCTGCGCATGGGCGCGCGCGGGGCTATCCTGGCTGCGTCGCTCTTCGCTGCTCCTTTGGCCATCGATGTGAGCCGCGCGTTTGCCGCTGGCGACGACATACATGCCTCGGCTGTCCAGGAGCGACTCACGCCGCTCAACGCGAAAGTGGTGGGTGCGCTGGGCGTTCCGGGCATCAAGGCGGCGCTCGACCTCATCGGTCTGGCGGGGGGCGTCCCCCGCGCGCCGCTCGCGGCGCTACCCGCGGACGAGTGCGAACGGGTGGCGGAGCTCGTGCGTGCCGCCGGCGTGGTGGTCGCTGCCTGATAGCCGCACCGCGGCGGCGCGGCGGCACCTGGAGCGGCTGGCCAGGGTCCCGCGACCGGCGGGCTCGGAGGCCGAGTCCGCCGCTCGCGGATACTGCGCGGCCGTTCTGCGTTCGGCGGGCTTCGAGGTGAGCGAGGAACCGTTCGAGTATTCGGCGTTCCCAGGGCGCTACGCCACGCCCATCTGTGGCGGCGCGGCGATGATCATGATGGCCGCGGCCGGACACGTCGGATTTCGGGGGCATCCGCTGGGATCGCTGCTTCTGCTCGTGCTGCTGGGCGGGGGCATGTTGCTGGCGGCGTGGTGGCTGGTTCGGCGAGGGGTGCTCGATGTGCCATGGTGCCGCGAGCATGGCGTGAACCTGTCGGCGGTTCGCCCTGCCGGGGCCGGTTCGGCTGCTGCGGCGAGTGAGCCAGCGATCTGGCTCGTGGCTCACCTCGACTCCAAGAGTCAGCCGCTTCCGCTGGCTATCCGCGCGGTGGGCGTCACGAGCTCGCTGGTGCTGTGGGTGGTGGCGTTGGCTGTGGGAGTGGCGCAGTGGGGCGGTGCGCCCGTCGCGGGCTGGTGGCCCGCGGTCACGGCGGCCGGCGTGTTGGCGGCGGTCCCGGTGGCGGCCAGCGTAGTGGGCGGGAGATCGCCGGGTGCACTGGACAACGCCTCCGGCGTGGCCACGGTGCTCCTGGCCGCGGAGGAGTCTGCGGGCGCACCCGGGGGCGGGGATGCGAGATCGCTGGGCGTGCTGCTGACCAGCGGGGAGGAGCTCGGGCTGGCTGGCGCGCGCGCCTGGGCGCGCTCTCATGGGAGAACCGCGACGGCCATCAACGTGGACGGCGTGGACGACGTCGGTACCGTGCGAGTCATCCACCCGAGGCGGCGTCCGGCGGAGCTGCTCGGAACGATCACCAGTGTCGCGCGCCAGCTCGGCATGCGAGTTTCGGCGGGAGTGCTTCCACCTGGGGTGCTGGTGGACAGCGTTGCGCTGGCCGAGGAGGGGTGGAAAGTGGTGACACTGAGCAAGGGCGGATGGGGCACGGTGGCGCGCATCCACACACCGGGCGACGCGCTGGCGCGCCTCGAGGGGGAAGGGGTGGCGGAGGTTGCCGCTCTTGTGCGCGGCGCGGTTGCCGGGGCAGGTTGAGATGGCGCTGCTGCTGCTCTTCGTGGCGCTCGTGGCCGGTCTGCTGCTGATACCGTTCGGCCTTCCCGGGCTCTGGGTGATGGTGGGTGCGGTGCTGCTCTTCAGCTACCTGGGCCCGCCGGGTGCGATAGGTGCGTGGACGGTGGTGGCCGTGGCGGCGCTGGCCGGTATCGGGGAACTGCTGGAGTTCCTGCTCGCGGGAAAGTACGCCCGCCGATACGGCGGGTCGCGTCGGGCCGGTTGGGGCGCCATAATTGGGTCGATAGTCGGAGCTATAATGGGCGTTCCCGTGCCACTGGTGGGATCGCTCATAGGCGCATTCGTGGGAGCGTTCGCCGGCGCGTGGCTGGCGGAGATGACGCACAGGACCGAGGTTCGCGCGGCGACGCGGGTGGCCACGGGTGCGCTGCTGGGGCGGCTCGTGGCGGTGGCCGCGAAGGCGGGGATAGGGTGCGCGATAGTGGTTTGGGTGGCGTTCGCCCTGATGCTCGGGCGGTGACTCGTCGGGCGGCCGGCCGACCGACGCACAGGAGAAGCGAGAGAGTCCATGAGCGATGCAACCGGTGTGGAGAGTCTGCAGACTTCCGGTGCGACCGAAGAGGGCAAGTACGTCTACTGCATCACCCGGCAGGAGAAGCCGCGCGACTTCGGCACCATAGGGATCGGCGAAGGAGCGAACCGGGTCTATACCGTGCACTATCGCGACCTCGCCGCCGTGGTGAGCGATACACCGATAGTGATCTACGATCCCACGCGCGAGAACGTGCTCGCGCACGAGTTCGTGAACGAGACGGTGATGCGCGAGTGGACGGTGATCCCGATGTCGTTCGGCACCGTGTTCAGATCGGAGGAGGATGTGTGCGAGCTCCTGCGATCCACCTACCAGGCTTTCAGCGACGTGCTCGACAAGATGCGCGACAAGATCGAGTTCGGGCTCAAGGTGCTCTGGGACCGGGAGCGCGTGATCGCCTCGCTCGAGCGCGATAACGATGAGATCCGCCGCCTGAAGGACGAGATCGACCGCAACGCACAGAGCTCCACCTATTTCGCCCGGATGCAGCTCGGCCGTCTGGTGGAGGGCGCGCTGGAGGATACGGGCAATGCCTTCGTGGCCGAAATCCACGAGGTGCTCAAGGATGTCGCCGTGGCGAGCCGCAGCAACAAACCGATCGGCGATCGGATGATCATGAACGCCGCCTTCCTCGTGGAGCGCGACCGCGAGCGCGCCTTCGATGAGAAAGTGCGCGAGATCTCGAGGAAGTACGAAGATCTCCTCACTTTCAAGTACACCGGCCCCTGGCCCCCCTACAATTTCGTGAACATCAAGTTGAAGCTCGAACGCGCGGAAGGGTGAGGGGGGGAAAGCAGGAAACAGGAAACAGGAAACAGGGAAGGGCACACCCATGAAGTCATTCCCGCGAAAGCGGGAATCCATGTATCGGTAGAGTAACATGGATGCCCGCGTACGCGGGCACGATTATGGAACGTGTGCAGTTCCTGTTTCCTGTTCCCTGTTCCCTGTTCCCTGTCTCCTCGGTAGTTCCTGCTTCCTGCTTCCTTTTCCCTCCCCCATGTCCCTTCTCACCAAACTCCTCTTCTTCCCCATCGCCGGTCCGGTGGCGGGGATACGGTGGTCGCTGGGGAAGGTGCAGAGGGTGGTGGAGGAGGAGCTCGTGGACGACAGCGCCGTGAAGCAGGAGTTGATGGAGTTGCAACTGCTGCTGGAGCTGGGGGACATCGACGACGACGAGTATCTGCGACGCGAGGCCGGGCTGATGGAACGGTTGCGCGACGTGCGGTACTGGCGCGAACACTTCGGTTTGCAGGCACCGGCCGGCCCGGTACGAGTGGCGCGGGCGCGCGGCGACGATGCGGACCTCGAGACAGGGAATAGCGGAGGGGAGTGACCGGGCTGGATGCGCTTCTCGACATCCTTCCTCCCGGAGTGCTGGTCTGCGGGAAGGGAGGTGTCGGGAAGACCACCTGCGCCGCGGCGCTCGCCGCGCGGGCCGCGATGCGCCCGCGCGGCCCCGACGAAGCTGATCGCAGGACTCTGCTCATCTCCAGCGACCCAGCTCGCTCGCTCGGCAGCGCCCTCGGTACGCGCCTCGGGGGCGAGCCGGTGAGGCTTCCGTGGGGAGGAGCGCTCCACGCGATGCAGCTCGACCCGGCCGCCGCGCACTCGCGTTTTCTCGAAGAGTGGCGCGGGACGCTCGTCGAGCTGTTCGACAGGGGCACGTACCTGAGTCGCGAGGAGAGCGCCGGGATCATCGACGCGGCGCTCCCCGGCCTCGACGAATCCATGGCGCTTCTCACTATGGTCGACATCGAAGACGCCGGCTGGCCGCGCGTCGTACTCGATACCGCACCCACGGGACACACGCTCCGTCTCCTCGAGCTGCCCGAGTCGTTCGCGGCGCTGCTCGCGCTCCTCGACGCGATGCAGGAGAAGCACCGCTTCATGGTTTACGCGCTCACCCGCCGGCGCCGCGAGGATGCGGTCGACCGGTTTCTTTCCACCATGCGCGCGCGGCTGGAGCGGCTCGAGGCCTCTCTCGCCGACCCGGCGCGCTACGCGACTGTGCTGGTGGTGCGGGCCGAGCCGCTGGTGGTTCAGGAGAGCGTGCGCTACGCCGCGCGGCTGGCCGCGATGGGGCTCGCTCCCCGCGCGGTCGTGCTCAACGCGCTTCCCGAGGAGCTGGACGGCGCCGGCGCGCGGGCGCTCGACGAGCTGGATCGCGCGCTTCCGGAGATTCCCCGCTTCGAAGTCGATTTTCTCGCGCGGCTTCCGACCGGGGAAGCCGGACTTCTGCGATGGGGCGAGGCCGTGCGTGGTCCGTGCGGCGCGCGGGCGGTCACCGCGACCGCCGTCGCCATGGCTCGCTCCGCGACCGATGACCGGGGCGACGGTGCGCTCGCCGACGTCCTCCGGCGGATCGCCCCTTTCACAATCGTGGCCGGGAAGGGAGGGGTGGGGAAGACCACTACCGCGTGCGCGCTGGCACTCGCGCTCGCCGAGCGCGGCGAGCGGACACTGCTCGTCTCCACCGACCCCGCGCCCTCGATCGCCGATGCGCTCGCGCGGAAACTTGGCGATGCCGTGACGCCGATAGAGGGCGCCGGCCCGCTCTTCGCCAGGCAGTTGGATGCGTCCGCGGCATTCGCCGCCTTCCGCGAGCGCTACACCAACAGAGTGGACCGGCTCTTCGATTCGCTCATGCGCGGTGCGCTGGATGCGACGCACGATCGCGTGGTGGTGCGCGATCTGCTGGCGCTGGCGCCGCCGGGGGTCGACGAGCTGTACGCGCTCAGCGTCCTCGGCGAGCAGCTCGCGGCGGGCGGCTTCGCGCGTATCGTGGTGGATCCCGCGCCCACGGGGCATCTCCTCCGGCTGCTCGAGCTCCCCGCGCAGGCAATCGCCTGGGCACACCGGCTGCTGCGCTTGATGCTCGAGTATCGGGAGGTCGTCCCGCTCGGAGATGCGGCCGGCGAACTGGTGGCATTCGCGCGGCGCACGCGTGCGCTCGAGGCGCTGCTGCGCGACGAGACGCGCACGGCCGTGCTGGCGGTGTCGCTGAACGAGCCGCTGGTGCGCGACGAAACTGTGCGTCTCGTCGCGCGGCTGGAGGAGCTGGCCATACCGGTGGCGGCGCTCATCTGGAATCGCGCGGACGGCGAGTCCGCGGCGTCTCTTCCCCTCGCGCGTCCGCTCGCACAGTTTGAGTCACCCGTCGCCCTGCCGGCCCCGCGTGGCGTGGGAGCGTTGCGCGCGTGGTCGGCGACATGGAGGAGCGTCCCGATCCGTGGTCACTGACGAGCAGGCAGACAAGGAGCAGATCGTCTACGCGTACGGAGTGGCGGTGCGAGATGTGGATCTCTCGACGGCACCGCGCGGCGTGGACGATTCAGCGGTGATCGCGGTGAAGGAGGGCGAGCTCTCGGCGATCTGCTCGCTCGTGCGTGCGGATCTCTACACCGGCTCCGAGATCGAGGCGCGCGCGGGAGAGGTGGAGTGGGTCGGGCCGCGCGCGGTCGCGCACGATGCGGTTCTGGTCTGGGCGAGCGACCGGGCGGAGGTGGTCCCGTTCACGATGTTCACGCTTTTCTCGGGGAGCGATGCCGTACGGGCCATGCTGCGCGACCGGCGCGAGGCGCTCGCGAGGTCGCTGGAGCGCATGAACGGCGCGCGCGAGTTCACGCTGCGGGTCTTTCAGAGCTCGTCGCCGGCGGCCGAAGCGGCTCTCGCCGAGGGGAGCCAGGACATCGCCGAGCTGCGTCGGCTCGCGGCGGGCGCAACGCCGGGGCAGCGCTATCTCCTCGAACGGAAGCTCGACAAGGCGCTGCGACAGGAGCGCTCGCGGCGCGGCGCGGCGGTGGCGGCGGAGCTCGCAGCCACTCTCGCCGAGCACTCGGCCGCCGTCGTGCGTTCGCCGCTTCCGCCGGCGCCCGATGCCGATTCCGGCGGGCGCGCGGTGCTCGACGCATCGTGCCTCGTGAAACACGAGGGCGTGGATGCCCTGCGCGCCGCGCTCGGCGCCGCGGTGGAGCGGTTCGAGCCGCTCGGCTTTCGCTTCGAGTTCACCGGCCCCTGGCCCGCGTACCATTTCGCGAGCATCGGCGAGTGATGGTGGCGGAGGAGTCGGCGGGCGAGCTGGAGCCCATGGACGAAGACGAGCGTCTCGCGCTCGGAGAGCTGCTGAACCACGTGCTCGACAAGGGCGTGGTCATCTCCGGCGACGTCACCATATCCGTGGCGGACATCGACCTCGTTCGCGTGGGGCTGTCACTTTATCTGACGTCCGTGGAGACGCTGGAGCATTCCGGTAAGCCCGGTGGCGATCTACCTGTACTGCCTGACTGAGCCCGGGTGCGTGCCGCCGAGCGATCTGCGCGGAATCACGGGGGGCGCCGTGCGTTCCCTGGAGGTGGGCGGGCGCGTGGCCGCCTGGGTGAGCGACATCCCGGGGGAGCCGGGGGAGGTGAGGGCGGAGCAGGTGGCGCGGCACGACAGCGTAGTGCGGGCAGCGCTGGCTCACGAAACGCCGCTCCCGGCCCGGTTTGGCCAGAGCTTTGCGGACGATTCCGCGCTGTGTCAGGCGCTGGAGGCGCGCATGGAATCGCTGGTTCGCTCGCTCGAGCGCGTCCGGGGCGGAGTCGAGATGACAGTCAGGATCCTTCTGGGGGATGGCGGGGGCGCGGCTGGACCGGGCCGCTCAGAACGGCGGCGCGAGGAGATTCGCGAACCTGTTCCGGAAGATGCGGGGCCGGGCCGCGCCTACCTGGCGCGCGTGCGTGCGAGGCGGGAGGCGAGCGCGGAACTGCAGAGGCAGGCCGAATTCTTGCAGGCGCGCGTGTCGCGAGCGGTGGACGGGTTCGCGCGCGAGGAGGTATGTTCCCCCGTAATGCCTGGAACCCGGTCGTTCTCGCTGTCGCACTTGGTGGCGCGCGAGTCGGTGGAAGCGTATCGTGTGGCTGTCGATGCACTGGTGAGCGCCGACCCGGGGCTGCGGCTTCTGGTGTCGGGACCCTGGGCGCCGTACAGCTTCGCGCGGCTGGCCGAATGAGTGATGCCGTGGGGAAGGGCGGGGAGCTGGCCGCGAAAGCTTCGCCGGGGGCGGCCGCGGCGTTCGAGCAGGAGCTGGGAGAACTCGCCCCGTCGTTGCCGGATCGAATAGATGTGGATCCGGCGTCTGCCGAAAACGGGCTTGCCCGGCTGGTTCTTACGATCATAGAGCTGCTGCGCGATGTCCTCGAGCATCAGGCCGTGCGCCGGATGGATGGGGGGTCGCTGGACGAGAGCGAAGTCGAGAAGCTGGGGCTCGCGCTCATGCGGCTGGACGAGCGGATGGGGGAGATCAAGACGATCTTCGGCGTCACGGACGAGGAGCTGAACATCGATCTGGGCCCGCTGGGCCGCCTAAGGTGAAGGAGAAGATTATCCAATATCCGGAGCACGACGCTTGCCCGAGTATCTAGCGCCCACGCGCAGCCACGGACTGGTGGAGATCCTGGACAGGGTTCTCGACAAGGGGCTGGTCATAGCGGGCGACATCAAGATCAATCTCGCCAACGTGGAACTCCTCACGATCCAGGTCCGGTTGCTGGTCTGCTCGATAGACAAGGCAGAGGCGATCGGCCTCAACTGGTGGCGATACGATCCCCGGCTCACCACCGCCGCTCCCACGCCTCACACGCTGGGTGCGGGCGAATTGGAATCACGTCTCGACCGGATCGAGCGGCGGCTCGACACCCTGGTAGCTCAACCACGGCCCACCCGCCCCGAGGGCGGCGGCCCCGAACCCTCAGCTACGGAGTAGGCACCATGGCTGTCGAAAGGTCTCCTGGCGGCAGTTCGCTGATCGACGTGCTCGACCGGGTGCTCGACAAGGGCATCGTCATCGACGCGTGGGTCCGCGTCTCTCTCGTGGGCATAGACCTGGTGACCGTGGAAGCGCGCGTCGTCGTCGCGTCCATCGACACGTACCTCAAATATTCGGAGGCGGTCGGCATCACGACCCCGGTTTCCCGGCCGCGCGAGCTGGCCACGGCGGCGGTCGAGACAGAGCTGGAGAGGTATGCACGCGAGAATGCGGAACTCAAGCGACGGCTCGACGAGCTCGCGATGGTGAGCCCGAAGGGTACTCTCTGACGCCGTGGCCGTACCGTCGGTCGAGTGTAACGTGCCACGGAACTGCGTCCTGCTCGAACGAGAGCTGGCCGGTCTTCTCGCGGATCTCGCCGAGAGCCCGGATTTCGCCGCGGCGGAATCGCTTCTGCTCAGGCAATTCACGGAGGCGGCCGGTTCCGCGCGTGCGGTGCTCTACGTGGTGGATCCCACCTTCCAGCGGCTCGAGCCGCGAGGCAGCCAGGGAGCAGTCGCGCGGGGCGACCGGCGACTCCCCGTCCCGATCGACGACGAGAACCATCCGATGACAGTGGCCGCGCTCGGCCACGAAGTGGTGCTGTGTGGCGACGGGCATCTGGCCGGACTCCCTTTCGAGAGCGCCCTCCTTCTCCCGCTGCCACAGGCGCGCTACCGCGGTGGACCCCAGCCGCGTGTCTCCGCCAATCCCGCGCTGGCGCCGCAGTACGCGGCTTCCAGCGTGTTCGACTGGCCGGGCGCCAGCAGCGAACGCCGTCGCCGGCGGGGCCACGTTCTCTTCGGCGTGCTGGTGCTGGAGGGGCGCCCTGACGACGAGACGATCCAGGAGCTGGCCGACGCAGCGCTCCTCGCCGGTCCGGTCATCGCGCGCGCGCACGCGCTGGAGGGGCTCGGGCGAACCGCCGAGCGGCTGGACGACGAGCGCAACCTCCTCACGGCCATCATCAGCGCGCTCCCCGACCCCATCGTCATAACCGACTCGGCGAACCGCGTGGTGGTGCAGAACCAGCGCGCGGATCTCCTTCTCTCGCTGCGCGACGATGATTCCGAGGGACGCCGCCGCGCGGTGGAGATAAACAACCTTCTCTTCAGCTCCTTTCTCTCCCGCGCGGCGCTGGCGGGTGGAGTGCGGAGCAGCAGCTCGCGCGAGCTCAATCTCGTGGACCCCAACGAGGGGACCGACCTCCTCTTCGAGGTGCTCGCGCACCCGCTCCCCGCGAGCATCACGCGCGGCGGGTCCTACGTCTCCGTGCTGCGCGACGTCACGGATCTCAAGAGGGCGTCGATAGAGCTGGAGCGCCAGTTCAATCGCGCGCGCGTCACCGAGATGGAAGCCACGCGCGAGCGCGACAGGCTGAATCTCATCCTCAAGAACGTGGGCGATCCGATCCTGGTCACCGACGACCAGGCGAAGATCTTCCTCATGAATCCGCAGGCGGAGCAGCTTTTCGAGGCTCCGCGCGGGGGTGGAGACCGGCGCCAGCTCCAGCGGGTACGGGAGAACGACACCAAGTTCACCACGCTCATCTCCGACTTCGTGCTGAGCCCAACCACGTTCCGCCGCGAGCGCATCACGCTGCAGCAGCCGCGCGAGGGCCGCGAGCTTCCCGTGGAGGTGCTGGCCGGAAAGGTGCTCAACGAGCGCGGGGAGCCGCTCGCGATCGTTTCGGTGCTGCACGATCTCACGAAGCAGGTGGAGAACGAGCATCTCAACCAGAAGCTCCAGGTGCTCAACTCGAGTCTCGAGGATCGCATACGGATGGCCACCGCAGACCTGGAGGCGCAGAACCTGAAGCTGCAGTGGCAGTCGAGCGAACTGGAGAGGGCGTATCGTCTCAAGTCCGAGTTTCTCGCGAACATGAGCCACGAGCTGCGCACGCCGATCAACGCGCTCATAGGCTACACGGCGCTCATGCTCGACCGTATCTACGGCGACCTCACGGCGAAGCAGGTCGAGGGGCTCACGCGGATCCAGGCCTCGGCGCAGCATCTGCTCGCGCTCATCAACGACATCCTCGATCTGGCGCGCATCGAGGCGGGGAAGACGCCCGTGCGACTCGAGGCCTCGGAGCTGCGTCCGCTGCTCGTGGAAGTCGCCGCGCAGATGGAGCCGCTGGTCAGGCGCAAGGCGCTCGAGTTCCGCGTGAGCATCGACGACCACATTCCCGTCGTCCTCACCGACTCCACGAAGGTCAAGCAGATCGTGCTCAACCTTCTTTCGAATGCCGTGAAGTTCACCAACCGGGGCTTCGTCTCCTTCGGCGCGTGCCGGAGCGGGAGCGAACTATTGGTGGAAGTGAGCGACAGCGGGATCGGGATCAAGCCGCAGAATCTCGACGTGATCTTCGAGGAGTTTCGCCAGGTGGATCAATCGCGAACGCGAGAGTACGGCGGCACCGGGCTCGGCCTCAGCATCACGCGCAAGCTCGTGTCGCTCCTGGGCGGCAACCTGTCGGTGGAGAGTGAATACGGCCGGGGCACCACGTTCGTGGTGAAGCTCCCACTCGACGGCGCGGCCGCCGAGTCTCATCCACCCCGGCCGGTTGGCGCGACTCATCCGGCGAGTTGACGGAGACGCTGGCCACACTGATCTTTCGTGAAGACGCGAGGCCGCTGGCTGCGCTCAGCCGGCGGCTTCATGCGTGAGGGAGGGAAGCTCATTCACGGAGTATCATGTTCGATAGCAACATCCGCACGCTCGTCGTGGTGGGCGCTCAGTGGGGAGATGAGGGGAAGGGGAAGCTGGTCGACGTCCTTGCCGAACGTGCGGACTGGGTGGTGCGCTACCAGGGCGGCGCCAACGCCGGTCACACGGTTCACATCGGCGGCCACTCGTTCGTGCTGCATCAGATCCCGAGCGGGATCATGCATCCCGGCGTGCGTTGCGCGATCGGGAACGGCGTGGTGCTCGATCCGGACACTCTCTTCACCGAGATCGACGAGCTGGTGCGCGACGGCGTGGACGTGGAGGGGCGGCTGTATGTGAGCGACCGCGCGCATCTCGTGCTTCCACACCACAAGCTCCTCGACTGCGAGAGCGCGGCGAGCAGGGTGATAGGAACCACGGGGCGCGGCATCGGTCCGGCGTACGAAGACAAGATCGCGCGCCGCGGCATCCGCGTGCTCGACCTCCGGCATCCCGATCGGCTGCGCGAGCTACTGGTGCGCTCGATGGAGCACGCCAACAACCAGCTCGCGGCCTTCGGCTCGGACAAGCGCGCCGACCTCGACGCCACCGTGGAGCTCCTGGAGCGGCTGGCGCCGCGTCTGCTCCCGCTGGCGGAAGATGTGGGGCTCGCCGTGCATCGCGCACAGAGGGCCGGTGCCGCGGTGCTCCTCGAGGGGGCCCAAGGATCTCTCCTCGATGTCGATCACGGTACATATCCGTACGTGACATCGAGCAGCACCACTTCAGGGGGCGCGGCCAGCGGCGTGGGGATCGGGCCCGGCACCATAGACGCGGCGCTCGGCGTCGTGAAGGCGTATACCACGCGGGTCGGCAACGGTCCGCTGCCCACCGAGCTGGATGAGCCGCTGGCCAGCCGCGTACGCGAGCTCGGTCACGAGTTCGGTGCCACGACGGGCCGGGCCCGGCGCTGCGGCTGGTTCGACGCGGTGGTAGTGCGCTACGCGGCGCGCGTGAACGGACTCACCGGCCTGGCGGTCACGAAGCTCGACGTGCTCGACACGCTCGAGCGCGTGGCGCTGTGTACCGGCTACGAGGTGGACGGCGAGCTGGTGGACGAGTTCCCCGGCGACTTGGTGGAGCTGGAGCGGGTGGTGCCGCGCTACGAGTGGTTCGAGGGGTGGCGGAGCTCCACCGCGGGTGCGCGGAGGCTCGAGGATCTGCCGGGCGCCGCGCGCCGGTACATGGAGCGGATCCAGGAGCTGGCCGACACTCCGATCGTGTACGTGAGCGTGGGGACCCGGCGCGATCAGATCGTCGGCGCGGCTTGACGGAAGGCAATCGATGGACGCAATCGCCGATGTAGCTGTCGTGGGCGCGGGCCCGTGCGGGCTGGCCGCCGCGGTGGCCGTGAAGAATGCCGGATTTCGCGGGATCCTCCTGGACCGCGCCTGTCTGGTGAGCGGAATCGCCTCGTATCCCACGTACATCAACTTCTTTTCCACCGCCGACCGGCTCTCGATCGCTGGTATTCCCTTCGTGGTGCCCACGGAGAAGCCGACGCGACGCGATGCGTTGGCGTACTACCGCGCGGTGGCGAAGCACTTCGAAGTCCCGCTGCGCCAGTACGAGAACGTGACTTCGGTGGAGCGTCGCGGCGATCGCTTTCTGCTGCGCGCGCGCGACCGCTTCGGTGGGGAGAGTTCGATCGACGTGGGCGCGCTCGTGGTGGCCACCGGCTACTTCGGCCGCCCGAACCGGCTCGGCGTGCCGGGCGAGGAGCTGCCGCACGTCACGCACCTCTTCACGGAAGGGCACTGGGCTTTCGAGCAGGACGTCGTGGTGGTGGGAGGCGGCAACTCGGCCGTGGAAGCGGCCCTCGATCTGTATCGCGCCGACGCCAGGGTGACGATCGTGCACTTCGCGCCCTCGCTCGATCCCAACGTGAAGCCGTGGATCGTCCCGGACATCACCAACCGCATCAGGGAAGGGAGCATCGGGGCGCGCTTCGAATCGCGCGTGAGCGCGATCGAGCCGAACGAGGTGGTGCTCGACACTCCCCGCGGCATCGAGCGGGTGCCGGCACGCCACGTGTACCTCATGCTCGGCTACCAGCCCAACAACGAGCTGCTCGTGCAGCTCGGCGTACCCATCGACCCGGCCACCGGGATCCCCGAGCACGATTCCGCGACGATGGAAACGGCGGTGCCCGGGGTCTTCATAGCCGGCGTCATCGCATCCGGCTACGACGCCAACAAGACGTTCATCGAGAACGGGCGGAACCATGGGGTGCTGATCGCGCGAAAGCTCGCCGGCGCGGCCGCCCCGGCCTTTTCAACCACATCATCCGAATGACCAAGACTTCGTCCCCGGACGTACTCGAGCGTCTCGTGTCGCTCTGCAAGCGGCGCGGATTCATCTTCCAGTCGTCGGAGATCTACGGCGGCACGGGCTCGGTGTGGGACTACGGACCGCTCGGCGTGGAGCTCAAGAGGAACATCAAGGACCGCTGGTGGCGTTCGATGGTCCATACGCGCGACGACATCGAGGGGCTCGATGCCGCGATCCTCATGCACCCGCGCGTATGGGAGGCGAGCGGGCACGTGAGCGGGTTCGTGGATCCGCTGGTGGAATGCACCAACTGCAAGCGTCGCTTTCGCGCGGACGACGATCGGATAAAGGGCGAGCCGGGCACGGCGGAAGTACAGTGCCCGTCGTGCGGGATGAAGGGTACGCTCACCGCGCCGCGCCAGTTCAACCTGATGTTCAAGACCTTCATGGGGCCGGTGGAAGACACGGCCGCGGTGGTATACCTGCGCCCCGAGACCGCGCAGGGAATCTACGTGAACTTCCTGAACGTGCAGCA
>CAZTTY010000083.1:0-19035 GCA_964616815.1 uncultured Gemmatimonadaceae bacterium | reverse complement strand
CTACGGACTCGGCGATCCGGTGGAGTACCGCGAGCGCATGGTGCTCATCGAGCGTGGCCAGAAGCGCGCGCGCGACGAGATCCTCCGCGCGCTGGTGGGGATCCAGTACTCGCGCAACGACATCGCCTTCGAGCGCGGCACCTTCAGGGTGCGCGGCGACACCGTCGAGATCTTCCCGGCCTACGAGGAGCAGGGCGTTCGGATCGAGATGTGGGGCGACGAGGTGGAGCGCATCGCCAAGATCGATGTCGTTACCGGCGACACGATCGCGGAGCTCGAGCGCACCGCGGTCTATCCCGCCAAGCACTTCGTCACCTCGCGGCCCACGCTCGAGCGCGCGGTGCGGCTCATCCGCACGGAGCTCGAGGAACGGCTCGCCGTGCTCCGTTCCGAGGGCAAGCTCCTCGAGGCGCAGCGGCTCGACTCGCGCACGAACTTCGACATCGAGATGATGCTGGAGATCGGCACCTGCGCCGGCATCGAGAACTATTCGCGTCCACTCTCGGGACGCCAGGCGGGTGAGAGGCCGGCGTGTCTCTTCGACTACTTCCCCGAGGACCTTCTCGTGGTGGTGGACGAATCGCACGTCACGCTGCCGCAGATCGGCGGCATGTACAACGGCGACAGGGCGCGCAAGCTCACGCTGGTCGACTACGGGTTCCGCCTGCCGAGTGCGCTCGACAACCGGCCGCTGATGTTCGACGAGTTTCTTTCGCTCACGCCGAAGGCGATCTTCGTTTCCGCCACCCCCGGGGAGCTCGAGCTCAGGCTTTCCGACGGTGTGGTGGTGGAGCAGATCATCCGTCCCACGGGGCTGCTGGACCCGGAGATCGACGTACGGCCCGTGCGGGGGCAGGTGGACGACCTGCTGCACGAGATCCGGCTGCGCGAACAGCGCGGCGAGCGCGTGCTGGTGACGACGCTCACCAAGCGCATGTCCGAGGACCTCAGCGACTATCTGCAGCAGATGGGCGTGCGCGTGCGATACATGCACTCGGACATAGACGCCATCGAGCGGATGGAGATCATCCGCGGGCTGCGGCTCGGCGAGTTCGACGTGCTCGTCGGGATCAACCTCCTGAGAGAGGGGCTCGATCTCCCCGAGGTCTCGCTGGTGGCAATCCTCGACGCGGACCAGGAGGGGTTTCTGCGCAGCGACCGCTCTCTGATACAGACCATAGGCCGCGCGGCGCGAAATTCGGGTGGGCGCGCGATCTTCTATGCGGACCGGATCACCGGATCCATGCAGCGCTGCATGGACGAGACCCGGCGGCGGCGCGAGCTGCAACTGCAGTACAACGAAAAGCACGGAGTCATCCCGACCACGGTGGTGAAGAGCACGGCTGAAGTCCGGTTCAGCACGCGCGTCGCCGACGCGCGCGTCGAGCGGGAGGAGCCGCGGAAGGTGGCGGAGCGCGTGGCCACCTACGCCAGCGAGATGGACACGGAGGCGCTGGTGGAGCTGCTCGAGCAGCAGATGAAGGAGGCCGCGGCGCAGCTCGACTTCGAGGCCGCCGCGGCGCTGCGCGACCAGCTCTTCGAGCTGCGCGCCCGGGAGAACGGCGGGAACGGGGGAAAGCGTGCGAGCGGTCTGGGTCGAATACGGGCGGCGCGGTAAGTGAGCGACCCGGATCGCCACGTGGTGCCGCCGATGGCGGCGGGCGGACGCATCGCGCTCACCCGCCAGGAGCTCTGCGACTGGGGGGAGCGCTTCGGTGCCGCGCTGGAGCCGCCCATAGTGGTGGCCATCTCGGGCGAGCTGGGCACGGGTAAGACCACGCTCGTCCAGGCGATCTGTCGCGGCGCCGGAGTGCTTCAGCCGGTTACCAGTCCCACTTTCGCGCTCGTGCACCGCTACGAGGGAGCCAGGTACGTCATCCATCATCTCGATCTGTACCGTCTGGAACGCGCGACGGAGCTCACCAATCTCGGCTGGGATGACATCGTGGCATCGGATTCGATAGTGCTCGTGGAGTGGCCCGAACGCGGCGCGGGCCGGATCCCGCCCGACGCGGTCCCGATCGACCTCGAATACGATCCCGTGGACCCGGATCGCCGCCTTCTGTTGGCCGGATGAGCGCGACCGTGACACTCGCGCTCGACGCGTCCACCTATACGGGGAGCGTGGCGCTGATCGAGGGGAGCAGGGTGATCGCCGAGTGCGAAGTCGCCATGCGAGGCGAGAGGGAGGAGCGCCTGATGCCGGCGGTGGAAAGCATCATGGCCGACACCGGAATCGGCGTGGCGGAGCTGACACGCGTCGCGTGCGGAGGCGGGCCAGGGAGCTTCACCAGCCTCCGGATCGCGGCGGCCATCGCGAAAGGGGTCGCGGCGGGCCGCGGCATCCCGCTATACTCGGCCTCCTCGCTCATGTTGATGGTCGCTGCTCCGCAAACGATGGGCGGAGGGGTGGGAGGGGAAGGGCGCTTTCTGGCGATCCTGGACGCGCTGCGCGGCGACGTGTACGCGGCGGGGTACGAGTTGCGGGGGGCGGGGATGGCCGGCGACGGAGCCCGCGAGCCGATGGAGCTCGCGCCGCTCACCATCGTCGAGCGCGACCGCGTGGCCGATCTGGCGGAGTCGCTCGGCGCGCGCCGTATAGGACCGCGCGAGGAGCTCTCCGCGATTCCGAGGGCGTCGGGCTTCGCGGGACTTGGGGCGCTGCTCGACCGTTCGGGGCCCGTCGATCTCGCGCTCTGGGAGCCCGACTACGGTCGGCTCGCCGAAGCTCAGGTGCGCTGGGAGCGGGAACACGGCAGGCCGCTCGAGCGATGAGCGCGCTCGAGCCTGGCGGGCGTGACACGCCAGGCGGGGCCTCGGAGCGAGATGCCGCGGCCGATGCCGCTCCGGAAAGGAGCGAGCCGATACGCGCCGTCGTGCGGCCGGCGGTGGAGGGGGACGTCGAGCGCGTGAGCGCGATCGAACGGGGAGCCTTCAGCGATCCCTGGAGCCGCACCGCGTTCGAGCGCTTCGTCGCGGAGCGGCGGGACGAGCGCGTACTCTTCCACGTGGCCTGTCTGGGGGGGGGCGGTGGGAGGGTAGTGGGCTATGTGGTCGCGTGGTTCATCATGGACGAGGGGGAGGTCGCGAACCTCGCCGTCGCCCCCGAGGCGCGCGCGCGGGGCATCGGCGCGCTGCTACTTTCCGCGGTCATCGCCGAGGCGCGCGCGCGCGAGGTGGCCACCATTTACCTGGAGGTGCGCGAGTCGAATGCCGCGGCGCGCGCGTTGTACGCCTCGAGCGGCTTCGCGGAGATCGGCCGGAGACGGCGCTACTATCGGCAGCCGGTCGAAGATGCGCTGGTCCTCAGGCTGGTGCTGCCGGCGCCGTGAAGCGCGGTGCGGTAAACTGATGCACGGTGCGTTGCCAAGCTGGTGGTCGTGTGAGTGATGCCATGTACATTGTTGCTCGTGCGGCGAACTTCTTCGCCATTTGCCAGGAGGAATCGTGAGTCGGAGCTTGAACAAGGTGACGTTGATCGGAAACCTCGGGGCCGATCCCGAGGTGCGTTCCACGTCCGGTGGAAATCGTGTTGCTACATTCTCCCTGGCCACGAGCCGGTCGTGGACCGGTACCTCGGGAGACAAGCAGGAAAAAACGGAGTGGCACCGCTGCGTCGTATGGAACAACAAGAGCTCGCAGCTCGCCGACATCGTCGAGCGCTACCTGCACAAGGGAGACAAGGTGTACGTGGAGGGGCGCATCGAGTATCGCCAGTGGCAGGACAAGGAGAATCAGACCCGATACAGCACCGAGATCAACGTTCGGGAGCTCATCATGCTCTCCGGGCGCAGCGGCGGCGGCCAGGACATGGACGGGAGTGCGGCGGCCGGGGCGCGTAGCGGCGGTTCCCGCAATGCACGCTCCTCCTCCGGTGGCGGCAACGACTTCGAGGACTTCCAGGGCACCATGGAGGACGAGGACGACGACCTGCCGTTCTGACGTTTCCCGTAGCGCTCCGCGCTGGCGGCCGTGCGGGGCGTGACCCGTACGGCCGCTGCGCGTCTCATCTACGAGAAACAGCGCTTCCCGGCGGGTACGTCGTGCGTGCCGGGACGCTCCGAACTTTCCGGCAACGCTGCAGAGGCGTACGATGCGTCTGTTCATGCAACAAGAGAGATGTGCAACCCGGGTGGCTCCGCGCGGGAAGCTGCGCCTCGCCTGGACGGCGGTATTCGCGCTCGGGCTGGCGTCGCCGGCGGCGCTTGGTGCCCAGGAAATCACCGGTGTGGCCGCCCCCGATACGTCCGCTCCCGCGGTGCTGCCGGAGCAGGGAGACAGTGCGTCCGGCGCGACGCATACCGTCAAGAAGGGTGACACGCTCTGGGGGCTGGCCGGTTTCTACCTCACCGACCCCTTCCTGTGGCCGGAGATCTACCGCCTGAACACCGCGGTGGTGGACGATCCTCACTGGATCTATCCCGGGGAGGTGCTCCGCGTGCCCGGCGGGACCCGGCTCGTCGCCGCCGATGAGATGATGCCCCGCATGCAGCCGGAACCCGTGCGCAGCGTGCTGGGGGCAACGGTTTTCTCCCTGGGCGTATCGCAGCGACGTGCGGAGAGCTCGCGGCTGGCCGAGACGGCCGCCGGATATCCACACACGGCGGTGCGGCAGGGCGATTACATCGCCGCGCCGTGGGTTTCCGCAAAGGATGCGGCGCGCTCGGACGGGCGGCTGGTGGGCAGCGCCGAGCTCCCCGGCATCGCGCAGGCGTCGAGCCGGCACCGCATCTTTCCGCAGGAGCGGGTGTACGTGTCGCTTCCCATCGGTTCCTCGTTCGCGCGCGGTGAGCGCCTCGTGACGCTCGCCGAAGGTCCGCGACTCCCCGAAGGCACCGTACGGGTGCCGACCGGCGTACTCGAGGTGGAGCGGGTGGGGAACGGCGAGGCGACCACGGCGAGGGTCGTCCAGCAGTTCGGCGACATCTACCTCGGGCAGGCGGTCGTGCCACTGGAGCGCCTCTCGATGCCGGTGGACGCGCGCCCAACGCCGCAGGCCAGCGGCACGGAGGCCACGGTGTTGTCGGTCCCCTCGGGTGTGGTGCTCCCCACCGTGGGTTACTACGTGATCCTGAGCGCCACGAGCAGCGACGGCGTCAAGGTGGGCGACCAGTTCACGCTGTACGAGGAGCGTCGCGCCGGCCCCTCGCTCGAGGGCGTGGCTTCAGTCACGCTCCCGGAGGAGCCGATCGCATTGGCGCAGGTGGTCAAGGTGACGGATCTCGGCACCACGGCCATGGTAGTCAGCCAGCGCCACCCAGTGATCCACGAGGGTGTGAACGCGCGCCTGACCGCAAGGATGCCCTGACCGGTACGATATCGAAGTAAAGCGCGGGTCGCGGTGGCTGGGCAAGCTCGCTGACGCGTAGCTGCGCTTCCCCGCGATACCGTGCTGCACCGCCCGCGCCGCGGTGGTCGCTCGACCACCGCGGCGCGGGCGGTGCGCCGGCGTCCCGGCGCCCCCGCACGGCGCCGTCGGCGGGTTAGATTACACGCGACGCATGATCGCGATCGCCCACTTCCTCGCCATTACGCTGTACCTGGCGGCCGCCTGCACGGCGGCCGTGCCGTTCGCCCGTCCCATGAAGGCGCCGGTGCGCGGAGTCGTTTCCCTCCTGGGGGCCGGCGTGCTCGCGCACCTCTTCGCGCTCGGCGAATTCGTGCTCGTGCACGGTCAGCCGCCGCTCACCGGGCTCGGCCCGTCGCTCTCGTTCGCGGCGTTTCTGATCGCCGTCACGCTCCTGTTGGCCGAAGTACTGGCGCGGGAGGTCAGCCTCACGCTCTTCGCCGCGCCCTTCGCCGCGCTGCTCGCCGTGTTCGCTAACGTCGCCGGGATGGTTCCGCTGGCCGAACCTCCGGGGCTGCGAGGCGCGTGGCTCATCTCGCACATAGCGCTGAACTTTCTGGGCATCGCCGCCTTCGCCGCGGCCGCTGGTGCGGGGATCATGTATCTGATCGAGCGTCGCGAGCTCAAGTCCCGGCGGTTCGGCGCCATCTTCCGCTTTTTCCCGCCCCTCGAGACGCTCGACAAAGTGAACCATCTGGCGATCGTCGCGGGGTGGCTGGCGCTCACGGTGGGAACCGCGCTGGCAAGCACCTATTCGCTCGTGTACCACACCGGGGACGCATCGAAGGTAGTGTGGGGACTGGCGGCCTGGCTGGCGGTCACGGCGCTCGTCGTGGGTCGCGTGCTCGCCGGCTGGCGCGCTCGGAGAGCAGCCATCATTTCCAACGCGCTCTTCGCGGGAGTGATAGTGCTCTACATCGCATTCCGTGTGCTCGACGCGCGATCGGGCAGGTTCCTGTGAGCGGATATCCGATAGTGCTGGATGGCGAGGCCATCATCGCGCTGATCGCGGGCGGCGGTAGCGTCGCGGAGCGAAAAGCCCGCAACCTGCTCGCGTGCGGCGCGAGTGTTCGTGTGGTGGCGCCGTCCGTATCCGCAGCGCTACGCGAGCTGGCTGGTTCGACGCCGCGTTGCACGATCGAGGAGCGTGAATATCGCCCCGGCGATACCGCCGGGGTAACGTTGATATTCGCGGCGACGGATCGCGGGGACGTGAACAGGCGCATCGCCGCCGATGCACGCCGGTGTGGCATTCCCGTGAACGTCGCGGGCGAGCCTGCATCGGGAGATTTCATCACTCCGGCGCTGCATGCGAGCGGCGACCTGGTGGTGGCGGTCGCCGCCGGTGGAGTGCCCGGAGCGGCGGCTCGGATCCGCGACGTGCTCGCGGAGCGCTTCGATGCCCGCTATGCGCCCGTGCTGGCGCGGCTGAGCGGGTTGCGCTCGACGCTCCTGGGCGACGGACGACGCCGGGAGTGGCAGCGCGCGGCCGCGACGCTGCTGGACGGTGACTTCTGCGCCCGAGTGGAGTCCGGCGCGCTCGAGAAGGAGTTGGCGGAGTGGGACTGCTAGTTGCCGGCGTGAGCTACCGCAGCGCTCCCGTTGCGGTGAGGGAACGGCTCGCGGTGGGGCGGCGCGAGGCTGCCGCGCTGGCCACTTCGCTGCGCGACGCGATGCTGGCGCATGAGGTGGTGCTGCTCTCCACCTGCAACCGTACCGAAGTGTACTTCGTGGAGGCCGACCCGGGCACTTCCACGGAAAACGTCGCGGCCCCGGTGGCGGATGCAGCGTCTGGAGTCGAAGTGGTCTGGCGCGAGCTCTCGAGCCGGCTGGGCGAGGACGTGCGGCCGTACGGCTTCGTGCGGCGTGACCGGGAGGCGGTGGCTCACCTCTACCGGGTGGCGTCGGGCCTCGACTCGATGATCCTCGGCGAGGCGCAGATACAGGGTCAGGTGCGCGACGCGTGGGAGTCGAGCCGGGCATCGTCGCGGGCGATCCTGAACCGGCTCTTCCAGAGTGCCCTTCTGGTGGCCTCGCGCGTCAGGAACGAGACCGCGATCGGCCGCGGTGCGGCATCGGCGTCGTCGGCGTCCGTGCAGCTCGCGGCGAAGATCTTCGGGCGACTGCAGGGCAGGCGCGCGATGGTGCTCGGTGCGGGCGAGATGGCGGATCTGGCTCTCCAGTGCCTGATGTCGGAGGGGGTCCGGACGGCCATCGTCGCGAACAGGACATACGAGCGGGCGACGGAGCTGGCTGCGCGACACGGTGCGCTGGCGCTGCATTACGATGAATGCTGGCCTCGATTGAGCGAGATGGATATTCTTCTCTGCTCCACGTCGGCTCCCCACGCCATCGTGGGGCTGGAGCAGGTTGCGCCGTCGATGCAGTCGCGCGGCGACCGCCCGCTTTGTATCCTGGATATCGCACTGCCACGTGATGTGGATCCTTCTGTTGGAACGCTCGACAATGTATTCCTGTACGATCTGGATGATCTGAAGTCGGTCGTGGCGGCCAGCCTGGAGCGGCGGCGCGAGGAGATGCCGAGCGCGGAGCAGGTAGTCGCGGCCGAAGTGGAGCAGTACTGGAACTGGCTGGCTGGACTCGCGGCCGTCCCCGTCCTCAGGACTTTCCGCTCGCAGATGGATCGCGTGCGCGATGAGGAGCTGCATCGCGCGATGCGCCGTCTCGGTCACCTCTCGCAGAGCGACCGCGAGGCGGTCGAACACTTTTCCCGGGCCTTGATGAACAAGTTCCTACACGAGCCGAGCGTGCGGTTGCGCGCCGCCTCCGCCAACGGCCACGGTCTGCAGATCGTGGATGCCCTCCGCTTCCTCTTCGCCCTGGAGCGGGAGCAGTCACCCGCGGATCAGGAGCGCCCGGCGTCTGCGCCGGGCGATGAGCGCTGAGCATGGGGAGACGCGTTCTCGTAACCGGTGGTGCGGGCTTCATCGGCTCGCACGTCGCGGACCTCTTTCTCGCCGATGGCGATCAGGTGAGCGTCATCGACGATCTCTCGAGCGGCAGGCGCGAACAGGTACCGCAGGGGGCGGAATTCCATCATCTCGACATCGGCTCCACCGACGCGGCGCAGCTCGTGCGCGAGCGGCGCTTCGATGTCATCTGCCACCTGGCGGCGCAGATAGACGTGCGGAAGAGCGTGGCCGATCCCGCCTATGATGCCGGGAAGAACATCGTCGGATCCCTCAACCTGCTCGAGGCGGTGCGCCAGTCGGACGAGGGGGGCAGCGGCGCCGGCCGCGTTCCCACGCGCTTCATCTTCTCGTCCACGGGCGGAGCCGTCTACGGCGATCTCGTGGAACCGCCCACGGCGGAGACGGCGGCCAAGGATCCGCAGTCGCCGTACGGGACCGCGAAACTGAGTGTGGAGTATTACATGGGCTACTATGCGCGCGTTCACGGACTGGATACCGTGGCGTTGCGCTACGCCAACGTCTACGGCCCGCGCCAGGATCCCTTCGGCGAGGCCGGTGTGGTGGCGATCTTCTGCAACCGACTCATCGACGGCAAACCCCTGACCATCTTCGGAGACGGACTCCAGACCCGCGACTACGTGTTCGCGGGCGACGTGGCGCGCGCCAACCTTCTGGCGTCGCGCGCGGAGCTGCCCGCGCCTACTGGAGTCGACAGCCGCGCGTTCAACGTAGGAACTTCGGTCGAGACCAACGTGGTGGAGCTCGCGCAGCGCTTGCGCGAAGTGTCCGGCAAGTCTTCGGCGCTCATCGAGCACGCACCCGCGCGCGCCGGCGAGCAGCGACGGTCGGCGGTGGATGTGTCGAAGTCGGGACGCGTCCTCGGTTGGGAACCTCGGGTGACGCTCGACGAGGGCCTCGGCAAGACGTACGAATGGTTCGTGGCGCTGCGCGCGGGGAAGGGAGCATGACCGAGGCAGCCGTGACTCAGATCGGAGGCGCCATCCCGACGACTCCGATGGACATGATCCTGCACACCTCGATGGTCACCAGGGTCGTGCTCATCATCCTCGCGGTGCTCTCGCTCGTGAGCTGGGCGATCATGCTGGCCAAATGGATCGAGCTGGGGCGCGTGGAGCGCGCGGGACGCGCGTTCACGCGCGAGTTCGAGCGAGCCCCCGCGCTCGATTCGGGCGCCGGTCTCGTACGGCGCTCGCCGGCCAGCCCGTTCACGCGCGTCTTTTCGCGTGCGGTGAACTTCTTCGCCGAGATGAAGCCCGGCGCGCTCCGGGATTCCTCGGTGGGGCAGCTCACCGGGTCGCAGGTGGAGGCGTTGCGCCTGGTGCTCGACGCGGAGACGGCGGATGCGCGCGAGCGGATGTCGCAGTTCATCCCGTGGCTCGCAACCATAGGGTCGATGAGCCCGCTCATCGGGCTCTTCGGCACCGTGCTCGGCATCATCGACGCGTTCATGGGAATCGCCGAGCAGGGTTCGGGGAACCTCGGTGCCGTGGCGCCCGGCGTGGCGGAGGCGCTCACGGCCACGGCCGCCGCGCTGGCGGTGGCCATTCCCGCGGTCTTCGCCTACAACATCTTCGCGAGCCGGATCAACCGTGTGGAGAGCGCTCTCGAGGGCTTCGGTACCGAGATAATCGCGACCATGGTTCGCGAGGGGCGCATCTAGAGTGCCACGCAGAAAGCGCGGGCTGCCGCTGAACTCGGACATCAACGTCGTCAGTCTGATCGACGTGATGATGCTCTTGATGGTGATCTTCATGATCGCCGCCCCCATGATGCAGGGTGGTGTGGACATAGCGCTCCCGCGCGCCGAGGCGCGGCCGCTGGAGGCGAAGAGCAGCCTGGTGGTATCGGTGAATCGCGCCGGACAGATATACGTGGATGACAACCGCCTCACCTACGACGAATTTCGCGCGGGCTTCAAGGCTCTCGCCTCGCGGCGCGGCCAGCAGGGCATCTACCTGCGCGCCGACCAGGGAGTACCGTACGGTACGGTCGTCAGGGTGCTGGCAGTGATGCGCTCCGCGGGAGTGGGGGATGTGGGGCTCGTGGCGGAGCCGGAGGACATAACGCAGTGACGCGCGGCGGGTCGAGGAGCGGGGGCCGGGAAGGCACGCGGCTCGGCGCTCCTCTCGGAGCGTCGCTCCTTCTGCACATCGGTGCGCTCGCGGCGCTCTTCATGTTGAAGCCGTCGGCGCCACCGGCGCTGCCGCCCATGTATCGCGTGAACATCGTGGCCGCACCCCCGGGGCCGCGGGCCGCGGGCGTGGTGCGTCCGCGCGAGGCGGCCGCACCTCCACCGGAGGAGGCGGCACCGCCGCCGAAACGAGCGGAGACCATCGAGAAGGCCATGCCGCTCCCGGACCAGGCGCCGCCCAAGCGGAAGCAGACGTCGCAGGCCACGCCCACGCCCACCACCGAGCCGGCCGAGAAGAAGCCGGAGGCCGCGGAAACACCGGCTACCGCCGGCGGCGGTCCGACGGGCGGGCGCGGTACCGACGTGGCCACCGTGCGCACGGAGGGCGTGGACTTCCCGTTCCCAGGCTACCTGGAGAACATCGTCCGGCAGATCGCGCTGCGCTTCGAGCCTCCGGGGAATTCGTCCGCGCGGGCCGAAGTGATGTTTCTCGTGCATCGCGATGGCACCATCTCGAACTTTCGCTTTCTCACCAGATCGGGCAACTTCGCCTTCGACCTCGAGGCGCAGGGAGCGGTGGACCAGGCAGCGCAGGTGAAGGCGTTCGGCCCGCTTCCGACCGGCTACGGCGACGACGTGTTGCCCATCATTTTCAGCTTCGATCCCCGGGTACTGCAATAGATGTCTTCGAGAATCTGGGCCGCCGCGGCGGTCATCTTCGCGTTCGCGGCGCTCCCGTCGCACGCACAGGATACCACGGGCCAGCGGGGTGTTCGTATCGGCCTCACCTACTCGCCCGGCACGCGTCCGGGTGTGGTGGTGCTTCCGGTGAGCGGCCCGGGCGGCGACAGCGTGCAGGCGATCATAGCCCGTGATCTCGACTTCGGCGACCGCGTGGAGGTGATCGATGGCAGCCAGGTGCAGCAGCCGGCATCGGGCAGCGGAGCTCCGAGCTACGCGATCTGGAAGTCGATGGGTGCGGCGGCGCTGGTGCAGGTCACGCTCACTCCGTCGCAGGCGCGCGTGGCCGTACACGATGTCACCGCGCAGAAAGTCGCGCAGTCGCGCGATTTCCCGATAGCGGCCGACGTGGAAGGCGCGGAGTGGCGCATGGACATTCACGCCATCTCCGACGAGATCGAGCGCTGGATCACGGGCGTGCGCGGAATCGCGCACTCGCGAATCCTGTACGTGAGGGGCGGACGTGTTTACGTTGTAGACAGCGACGGATTCGGAGAACGCGCCGTCACCTCGTCCGGCACCGCGATGGCTCCCACGTGGCATCCGGATGGACGTCACATCGCCTACAGTCTCCTAGGCACGCGCGGCTGGACCATCGAGGTGCTCGACCTCGCCAACCGCGGCTCCCGTCCCGTCACCGCCACCGCGGGCGGTCTCAACACTACACCAGCGTTTTCACCTGATGGCCAGTGGCTCGTCTATGCTCATGGTGGGGAGAACGGTACCGACATCTACGCGGTACCGGCGTTCACGGGCGGGGCCGCACGGCGCGTCACGCTCGGCCGCGGTACGGACAACGTGTCCCCTACGTTCAGCCCCGATGGGCGCCGGATCGCGTTCACATCCGGCCGCTCGGGTCATCCCGAGGTGTACACCGCCGATTTCGATGGCGCCAACATGGAGCTTCTCACGCCGTTCAACTTCGGCGATCAGAACTACCGCTCGAATCCGGATTGGTCCCCCGACGGGCGGTCGATCGTCTTTCAATCGCAGCTCGATGGTCTCTTCCAGATCATGACCATCAACCTTCGCGACCGGAGCATCAAGCAGCTCACGAGCGAAGGCGCGAACGAGGATCCGTCGTGGGCACCGGACGGAAGGCACGTGGTGTTCACGTCGAGTCGCACGGGAGTCAAGCAGCTGTTCGTCCTCGACACCGAGTCTGGGCGTACCCGGCAGCTCACGCACGGCTCGGGCTCCCGACTCAGCGCGTGGTCGCGATATCTGAACCGCGCTCCGTAGCATCGGCAGCACCCACACCAGATCTTCCACCCAACCAACACCGGAGACCGAAATGACAGGCAAGACCCGCGTCGCACCGGCCCTGCTCCTCGCCATAGCCGCCCTCGCGGCCTGCGGCAAGAAGCCAGAGACCGCACCGGCCCCCGAGCCGCCTCCAGTAAACCAGGACAGCATCGATGCGGCCAGAGCGCGCGCGGATTCCATCGCGCGGGCAGAGGCCGCACGGCGCGACTCGATCGCGCGCGCCCAGGCGGAGGCCGACCGCCTTCGCGCGGAGCACCAGGCCGCGCTGGCGACGCTCACAGCGCCGATCTACTTCGAGTACGACAGCGATGCGCTCAGCGCGCAGGCGAGCGCCGCTCTCGACGCGAAGCTCGCCCTCCTGAACGCCAATCCGGACGCCCGGATTCGCATCGCCGGCAACACCGACGAGCGCGGCTCGGATGAGTACAACCTGGCGCTCGGCCAGCGCCGTGCCGCCCAGGCGAAGCGCTACCTCACGCAGCGCGGTATCGCGGACTCGCGAATCGACATCATCAGCTACGGTGAGGAGCGTCCGGCGGCCGACGGACACGATGAGTCGGCCTGGTCGCAGAATCGTCGCGACGAGTTCGAGATCACCGGTGGCGGCCAGCAGTTGAAGGCGGCCAGATGAAGCTGGCGCTTCGGCGCCTCGCCCCGGTCGCGCTGCTGGCGACCGGGGCGTGCTTCGCCACCCGGGAGGACGTGCAGCTCCTGCGCAACGACGTGGCGGGAATGCGCGCCGAGGCGGCCCGCGCCGATACTGCCCAGCAGAGGGAGTTCGACAGAGTGATAGCCGCGCTCGACGTGGTGCAGGACTCGCTCTCGTTCCTCGGCTCGCGCATGATGAAGATGCATGGTGACGTGAGGGGCGACCTGTACGACATGGGTCAGCAGTTGATTCAGATCCAGGAGCTCACCGGCCAGAGCCAGCGCCGGCTGCAGGAGCTGAGGTCCTCGCTCGAACAGCGCGGTCAGAGCATCCAAGAGGAGGACAGCGCGGCGCAGGGCCCCGATTCCGCAGGCGGAGCTCCGGCCGGATCCGGTATGCCCGGGCCCAACGAGCTGTTCGAGCTGTCGCTCGACCAGCTAAGGCGTGGAAGTGCCGGCGCAGCCATCACCGGCTTCCAGGCACTTCTCCAGCAGTACCCGAACGCCGATATTGCCCCGGATGCCCAGTTCTATCTGGGCGAGGCGTATCATGCCGATGGCAGGATGGCCGAGGCGGACTCGGCATACGCCGTGGTCGTGGAGAGGTACCCGGACTCGCAGCGCGCCGCTACGGCGCTCTACAAGCGAGCGCTCTACATGGAGCAGCAGGGCAACCTCACCGCGGCCAGAGCGGCACTCAATCGGCTGATCCAGAGGTACCCGAGGTCGGACGAAGCCGGCCTGGCGAGGGACCACCTGCGCTCCATGAGGTAGCGGCAGGCGGGACAAGGGAGGTTCGACTGGCAGATGGTGGAGCACGACAGCAGCGAGATGCCGTTCCTCGATCACCTGGAGGAGCTGCGTTGGCGCATCATCTGGTCGCTGGCCGCGCTCGTGATCGCGGTCGGAGCGGCGTTCGTGGCCCTGATGAAGATGGACGTGATCGGCCTCCTGGAGAGGCCGATCGCCCCCTATCTCCAGGGCGGAAAGCTGGTCTTCACGCACCCGGCCGACTCCTTCACGATCGTTCTGAACGTGGCGATCGTCCTCGGCGTCGTGATCGCGCTCCCCGTCATCCTGTACCAGATCTGGGCGTTCGTTTCGCCGGCGCTGCACCGCAACGAGAAGAAGGTAGTGATTCCGCTCTTCTTCTTCGCCACCTTCCTGTTTCTGGCGGGAGTGGCGCTCTCGTTCTTCGTGGTGCTGCCACTGGCCGTGTCGTGGCTGATGGGCTTCCAGACGCAGGCGCTCTCGCCCATGATCACCGCGTCGGACTACTTCAGCTTCGCCACCAGCATGACGCTGGCCTTCGGCCTCTGCTTCGAGCTGCCGATAGTCATACTCGCGCTCGCGATGCTCGGGATCGTCACGCCGGAGCTCTTGAACAAGTACCGCCGGCACGCCTTCGTCGTGTGCGCGGTCGTAGGGGCCTTCCTCACGCCGGGTGATCTCATCTGGACCACCGTGGCGATGTCGGTGCCGCTGTATCTGCTCTTCGAGATCAGCGTCGGGCTGACGTACGTGGTGGATCGGCGCCGAAAGAGAAACGCCGCGCGCGAGGCGCTGGAGGCGGCGACGCCGGAGAGCGGGGCGGGCGCGTGAGGTTCCGCCTCCTCGCGATCGCGGCGCTCGGCCTGCCTGGCGCCGCGATCGCGCAGCTTCCCCCGCAGCGGCCGAACGTTCCGGCCGCCGCGCAGGTAGATACCGGCGAGACGAAGGCGCCCGAGCGGCCGGCGCTCGCCGTGCCGCCGCCGGGGCGCGAGGTCGCGGACACCGTCCCGCCGGATACGCTGGCGCGCGACAGTACCAGGGCTTCCACCGAGCTGGTGCAGTGGGCGGAAGAGGACTCCGTGATGAGGGCGCTCCTGGAGCGGCAGGGATACATCACCACCCGCTACCAGGGGAAGCGCGCCGTCTTCGACGCCGGCAACCGCGTGCTCGAGCTCTCCGGCAGGAGCGCCGTGAACCGCGAACAGGCCACGCTGGTGGCAGACACCATCGTCTACGACGATCGGACGAAGCTGGTGCGCGCGGCATCCCCACCGAAGGACACCATCGTGCTGCGCGATCCCACGCAGGGAGAGGCAGACCTCGTGGCGCTCGGCGGCATGGAGTACGACCTGATAATGCGGCGCGGAGTGGTGCGGGATCTGAGTACCTCGTCCAGCCAGCTCGGTCAGACCTGGTACCTGCACGGAGATCGCGCGGCGGTGGTGGGCGACAGCACCGGGATGAAGGGGAGCACATCCTACGCGGAAGACGGTTCGATCACGAGCTGCGACCTCCCGTATCCGCACTACCACTTCCAGGCGAAAGAGATCAAGATGATCTCGAAAACGCTGCTGGTGGCGCGCCCGGCCGTGCTCTACATATCCGACATCCCCGTGATGTGGCTCCCCTTCATCTTCCAGGACATGCGCTCGGGCAGGCGCAGCGGCATCATCCCTCCGCGCTTCGGCATCAGCGACATCGTGCGCGCTTCGCCCCGCTACAGCCGTTCGATCGAGAATCTCGGCTACTACTTCGCCATCAACGACTACATGGACGCCACCCTCTCCTTCGACTGGCGGAGCGGGAACGGCAACGTGGACGGTGATCTGGGCTGGAGCCGCTACAACGGCCAGTGGCGCTACCGCTGGATGGACCGCTTCCTCAGCGGCGACGTGCGCGCGTCGTACTCGTCGTTCAGCGCCGGGAACAGCGCATTCAATCTCTCGTGGAGCCACCAGCAGCAGTTCTCGCGGAAGAGCTCCCTCAACGCCAGCATCAATTACTCCAGCAACACGACGGCGATCCAGCGTCAGGCATTCACGGCGGCGCAGACGCTGGCCGCGATCGCATCGTCCGTGGCGTTCCAGCAGGCCATCGGCCCGACCAACGTCAGCATCGGCGGCTCGCAGACGCAGCACACCGGCCGGAAGGACGTCAACCGCAACTTCCCGAATCTCAGCATCACCACGCCGCCCGTGAA
Source organism: uncultured Gemmatimonadaceae bacterium (assembly GCA_964616815.1). Classification (GTDB taxonomy): domain Bacteria; phylum Gemmatimonadota; class Gemmatimonadetes; order Gemmatimonadales; family Gemmatimonadaceae; genus JADGGM01. The sequence goes on along the minus strand of CAZTTY010000083.1, from coordinate 2,977 downwards.
CATCGCGGATTGGCTGCTCTGGTCTCCCCAGCTCTCGCTGAACAACGTGCAGAATCTGGACAGGGAGGTGCCGTTCGCGAAGTTCACGCCGTCGCCCGCGAACCCGAGCGGCTACGACAGCACGGGGGTGACCGGAGATGATCGCAACACCACGCTGAGCTTCCAGACGCCGCTGCGCATATTCGGATTCAACTGGCAGAACAGCATCCAGATAACCGACCACGAGCAGAAATATCCCCAGCCGATCCAGCTCATCGACGTCGTCACGGGCGACTCGATCGGATCGCGCGTGTTCGCCCGCACGTATGAAACGGAGGTCGACTGGACGACGGGGATCAGTCTTCCGGCGCTGATGCAGCGTACGCTCAAGATCACGCCGTCGATATCCATCGTGAACGCCGATCCGTCGCTTCCGTTCATGGCCCGCACCACGTTCACCGGCAGCCGCTACGTACACCAGTCGAAGACGCTGCAGTACGGCCTCTCCATGTCGCCGACGCTGTTCGGATTCTTCCCCGGCTTCGGCCCGTTCTCGCGGCTGCGCCACTCCATTCAGCCGCAGATCAGCTTCGGCTACTCGCCGGCCACCAGCTCGAGCAGCGAGATGCTGCGCGCCTTCAACCGGTCGAACGCCGGCAACAACGCCAACATGGCGCACAGCACGGTCACCCTGCGGCTGAACCAGGTGCTGGAGGCGAAGGTCCGGAGCGGCGCCGACACCACGCCGGGCGGAGCGGAGAAGCTCAAGCTCCTGACCGTGAATTTCAGCCCCATCACGTACGACTTCGAGCGTGCGAGCGCGGGGCTCAACGGAATCACCAGCACGAGCTTCACCTACCGGTTGTCGTCCGATCTGCTCCCGGGCTTCGACTTCAGCGTCAATTATTCGCTCTACCAGGGGAACGTGTACAGCGATTCCGCGGTCTTCAAACCGTACCGAACCGGGATTTCGGCTTCCATGTCGCTGGGGCGGGACAACAATCCGTTCGCCGTCATATCGCGCATCTTCGGAAAGCCGAAGTCGACGCCCGACTCCGTGGCGGACACCACAGCAACCGCGGCGCAGCAGGACCGCCAGGGACTCGCCGGCGGACTCGACGAGCGTCCCAACATCGCGGGGCCATCGTCGTCGCGCAGCCCCATGGCGATCGACGCCGCTGCAGGCTGGAACGCGACGCTGCAGTTCAGCTCCACGCGGAGCCGACCCGTGCCGGGTGCCACGGTGTTCGATCCGCGCGCCTACTGCCAGCAGTACGTCAACTACCCGGCGACGTACAACCAGTGCATCAATTCGCCGATCCCCGTGGATACGCTCCCGAACAGATACGGCGGCAGCCAGGCGGTGGTACTTCCCACGCTAGCCACCCTGCGCGGGAATCTCGCCTTCAACCTCACGCCCCGCTGGGCAATGCGCTGGACCACCGGCTACGACTTCCAGCGCCATGAATTCTCCGACCAGGAGCTGGTGCTCCAGCGCGACATGCACGACTGGCGCGCCAACCTCTCGTTCTCGCGAGCGCCCACCGGGAATTTCATGTTCAGCTTCTACATCTCGCTGAAGGCCGAGCCGGACCTGAAGTTCGACTTCCGCAGGAGCACGAGTCGCTGCAGCGGCGAGAACTGCGGGGTGTTCCTGCCGCTGCAATCGCCGTAGTCGGGGCGGCCGTCTCCCTCGCATGTACAGCGGACGACCATCGGATCGTCCTCTCACGCGGACGCCGCCGATCCCCACTCGCAGCTCAACGCGTTACGACACAAGAGCTTGCGAATGCCCCGCCACGAGGCCCGCCCCGTGCATTCGTACCCCGCAGCCACCTTCGCACGGAGACACGCATGCGCCGCTACCTCTTTCTGACGGCAGCCACCGTTGCGCTGGCCGCCTGCGGCAGCTCGGACAACATCACTGGCGGCACCGGCGGTCTCGCGCGGCCAGGCAACCTCACGTACCAGCTCGTCCCGAGCGGCGATCCGGTGAACCCGGAAGGGATAGTCTTGCGTTGGGATCCGGTGGACGACGCACGCGTCACCAACTATGTCGTCTACTCCAGGGGGTCGTCGGCCGATGGCTGGAGCCGGCGCGCCGAAACCACCTCGGCGTCGTTCGACGACCTGGGTACGCCGGACTTCCAGTATCAGGTAGCGAGCATGGCCGCCGACGGGAGCGAAAGCGCGCCGTCGAACACGGTAACAGTGGATCCCTCGAACATCCTGATCTCGCCGGGAACGCTCTGGTCCATCTCGTTGAACCAGGCCGTATGGCTTTCGTGGCCGGCCGACGCGCGCGCCGATGCGCCGGATCTGTTCGACTACTACCGCGTCTACTCCACGCCCTACGATCTCGATGCGAACCTGTGCGACGCGGGCTGGGTACTCGAGGGGACCACAGTCTCCGAGGATTTTCTGGCATCCGGCCTGCCGAACGGCCAGCCGCGCTGCTTCGCCGTGAGCGCGATAAGCCGCGATGGGCACGAGAGTGACTGGACGACGCCGCGCTCCGACACCCCGCGCCCCGACGCGCGCAACGTGCTCCTCTTCGCATCGGCCGTAGACGCTTCGCAGAGCGGCTTCTCCTTCTACGTGCCGTCGAGCGGCGCGCTCGGCGTGGTGCGCTCCGGCAGCGCCGGCGACATCGATTTTCGCGTCGAACGCGATCCCGACGGCTCCATGTGGCTCGTCCCCGTGCGCTCCGGTACGGTGCTCGCACTCTATTCGAGCGACCCGCTGACGGACCTCACTTCCATCGACATAGCTCCACCGGATGATGAATTCTCCTCCGGTGCCATCGAGGCGGTACCCGGTTACGGCTACGTCTTCCGCACGCTTCTCGAGGGTCAGTACCACTACGCGGGACTTCGCGTGACGAACGTCTCGAGCGACTACATCATCGTCGATTGGTCCTACCAGCGGGACCCGGGCAATCCGGAGCTGTCGACGGGGACAGGTCTCTGAAGCGAAGGGCCGGCGAGCGATGCTCGCC
>CAZTTY010000082.1:11952-19475 GCA_964616815.1 uncultured Gemmatimonadaceae bacterium | reverse complement strand
ACTGCGGCCTTCCCTCGACTCCGCGCTTGGTCTTGATCACGATCACGCCGTTGGCCGCGTCCGTGCCGTAGAGCGTGGCGGCCGAAGGTCCTTTTACGACCTCGATCGACTCGATGTCGTCGGGATTCAGATCGCCGATGCGCCCGGGGTATGTGCCGCCGGTGGTGAACGACGCGGAACCGCGGTCGTTGGCCACGCGCACACCGTCCACGATGTAGATCGGATCGTTGGAGAGCGATAGCGAGTTGGTGCCGCGGATGCGTACGCGGTCGCCGGCGCCCGTCTGCGTTCCCGCGATCACCTGGACTCCCGGAGCGCGAGAGGTGAGGATGTCGTTCACGGTGGTCACCGGCTTCTCGTCCGTGACGGTAGCCGCGTCCACGCGCGAGATCGCGTTGCCGACTTCCACACGCCGCTGCTCGCCGGTGGCCGTCGTGACCACGGGATTGAGCATCACGGCCACGGGAGCCATCTGGAAGTCGACAGTGGCACTCTCGCCCGCGGCCACGGTGACCTGCTTGCGCTGCTCACTGTATCCAACGCGCAGTACGCGTACCTCCACGCTTCCGGGGTTGATACCACGTATCGAGTAGAGACCTTCGTCGTTGCTCTGGGCACCGGCGTTGGTGCCCACGATGCTGATCTGGGCCGCGGGTACCGGCTGCCCGGTGCTCGCATCGGTGATGTGGCCCGTGATCGTTCCCTGGGCCGAAGCCTGAGCTGCCGCCGACGAGGGCGATGCCGCGAGCGTCAGCGCGAGCAGGGCCAGCGTGGGCCCCAGGAATCGCTGGAACCTTTCCATGAACACCTCTCTAGGGGGATTGCCTGTGGATCGAAACGGCGGGTGGATCGAAACTGCGGGAGGAGGCTCGGAGGACGTACGCACTATCGTCGGCGCCGTGCGTACCGCGACGCGGTGATGGCCGGAATGGGAGGCGACCGGCCCGGACGGCGCGGACACCACGGCCCTCCCATCCACTCCATGGCGCCTGGGAGGCCGGTGGGCGCGACGTGCGCTTTCGTCGAGCTGCTTCCCATCCGGACAAATCGTACTCCCATACATTTTCCTCGCTGTGACACGGGAAAACGGCGTGCCGATGGCACGATACGATTGCCAGCCGCGCGTTCGAGTGCGGCAGGCGCGGCGATGTAGACGTTCTATCCGGTGCGTAGACCGGATCCGATGGCTTTACGGCGCATGCCGGAGCCGCACCGGGCTGGCGAGACGAGAGAGGACCACGTACCGCGGAATCGCCGGGAGATTCGGGCAATGGGCCCGCGGAGTCGATGAACGGAGAGTTCCAAATTATGGAACCCAGTTCCGCATTACCGCAAGGCCAATGTAGGAAGTGCACCGCCCGCGCGCAAGGCTGGACGTTGCCGCGCGCCCGCTCTTACGTATCGCCTCGGAGCAGCCCCGCCGCGCCGAGCGCCGCCTCCAGCGACTCCGCGCCCACGAAATGATGCGTCTGCATTCCGAGAGCGGCCGCGGGCTGCAGGTTCTGCGCCCGGTCGTCCACGAAGAGCGTGGATTCCGCCTGCGCCTGCACGATGCGCAGCGCGTGCTCGAAGATCGCGCGCGATGGCTTCCGTACGCCCAGCCAGCACGACGTCAGAAAGCCGAGGAAGATCTCATCGAGGCCGAACGCCGCGATGCGATGCAGGTTGAGCGCCTCGGATTCGTTGTTCAACGTGAACAACCGCGTGCTCCGCTGCGCGGCGAGCCGGCGCACGAGAGCGATGCACTCGTCATCCGCCACGCTCTGCTCGAACATGTACGACGTGAACTGCTCGCGCGTGAAGTCGCGCCCCGTGTAGAACACGGTGTTGTCGAGGTATTCGTCCAACGCGATCCGCCCCGCTTCCCACTCCCCCACCACCTCCTCGTGGCGCAGCTCGAACTCGTCGCTCAACCCGAAGTGCTCCATGGCGCTGGCACGCTGGTCGCGGTCCCACGCGTTGGAGAGGAGCACCCCGCCTATGTCGAAGAAGCAATGGGTGATCATGGCCATACCCCCAAGCAGAACGAGGCGCCCCGTGAGAGGCGCCTCGTTCCGTTGAATATCGTACTGGACCCTGCGAAGTAGCGGGGGCGGGATTTGAACCCGCGACCTTCGGGTTATGAGCCCGACGAGCTACCAGGCTGCTCCACCCCGCGTCAGTGGGCCAAATATCATCCTCCCCTCGCTCCCAGTCAAGGGGAGCGCGCGGACCCGTTCAGCCGCGACAGCGGCGGACCGGCGATGCGCCCTCAGCGCTCATCATCCGCGTGCCGCGGCTCCGCGAAGCGATAGAGGATCTCGCGGTCGCCTCGCACCAGTCCGAACTCCTCGCGCGCTATCCGCTCCTGGACCGCCGGATCGCTCTCGATCGCCTTCTTCACTTTCTCCAGCGAATCCACCTGCCTCTCGAGTGTGTCTATCTCGGCCACGAGCTGCGCTTCCCGCGCGCGCTGCCGGAAGAGGTCGGTGGTGGCGTACTCGCCTCCCTGAACCGCGAATATCAGCGCGGCCAGCAGTATCGCCAGCCCCGCGATGCGCCACGCACGAGTGCGGGCCGACGACGTTTTCCTCGTACGTGCGCTCACCGGAGCCTCAGAGTCCGTAGATCGAACCGCCCGGATACTCGGCGGAATCGTCCAGGATCTCCTCTATACGCAGAAGCTGGTTGTACTTCGCCACCCGGTCGGTGCGCGATGCGGAGCCGGTCTTGATCTGCCCCGCTCCGGTGGCCACTGCGAGGTCGGCGATGAAGGTGTCGGCCGTCTCGCCGCTCCGGTGCGAGATGATCGACAGGTAGCCCGCCGAACGCGCCATCTCGATCGCCTCGAGAGTCTCGGTCACCGTGCCGATCTGGTTCAACTTGATGAGGATCGCGTTGGCCACGCGCTGCTCGATCCCGCGCGCGAGAAACTCGGTGTTGGTGACGAAGAGATCGTCGCCCACGAGCTGCACGCGATCGCCCAGCGCTGCGGTGAGCGCGGCCCAGCCATCCCAGTCGTCCTCCGCCAGACCGTCCTCGATGGAGACTATGGGGTACTCATCGAGCCACTTCGTGTACAGCTCGATCATCCCGCCCGCGTCGCGCGTGCCGGCGCCGCTCTTCTTGAAGGTATATCCGCCGTCCTTGTCGCGCAGTTCGCTCGCCGCGCAGTCGAGCGCCAGCGCCACCTGACGGCCGGGCGCGTACCGGGCCGCCTCGATCGCCTCGATGATCACGGTGATCGCCTCCTCGTCGCTGGAGAGGTTCGGCGCGAAGCCGCCTTCATCACCGACCCCGGTGGAGAGGCCGCGCTTCACCAGCACTTTCTTCAGCGAGTGGAATACCTCGGCACCCATCCGCAGCGCTTCCGCGAACGTTTCGGCACCGATGGGGACGATCATGTACTCCTGGAAGTCCACCGTGTTCGTAGCGTGCGCGCCGCCGTTGAGGATGTTCATCATGGGCACAGGAAGCACGCGCGCCATCGGTCCGCCCACATAGCGGAAGAGCGGGAGGCCGAGCTCCTCGGAGGCCGCGCGCGCCGAAGCCATGGATACGGCGAGGATGGAGTTCGCGCCCAGCCGCTCCTTGTTGGGCGTCCCGTCGAGATCGAGCATCGCGCGATCGAGCGTCACCTGATCGAGCACGTCCATCCCGCGCACCGCGGGCGCGATGGTCTCCTCGATGTGCTGAACGGCGCGCAGGACACCCTTGCCGCCGTAGCGCTTCGGGTCGCCGTCGCGCAGCTCGAGCGCTTCGTGCTCGCCGGTGGATGCGCCGCTCGGAACCGCGGCGCGGCCCACCGCTCCGCTCTGCAGGATGACGTCGGCTTCCACGGTGGGATTCCCGCGGCTGTCGAGGATCTCGCGTGCGCGGATGTCTATGATCTCGGACATGGCTTCAGGGTTGAGTTGTCATTGATGGCTCCGGCGGCGGCATGCTGCGGACTCCGCTCCGTTCGAGCTCCGCCGCCATGCAATGCCACACGACATTCATCAGTCGGTCGCGATCGTCATACGTCATCCCCTCCGTCGAGATCGGCTCGAGGAAGGTCAATTCGGCGACGCCCGAACGCATGGCCACGTCACCCTTCCCCTGGATCTCGCGCGTTCCGCGGCTCACCACGGGCACCACTGGCACCTGCGCGGCGATGGCCAGCACGAATGGCCCCTTCTTGAATGGTCGCAGCTCGTACGAACGTCCGCGCGTCCCCTCCGGAAATACCGCGACCGAGATTCCCGCCTTCATCTGCTCGGCCGCCTTCGCGTACGACTGGAATGCGGACTTGCGGTTGCCCCGGTCGATGAAGACCGCCGCCACTTCCTTCACGGCACGTCCGAATACGGGGATGGCCGCGAGCTCCTTCTTGGCCACGAAGCGATAGTGCGGAAGAACCGTGGCGAGCGCGAAGATCTCGAACCAGCTCACGTGATTGGACACGTACACGCGCGCCTCGCCCGGAGGACCTATGTGCTCGCGGCCGTGCGTGACCACTTTCACGCCGGCCGCGCGCAACGCGGCCTTCGACCAGATGCGCGGAGCGCTCCCCAGCGTGCTGTCGGGGTGGATCCTGATTCCCAGAAGGGAGAGCACGACGATCGGCACTCCCAGTACGAGAGTCATTACCACCATCGTGGGATAGACGATCAGCGCGCGCATCGTTACGAAAAGTGGTCGAACCCACCGGGGAGCGCAACGCGCTCCCCGGCGAGCCACGCGCGCACGGCGGGTGCGCCACTCTTCACGCTCCCCACTTCCGAAAGCGGTATCCCCGTCTCGCGCAGGAAAGCATCGGTGTCGAGACGCGGCGCAGCGGCGAGGAGCTCGTACTCCTCGCCGCTGGCCACGGCGCCCAGCGGCGGCACGCCGGCGATGGCGGGCACGGCGTCGAGCTTCAGATCGATGGCAACGCCGCTCGCCGCAGCGATGTGCGCGGCGTCGCCGGCCACGCCATCGGATACATCGATCAGCGCGCGCGCGCCGTGCCGCGCCAGCCAGCGCGCCTCGCGGATGCGCGCCACCGGGCGCTCGAAGCGCTCGCGCGCCGCCCGGTCCGGCTCCGCACCGCCCAGAAGCGCCTCGACCGCGGCGCGCGGCCCGCCGAGCCTCCCCGTCACGTACAGCACGTCGCCCGGGCGCGCGCCGGAGCGCCCCAGCGGCGCGACCGCGCTGCCGAGCACCGTGATGGCGATCGCGAGCTCGCGGGCGGCCGTCAGGTCGCCGCCCACGATCACGGTTCCCGCAGCGCCCACCGCTTCGCCGATGCCGCTCGCCAGCTCCTCCAGATCGGCACGCCACGACTCGGGGAGCGAGATGGAAACCAGCACGCCGAGCGGCTCGGCGGCCATCGCCGCCAGATCGCTGAGCGCCGAGACGGCGGCGCGCCGCCCGATCGAACGCGCCGTCAGCCAGTCGCGCCGGAAGTGCACGCCCTCCACCGAGCTGTCCGCGCTCACGACCAGTCGCTCGCCCGGCGGAACGTCGAGCACCGCGGCGTCATCGCCCACGCCGCTCGACAGCTCGCCCCAGATGTCGAGGAGGCGGCGCACGGCATCGAACTCGCGGCCGGGGCCGAGGCCGGTGTTCGTGCTCAACGCACTCCCCCGTCGCTCCCGCGCCGGAGGCGCACCACGCCGTTCCCGGTGGCGATCCATGCGAAGTCGCGGTCGAGTACGACGTCGTTCGGCTCGGCGGGTATCGCGCCGGGCGCCGCGAGGAAGCGCGCCGCGCCGGTGGCGCGCGACACCGCCAGCACGCCGCGCCGTCCCGCGATCCAGATGGTGCCGGAGTCCATCGCCATCGCCCGCACCGGAGCTACGGACGCGATGTCCACCGCGTCGAAACGGGGGAGGAGCGACGCCGCGGCGACGTCGATCACCACGAGCTCGCGGTCGGTGGCCGCCGCCACCAGCGAGTCACTCGCGGCGAGCGCGAACACCGGGCGCTCCAGACGCGACGCTTCGCGAACGTTCACCCTGCGCGGAAGCGAGTCGGGCGACGCTCCGCGTACGAGGAAGAGGCCCGACGCGCTCCCCACCCAGAGCGTGTCGCCCGCGAGCAGGAGCGCGTACGCCGCGACCCCGGCTCCGGCCACGACGTGCACGTCGGTGGCTCGCGGCGCGCGCTCCGATCCCTCGCGCGCTATGAACGCGATGCCGCGGTCGGCGGCGATCCACGCCCCGGTCGCCGACGCTGCGACATCGAAAACGCGGTCGCCGGGGAGCCCGCTCGTTGCGGACCAGCGAAGCGCGCTCTCGGGAGCGGCCGCGTCCAGTGCGACCACGCCCTGATCGGTGCCGACCCAGATGCGATCGCCACGAACGCTCAGCGACAGGGGGTGCGCTCCCGAGAGCGCGCGAGTGATCGCGGGCGACGCCAGCCAGCGCCAGCTCTGGAGATCCGCGCTGGTATGCGCGAGCCCGGCGCGGGCGACGCCGCCTCTCACGTCCGCTCCGGCCATCCACACGCCCGCCGGGTCGCGCGCGACCGCGCCGGTGGCGGTCTGCAGCGGGCCGAAGGGAAGCTGCTCGCTCTTCATGAATAGCGGGTCCACGCGAAAGAGCCCTCCCCCGGCCGTGCCAAGCCAGACCTCCTCGCGGTCGGGAGACACCGCCGCCGAGAGTACGGGCCAGCTTCGCAGATCGGCGTCGCGCGTGAGGAGCGGAGCGGCGCCGCGCAGCGAGGGGTACGCGGCGTAGAGGTCGCGAACCGACGGCGATGAGCCCCTCGTCGCGGTCGCCGGCACGCGCGACTCGCTTACAGGCGAGACCAGCCCGGTGCGCGTGGCCACCGCCCAGCCGAGCGACGTCCGCAGCCAGGCTCCCGCACCGGCGTCGCGTTCGTCGAAATAGATGTCGTACACCACGCCGGGCACACTGCCGCGCGCGATGTCGCGGGTGGAGGCACGATAGTAGAAAACCGCTCCGCCCGACGCCAGCCACACACCATCCTCCACGGGATCGGCCGCCATCACGGCGCCCTGGAGAAAGCCGAGGTCCGGCCCGATGTCCGGCCCGAGCGCCATGGGTGGAAGCCAGCGCTCGAAGTCGCGGTCGTACGCCGCGATCCCGCGCCTGCCGGCGACGAACACCGTGCGTCGCGACGCCGCCACGCCGGTGATGACGTCGAACTCGGTGAGGACTACGCGGTCTTCGCTCGCCCCGCCCAGCGGCGCCGGCGAGGCTCCCGCGCCGCCCGGCGCCGCGGCGCAGGCAGTGACCAGCGCGGCGAACGCGATGGCGGCACCCTGCCTCGCGCGGCGGAGGAACCGGCGGCGGCGCGCCGGCGAGGCATCGGAGCTCCATGTGCACGCGCGCGCTGGCCGGGTTTCATACATCGACGATCGATGTACAGGCAGTCCATCCCTCACGGCTCTCCGACGGCCGGTAGCTCGGCCAGCATGGGATACACGGGGAGCGGTGCGCGATCGGCCCAGACACGTGCGATGCTCTCCTCGACATCGGCCAGCGTGACGCCGCGCGAGCTGCCGACCGCGCGAGGCGCGTGGTGCGCGCCGCGCCCGCGGGCGCCGCGGCCGCGGC
>CAZTTY010000082.1:0-11852 GCA_964616815.1 uncultured Gemmatimonadaceae bacterium | reverse complement strand
CGCGGCCGCGGCGCCGGCGGTGGCTGGATCGACCGTCTGCGCCAGCAGCGTCGCGGCAATCCCGCCGAGCAGGTCGCCGCTCCCCGCCGCGGCGAGAGCGGGCGTGCCGGCCGCGTTCACGAGCCGGCGGCCATCCGGCGCACTCACCACGGTGGGCACGCCCTTGAGCAACACGGCGGCGCCGGTGGCGCTCGCGAGCTCGGCGCCCACGTCGAAGCGGCGGTCGAGCACAGCCTGCAAATCAAGGCCGGCGAGCCTCGCGAACTCGAGCACGTGCGGCGTCAGGAGTGCGGGCCGCGCGCCGAGCGACTTTCCGAGCGTCCCCGCCTCGCCGGCGAAGACATTGAGCGCATCGGCGTCCAGCACCACCGGGCCGCGCCAGGCAGCGAGCAGCGACTCGACCATCCGCCGCGTTTCGCCCGATGCGCCCAGCCCCGGCCCCACCAGCACCACGTCCGCCCAGCCGCCGACGAGCGCTTCCCACGCCGGCGCGGTCGGCTCGGGCCACGCGCTCGCCAGGGCGTGCGGCTCGCTCCCCTGCACCGCTGGCAGCGAGTCGGGTGAAACCACCAGGCGCACCATCCCCACGCCGCTGCGCATCGCGGCGCGCGCGGCGAGCACCGGTGCGCCGGCCATTCCGAGCTGGCCACCCACGATGACGAGCTTCCCGCGAGTACCCTTGTGCGCGTCGGCGGCAAAGGGAGGCACAACCGAGCGAAGCCAGCTCCCGTCCACCAGCAGTGGGAGCCGAGCTCCGTCACCCTCCTCGGGAGCGCCAGCGGCATCGTGCGCACCGTCGCGTGCCAGGCCGATGTCCAGCACGACTATCCGCCCGGTGCATCCCCGCGCGACCAGGAGTCCCCGCTTGATGGAGCCGAAGGTGAGCGTCAGGTCGGCCAGCACCGCGCCCGCGTGCGCGCCGGTATCGGCGTCCACCCCGCTCGGGACGTCGAGCGCCGCCACTACGGCCCCCGCTTCGCGCGCCCGGGCGATCCGCGCGATGGCGCTCCTGACCGGCTCGCGCGGCTCGCCCCTGGTACCGGTTCCGAGGAGAGCATCTACGATCAGCGCGGGCACGGGCGCGACATCGACATCGCCGTGCTCCTCTTCCGCGAAGCGGCTCACGCGAACCAACGGGTCGGCCTCCGCGAGCGCGCGCTCGGCGCGCGCATCGTCCGTGCGTGGCTCGCCGATCGCTACTACCTGTACGCCGATACCGGCCGCAGCCAGCGCTCGCGCCACCACCCACCCGTCACCGCCGTTGTTGCCGGAGCCGGCGTATACCACGACGGCACCGGCCCCCGCGCCTGGAGACTCCCGACCCAGCAGCTTCGCGATCTCCCCCGCCGCGGCGGCGCCGGCGCGCTGCATCAGCGCGCGCGATGGGATGCCCGCGGCGATCGCGCGCGCGTCGAGCCCCGAGGCCTCGGAACCCGATGCGACACGGACTCCGGGCGACCACGCCGTTCCGTCTACGAAATGCGCCATATCCGCCGCGCCCCCCCTCTGCCATCCAACGTGTCGGCCTGGCCCCGAATGGAAATCGCCGCATGTGCGATGCGGGACGGTGCTCTACCCGCCATCCCCGCCATCCCCGCCTCGCTCTCGAATCTCCTCAATATCGGCGCGCTGAGCGGCGGAGCGAAGGCGTACCAATGCGCGTCTGATTCCCCCAGGCAGGAGATCGTCCGCAATGCCGGCGATCTCCTCGGCGTCCCGCCACGCCCGGGCAAGTGCCTGGAGATCCCTTTCGACGGTGACGCGCTCCGCATCCTCGTTCACCGCCATTTCCAGAGCGAGCCGTTCCGTGTCTGTAAGTCCGAAGGCCCCCAGGTCGGCACGCCCGAATATTTCCCCGCTTCGTCGCCGCTCCTCCCGCACGCCAGTCGCCCAGACGATGAACTGTTCCGGACCTCCCGCCGCGGCGATCAGAGCAACGGACTCCGCCACCTGACGCCGGGTGCCCACTCGCCGATCGAGGCGGGCCAGGAGCTGACTCATGAGCTGCCTGGCGGCCACTCCCCGCACCTGAAACGACCCACTTCGGTGCGGGATCGCCACCCCCCACGGTTCATCGCCCCGGGAGGGTACCAGCTCGAGAGCGCCGATGTGCTGCTCCAGCAGTTGCCGGGCATGTCCATCCGGAGGATAGACGCGCGCGACCACGCGGTCGTCGAGGTACGACTCGAGCCAATCCCAGGCGAAGAATACAGGGGCGAACGCCACGGCTCCGACAGCCGTCGCCAACGCCAGCAGCATGGCACCGGCAGAGATAAATGCGATGCCGCCGGCGAATATCGTGGCCCCCGCCATCAACAGCGCCAACCGGCGACGGCGTCGTAGCCGCGGCCCGTAACGCCAACCCGCAAACTCCGGATAGTCGGCCGAACCAATTCGCACGAGCTCCATGGCGCGCGTTGCCTGGGCCAGGCCGATATTCGCTGAGCGCACGCGCAACCGACTGGAGGCGAAGACAGCTTCGCACTCTTCGATCGCTTCCCAGCGCTCTTCGATAGGAGCAAGATTCCAGGCACCGCATTTCTTACAGATCGCCCACAGCCGCCCGCGCTGTACGTCGAAGGCCACACGCCACCCGACCGGGAACTGCGCGATCACGTCGTTGGACCCGAGCGACCGATGGCAACAGAGACAGGTCTGGTACATGGCGCGGGGCCCCCCTGGTACCTGGAGCCGGCACCGCGGGTCGAGGAGACAATCGGAACTTCTTCGGATGGATGGATCGGCCAGCCAGCGTCGAGCGCTTGCCTCCCTGCTCACACGTGCGACTCCGCCGCTGCGCAACATCTGTAGCGAGCTGTGCCGCTGCGAGTCCGGCCTGGCATGGCATGCCCTCGCATCCGCACTTCTCGATACCAAAAACGGAGGCCATAACCGGGCCTCCGTTCAACGTTCGTAGTCTTCCTGGTCCACTGAAGACCCGCCGCGCCAACCCGGCCGCACGCTCCCGGCCCGAGTCGGCGCCGAGACGCTCGCGGCCGCCACTCCTCCGCGCCCGCGCGCGGGGTCATTTGTGTGATTGGCCGAGCGCTCTACCGAAGCTTATCTCGCCATTGTCGATGCGGATGTTGAAGCCGCAATCGGGGTTGTTGCAGACCCAGGCCTTGAATGTGATCGGCGCTCCGTCGCGACCGTAGTCGCTCAATGGGAGCATGTTGCCCTTCCCGCACTTGCGGCATGCCGGCAGTTCCTGCACGTCCATCAATCCTCACCTCCTCCCGAACTCCGCGTACCAGCGCGCACGTTCCGTACCGGACGCCACCGCCCGATTCGGCCTACCCTATCTCGACCACGCTCCAGGGATATTCCAGCTCGAATGCCTGATCGAAGTGGAAAACGTCCGCGAACTCGGCGCGCGTATCCGTGGGCTGGCTGATCAGCAGACCCAGCTCGACGAGCGTGAACACTATGTCGCCAATGTCCTCGGTGGAACGGACGCCCCAGTGCTCCAGGACCAGACGAGCCGTGACCCCGTAGCGCTGCAGCGCCAGATCGCGGCACGCCACGGCCAGCTCGCGGCCGGCTATGTGGCGCCGTTCGGGGAGGTTCGCCTGGCAGTACTCGAGTGCAGCGAGTACGAACAGGTAGGCCCCCTCCTCGAAACGCGGGTCGCGAGCCCGGATTCGATCCATTATTCCGTCTCGAAAACACAACTGCGGCAACGGTCCATCCCCGGTACAGAGCCACGATGCAACCGGCCGCCGAAGCGGCCGGTGGACTTGGCGCAAAGATGAGGTCCGGAAGGAAAAATCACAACCGGGCGGCGGACTCGGCACTCGCCGGGTAGAGCGGGAAGGCGGCGGCGATCTGCTTGACCTCGGCGCCCACTTCTTCGCGTACGGCTTCGTCGTCCGGAGCGCGAAGCACGCGATCCATGAGCGCCGCGATCGTGCGCATCTCCCCTTCCTTCATCCCGCGCGTGGTCACCGCCGAGGTGCCTATGCGCATCCCGCTCGTCACGAACGGCGACCTGGTCTCGCCGGGCACAGTGTTCTTGTTCACCGTGATGTGCGCCGCGACGAGCGCCTCCTCGGCGGCCTTGCCGGTGATCCCGTTGCTGCGCAGGTCCACGAGCATCAGATGATTGTCGGTGCCGCCGGAGACTATCGAGTAGCCGCGCTCCATCAGCGCCTCGGCGAGCGCGCGTGCGTTGGCCACCACCTGCTTGGCGTACTCCACGAAAGAGGGCTCCATCGCCTCCCTGAGCGACACCGCCTTGGCCGCGATCACGTGCATCAGCGGGCCACCCTGGATCCCCGGGAAGACCTGCTTGTCGATCGCTTTCGCGTGCTCCGCCTTGCAGAGGATCAGCCCCCCGCGCGGACCGCGCAGCGTCTTGTGGGTGGTGGTGGTCACCGCATCGGCATGCGGAACCGGCGTGGGGTACAACCCGGCCGCCACCAGACCCGCGACGTGCGCCATGTCCACCATGAACCTGGCACCGACCTCACGGGCGATATCGCCGAAGGCCGCGAAGTCGATGGGGCGCGAGTAAGCGCTGAACCCTCCCACGATCAGCTTCGGCCGGTGCGCGCGGGCGGTTTCGCGGACCTGGTCCATGTCGATCAGGCCGGTGTCCTCTCGCACGCCGTACGAGGCTACGTCGTAGAGTATGCCCGAGAAATTCACCGGCGATCCGTGCGTGAGATGTCCCCCGTGCGAGAGATTCATCCCGAGCACCTTGTCGCCCGGCTTCACGAACGCGAAATACACCGCCATGTTCGCCTGCGCGCCCGAGTGCGGCTGCACGTTGGCGTGTTCGGCGCCGAAGAGCTTCCTCGCGCGGTCGATGGCGAGCTGCTCGGCCACGTCCACCACCTCGCAACCGCCGTAGTACCGCTTGCCGGGATAGCCCTCCGCGTACTTGTTGGTGAGCGGCGAGCCCATCGCCTCCATCACGGCGGGTGAAACGAAATTCTCGCTCGCGATGAGCTCGATCCCGTCTTCCTGCCGCCGTACTTCGTCCTCGATCACGCGGGCGATCTCGGGATCGGCCTCGCGCAATGCCGCCCCGGGGGGGCGGCAGTCCCATTCAGTCCAGCGCATCCCGTTCTCCGGTGAGTGCTATGCCTTGTTCGGCCACTGCGGCCATGTGTCGACCAGCGAAGCGACAGCCTCGAGGCGGCGCTCGGCGAGGCGGTCCGCAGCCTGGTACGTGGGGATCTTCTCGCTGCGGGATATCTCGAAGACGCCGAGCGTGGTGTCGTAGATGTCGTCGGCTTTGCGCAGCGCGCGAGCCGCATCCCAGCCGGCCACCTCGCCGTAGACGTTGATCACGCCGCCGGCGTTCGCCACGTAGTCGGGGGTGTAGAGGATGCCCCGCTCCTGGAGCACGTCGCCGTGGCGCTCCTCCAGAAGCTGGTTGTTCGCGGCGCCGGCCACGATCTCGACCTGGAGCTTCGGGATCGTGTCATCGTTGATGATGCCGCCGAGCGCGCACGGCGAGAAGATGTCCGCCTCCACGCCGTATATCTCGTCGGTTTTCACGGCACGCGCGCCGAAGTCGTTCACCACGCGCTTCACGCGCTCGGCATCGATGTCGGTCACGATGAGCTTCGCGCCCGCCTCGTGCAATTCCCTGGCGAGGTAGTAGCCCACGTGTCCGGCGCCCTGCACCGCCACCGTCTTCCCCGAAAGCGAGTCGGAGCCCCAGTGGAAGCGGGCGGCCGCCTGGACGGCCCTGAACACGCCGTGCGCCGTCACGGGCGAGGGATCGCCCGACTTGCCGGCGAGGCCGGTAACGTAGTCGGTCTCCATGTGCACGAACTCCATGTCGCTGGTGCTCGTACCCACGTCCTCGGCGGTCACGTAGCGGCCGCCCAGCCCTTCCACGAAGCGGCCGTGCGCGCGGAAGAGCATCTCGCGCGCCTGCGTGCGATTGTCGCCGATGATCACCGACTTGCCGCCGCCCAGATTGAGGCCGGCCACCGCGTTCTTGTAGGTCATCCCGCGCGCCAGTCGCAGCGCATCGATGATGGCCTCTTCGTCGGAGGCGTAGCTCCAGAAGCGCGTCCCGCCGAGCGCGGGGCCGAGCGTGGTGCTGTGGATGGCGATGATGCCGCGGTATCCCGCCGACGGATCGCTGCAGAGCACGAGCTGTTCGTGCCCCATCTCGGCGATCCGGTCGAAGATGCCCTGCTGGGCGGTCGGTGTGGCGATCTCGGTTATGGTCATGGTCTCGAATATGGACTGAGTCGGGCAGGCCGCTTCGCGAGAGGCGGCCGCGTTAACTGGCGTACAGCTCTCGCGCGATGATGATGCGCTGGATCTCTGACGTTCCCTCGTAGATCTCCGTGGCCTTGGCGTCGCGGAAGTAGCGCTCCACCGGGTAGTCCTTCACGTATCCGTAGCCGCCGAAGATCTGGATGGCCTGTGTGGTCACCCACATGGCCGTCTCGCTCGCCAGGAGCTTGCTCATGCTGCTGAACTGCGTGATCGGCTCGCCGCGATCCTTCGCCGCGGCGGCGGAATAGAGCAGCGCCCGCGCGGCGGTGATGCGAGTGGCCATGTCGGCGAGCTTGAACTGGATGGCCTCGAACTCCTTGAGCGGCTTTCCGAACTGCCGACGCTCCGCGGCGTACGCGGTGGACTGCTCCAGCGCCGCGCGCGCGATCCCCACCGCCTGCGCCGAGATTCCGAGCCGCCCGTTGTCGAGCGACTGCATGGCGTACACGAAACCCATCCCCTCGACGCCCAGAAGATTTTCGGCGGGCACCCGCAGACCATCGAACACGAGCTGCACGGTGGGCGACGCGCGCAGCCCCATCTTGTCTTCCTTCTTCCCGACCTTGAAGCCGGGCATGTCGGGCGTGATGATGAACGCGCTGATCCCGCGCGCGCCGCGCCGGTCGTCGGGTTTGTCGGTGCGTACCATCGCGATGATCACGCCGGCGTGGCTCCCGCTCGAGACCCACGCCTTGGTACCGTTCAACACCCAGCAGTCGCCATCCCGCACCGCCTGCGTGGCGAGCGACGCGGCGTCGGAGCCCGCTTCCGGTTCCGAAAGCGCGAACGCGCCCAGAAGCTCGCCCTGCGCCATCGGCTTCAGGTATCGTTCCTTCTGCTCGTCGGATCCCCAGCGCAGCAGCATCTGCGTGGGCATCGAGTTGTGCACGCTCATCGCCACCGACACCGACGCATCCACACGCGCGATCTCCTCGAGCGCCACGAGATACGTGCGCGTGTCGAGCGCGAGCCCACCGTTCTCTTCCGGGATCAGCATCCCGAGAAAGCCGAGCTCCCCCAGCCTTCGTATCACTTCCGGCTCGAAATGCGCGTCGCGGTCCCACGCCTCGGAGTGCGGCGCGATCTCAGCCTCGGCGAACTCGCGCGCGAGCCGTTGTATCTCGATCTGTTCTTCGGTGAGGGGAATGAGGGCCCAGGACATAACTTTTAGGGGAGAGGGAACAGGAAACAGGAAACAGGAAACAGACACGGACGTCCGGAAACGAAGTCCTCTACCCCGAAGTAGTTCCTGCTTCCTGTTTCCTGTTCCCCGTTTCCTGTGTTCCGCCCACACCATCGCCGGAGTACTCGTAAAACCCTCTTCCCGCCTTCCTCCCCAGCCATCCCGCGGCCACGTACTTTCTGAGGAGCGGACAGGGGCGGTACTTCGGATCGCCCAGGCCGGTGTGAAGAACCTGGAGAATCGAGGCACAGGTGTCGAGGCCGATGAGGTCCGCGAGGGCGAGCGGGCCCATGGGATGATTCATGCCGAGCTTCATCACCTGGTCGATCGCCTCCACGGTGCCGACTCCCTCCATGAGGCAGTACACGGCCTCGTTGATCATCGGCATGAGGACGCGGTTGGAGACGAAGCCCGGATAGTCGTTCACCTCCACGGGAGTCTTCCCCACCCTGCGCGCGAGGTCCAGCACCGCGTGTGTGGTGGCGTCCGAAGTGGCGAGCCCGCGGATCACCTCCACGAGCTGCATCACGGGCACGGGATTCATGAAGTGCATCCCGATCACCTGCTCGGGACGCGTGGTGCGCGCGGCGATCTCGGTTATCGAGATGGAGCTCGTGTTGGAGGCCAGGATCGCCTCGGGCGGGGCGAGCCGGTCGAGGTCGGCGAAGATGCCGAACTTGAGATCCGCGCGCTCGGTGGCCGCCTCGACTACCAGGTCGGCATCGCGCACGAGATCGAGTGCGCCGGAAGTCGCGATGCGCTGCAGGGCGGCCTCGCGCGCCGCGAGCTCCAGCGTGCCCTTTCGCACCTGGCGCGTCATGTTCTTCTCGATCGTGGCCAGACCGCGCTCCAGCGATTCCGCGGACACGTCGATCATCGTGACCGGGTAACCCGACACCGCGAACACGTGCGCGATCCCACTCCCCATCTGCCCGGCTCCCACTACCGCTATGCGTCTATCCGCCATGACTCCACTCTCGTCGTTTCGTCCAGGATCGCCCTTCCGCGCCTGCGCCATGCGAGCAGTGCCCAGAGGCCGACCAACATTCCGAGGGCGGCACCCGCCCCACCCTCGGGACCCCAGCTTCCCCCTGTGGCCCAGTCCGGGCCGCTGTCCACCACGCGATACCCCGGTGCCATGGTAGGCAGGCCGCTCACCGAAGTGTGCAGCACCGCGGCCATCGACCAGTTCCACGCGAAGTGCGCCATCCACGCTGCGTAGAGGCTGTCCGTCAGGAGCAGTATCCCGCCCAGGAAGACCCCGGCCAGCGTCACCAGCGCCGTCGACTGCACGTTCGCACCCGGGTTCCCCAGGTGCAGCAGGCCGAAGATCAGGCTCGTGAGCAGGAGCGCTCCCTTCCACCCGATCGCCTCACGCGCCGTAGCGAAAAGGTAACCGCGAGCCAGCAGCTCTTCGGCGAGTGACTGCGGCAGGAAGAAGAGCGCCAGCGTCGCCGCGTAGAGCAGCCACGCACCCACTGTGGTGGTGGACGCGCTCACCGGCTCCGCCTGGAGCCAGCGCGCCAGCAGCAGCACCCCCGAGGGCAGCAGTATGCACGCGGATCCCAGCACCAGTCCCACCGCCAGCCGCCCCACCGATGCCTGCCGCACTCCGAGCCCCACGAACGACCACGGCCGTCCATCGACCCGGCGCAGCATCACCTGGTGCGCGACTATGCCCGCCACCAGGAACGACCAGAACGCCGCCGTCTGCTGCTGCCAGTAGTTGGCCGGCCGCACCAGAAGAACGGCGACGACGGACAGGGCTACGGTTACTACGCCGAGTACGGCTATGAAGCCGACCCACTTCCATGGCGTCCGAAGGCGCCCGTCGCGATCGAAAAAGAAAGCGCGCGCCGTCAAGCGCGCGCACCGTCCGTTCTTCCTCGCGAGAGTGCCCCCGCAACGAGGGCCTTCACGAGGTCCATCGCGAGAAACGGAATCGAGCCCAGAAGCACCGCACTGGAAATGCTGCCGGTGAGTATCGTGAGCTGCGCGATCCCACCCACGTGTATCAACGCCAGCCCGGCCGCCGCGGCGAGGACGCGCCCCGCGAATGCGGGATACCTGTGCGCCACGGTACCGGCGGCGAAGGCGGCGATCGGAAAGGCCAGCAGGTAGCCGCCCGTGGGGCCGAGGAGACGCAGCAGGCCCGGCGCGCCCATCGGTGTGAACACAGGCAGACCGGCCGCACCCGCGGCGAGGTAGAGCGCCATGCTCGCCGCACCGGCGCGCGGACCCAGCCAGAGGCCGGCGAGGATCGCCGCCAGCGGCGAGAGTGTCATCGGCACCGCGGTGCCGGGAAGCGGTATCGCTATCTGCGACGCGGCGGCCATCGCCACCGCAAAGCCCACGACTCCGATTACGGTACGGCGGCGGTCCCGTACGAGGGAAAGGGCGGTTTCTTCGATCAATTCACGCGCTCCACGCTGAGGGCAACTGCATTTCCACCACCAAGACAGAGCGTAGCGAGTCCGGTGGAGGCACCACGGTTCTTCATCGCGTACAGCAGTGTAGTCAGGATGCGTGCGCCGCTCGCGCCTATCGGATGTCCGAGCGCTATGGCTCCGCCGTTCACGTTCACGCGGTCCCAGTCCCAGCCGAGTTCCGCGCCGTCGGCCAGCGCCTGCGACGCGAACGCCTCGTTCGCCTCGATGAGATCGTAGTCGCCGATCTTCGCGCCGGTCTTCTCCATGAGATTGCGCACGGCCACGATCGGGGCGAAGAACAGATCGCGCGGCTCGCCGCCGCCGCCGGCGTAGCCGGTGATGCGCGCCAGTATGTCGAGTCCGTTGGCGCGGGCGTACTCCTCCGAGACCACCAGGAGCGCCGATGCGCCGTCGTTGAGGCCGGGCGCGTTCCCCGCCGTCACGGTGAGATCGGCCGGCGCGATGTCGGGCGGCGCATCCTTCGGAAAGGCGGGACGCAGCTTCGCCAACTGCTCGAGCGACGTGTCCCGGCGCGGGCTCTCGTCCACGGAGACCACGGTCGCGCCCTTCCTACCCGGCACTTCCACCGGAACGATCTCGTCCGCGAAGCGCCCCTCATCTATCGCCGCCACCGCCTTGCGGTGCGAGTCGAGGGCGAACTCGTCCTGCATCGCGCGCGTGATCTGCGCCTTCTTCGCCGTGTACTCGGCGTGCCCGCCCATGTGGACGTCGCAGAAGGAACACCAGAGCCCGTCCTTGATCAGCCCGTCCACCAGCTTCTGATCGCCGAACTTCACGCCCGTCCGCATCCCATACACGTAGTAGGGCGCGTTGGACATCGACTCCTGTCCGCCTGCTACTACCACCCGTTGGTCACCGGCGCGTATGGACTGCGCGGCGAGCATCACCGCCTTGAGCCCCGATCCGCAAACCTTGTTGATCGTCACCGCGGGCACGGCCCCCGGGATCCCGGCCCGGATCGCCGACTGGCGCGCGGGCGCCTGCCCCACGCCGCCCTGGATGACGTTACCCATTATCACCTCATCGATCTGCTCGGCGGGAACGCCGGAACGATCGATGGCCGCACGGATGGCGATGGCGCCCAGCTCCGGTGCATCCAGCGGAGCGAGCGCGCCGAGAAATCGGCCGATCGGCGTGCGCACCGCACTCACTATCACGGGAGTGCGCGAAGGGTCGTTGTTGGTCTGTGCCATGGCCCGAAAACTATCGCGCGGCGGCAGCCGAAACAACGCGGGACAGGTTCGGGTCTCATGCCGGATGGCGCGGCGGGAGCCTCGACGCCGCGCCATCCAGCACGGGGGACCCGACCCGGTGAGAGAACGGCTCCAATCGCCCGCCGTGGTACGCGACCTGCCCTGGTGAAGCCGTCCTCGCTGCGCGACTCGCGCGCCGGCGATGACCGTAGTACTCACCGCCATAGGAGGACGCATGGCAACCCACGAATCGCTCCAGCAGCTCTACGTCGAGGAGCTCCGCGACCTGATGAGCGCCGAGCACATGATCCTGAAAGCCCTGCCGAAAATGGCCGAGAAGGCCAGTCACTCCAGCCTCGTGGAGGCGTTCCGCCACCACGAGGAGCAGACGCGACAGCACGTGCAGCGCCTCGAGCAGATCTTCTCGATGCTCGGCACGCGGCCGGAGGAAAAGAAGTGCAAGGGGATGGAAGGGATCATCGAGGAGGGGAAGGAGGTGATGAAGGAGCACGAAGACTCCGACGTCCTCGACGCCGCGCTGATCGCCGCCGCGCAACGCGTGGAGCACTACGAGATGGCCGCCTACGGGTGCGTGAGGACGTACGCCAACGTTCTGGGTCTGGGCGACCAGCAGGAGCTCCTCCAGCAGACCCTCAACGAGGAGGGGAGCACCGACCACCGCCTCACGCAGATCGCCGACGAAGTGGTTAACATCGACGCGCTCAAGGCGTAAGCGACGGGGCCGGGGCTGACAGAAATGTAGAGGGGGCCGGCCCCCGCGAC
>CAZTTY010000081.1:0-19588 GCA_964616815.1 uncultured Gemmatimonadaceae bacterium | reverse complement strand
GGGAGAGCACGACAAGGTGTCGGAAGTCATCATCCACGACGATGAAAACTTCGAGCGTGCCCTCAGGCGCTTCAAGAAGAAGTGCGAGAAGGCGGGCATCCTTTCCGATCTGCGCAAGCACCGGCACTACGAAAAGCCGAGCGAGCGCCGGAAAAGAAAGGAGAACGCCGCGCGGCGCAAACAGCGGCGCCCGCGGGTGAGCTGACCGGATGGCCGAGCTGCAGGAGCGACTGCAGGCGGATCTCGTCGTGGCGCGCAAGGCTCGTGAAAAGGCGGGCACGCTGCTGCTGGGAACGATCCTCGCCGACATCAAGAACCGCCGCATCGAGCTCGGCCACGAGCTCACGGACGACGAGGTGCGCGAAGTTCTGCGGCGCGCCGTGAAGCGCCGGCGCGAGTCCGTGGATGCGTACCGGAAGGCCGGGCGCACGGAGCTGGCCGATAACGAGAGTGCGGAGATCGACCGCCTCTCCGCCTATCTCCCCGCGAACGTCGGCGACGACGAGATACGCGAGGCGGCGCGCGCCGCGGTCGCCGGCGGCGCCACCAGCATAGGCGCCATGATGGGAGTGCTGATGTCGCGCTTCAAGGGTCGCGCCGAGGGCGCCACGATCAACCGTATTGCCCGCGAGGAGCTCGAGAAACAGAGTGCCTGAGCCGGGCGAGCGCCTGAATTCCCATGCGCTCGCCGTGCTCGAGCTGCCGGCCGTACTGGAGCTGGTCGCAAGCCGCGCGTCTTCCTCCCCCGGCGCCGAGCGCGTACGCGCCCTCGCGCCGAGCAGCGACATGGCGTGGCTCCGCGAGGAGCACGAGCGCGTGGAGGCCGCGCGCAACCTCGCCTTCGGCGATGCGCACTGGCGGCCGGAGGCCATTCCGGATCTCCACGCGGCGCTGGCGCGCCTGCGCCTGGCCGGAGCGTCATGGACGGCCCCCGAGCTGCTGGAGGGCGCGTTGCTCCTGCGATCCTCGCGACTCACGCGCCACGTACTCGAGCGCGAGACGGGCGACGCCGACGGAACCGCTCCGCTTCGTCCGTTCGCCGGGCGCCTGGTGGAGGCCCGCCGGATGGAGAGCGCCATCGAGGAAGCCATCGATCAGGACGGCTCGGTGCGCGACGCCGCATCGCCCGCGCTCCGCCGGCTGCGCCGCGAGCTGCGCGGCGCAGAGGGCGACCTGGTCCGGCTCCTGGAGCGAATCATGGCCCGCCTCGAGCCACACCAGCGCGTGGCAGACATGTCCGTCACCGTGCGCAACGGGCGCTACGTGATTCCGATCAGGCGCGAGGCCCGCGGCGCGGTGGGCGGAATCGTGCAGGACCAGTCGGCCACGCGCGGGACTCTCTTCGTGGAACCGCCCGCCGCGATAGAGGCCGGGAACAGGATCCGCGAGCTCGAGGCGGACGAGCGGCAGGAGGTGGAGCGGATCCTCTCCGAGCTCAGCGAGTCGCTGCGCCCACTGCGCGAGGCGATGCTCGACGCGCTCGAAGTTCTCACCACGCTCGACTCGCTCTACGCGCGCGCCGCGTTCGCGCATGATTTTCACTGTGCGCCCACGCTCCTCGCCGCCGCCGGTTCGGGGTTCGACATCCGTGGAGGACGCCATCCGCTGCTCGTGGCTCGCGGCGGCGACGTCATCCCGTTCGCGCTGAGCATGCAGCCGCGCGAGCGCACGCTGCTCCTGTCCGGGCCCAACACCGGCGGGAAGACGGTGCTGCTCAAGGCCATCGGACTGGTATCGG
Source organism: uncultured Gemmatimonadaceae bacterium (assembly GCA_964616815.1). Classification (GTDB taxonomy): domain Bacteria; phylum Gemmatimonadota; class Gemmatimonadetes; order Gemmatimonadales; family Gemmatimonadaceae; genus JADGGM01. The sequence continues at coordinate 17,850 of CAZTTY010000081.1, read as the reverse complement.
CGCTGGCGCAATGCGGGACCCCGGCGCCGGTGGATGCCGGAAGCACGATACCCGTGTACGATGGCTTCTTCGCGGACATCGGCGACGAGCAGTCGATAGAGGCGAGCCTCTCCACTTTCAGCGCGCACGTCCGCAACCTCGCCGATATCCTGCACGGCGCGACGGCCGAATCGCTGGTGCTCATCGACGAGCTGGGGTCCGGCACCGATCCGGCAGAAGGTGCGGCGCTCGCGAGCGCGATCCTCGAGGAGCTGACGCGCCGACGCGCGTTCACCGTGGCCACCACGCATCTCGGCGCGCTCAAGCTCCTCGCCACCGAGCTCCCCGGATTCGTGAACGCCTCGCTGCAGTTCGACGAGGAGGCGCTGGCGCCCACTTACCGGCTCATCAAGGGGATACCCGGGCGCTCGTACGGGCTGGCGATCGCCAGGCGACTGCGACTTCCGGAGAACGTGCTCGCGCGCGCGGCCGATCGGTTCAGCAGTGGCGAGCGCGATGTCGCCGAGCTGCTCTCGCAGCTCCAGCGGCGGGAGGTGGAGCTGCGAGAGCGCGAGGAGCGTTCGGAGACTCTGGCCGCGAGCGCCGAGAACCGCTCGCTCGCTCTCGCCGAGCGCGAGCGAGCGCTCCGGATCGCAGAGCGCTCGGCGGAGTCGCGCGCGCGCCAGGAGGCGCGTCGCTACCTCATGGAGGCGCGCTCCGAGGTGGAGCGCGCGATACGCGAGGTGCGCGAGAGCGCCGACGTGGAGGCGGGCGCGCGCGAGGCACGGCGCCGCGTGGAGGAGCGTGCCGCGCAGCAGGCGTCGGAGCTGGAGCGCCTCTCGGACGAGAGCGAGCGCTCCCGAATCGAAGAGCGGGCCGCGAAACGCATGCGACATGGCGTGTCGGAGCGCGCCGAAATCGCGGTGGATGACAGCGTGGAGCTCTCGACGCTGGGCGGCCGCCCCGGGCGCGTTCTGGAGCTGCGGGGCAAGGACGCTCTGGTATCGGTAGGGGCGATGAAGCTCACGGTTCCCGTGTCGACATTGAGCCGCGTGCGCCGTTCTTCCCCGGCGCCGGCGGAGCCGGTCGCGGTACGAGGCGCACTTCCGGAGGAGGAGGCACGCGGAGAGATCGACCTGCGCGGCCTGCGCGTGGATGAAATGGAAATGGAGCTGCTGCACGCCATCGACGGCGCCGTGCGCGGTGACCTGCGCTCCGTGCGTATCATTCACGGGAAGGGCACCGGCGCGCTGCGCGAGCGCGTGGCCGAGCTGCTGCGCGGCGATTCGCGCGTGCGGGAGTTCCGGCTCGGTGCGTGGAACGAAGGTGGAGCGGGGGTAACCGTGGCCGAGCTGCGCTGACATGATCACCGACGAGACGGTGGAGCGGGTACGCGAAGCCGCCGACATCGTGCGCATCATAGGCGAGCACGTGAACCTCAGGCGCACCGGAGCCGACTACCGCGGCCCGTGTCCCTTCCATCAGGGCACCCATCGCAACTTCTCGGTCTCGCCCAGGAAGGGGATCTACTACTGCTTCGTGTGTCACGAGGGAGGCGACGTCTTCACCTTCCTGCAGAAGCGGCTCGGCATGGACTGGCCCACCGCCGTGCGGCATGTCGCCGAGAAAGTGGGCATCGTGGTGGAGGAGGTTCAGCGTCGCCGCGAGGGCACCGACCCGCGCCAGCCCGTGTGGGACATCAACGCCGCCGCGGCCGACTACTTTCGTACGCTCCTCTGGGACGACGAGCAGGGCAGGGCCGCGCGCGACTACCTCTCGCTGCGCGGCGTGGCCCGCGAGGTAGCCGACCGCTTCGGCCTCGGCTTCGCGCCGCGCGACGCGAACGCGATGCGCCGGCATTTCAACGCGCTCGGCATCGAGGACGAACGGCTGCTCGAGGCGGGTCTGCTGACACGGCGCGAAGAGAGCGGCGAGCTGCGCGCCCGATTCAGAAACCGCCTGATCTTTCCGATACTCGACATAGCCGGCAACACCGCGGGCTTCGGCGGCAGGCTCCTCGGGCCGGGCGAGCCCAAGTATCTGAACTCCTCGGAGTCGCCGGCATTCAGCAAGGCGCGCCTCCTCTACGGCATGCACATGGCACGGCACGTCATCCGCCGCGATGAACGGGCGATGGTCGTGGAGGGGTATTTCGACGTGGTCCGACTCGTCACCGCCGGCTTCGACTGGGTGGTGGCGCCGCTGGGCACCGCCCTCACCGAGCAGCAGGCGGCTCTGATCCGGCGCTACACGAAGAACGTGTATCTGCTCTACGACAGCGACCAGGCCGGACTGAAGGCCACGTTCCGGGCCGGCGACGAGCTGCTGCGCCACGGCGCGAGCGTGCAGGTGGTGACGCTCCCCGAGGGAGATGACCCCGACAGCTTCGTGGACAAGCACGGAGCGTCCGGTCTCTCGGCGCAGCTTTCACAGGCCATCGATGTCTTCGAGCGGAAGGTGCAGCTCCTCGAGCGCGCGGGCTGGTTTGCGGACCTGCGCGGCAAGCGCCGGGCGCTCGACCGCCTCCTCCCCACCGTGCGCGCGGCGTCGGACCCGATCACGCGGGACATGTACATCGTACGCGCCAGCGAGGCGGCCGGCGTCAGCCGCGAAGTGTTGCAGCGCGAAGTGGCCGAGTCGGCCGGCGACGACCGCCGCGGCACGCGCCGCTCGCGGGAGGACGCGCGGGCACCGCTGCCGCCGCCCGACACCTTCGCCGGCGCGATCGCGCGCAACGTGCGAGGGCGGCGCGGGCGCACTTCCAGCCGCCTGTTCAGGTACGAGCGCGATCTCGTGAAGATCCTGCTGCAGCACCGCGTCAATCTGGAGACGGCCGGCGAGCAGGTGGGGCCCGATGATCTGAACGACCCCGCGCTGCGCGCCATCTACCGGGCGATGCTCGCCGCACCGTTGGAGGCCTCGCTCGAAGAGCTCGCCGCGGAGCTGCCGGAGGAAGATCGCGATGTACTGCAGGAGCTGGCCGCGGAGCCGTTGGGTGAAGGCTTCGACGTGGCCAGGGCTCTCGCGGGAAGCATGAACCAGATACGCGGCGCCCCGCTGCAACGCGAGCTCGCGGAGCTCGGACGTCAGTTGAGCATAGCATCCGACGCCGAGAAGAATGCCATCATCGCGGAGATGAAGCAGAAGCACCGGGAGCTTTCGGCTCTCGGAATACGCCGCTACAGGGGTTTTTCACTGGATAACAATCACCAGAGGGAGGGCGCGTGAATCCGGATCTGGCAGCTCTGTTGACCCTGCAGGAAGATGACTCGACGATGGCCGCGATCGACGAAAGAATCCGCGAGCTCGATCGTCAGCTCGAGGCGCTGGATGGCGAACGCTCGGCGGTGAGCGCCACGATCGAGCGTACACGCGCGAGCGTCGAAAGCGCCGAGAAGCAGCGGCGCGAACTGGCCCAAAAAATCGAGGAGCACCGCGCGATGCAGGAGCGGAACATCAGCGTGCTCGACGCCGTGCGCAAACAGCGCGAGGCGCAGGCGGCGATGACGCAGGTGGAGATGGTGCGGCGAGTGCTCGCCCAGGAGGAGAGCGAGCTCCAAGCGCTCAACGGGCACATCGCGGATCTCGAGCGCGCGGAGAAGGCCACGGCAGCCGAGCTGGGATCGGTGGACGAGCGGCAGGGTGCCGAACGCGAGGAGATCGCGCGAAAGCGCTCGGAGTGCGAGGGCGAGCTCGAGGCGGCACGCGGGAGGCGCGCGGACTCGGCGGCCAAAGTGCCGCGCACCATACTCGGCAAGTACGAGCGGATTCGCGGTCGCGAGAAATCGTTCGCGCTCTACCAGCTTCGCGGTACGGCGTGCGGCCGCTGCAACACGGCGATCCCGATGCAGCGCAGAAACGTGATGGCTGCCGGTCGTACGATCGAAGTGTGCGAAGGGTGCGGCGTACTGCTTTACACGCCGGGGTGACGCGCGGCGCGCTTGCCGGGTCGCGGCGGCGCCGGATAGCTTACGCCGTGTGACAGCCCCATCTTCCACCACGCGCGCCACAGTCGGCGCATCACGCGCTCGACCGAACGCGCGCTGGGTTCGCCCGGAGCAGCCGAGCGAGCTCGCCGTAGCCGCCCTCGCGGCGGAGCTGCGCCTCCCGGTTTCCATCTGCCGCCTTCTCTGTCAGCGCGGCTACGCCGACGCGGAGCCGGCAAAGCGCTATCTGCGGCCACGTCTCGACCAGCTCCACGATCCCTCGCTCCTGCTCGGCATCGATGCGGCCGTGGCCCGTCTCTCGCGCGCCATCCGCTCGCGCGAGCTGATCATGGTCCACGGCGACTACGACGTGGACGGGATGTGCTCCACCACGCTTCTGCTGCGCGCCATCCGCCAGTTCGGCGGGCGCGCGGTGCCGTTCATTCCGCGACGGATCGAAGACGGCTACGACCTCTCCATGGCGGGCGTGAACGCGGCCATCGACGCCGGCGCGAAGGTGCTGATCACATGCGACTGCGGTACCAACGCTGTCGAGCCCGTGGCGGCGGCCGGTGCCGCGGGAATCGACGTGATCGTTTCCGACCACCATCTCCCGAGCGGGCCGCTCCCGCGCTGCGTGGCCGTGCTGAACCCGAAGCAGCCCGGTTGCCAGTACCCCGACAAGGACCTCGCAGCCGTTGGAGTGGCCTTCAAGATCGCGCTGGCGCTGGCGAGCGAGCTGGGCGAGAGCAGGGAGCCCGTGCTCGGGATGCTGGACCTGGTGGCGCTGGCCACCATCGCCGACATCGCCCCGCTGCGCGGCGAGAACCGCGTCATGGCGCGCCACGGACTCCGGCGTCTCGCCGCGAGCTCCATACCGGGGCTGCGCGCGCTGCTCAGGGCCTCTGGGCTCGATGCCAAGCCGCTCACCGCCGGAAGGATCGGATTCATCCTCGCGCCCAGGCTCAACGCGGTCGGGCGCCTGGGTCACGCGCTGCGCGGCGTTCAGCTTCTCATGACCGACGACGAGCACGAAGCCAACTCCATAGCGCGCGAGCTGGAGGAGCTGAACCGCCGCAGACAGGAGCTCGACCGCGCCACGCTGCGCGAAGCCTCGCGGATGCTCGATGAGATCGATCTCTCGAGCACCTACGGCATCGTCCTCGGCGGCCATGGCTGGCACCCGGGCGTCATCGGAATCGTGGCATCGCGATTGGTGGAAGAGGTATGCAGACCGGTCGTGATGGTGGCGCTGGATGGGGATACCGGGAAGGGCTCCGGCCGCTCGATCCGCGGCTTCGATCTCCACGGCGCGCTCACGGAATGCGCCGACCTGCTCATCCGCTTCGGCGGCCACAGGGCGGCGGCGGGAGTGACCGTGGCCACGGAGCGGCTGCCGGAGTTCCAGGCGCGCTTCAACGAGGTGGCCGTGGCGCGCCTGGCACCGGAAGATCTCGTTCCCGAAGTGCGCGTGGATCTCGACATCGCCCTCTCCGATGCGACCGCCGACCTCGAGGCCCTCCTCCGGCACTTCGAGCCGTTCGGCGCGGGGAACGCTACGCCCGTGCTCGCGGCGAGCGGGGTGCGGGTGGTGGCGCCGCCGCGCGTGCTGCGCAACGGCCACCTGAAGCTGCGCCTGGCCGCGGACGGGACGGAGCTGGAGGCGATCGGGTGGGGGATGGGCGACATGGCGCCGAGTATCGCCGCCGCCGACCAGCTCGACGTCGCCTTCCGCCTGGAGCGCGACGAGTGGAACGGCGAGAGCAGACTGCAGGCGCGACTCGCCGACGTGCGAGCGAGCGGCTGAGCCCGCACCCTGGTGAGGATCGTCAGTGGACGCTGGCGCGGGCGCATCATCAGGGCGCCCGCCGACCCGCGGGTGCGCCCCACGGCGGATCGCGTTCGCGAAGCATGGATGAGCATCATCCAGAACGACCTCCCCGGCGCACGCGTTCTCGATCTGTTCGCCGGCTCCGGCGCGCTCGGCCTGGAGGCGCTCTCGCGTGGTGCTGAGCACGCCGACTTCGTGGAGCTGTCGCGCCGCAGCCTCGCGGCCCTGGCCGCGAACATCGAAACACTGGATGCCGCGGAGCTCTGCACCGTTCACCGGGGCGATGCCGTGCGCTTCGTTGCGAGGCTCGACGCCGACGCTTACCATATCGCCTTCGCGGATCCGCCGTACCGTCTGGGGCTGGCGCAACGCATCGCGGAGCGTTGGCGAGAGGCGCCGTTCGCGCGGATCCTCATGCTGGAGCATCCCACGCGCGAGCGGGTCGCGGACGCCGACAGCCGCGCATACGGCGACACTACCATCAGCATCCTCCGCGCGTGAGTCGCGAGACGAGCGCGCCCCTTCCGCCACACTCCTGACGCACGGACCACCACGAACGCCTCCACATGGGAATCGCCATCTACGCGGGCAGCTTCGACCCGATCACGCGGGGTCACGAGGACCTCATCCGCCGCAGTCTGACGTTCGTGGACGGCCTGGTGGTGGCGGTGGCCACCAATCCGGGGAAGGAACCGCTCTTCACGGTGGAGGAGCGGAAGCGATTCATAGAAGTCGCCGTGGGCGACGACCCGCGCGTGGAGGTCCGTGACTTCCACGGCCTCCTGGTGGACTTCGCGCGCGAAGTGGGCGCGACGCTCTCGATACGCGGGCTCCGCGCGGTGTCGGACTTCGAGTACGAGTTCCAGATGGCGCTCATGAACCGCCACCTCAACGAGGAGCTCGAGACCGTCTTCATGATGCCCAGCTTCGATCTCACGTACGTGAGCTCCAGTCTGGTGCGCGAGGTTGCGCGCTTCCACGGCGACACGGCGGACCTCGTCAATCCCGCGGTGCAGGCCGCGCTGCTGGAGCGCTTCGCGGGTAAGTGAGCTTCATCGCGCGGCTCCGCGAGCGCGCCGCGGGCGACCGCCGGCGCGTGGTCTTTCCCGAGAGCGGCGATGGGCGCGTGCTTCACGCGGTGCGCACGTTGCGGGAACTCCGCGTGGTGGAGCCGCTGCTCGTGCTGGCACCGGGGGAGGGAAGCGGCGGCGAAGGCGCCAGGGCGACGGGTGCACGCTGCATCGACCCGGCGAGCGACCCGCGTCGTTCCGCGGTGGTCCGCTGGCTCCTGGAACGGCGCGCGGCGAGGGGCCTCACACGCGAGGCCGCCGAGGTGCTCGCGCTCCAGCCGCTCTACTTCGCCGACTCCCTCGTCGCGCTCGGCGAGGTGGACGGCTGCGTGGCCGGTGCGGTGGAGACTACCGCGAACGTATTGCGGGCCGCTCTCTGGTGCGTCGGTCCCGCTCGGGGAGTACGTACCGTGTCCAGCGCGTTCTACATGGTGGCGCCGCCCTTTCGCGGCGACGCGGAAGAGGTGCTCACCTTCGCGGACTGCGCGGTGGTGGTGGAACCCACTGCCGAGCAACTGGCGGACATCGCGATAGCCGCCGCGCGCGACCGGCGCCTGGTGGTGGGAGATCAACCGCGCGTCGCGTTCCTGTCATACGGTACGGCCGGGAGCGGAACGGGTCCGTCGGTCGACCGGGTTCGCGCCGCCGTCGAGCTCGTCCGCGGTCGCGCTCCAGAGGTCGCCGTGGACGGGGAATTGCAAGGTGACGCCGCGCTGGTCCCGGCGGTGGCCGACAGGAAGGCGCCCGGCAGCGGCGTAGCAGGCCGTGCGAACGTGCTTATCTTCCCTTCACTGGACGCTGGCAACATCGCTTATAAGCTGGTACAGCGTATCGCGCACACGTGGTCGATCGGCCCCATCGTCCAGGGACTGGCCCGGCCGTGCAGCGATCTCTCGCGCGGGGCCTCCGCCGATGACATTATCAACGTGGCCGCGGTCAACGCGCTTCAGGCGTCGGGCGTAGAACACGCCATTACGGACGGACCAAGAGGGGAGAATCAGCAATGAGCTTCGCTATCAAGAAGGACGGAGAGATCGTGGTAGTGGATGTGGAAGGGCAGCTCATAGTGGGCAACCGGCAGGAGCTCAAGCAGAAGGTGCTGGACGAGCTGGAGCGGGGCGAGCGGAAGTTCCTCGTGGACTTCAGCCGCACCGGCTACATAGACAGCTCCGGCCTCGGCGTCCTCGTCTCACTCTCCAAGAAGATCCGGGAGCAGGGTGGGGAGCTCCGCCTCGCGGACCTCAACGACGATCTGAAGACGCTCTTCGAGCTCACCAAGCTCGACACGCTCTTCCAGATCTCCGACACCCGCGAAATGGCGCTCCAATCCTTCTGACCCACAGGGAATCCGGGAGCACGAAGCAGAAACCGCACACCGGTCACTGTCGTCCCCGCGAAAGCGGGGACCCATGTCTGGCCGAGTAACATGGATGCCCGCTTTCGCGGGCATGACTGTGGAACGTGTGCAGTTCCTGTTCCCTGTTTCCTGTTTCCTACCTTCTTTCGCCCCATGCCCCCATCCCCCTCCGTCGTTGCTTCGGCGCCTTCGTTGCGAAAGCTGCGAGTGGCGCTGGAAGTCGAGATTCCGAGCGACGTACGCTACATCGAGCAGGTGGTGGACGTCGTCGCGCGGCAATGCAGACAGCTCGCGTTCAACGATAGGCAGACGACCCTCAACGTGCCGGTGGCGCTCACCGAAGCGCTCTCCAACGCGATCCTGCGCGGCAACGCCGAGGAGCCAGGTCGCCACGTCCAGGTGCGCTGCGACGTGAACCGCGACAGACTCGTGGTCGAGGTGGTGGACGAGGGTACGGGATTCGATCTCGCGGGATGCATGGAGGATCCCACGCTTCCCGAGAACATCGTCCGCGAGGACGGGCGCGGACTCTATCTCATGGCTCGGCTCATGGATTCGGTGGAGCGCTTCAGCAACCACGGCAACGTGGTTCGCATGACGCTCCGTAGAAATGACTGACCTGCAGGTCGTCCTGACGTCGTTTCGCGATGCCACCCGCTGCAGCGCGGCGTTGTGGACGCAGGACGGCAAGCACCCTCCGGAGCGAATCGCCACATCCGTCCCGGCCGTGGGAGTGCTCGGGTGGACTCCGCCGTTCGAAGATGGTCCTCCGCGACGCGTCCTCTCTCCCGGTGGACCGGTGATCGTGGCGTCCCTGCCGGGGCCGCGCAGGGCGTGGCTGGTGGTAGGCCCCCGTACCGGCGACGACGGCGCGGACCAGCTCGAGGCTTATCTCCGCTTTCTGCTACCCGTCATTTCCCAGTATCTCTCCAGCGGTCTCGAGGTGGAGCACGCCGCGAACGAGCTTGCCGAGCGCTACGAGGAGATCAACCTCCTGTACACCATCACCGAGATCCTCGGTCGCACGCTGTCGCTGGAGGAAGCGGCTGCCACGATTCTCGGGGAGATATCGGAGACGGTGGGCGCGCGGCGCGGCTCCATACTTGTGCACGACCGCGTCACGGACACGCTGCAGTGCGTTGCCGCACTCGGGGCGGAGGCCATCGAAGTGCCGCCGATCGCGCTCGACGACCACGCCAGCGTTTCGGCGAGCGTGTTCCGCGAGCGTCGCGCCACCATCGCGGAGGAGGAGCCTCACTTCCCGATCTGCGCTGCGGAGTCGCTCTACAGGCGGGGCACCATGCTCTCGGTTCCGATCATGTGGACCGCACCCAGCGGCGGCCCTGAGCCGCTCGGAGTCGTGAACCTCTCCGACCGCTCCGGCGATCAGATCTTCACGGCCGGTGACCAGAAGCTCATCACCGCCATAGCCACGCAGATCGGCACCGCGATCCAGAACTCGCGCCTGGTACGGGAGTCGCTGAGCCAGCAGCGACTGGTGCAGGAGCTGGCGCTCGCCCACGACCTGCAGATGCGACTCCTTCCGGCCACGCGCAGCGCGGCGCCGGAAGCGAAGGTGGTGGCGAAGGTGGTGCCGGCCGAGAGCGTCGGAGGCGACTTCTACAACCTCTTTCGTCTCGGCGGCGGGCGAACGGGCGTCATGATCGGCGACGTGTCGAGCCACGGCTATCGCGCCGCCCTGATAATGGCGCTCGCCATGAGCGCATCCGCCATCCATGCGCAGTCGGCGAGCGGACCTGGCGAGATGCTCTCTGCGCTCCTCGCCACGCTGCGTGAGGAGCTGGCCACCACCGAGATGTTCATCACCACCTTCTACGGCGTGATCGACCGTGAAGCGGGAATGCTCGGCTACGCGAACGCGGGACACCCGTACGCCTATCACGTGGGAGCCAACGGCTCGGTCGAGCGTCTGGGCGCCATAGATGCTCCGCTCGGGATGGTCGAGTCGGTACCTTCGGCGCGCTCGAGACGGTGGTCGGAGGGCGACCTGCTCCTCCTGTTCACCGACGGCGTCAGCGACGCGCGCAACCGGTTCGGCGTGCGCCTCGGCGAGGACCCGATCCTCGAAGTCGTACGCGAGCACCGCTCGGAGCAGCCGGCCGAGATCCTGGAGCGGGTTTTCCAGCTCCTCGAGGAGCACACGGGCGAGGCGGTGCAGACCGACGACATCGCCGTCGTGCTTACCGCCAGTTGAAGGGAGCCGCCGCGCCGACGCCGCGCTCGCGGAGTGGACCGCTCTCGTGAGCCCTCCGCACTCTCCCGCGCGCCGCGAGCCGCTGCCGCCGGTCCGCAAGAGCCTCGGGCAGCACTTCCTCAGCGACCCCAGAATACTCTCGCGCATCGCCGACGCGTTGGGACCGCTCGACGCCGCCACCGTCGTCGAGATCGGCGCCGGACGCGGCGCGCTCACCGACATTCTCCGCGAACGGGCACGGCGAGTGGTCGCGGTGGAGGTGGACCGTGCGCTCGCCGCGCTGCTGCGCGCTCGTTACGCGGACGACGATCGAGTCCAGGTGGTGGAAGGGGACGTGCTGCGCGCCGCGCTCGGAGAGCTCGCCGGTGGAGACTATGTCCTGGCGGGGAACGTCCCGTACTACATCACCACACCGATCATCTTTCACTCCCTCGAGCGCCCTCGCCCTTCGCGCTCCGTGTTCCTCGTTCAGCGTGAGGTGGCCGAGCGACTGACGGCCTCGCCGGGCAGCGCCGAGTATGGCGCGCTCACGGTCAACCTGCGTGCGGCGGCGCGCGCGGAGCTCCTCTTCGGGGTGCCGGCCGGTGCTTTCCAGCCGCCACCCAGGGTCCAGAGCGCCGTCGTGCGAATCGAACCGCTCGCGCAGCCGCTCCTGCCCCGGACGCTCGAGCAGTACTTCCGCACCTTCGTGCAGAGCTGCTTCGCGCAACGGCGCAAGCAGATGCGGCGCGTGGTGCGTAGCATAGGAGGGCTGGATCCCTCCGCCGCCGAAGATGTATTGCGGCGCAGCGGGATTCCGCCCGAAGTCAGGCCCGAGGTACTGACGCCGGAACAGTTCGCCGCTCTCGCGCTGGCGCTGGCCGCTCGCGAGAAGCGGTGAAAGCGGAACCTCACAGACCTTCGACCCCGAGATGATGCGCACTGCCTTACCCACTCTCGTCCTCGCCGCCGCCGTAGCGGCCAACCCGCCGTCCGCCGCCGCACAGCAGAAGCGCGAGGCATCCATCCCGAGCTCGCTGCGCGCCGCGGTGGAGTCGCTGAAGGCCGGCAACCCGTGGACCCTCGAGCAACAGCAGTCGATATGCGAAATTCCCGCGCCCCCGTTCAAGGAAGCCGACCGGGCGGTCGAGTTGAAGAATCGCTTCGAGGCGCTCGGGCTACTGAACGTGAGAATCGACGGGGAAGGGAATGTGATCGGCGAGCGCCCCGGGCACGGCGGCGGCCCCACGGTGGTGATCTCTGGTCATCTCGACACCGTCTTTCCCGAGGGGACCGATGTCACGGTTCGGCGCGACGGAACGAGATTCTCCGCGCCCGGCATCGCGGATGACTGCCGCGGGCTCGCCGTGGTGCTCGCCGTGGCGCGCGCGATGGAGGAGTCGAAGGTCGCCACGCCAGGCACCATCCTCTTCGTGGGCACGGTGGGCGAGGAGGGGGCCGGGAACCTCCGGGGCGTTCGCTATCTGTTCGAACGCGAGCTACGGGGAAAAATCGACTACTTCATCTCCGTGGACGGCGCCGGTCTCGGCATCACCAGCCGCGCGGTCGGGAGCCACCGCTACCGGGTGCAATTCGCCGGACCGGGCGGCCACAGCTACGGCGCCTTCGGAATGCCCAGCCCGATCCACGCCATGGGACGCGCCATCGCGTTGATCGACGAGATCCAGGTGCCGCGCGCGCCGAAAACCACTTTCAACGTCGGCATCGTGCGTGGCGGCACGTCGGTGAACTCCGTCGCGGCGGAGGCGAGCATGGACGTGGATCTGCGCTCCGAATCGCCCGACGAGCTGGACAAACTGGATGCGAAGTTCCGCGCCGCTCTCGACAGCGCTCTCACGGCCGAGAAGAACAGGTGGAGCGACTCGAAGGCGCCCCTCGCGATCGCCATCGACACGATCGGAATCCGCCCGACGGGTTCGCAGTCCGACACCGCGCGCATAGTCCGGGTAGCGGTCGAAGCGGGCGAACGGCTCGGGTTCTCGCCGCGCACCGGCGCATCGAGCACCGACTCCAACATCCCGATCAGCCTCGGCATCCCGGCGATCACGATCGACGGCGGCGGCCGGAGTCGCGGAGCGCACTCGCCCGAGGAGTGGTACGACGATGGAACGGACGGCTACCTCGGCCCCCAGTGGGCGCTCCTGATCGCCGCCACGCTCGCGGGCGTGAAGTAGGAGCAGGCTGGCGCGTACGCGCGGAGCACGACCGCGAAAGACGACCTATACCGCCTGCCGGTTGGCCAGCGCGAAGGAGAGCCCTTCGAGCTCCATCGCCATGTTCACCATCTTCACCGGGACGTCGTCGGGAACGGTGAGGCGTCGCGGCGCGAAGCTCATGATCGCCTTGATCCCGGCCTCGACCACGAGGTCGGCGATTACCTGCGCCGCCGCGGCCGGCACCGCGATGACCGCGATGTCGGCCTCCGCGCCTTCCGGGTCGGATAGCATCCTGTCGAGGGAGCGGATGGTGAGGCCATCCACCTGGCGGCCGATCTTCCGCGGATCGTTGTCGTAGATGGCTGTGATACGAAAGCCGCGCTCGGCGAAACCGTGATACTGGGCGAGCGCGGCTCCGATCTTACCGGCTCCGATTATCACCACGCGCCACTCGCGCTCGAGCCCGAGAATCTTCCGCAGGCGGGAGGAGAGCTCCGGGACCGAGTAGCCGAGTCCCCGCTTGCCGAACGACCCGAAGAACGAAAGATCCTTGCGGACCTGTGCGGAGGTCGTGCCGCCGCGCGCCGCCAGCTCCTCGCTCGAGATCGTGGAGAGCCCGCGCTCCTCGAACTCTTCGAGAAAACGGAGGTAGAGCGAGAGGCGCCTGATGGTGGAGTCTGCGATTCTTTTCACGTAAGGCGATGGCTTGTGAATTTCTTCACAAGTTACGCCGTTTATCCATTTTCTGCCAGCGCCCGGGCCGATTTTCCGTTGCACGGCGTCGCGAGGCTCCGCTCCGGTCCCCGCGCTCGCGCCCGCACCCCGGCCGCGGCGGCGGACCGCACTGGTAGCTCACACGCACGGCGGGTTATCTTCGCAGTCATATGCCCGTTCGCGTCACTTCGGAAATCGGCTCCCTCGAAGCCGTGCTCGTTCACACTCCAGGTCCGGAGCTTCTGGCCGTAACACCGGCCAACAGGGCAGACTACCTCTACGACGACATCATCGACGTCGAGATCGCCCAGCGCGAGCATCGTCGCTTCGTAGCGATCCTCGAACGTTTTGCCGAAGTCCACTTCGTGAGCGACCTGCTGGCCGAGGTGCTGGTGGGACGCGAAGCGCGCGAGCTCCTCATTCGCGAAGCGACCCACATGGTTCCCGCGGGACCGCTCGCCTCGCGTATCGGCGAACGCTCGCCCGACGAGCTCGTGAAGATGCTCATCGAGGGCGACGAGGAGATTCCGGGGCCGTTGGCCCGGACGCTCAACGAGCACGGCTACATGCTGCCGCCGCTTCCGAATCTCTTCTTCACCCGCGACACCGCCATGGTGCTCGGCGATCACGTGATGATCGGATCGATGCGCTACGGAGTTCGCTGGTCCGAGGAGCTGATCATGAAGTCGCTCTTCACGTACCATCCGCTGCTGGGGAACAGAGGGATACTGTACGACGGGGCATCGGAGAGGCGGAGCAACTACACGCTGGAGGGGGGCGATGTGCATCCACTCCGCGCCGACACGCTGCTCATCGGCTTCAGCGAACGGTCGAGTCCGGCCGCGATCGACTTCCTCACCGAGCTCGCCTTCGAAAGCACGGAGGTCACCGACGTGATAGTGGTGGTGATGCCCTCGGAGAGCACCGCCATCCATCTCGACATGATCTTCACGCAGCTCGACCGCGAGCTCTGCGTGGTGTATCCTCCGCACTTCGTCGGTGCCGAGCGGCTCGCAGTTCTCCATCGGAGGAAGGGCCAGCACGAGATGCGCGAGATGCCGAATATCTTCGCGGCACTTCGCGAAGTCGGCATCCCGCTCGAGCCGATATTCTGCGGAGGTGAGCGGCGCATCGTCCAGGAGCGGGAGCAGTGGGCCAGCGGGTGCAACTTCCTCGCGATGGCGCCCGGCGTGGTCGTCTCCTACGCGCGGAACGAGGCCACGCTCCTCGAGATGGAGAAGATGGGATTTCGCGTGATTCCCGCCGTGGACTTCCTCACCGGGCAGGATCGCGTTCCCGATGGCGAGCGCGCGGTGATCACCTTCGAGGGGGCCGAGCTGGTGCGTGGTGGCGGCGGACCTCGCTGCATGACGCTGCCGCTGCGGCGCGACGATCCGTGGACGTAGACTCGGTTCTCGCCCGGCGCGCGAAGAGCTTCCTCGCGGCGGGTCCGGCTCACGCCGTTCCGTTGATCGAGCACGTATGTCAGTTGCCGGGAGCGCCGCCGTTCGTGGCCGAGCAGATGGCGGTCGCGCTCTTCGGCGGGCGCCCGGAGTTCACCGCGTGCGCGGACGGGAGATGGAAGCTCGCGTCCGAGGCGGAGCGCGCGCGCGGCATGGGGGTGGCGGCGGCCGAGGATGATCTGGATTCGCTGTCGTACGCGGTCGTCGACGTCGAGACCACCGGCACCAGTGCCGAGAGAGGCGACCGGATCACCGAGGTGGCCGTGGTGGTGCTCACCGGAGGCGAGGTGGTGCGTCGCTTCTCGACGCTGGTGAACCCCGAGCGCTCCATTCCACCGATGATCACCGCGCTCACGCGCATCACGTGGGAGATGGTCAGGGATGCGCCGCGCTTCGTCGACATCTGCGCCGAGCTGCTCGACGTTCTTTCGGGCAACGTGTTCGTGGCGCACAACGCGGCGTTCGATTGGCGCTTCGTGTCGACGGAGGTCGCGCGCGCGACCGGACGGCGCCTGGAGTCGCGGCGGCTCTGTACCGTCCGACTGGCGCGCAAGGTGCTCCCGCATCTACCCAGCAGGCGCCTCGACAGTCTCGCCCACCACTACGGTGTGGAGATCGCGGACCGCCACCGCGCGCTCGGCGACGCCGACGCGACGGCGCTGATTCTCCTTCGCCTGCTCGGTGAGGCGCGCGAGCGCGACTGCGTGCGCTGGGATGACCTCGAGCGTCTGATGACGCCCTCCTCCAGCCGGCGCAAGCGCAGACGCTCGGCGCTGCCGGGACCGGTCGACAAGGATACTTCGGCATGACTGCTCCGCAACCTCTCCTGCAGACCAGAAAAATCGGCTCCTGGACAGTGCACGCGATCCAGGCCGGCGGCCAGATGCTCGATGGCGGCGCGATGTTCGGCGTGGTTCCCAAGGCGCTATGGGAGCGGCGAATCCCGGCGGACGCGCGCAACCGCATCCCGATGGGAATGCGCTGCCTGCTCATCGAGCACGAAGTCGGCCTGATCCTCATCGACACCGGTGCCGGGAACAAGGAAACGGAGAAGTTCTACGATATCTACGGGATCGAGAACGCCGGCGGCGAGGAGCGCACGGCGCTCGAGGCGGGAATCCGCGCCGCGGGACATCGCCCCGAAGACGTGGCGCTGGTCATCAACACGCACCTGCACTTCGACCATGGGGGAGGGAATACCTGCCGCGAGGCGGACGGAAGCGTACGCCTCTCGCTCCCCAACGCGCGCTACATCGTGCAGCGCGGGGAGTACGAGTTCGCCACGCATACCAACGAACGGACGGCGGCGTCGTACTTCCCACACAACTTCGTTCCGGTTCACGAGGCCGGCCGCTTCGACCTGGTGGGGGGGGAGCGCGAGATCGTCCGGGGAATCACCGTGGTGCCGACGCCAGGACATGTTCCCTTCCACCAGGGGGTCCTCCTGGAGTCGGCGGGGGAGCGCGCGTTCTATCTTGCGGACTTGGTGCCCACCGCGGCGCACCTGCCGCTCCCCTGGATAATGGGCTACGACCTGGAGCCGCTGGTCACGCTGGAGACGAAGCGGCGGCTCCTGGAACGAGCCGCGAAGGAGCGGTGGCTGGTGATCTTCGAGCACGACGCCACCAACGCCTGGGGACGCGTAGGCCACGACGGGAAGTCGTACACGCTGCTGGCGGGGGAGCAGTAGCCTCGCCCGTCGTGCCCGCGAAGGCGGGAATGACGGCGGACTCCCGCTGTTGACTCACTCCCCGGCTTCACGTAAATTCCTCACGCACAATCGAATAAGTAGAGCGGTGCGACCCGCTCTCACCCTCTGGCCACCGGCGGCTCAGTAGCCGGGGTGTGCTGCAGGAGTCCACGCACACGGTGTCACCCGCCAGGAGCGGGTGTTGCATCGTGCATCGCGGACTCCCAAGGCAGTCCGCGATTTTTTTTGTTTCCTTACTTCGAGGAGCATCGCCCATTCAGGATAGCACCAAGCGCATCCGCGTCAATCGGCAGATCCGCATCAGTCCACTCCGCGTGATCGCGCCCGATGGTTCCCAGCTCGGTATTCTCGATCTCGAGACGGCCCTCGCGCAGGCCGAAGCACAGGGACTCGACCTGGTAGAGGTCGCACCGATGGCCAGACCTCCCGTGGTCAGAATCATGGACTACGGGAAGTTCAAGTTCGAGCAGGCCAAGATGGCGCGGCAGGCGAAGAAGAAGCAGCACGTGATCCAGTTGAAGGAGGTCAAGTACAGGCCGGGAATCGACGATCACGATTTCGCGACCAAGACCAAACACGCGCGCCGCTTCCTCGCGGATGGAAACAAGG
Source organism: uncultured Gemmatimonadaceae bacterium (assembly GCA_964616815.1). Classification (GTDB taxonomy): domain Bacteria; phylum Gemmatimonadota; class Gemmatimonadetes; order Gemmatimonadales; family Gemmatimonadaceae; genus JADGGM01. Next base: position 819 of record CAZTTY010000081.1, on the reverse strand, counting down.
TGAAGGTCACGATGATGTTCCGCGGCCGTCAGGTTGCGCACCCCGAGCTCGGCAAGGACGTGCTCGACAGGGTGTCCAACGAGCTCGCCGACGTCGGCAAGGTGGAAACCGACGCGAAGCTCGAGGGGAGGAACATGACAATGATACTGGCTCCGAAGTAGGAGCTTACCGGGGAGCACCCTCATGAAGATGAAAACCCACAAGGGCGCCGCAAAGCGCTTCAAGACCACGGCCTCTGGCAAGGTGCGCCGTTTCAAGGCGAACAAGAGCCACATCCTTACCAAGAAGAGCCCCAAGAGAAAGCGCAATCTGCGCCGTCCGGACCTCGTGCAGACCACCGGCGACACCAAGCGCATAAAGCGCCTCATCCAGGCGTAAGGAGATAGATCAATGCCTCGCGTCAAATCCAACGTCGCGCGCCTGAAGCGCAAGAAGCAGGTGATGAAGGCCGCTCGTGGCGCCTTCGGTGGTCGCAGCAAGCTCTGGAAGGCAGCCAAGGAAAACGTCGAGCGCGGCTGGGCCTACGCCTACCGCGACCGCAAGAACAAGAAGCGCGAGTTCCGCCGCCTCTGGATCGTCCGCATCAACGCGGCAGCGCACCAGAACGACATGAACTACAGCGGCTTCATGAACGGCCTCCGCAAGGCCGGTGTAGAGGTCGATCGCAAGATCCTCGCGGACCTCGCTGTCCGCGATCCCGCCGCCTTCACCGCGCTCGCCGAGAAAGCCCGCGCGGCTCTCTAGGACGACGACGGGGTCGGGTCTTTAATGTAGAGGTCCCGGGAGCGTCGCCCACGGGACCTCTACATTAAAGACCCG
>CAZTTY010000080.1:0-19957 GCA_964616815.1 uncultured Gemmatimonadaceae bacterium | reverse complement strand
GATCGCCAGGAATCCGGTGTCGATTCCTGGCGATCTAGAACTCGCGGCGCTTCATTTCCTTGAACAGGCGGGTCGTCTCCGAGGAGTCCCGGGTCTCGTTCCGGGTCGCCTCGATGGTGGCGTCGTAGACGCGACTGCGCTTCGGCTGGGCGGCGGTCTTCGCGGCGTTCTTGCGGGCCAGGGCTTCGAGCTGTTTCTGGTTCATCGGTGGTGGTGGATGGGGTTCATGGAGAAGTCGAATAATATAGCGCCGGGGTAATCGACGTAAACGCCGGGCCTGACCCCGGCGTTTACCGCAGCTCCCCCCGCCGCACTTTCCCGCTCGCCGTTCGCGGCAGCGGTGTCTCCGCGATGCGCACTTCGCGCGGTACCTTGTACGCGGCGAGCGACGCGCGGCAGTGCGCCCGCAGCTCCTCCGCCATCCCGGGGCCGGCTCCCTCCGCCAGCCGTACCACCGCCACTACCCGCTGACCCCACTCGGCATCGCTCTCGCCGATCACCGCCGCCTCGGTCACATACGGATGCGCGGAAAGCACTCCCTCCACCTCGGCCGGATACACGTTCTCGCCGCCGGTCACTATCAGGTCGTCGCGCCGGTCGAGGACGTAGAGAAATCCATCTTCGTCCAGCGTCCCGAAGTCGCCGGTGTGCAGCCAGCCGTGCACTATCGCGCGCGCGGTCGCGTCGGCGCGGTTCCAGTAGCCGGGCGTCACTATCGGCCCGCGCACCACTATCTCGCCGCCCGCTCCCGGCTGGACGTCGCGGTTGCCGCCGTCCACTATACGCACCTCGTTGGGGTACAGCGGCCGCCCCGCCGAACCGGGTCTGTTCAGCGCTTCGCTCGGTGCGAGGGTCGCTACCTGCGAGCAGCATTCCGTGAGACCGTACGTCTGCGACACGGGGATGCCGAGCGCCGAGCAGCGCTCGAGCAGCGCGCGCGGCGCCGGACCGCCGCCGAGCAGAACGCAGCGCAGCGATGCCGGCGCGGGGCGGTCGCGGCGCAGCTCGAGCAGCCGGTGCAGCATGGTGGGGACGAGCGAGACGAGCGTGATCCGCTCGGCGTCCAGCGTCGCGCTCACCCGCTCGGCGTCGAAGCCGTGGTGCACCACCGCCGTGGTACCGTAGATCGCGCTCCGCGTGAGCACCGAGAGACCGCCGACGTGGAAGAGCGGGAGCGGTGCGAGCCAGCGGTCGTCGTCGCGCACGCCGAGGTTCAGCGCGGAGCCCACGGCGCTCCACCAGAAATTGGCGTAGGAGAGCACCGCCCCCTTCGGTTGGCCCGTGGTGCCCGATGTGTACACGATAGCCAGCGCGTCGCGCGCATCGGCGTGGTCGCGGAGCATCGCGCCGGCGGCCGGTGCGGTCCTCGCCCGCGTGGCGAGTCGAGTCGGCTCCCCGGCATCCACCGCCACGAGCTCCGGCAATCGCGTGCGCGCATCTACGAGCAGGCTCTCCGTGGATGCGGTGCACAGCACCACCCGCGCGCCGGCGTCGCCGAGCTGCCACGCCACATCGCCCGGAGTGAGGCGCAGGTTCAGCGGGAGAAGCACCGCACCGAGGCGCATGCACGCGTGCACCGCCGCCGCGAACGCTGCGCCGTTGGGAAGCAGCACTCCCACTCTCTCGCCGGCGCGCACGCCCAGCGCGGCGAGCGCGAGCGCCAGCTCATCCGCCCGCGCGTGGAGCTCGGCGTACGTGAACCGCGACCCGTCGGGAGCCACGAGTGCCAGCCGATGGGGCGTGGCGGCTGCGCGCCATGAAAGCCAGAGGGGGAGGGGCGGAGTCTCGTTCACTCGGAGAGCGCCGTCAGGGCTGACTCACATCAACACCAGTCCCACCGCCAGCAGCACTCCATAGATCAACTGCAGCCGCCCGCTCTCGGCCAGCATCGCGTTGAGCGCGCGGCCGGCGAGCCCGCCGAGCACCGCGCGCACCGCGCGATACGCGAGCGGGATGCTGAGCAGCGGCAGGAGCACCCACGCATTCGCGCGTCCAGTCGCGACGAGAAATAGCGGCGCCAGATACGCGAGCGCCGCGAAGAGCGCGTACTGCCGGCGCGTGGCACGGTCGCCGATCCGCACGGCGAGCGTGCGCTTGCGCGCCGCGCGATCGGTCTCGAGGTCGCGCAGGTTGTTGACCACGAGGATGTTGGTGATGAGCAGACCGACGGGCACCGAAGCCGCGAGCGCGAGCGTACCGAGGCCGCCCGTCTGCAGGTACGCGCTCCCGCCTACGGCCACGAGGCCGAAGAACACGAACACGAACAGCTCGCCCAGCCCGTGGTAGCCGTACGGCCACGGGCCGCCCGTATAGGCGAGCGCGCAGACGATGCTCGCCACGCCGATCGCGACGATGGGCCAGCCGCCCACCCATACCAGGTACGTGCCCACCAGCGTGGCGAGCCCGAAGGTCACGAAGATGGCGCGCAGTACCGCAGCGGGCGTCATGAGACCGGCCTGCGTGACGCGCGTGGGGCCGAGCCGCTCGTGCGTGTCGGCGCCGCGGTGGAAGTCCGAATAGTCGTTCGCGAAGTTGGTGGCTATCTGGATGAGGATCGCACCCAGAAGCGCGGCGACGAACGGGAGCACTCGGAACGAACCGGAGTCGCCGGCGCGCAGCTCGGCCACGCCCGCGGCCGTGCCCACCAGCACGGGCGCGACCGCGGCCGGGAGCGTCTTCGGTCGTGCCGCGAGCCACCAGAGCCGCAGCATCCCGGACTCTTCCTCTACAGGCTCGCCGGACGCCGCGCCGCGCAGCCCGCCCGGCGACCCATCCGGCACGGCTGGCGGCGGTTCGGGCAACCCCCGCGACGCCGCCACGCCCGACGCGCCCTCGCTCACGGGAAGCGCGGGTACTTCCTGAAGTCCGGCTTCCGCTTCTCCACGAAGGCGTTTCTTCCTTCCTTCGCCTCTTCGGTGAGGTAGTAGAGAAGCGTCGCGTCGCCCGCGATCTGCTGCAGACCGGCCTGGCCATCGGTGTCGGCGTTGAAGGCGGCCTTGAGGAATCGCAGCGCCATCGGGCTCTTCTCGAGTATCTCGCGCGCCCACTGCACGGCCTCGGCTTCGAGCTCCTCGAGCGGCACCACGGTGTTGACGAGCCCCATCTGCAGCGCCTGCTGCGCGTCGTACTGACGGCAGAGATACCAGATCTCGCGCGCCTTCTTGTGCCCCACCACGCTCGCCAGATACGCCGCGCCGTAGCCGGCGTCGAAGCTCCCCACGCGCGGACCGGCCTGGCCGAAGCGCGCGTTCTCGGCCGCGATCGTGAGATCGCACATCAGGTGCAGCACGTGGCCGCCGCCCACCGCGAAACCGGCCACCACCGCGATCACCGGCTTGGGGAGATAGCGGATCTGGTTCTGGACGTCGAGGATGTTGAGGCGCGGCACGCGGTCCTCGCCCACGTAGCCGCCGTGTCCGCGCACCCGCTGGTCGCCGCCGCTGCAGAACGCCATGTCGCCCGCGCCGGTGATGAGCACCACGCCGATGCTCATGTCCTCCCGCGCGCGCGCGAAGGCATCGCTCAACTCGTTCACGGTCTCGGGGCGGAAGGCGTTTCGCACCTCCGGCCGGTTGATCACTATCCGCGCCATCCCCTCGCCGCCGGCGTCGCGCTCGAAGAGGATGTCCCTGTATTCGGTTATCGGTTCCCACTCCACCACCCGACGCTGCACGCTCGCGTGCGGATCGCCCGTCCCGACTGTCTCTGGCATCATCACCTCGTTATACGGTTCTCGATGAACTCCTCCACCACTCTCACCAGCTCCCGCGGGCGCTCGAGATGCACGGCGTGGCCCGCATGCTCCACTTCGCGCAGCTCCACGCTCGGCAGCGCGGCTTTCATCTCGCGCGCAATCCGCACGTACTTCTCGTCCAGCGCCCCGCAAACGAGCAGCATCGGCAAGCCGGTCAGCTCGGCCAGACGGTCGTGCAGCGGACGCGTGACGCCCGCGCCCAGCCCGCGAAGCGCGTTCGCGAGCCCGCGCGCGCTGCCGGCGAGTCTCTGCGCACGCAGCGCCTCGCGCACCTCCGGAGGCAGCGCCCGCTGACTCTCCCAGAGCGGGAGTCGCTCCCACCGATCCACGAACGCCTCCACTCCGCCGCGCTCGATGTCGTTCGCGAGCGCCTCGTCCACCGCGCGACGCGCCGCACGCCGCTCGCAGTCCGCTATCCCCGGCGAACCGCTCTCCAGAACGAGCGCCGCCACCCGCCGCGGTGCCGCCAGCGCTACGTGCAGCGCCACGCGCGCACCCATCGAATAGCCCAGCAGCGCCGCGCGGCGGATGCCCAGCGCGTCGAGCAGCTCGACCACGTCCTCCGCCACGCGGCCGGCCGCGTAGCGCGCGGGGTCGGCCGGCGCGTGGGTGCCGCCATGACCGGGCAACGAGAGCGCGATCGTTCTCCGCCGCGCGCCGAACGCCGGAAGGAGATCGTTCCACGTGGACGCCGCACCGGTGAAGCCGTGCAGCAGGAGGAGCGGAATGGATTCCCGCGTCCCCGGGAACGTCGGCCTGGCGGTCCTGTCATCCCCGCGCAGGCGGGGATCCATCTCATCGCGCTGCCTCGACTCCGCGCTCTCTATCATCTCGAGCACCATTCCATCGTGCAGCACGAGGCTGCGCGATGCGGTTTCCGCGATGCTCCCGCCCACGTTCACAGCAGCTCCGCCACGCCCGCGCCCACCGCGGCCCAGAGCTCGCGATGCCGTTCCACGTTCAACGCGCGGTCGGTGCATACTTCGATGATGTCGAGACCCGGCGTCTCCAGCGCCGCGGCGAGCGCCGCGTGGAACGCGGCCCAGCTCTCCGGTCTGGCGTAGCGCGCGCCGTACATGGCGCCGGCGTGCGCGAAGTCCAGCCCGTGCGGCGTGCCGAAGAGCGCCTCGAATTCCCGCTGCGCCACGCGCTCGGGGTCGCCCTGCGCGAGGAAGGAGAAGATCCCGCCGCCATCGTTGTTCACCAGCACTATGGTGGCGTCGAGGTCGTGGCGTCGAGCCGCGAGCAGGCCGTTCATGTCGTGGTAGAAGGCGAGGTCGCCGATAGCCAGAACCGCCGGCCCGTCGCTGGCGGCCGCGGCACCGAGCGCGCTCGACACCACGCCGTCTATCCCGTTCGCGCCGCGGTTGGCGAGCACGCGGATCCGTTCGGCTCGACGAGCGGCGAAGCTGTCGAGGTCTCGCACCGGCATGGAGCTGCTCACCCAGAGCGTGCTCCCAGCCGGTAGCGCGGCCGACAGCTCGGCGAAAAGCCGCGGCTCGGTAAGCGAGTCGTCGCGCTCCATCACTTCGGTCATGACCTCGCGCGCGCGCGCGTCGATGCGCCGCCAGCGCGCCGCCCAGTCGGCGTCGGCCACCGGCGTGTCGCCGAGCATCTCCGCGAGCGCGCCGTCGAGCGCGGCACATGTGGATGCGACTTCGGCACGCACCCACCACGCGCCGTCCTGTGCCGGGTTCGCCCACTGCCCGTCGCCGAGCACGATGTGCGGCACGCCCACGCCGGCGTGCAGCCAGAGCTGCACCGCCTTCGAAGTGGGCAGCGCGCCCACGCGCAGCACGAGGTCGGGCGCGAGCGACTCCACTCCCGCCGGCGGCATCGCGCGCAGGAAGGCGTCGTAGCCGTCCACCACGAGTGTCGCGGGATCGGCGCCGAAGCGGAGCTGCGAGAGCGGGTCGGCCACGATCGGCGCGTCGAGCCGGCGCGCCACCGCCGCGAGAGGCGCGGCGACCGCGGGGTCGGCGATCGCGCCGCATACTATGAGCGGTCTCCGCGCATCCGCCAGCGCGTCGGCCAGCGCCTCCACCAGATCGTCATCGGCGCCGCGCGCCGCTGCGCCAGTCCTCACCCACGGCTCGCCGCCGGCGCGGCCGCGCCACGCGAGCTTGGCATCCTCGCTCCACCAGTCGGGTACGCTCGCCGCGCGCGGCACCAGCGGCTCGCGGAAGGGGAAGTTCACGTGCACCGGCCCCGCGGGTGCGGCGACCGCCGTGATCGCCGCGCGCGCGCCGAGCGTGCGCGCCTCGCGCAGCAGCGCCGGTGTGGCCTCTGGCAGCGGCGCGTCCACGAACCACTTCACGTGCGTCCCGTAGAGCTTCACCTGATCGATGGTCTGCGGCGCGCCCACGTCGCCGCGCAGCTCCGGCGGACGGTCGGCGGTGAGCACCAGCAGCGGAACCTCGGAGAGGCGCGCTTCCACCACGGCGGGAAGGAAGTTCGCCGCGGCCGTGCCCGAGGTGCACACCACGGCCACCGGCCGCCGCGCGGTCTTCGCCATGCCGAGCGCGAAGAACGCGGCCGAGCGCTCGTCGAGATGCGTCCACACGCGCATCGCCTCGTGGTGCGCGAGGGCGAGGGCGAGCGGCGTGGAGCGCGAGCCGGGCGCAACGCACGCGTCGCGCACGCCGGCCCGCACCAGCTCGTCCACGAACGCGCCCACCCAGGCGAACGCCGCCACATCGGGTGATGCGAGCTCCGCCTCGGCAGCGTCCTGTTCGTGCCCCCCCGATGCGCCGCGCGCGGCGAGCGGCGTGGTCGCCGCGGCGGTGGCGGTGTGCGCGCTCACGACGCGCCCGCCTCCCCGCCCGCGAACGCGCCGCGCATGGCGCGCAGCTTGAGCTCCGACTCGACGAACTCATCCTCGGGCGTCGAGTCGCCCACGATGCCGCAACCGGCGAAGAGCGTCGCGCTGCCGCCGTGCTCGTCCACGAGCGCCGAGCGCAGCGCTACGGCGAACTCGCCGTCGCCGCGCGCGTCGAGCCAGCCCACGGGCGACGCGTACCAGCCGCGATCCCACCGCTCGTGCTCGCGAATGAACGCGAGCGCATCCCGGCGCGGCGCGCCTCCCACGGCGGGCGAGGGATGCAGCCGCTCCACCAGCCGCAGGATGTCGACATCGTCGCGACGGCGCGCCGTGATGGGCGTGTACAGGTGATGTACATCGCGGAGTGTGAGGAGCGCGGGCACCGCGGGCGCGCTGACCGCGTCGCACAGCTCGGCGAGCTCGCCGGTGAGCGCGCGCACCACGATGTCGTGTTCCTCGCGGTCCTTCGCGCTGTCGAGGAGCGCGGTCGCGCGTCGGGAATCGTCCTCCGCATCGCTTCCGCGCGCGGTGGAACCGGCGAGCGAGGTCACGCGCACCATGCGGCCATCCACTTTCACGAGCCGCTCGGGCGAAGCTCCGAGGAAAGTGCGCCCTCCGCGTGTCACGGCGAACACCATGCACTCGGCGTGTCGCTTCTCGAGGCGTCGCAGCGTGTCGGCGATGCGCGGAAGCTCATCCGGCCGCCACTCCACCGCGCGCGCGGTCACGACTTTCTCGAGCGCGCCCTTCCGTACGGCCGCCGCACCGCCCGCCACCGCGCTCATGAAGGAAGTGCGATCCGCAGCCGCGCTGCCGCCGGGAGAGCCGGGGTCCGATTGGATGTCATCCCCGCGAAAGTGGGGATCCATTTCCGCCATCCCCGCCCTTCCCCCCGATTCCCCCTCGAGCTCGCGCGCGAGGAGCTCGATGTCGTCGTTGGGGTGTACGAGCGTGCTCGACGTGAGCCAGGCGCCGGAAGGCGACGTCGTGAAGCAGTGCCGCGGTACCGCGAGCCAGCAGTCGGGGAAGCCGAGCCACTCGGGGCCGGGCGCGCGCGCCGGGTCGAAGCGGAAGCCGCCGAGCAGCATCGGCACCCTGCCGAAAGTGGCTTCCGGTGCCCGGCCGTTGGACGGGCCGCCATGGTGGGAGCCGGGCGCGCCCGGTCCGTCGCAGATCGCGCCGTCGAGGAGCGCGCGCCAGAGGCGCGCGGCGGCGGCGAAGCGGTCGCCGCCCGCGGGCGAGATCGCGGCGGCCGCGCCGATCCCGGCGATTGCGACTCCGGAGGCGGGGCGCGCCCAGTACACCCGATCGCTCACGCCTTCCGCGCGCTCGAAAGCGTGCAACGGGCCGGGCCCGGACGCGGGAAGCGGCTCGACGAAAGTCGCGAGCACGGGGTGCGCGCGCGTGCGGGCGGCGGTCTCCGCGCGCCTGAGGAGCTCGAGGAGCGAGACATCGGGCGCGGCGAGTCTGTGCGGCACGCTCATCGCCCGCCTCCCCGGCGCCGCGCGCCGCCGCGACCCTTCCCGCGCGCGGATGCGCGCTCGGAAGCGGCGTTCCGTGCTCCGCCGCGCCCCCGCTCGGTCGCGGCCTCGCGCGGCGGCTCCACGCCGAGCCCGCGCCAGAGGAGCTCACGAAGTTGCGGGTAGTACGACTCGAGCGGCGGCGCTTTCGGAGTGGCGAGCCACTGCACCACGACCTCGCTCACGGCGCCAAGCCAGACCTGGCCGGCGAGTCGCGTATCGCAGGGCGGGATGAGGCCGGCGCTCAGCGCATCGTCGAGGTCGCGGGCGAGGCGGGCCGCGAAGCGTTCGCGGATGGCGAGTAGGCGCGGCGAGAAATCGCGCGTGTGGGCGTCGATGAGGAAGAGGCGCGCGAGGCGGCGGTGGCTGCCGAAGACCTCCAGTGCGCGTTCGATGGCGGCATCGGCGCGCCGCAGAGGGTCGGCCTCGGAAGCGGCCGCGGCCTCGAGCCGGCTGAGGAGGAGGTCGGCGGTGCGTTCGAGGAGCGCGCCGAAGAGCGCCTGCTTGCTGGCGAAGTGGAAGTAGAGCCCGCCCTTGGAGGTTTCCGACTCCGTGGCGATCTCGTCCATGGCCGCATCGCCGTAACCGCGCCGGGTGAAGACATCGAGCGCGGCTTCGAGGATGCGTTCGCGGCGTCGGGCGCCCTTGCCGGAGTCGGCGGGATCGAGGCTGGAGGCGGCGAGCTGCTGAGTCGGCACGAGCGTCGGCGGGCGGCGGGCGGAGTCGGGGAGCGATCGTGAGAAAACCGACCGACGCGTCGGTCGGTTGCCGAATACTACACGGTCGTGAGTGTGGATGGAATGCGTATTGGCGCTCCAGGTCGTGTCGCGGAGCTCTTAGTGCACCACTGTGCATACATCCATTTGCGCAACGTGAAACCGCGTCGCGGATGCGCACGGCTTCGCCCGAAGCGCGCTCTTGCGCCCCGCAGACTTCTTTCATATTCCCTTCGGCGCGAGGCCGCGCACTCCGGAGTTTACGGTAGCGATCGCTTCTATGTCGTAGCATCAGGAAAGCGAACCACTCACAATCCATCCAGGAGGCACCATGCCCTTACGTGGGGTCATCGGTTTTCTCGCGTTCGCCGTTGCCGCACTACCCGCGCTCGCGCTCGGGCAGGGTACCGGCAACATTCGCGGCCGTGCCAGCGACGCCGGTTCGGGCGGGCCCGTTGCCGCCGTCCAGATAAGCGTCGAGGGCACATCGCTCGGTGCGCAGACGGTGGATGATGGTACCTACCTCATCCGCAACGTGCCGGCCGGGCAGCACGTCCTCGTCACTCGCAGGGTGGGCTACGAGCCCGGGCGCGACACCGTCACCGTGCAGGCGGGAACCACCGTCACGCACGACTTCTCGCTGCAGAGCGTGGCCAGGTCGCTGGACGAAGTCGTGGTCACCGCGCTCGGACAGACCGCCGTGCAGCGCTCGCTGGGTACGGCGCAGCAGAGCGTCTCGGGCGCCGACATCACCGCCGCGCAGCAGCCCAACTTCGTGAACGCGCTGCAGGGGCGCGTGGCCGGCGTTCAGGTCACCAGCACATCGGGAGTACCCGGCGCATCGTCGTCCATCATCATCCGCGGCGTCAGCTCCATCAGCGGGAGCAATCAGCCGCTCATGGTCATCGACGGCCTCCCGATGGACAACTCCACTTTCGCCACCGGCACCCTCGCCTCCGACGTCGCCTCGGCTACGGCGTTCGACAATCGCGGCGTGGACTTCACCAATCGCGGCGCCGACATCAACCCGAACGACATCGAATCGATCACCGTGCTCAAGGGTCCCGAGGCCGCCGCGCTGTACGGGATCGACGCGGCCAATGGCGCGATCGTCATCACCACCAAGCGCGGCCGTGCCGGCGGCGGCTTCGAGTACAGCAACAGCTTCCGCATCGAGACGCCGCGCGCCAAGCCGGATGTCCAGCACGTCTACGGACCCGTAGATCTCATCGGAAGCTCCCAGGAAGACAGCTTCCTGTACTTCGGCGACAAGTACCCCGCTGGCACCGAGTTCTACGACAACATCGATGACTTCTTCCGCACCGCGCTCACGCAGAAGCACAACCTCTCCTTCGGCGGCGCGACTTCGGATGGCAACATCAACTACCGCCTCGCCGCGGGTCTCACCAAGCAGAACGGCGTGGTCCCGACCACCGGCTACGACCGCGTCAACCTGACGGGCGCTTCGCAGGGGCAGGTGACCGACTGGCTGAACGTCGATCTGTCGATGATGTACTCGTACGCCAACAACGATCAGGCGTACAAGGGAATCCAGGGACCGCTCCTCGGCCTCCTCGCATGGCCGGCCAACGACGATGCGTCCACCTATCTCACGCCGGCCGGTACGCGCCGCATCGTGGGCGGCCTCGGATTCGGCGACGAAGTCGACAACCCGTTCTTCAGCGTCAACAAGAACAAGATCAACTCGAAGAACAACCGCTTCATAGCCAACCTGGCGCTCACGGTAATGCCCTTTTCATGGGGCAACGTGAAAACAATCCTCGGCACCGATGGTTACACCACCCAGAACTTCCTGCTGAGGAGCCCGGAGAGCTTCCTCGGCTTCGGACAGCGAGGGATCCTCGACCAGGCCGATGAGATCACGCGCAACCTCAACGCCCAGACGCTGCTCAACTTCAACAGCTACCAGATAACCGACAAGCTCTCCATCAACGGACTGCTGGGGAACAACGTCACCGACGAGCGGACCACCGTCAATTCGCTGAACGGTCAGGACTTCATGGACCCCAACTTCGCGTCCGTGAACAACACGCGGATCAGGGGCAATCGCACCACCCTCACCCGCCGGCGCCTCGTGAGCCTCTTCGGGCAGGCGGTGTTCAACTACAGCGACTACCTCTACCTCACCGTGCAGGGACGCAACGACTGGACGTCGACGATTCCCGTGGAGAGGAACTCGTTCTTCTATCCTTCGGTAACCTCGAGCTTCATCTTCTCCGATGCCTTCCCGAGCATCGGCAGGCACATGACCGGTAAGATCCGCGCGGCGTATGCCGAGGTGGGCAAGGACGCGACGCCGTACGCCTACCGCCCCGCGCTCGCCAGCGTGACCACTTCGTATTCCGGTTACAGCTACGGCTTCTGGGGACCGAACCTCGCGCTCAAGCCGGAGTTCGCGACCTCGTACGAGTTCGGCACGGAGCTCGGCTTCTTCGACGACCGGCTCGGCCTGGACGTGACGTACTACCAGAAGGAGACCAAGGACCAGATCGTCCAGAACATCCGGGGCAGCTACGCGACTGGTTTCGTCCTCTTCAACCTGAATGGAGCCACCACGCGCAACCATGGCGTGGAGATCTCGCTCCGCGGCACGCCCATCCGCACGCAGAACTTCTCCTGGGATGCGCTCGCCAATTTCGACCTGGCTCGCGGCAAGGTGCTGTCGCTTCCGCGCGACCTCCCCGAGTCGTACGTCTCCGACACGTGGCTGGCCGGGAACGTGCGCGACGGCCAGGCGCCCGGGATGTCGACGATGGCGCTCACCGGACAGTTTCTCGAGCGGAACGACAACGGGCAGGTCGTAATCGACCCGACCACCGGTCTACCCGTGGTTTCCGGCTCGTTCATCGATCGCGGTTTCGATCGCCAGCCGGACTTCACGGTGGGACTCTCGAACACTCTCCGCTACAAGAACTTCACGCTCGACTTCCTGCTCGACATGAGGAAGGGCGGCGACATCTTCAACGCCACGGAGTTCTTCCTCACGCGCAGGGGACTCAGCGCCCGCACGCTCGATCGGGAAGCGCCGCGGGTGATCGAGGGCGTGCTCAAGGATGGCAACGAGAACGGTCCCAACCCGACGCCCAACGACATCGCCGTCGTCCCGGCGATTTCGACGGACTACTATCGCCTCATGAACGAGGAATACTTCATCCAGAAGGACATCAACTGGGTGCGGCTCCGCAACGTGACGCTCTCCTACGTCCTGCCGCAGGATTGGGTCGGACGGTGGGTGCGCAACGCCAGCGTCTACGTCACGGGGTCGGATCTCTTCCTCATCACCAACTACGACGGACTCGACCCGGTGGTGAACGGCAACACGGCGGCGGTCGGAGGGGCGGGAGCCGTAGGCATCGATTACGGCAACTTCCCGATCCCGCGCGGCCTCGACTTCGGCGTCCGGGTGGCATTCTGATGCCAACCCGACTCCCAAGATGGCGCGGCGCACGTCACCGCGAAAGCGCCCGACTCACACCGACCAACGAGAAGCCGATGAAGAGAATATGTGCATTACTGCTGGCGGGCCTTCTCCTGGTGCCCGCGGGTTGCAAGGACTTTCTCGATGTGAATACCAATCCGAACGGTCCGGAGACCGTGTCGGCGAATCTGTATCTCCCCTCGATGCTGCACTGGATGGCCACGTCGCCCCAGTACGATGGGCGCTACATCGGTCGTTACACGCAGCAGTGGATGGGGCCCGGAACCGCCATCAGCGACTGGGACCGCATGGGCTACGCGAAGGCGAGCGATGCCGCCGCCGAGCAGTGGCGCATGACGTACTGGCTGTTCGGGCAGAACCTGATCGACATGATGGACAAGGCCCGGAACGAGGAGCGCTGGGACATCCTCGGCGTCGGCCAGGTCCTCAAGGCCTACGGCTGGCAGGTGCTCGTCGACATGCACGGCCCGATCATCATCAAGGAGGCGTTCGATCAGTCGCGAACCACCTTCGACTACGATGATGAGGAATACGCGTACTTCGAGGTGGACTCGTTGCTGCACGAGGCGATCGCGAGCCTGCAGCGCACCGACGGAGCGGTGGATGCCGGCTACCTCGCCGTGGGCGACAAGATCTACAACGGCGACCGCACCAAGTGGCTGAAGTTCGCCTACGGGCTGCTCGCCATCAACATGAACCACTTCAGCAACAAGACCAGCTACGACCCCGACAGCGTGGTGAAGCTGGTGGACCAGTCGTTCGAGAGCAACGCGGACGACGCTCTCTTCCCGTATCCCGCGGTGCAGGGCAACGATGACCGCAACTTCTACGGCACCAGCCGGAACAACATCACCGGATTCAGGCAGACGGAGTTCGTGGTCCATCTCATGGACGGTACGGAGTTCGGCGGAGTCGTCGATCCGCGGATGAGCCGGATGCTCGCCCCATCCCCCGACGGCGAGTACCGGGGTCTCGATGTCGACGTCGCGGGATACGGCGATCTGACCGACGACGAGAAGCCGATGAACTTCTTCGGCTACACGAGTCTCCCCGCGCCCGGGCAGCCGAGCCGCTATATCTTCTCGGACAAGTCCCACTTCCCGATCATGACGTACGCCCAGCTCCAGTTCGTGAAGGCGGAGGCCGCCTTCCTCGGCGACGACAAGGCCACCGCGCTGGATGCGTACGAGAAGGGGATAGCAGCGCACATCGATTTCGTGAACGCCAGGAACGGCGACGACGGCCAGGCGCCATCGCAGATCTCGTCGACCGAGAAGGAGGCGTTCCTAGATGATCCGAACATCGTCCCCTCGGATCCGAACCAGCTCACCCTCTCACAGATCATGTCGCAGAAGTACATCGCGCAGTGGGGGTGGGGGCATAACGAGCTCTGGATGGACATGCGCCGCTACCACTACACCGATGACGATCCGGGTCTGCCTGGAACCGAAGTGTTCCGCGGTTTCGCGATTCCCACGAACCTCTTCCTGGACAACAACGGAAAGCCGGTGGAGCGCACCCGTCCGCGCTACAACTCCGAGTACGTGTGGAACCAGGCGGGGCTTCAGGCCATAGGCGGCCTCGATCCCGACTACCACACCAGGGAGCTCTGGATCACCCAGCCGTAGACGATGGCGTACGGCCCCGAAGCGGATGGCTCGGCAGCGACGCTGCCGAGCCATCCGTCATTCGTGGCCCACCCCGGGTCCTCCCCACGCTCCTACTCCGCTACGATCACCTGATACGGCGGATCGCCCACATCGCTGTCGATCAGAAATACCGTCCGCACACCCTCGTCCGGCAGCTCGATGCTCCCCGCGTCGAACACCACGGTCTTCGTCCCCGCTTCCGTGAAGCGGATGCGCTGCTCGCCGCTGGGAACTTCCACGTACTTCGATGCCGCATGCATCTCCAGCTCGGCGATCGCCGGCTCGGCATCGCCCAGCTCCGCGTCCGCGTCGGTCACGTACAGGTCGAGCAGACCGGTGTGCTGCGACGTGCCGATGATGCGCAGCCTGGTCTTTCCTTCCGCGGCCGCCGTGTTCGTATCCGAATAGATCTCGAGGAGCTGGCTGTCGACTCCGTTGATGAGCACCGCCGTGTACCGGGCGCCCGCTGCGAGCTCCTTCGTGGGACGCACGAGATCGTCGTCCTCGCCCGCGAGGTGCGCCGCTACCTCCCTGCTCCCCGCCGGCACGCTGCCGTATTCGCTCACGTCGTCCGCGAACTCCACGCCGGCGAGCATGTCTACATCGTCCACCCGGAAGTCCACCGCCTCCACTCCCATCGCGGCGTGCAGGAAGCGGATCTGCGCGGTCGCCGGAGGCGATGTGGAATCGCTGCATGCCGCCGCGCCGGTGGCGACCACCGTGAATATGGCCAGCGCCGAGCGAACCGATGCCGGAATTTTCATACTTCGTCTCCTGGTGAATCGTTGGCCGCGACGCCGAGGCGCGCCGCATGTCACGATCGGTACGACGAAGCCGGGCGCGAATCCTAGCACGGAACTCTCCGGTGTATTACCATGGCGAAGAGGTGAGACGGCCGGCCGGCGACCTTCCCTCCGGCCCCTGCTACGATTCCGCCGCTGGCACGTCTCATGGTGGGGTGCGCCGGCGATCCACGCCGCCGGCGCGCGCTCTCCCCGCTACCGGAGTATCGAGTCGAGTCGGATGCCTGCCTGGGAAGAGATCTACCACGAGTGGCGGTTGCCGCTCCTGCGCTATGCCCATCGCCTGACGCGCGATCCGCATGTCGCCGAGGACGTCACTCACGAGGCGTTTCTGAGACTCCTCCGCGAACGGCGCGAGGTGCGCGATCCGCGCGCGTGGCTCTTTCGCGTGTGCACCAACATCGTGCGCGACCGCGCGCGCCGGCTCGCCACCGAGGACCGCCACCCGGTCTTCCCCGAGTACTCCACCCCCGAGCCCCCCGACGTCGCCTGCGAACGCGCCGAGGTGGTGAGCGTGGTTCGCGCGGCGCTCGGCCGCCTCACGCCCAGGGATCGCGAAGCGCTGCTCCTCAGGGAGTCCGGCTTTCGCTACGCCGAGATCGCGGAGGTAATCGGAGTCAGGACGGAGATAGTGCCGACGCTCATCGCGCGCGCGATGCGCCGGCTGCAGAAAGCCTATCGATCGGAGGGACGAGATGTCGCATCCGCATGACGCGCTCCTCCAGGCGCATCTCGACGGCGAGCTGGAGCCGCCGGTGATGCGCGAGGTCACCCGCCACCTCTCGCTCTGCGACGCGTGCCGCGAGGCGTCGGCCGATCTCGCCCGCCTGGCCCACGAGTTCGGCGACGCCGTCCGCGAGATCGACCACTTCGAACCCGCCGAGTGGAGCAGTGCCGCCTCCGCGGCGCGCGAGTACGCCGCGCTGGCGCTGGCCGCCGCTGCGCCCGGCGGCGTGCCCGCCGCCGCCATGCCAGTCGCCGCCGGCTCGGCGGCGCGCCCGCTGCGACTCGCGCTCGAGCAGCACGCGCGCCAGCCGCGGCGCCGCGCGCGCACGCCCGGCTCGACTTCCTGGCGCTGGGCCGCGGCCGCGCTCCTAACCGTGAGCAGCGTCGCGGCCGCGGCGGTGGTGCGTGGCCCGCTCCTGCACCGGTCGGACGCAGACGCCACCGTGGACGCGCCGCCCTTCGCGCTCTCCACCGCGCTGCGGCCCGCCGGGGCGATCGCCGTCGCCACCCCCGCGCGTGCCGATCTGGAGCTGGCGCTGAGCGGCGCCGCGGCCGGTTCTCGTCTGCACATCACCATCACCGACGGCGCGGAGCTCAGCGTGAACGTGCTCTCCGACTCCGCCAGCGCCGAGCCCGCGCGCTTCGCCACCGGCGATGCGCGCATCGCCGTGCAGCTCCCCGAGACGGTCTCGCTGGTGGAAGTGGAGCTGCCGGCCACGCTCCACAGCGCGCGCATCCTGCTCGGCGACGCCGTGGTGGCCACCGCCGCCGCCGGCCGCGTGACGCCGGCCGAGGCGGCCGTCGGTGGCATCGCTCTCGCTACGCCGCGCTGAGCGGTCGTGCGCCGCGCACGATGATGGCGCGCTCCAGGCTGCATCCGCTGTCGCCTTCCATGAAGCCTCACCGGTGAGCGGCGCATGCTGAGCGCGCTCCTCGCCGCGCTGCTCATCTCGGCTGCGCCGGCGGCCGCGGCACCGGTCGTAGTCGCGGCCGAAACGCCGCACGACCGTGCGCGCGCGGACTCCGCCTACCGCGCGGCGACGCTCCACGGGCGCGTGGTCGACGACGCCATCGATGCGCCGCTCGCACGCGCGGTGGTGTGGCTCACGGGCACCGAAGTGAGCCGGTCGACCACCACCGGCGCCGACGGGGTGTTCGCCTTTCCCGGGCTCGCCGCCGGGAGCTACCTGCTCAGCGTGCGGCGCGAGTCGTACGACTCGGCCAGGGTATCCGTGCTCGTTCCCGCGGGACGCGAGGTAGTCGTCGACGTGCAGCTCACCCGCAGGCCCGAAGTGCTGGCGCCCGTGCTGGTGCACGCGCCGCCGGAAGTGCACCCGTCCGCTCCGCGGGGAAGCGCGGCCGGCGAGTCGGCCTCCGAGCTCGCCATGACGCTCGGCGCGCTGAACGCGCTCGACATGCGCTCGCGTGCCGGCGCGATGCTGTCCGGCGCGCTCGGCGGTGCCGCACCGCAGCGGCCACCCGACCCCGGCGGCGGGAGCGGCCACACACTGTTCGTGTGGGGGAGCGAGGACGAGAGCGGCCAGGTTCTGCTGGACGGCGCCGTGATCGGCGCTCCGCTGCATCTCGGCGGACTGCTGCCGAGCGTGGATCCCGAGCTCGTGGACCACGCGCGACTCCGCACGGGCGGCGCGCCCGCGCGCTTCGACGGCGGAACCGGCTACGTGCTCGAGCTCTCCACCCGCGAGCCGCGGCCGGGGTCGCTGCGCATGTGGGGCGAGTCGAACCTGCTCAGCGACCGCGTTGGCGGCGAGGCGACGCTCGGCGAGTCGGGCAGCATCCTGGCCGGAGCGCGCCGCGTGCGAACCGAGATGCTCCCGCGGCTCTCGGGCGTGATGCGCGGCTACTGGTACGACGACCTCCTCGCGCGCGCGAGCGTCGGCGCCGGCGGCGGCGAGCTGCGCGCTACCTGGTTCGGAACCGACGAGGCGCTGCGCATCCCGCGCGACCAGGGGAGCGACGAAGCATCGTGGTGGAACCGCGCCGGCTCCGTGGCGTGGGAGTCCGGGAGCGAAGCGCGGCGCAGCGCCGTCACACTCTCGGCGGCGCGCGCGGTTACCGACCTGCCGCTGCTCTCGGCGTACGGCGGACACCTGCGCGGCGACGTGAATCGCGCCACCGTGGCGGCGGCGCACCGGTGGGCGGGGAGAGCGACTCGCTGGGGCGTGGGAGGTGAGATCGAGTACGCGCGCTTCGGCCGCGAGGCGCGCGTGGCGCCGGGGAGCGCACCCGGGGGGGCCGGTTCCGACGCGCACGCGCCGGGCGACCCATCGTGCGACGGCGCGGTGGCGTGCGCGCGCGCCGCCGCCGCCACGGCGGCGCTGTACGGCGACATGCGCTACCAGGTGTCCGAACGCGTCTGGCTCGATGCCGGACTGCGGGTGGCGAGCACACCGCGCGATCACAGCGCCTCCGTGCTGGACGCGCTGCCGCGCCTGGCGCTCGAGGCTCGGCTCGCGCCGGGCACCACCGTGCGCCTCGCCGCGGGCCGCTACTCGCGGCTCGGCGCCAGATTCTCGGCCAGCCCCGGTGGAAGCGCGCAGACGTCGGGCGGCAACACCACGCTTCCCGAGCGGCTCGACGTGAGACTCGTGCGCGATCACACCGATCAGATCGAGCTCGCCGTGGGCCAGCAGTGGGGCGCGACGGCATTCGGCGTTTCGGCCTGGCTGCATCGCGGCGAGGGCGACCCGGCGCGCACGCACCTCGACCGCGCGGCTGGCGTCGACGCATCGCTGGCCTATACCGGCTCGTGGTTCACCGCGGCGGCGAGCTATACGCGCATCGCGCGCAGCTACGACGTGGACGCCGCATCCGATGAGTCGATCCCGGGCGGCATGCCGCTGCGCAGCTTCGGCGCGGAGCAGCTCGTGTCGCTCGACGGCACCCTGCGCGCGGGGCGTATGTCGCTCGCCCTCTCCGGTTCGTACGCGCACGGCATCCCGTACACATCCATCGTACTCGACCAGCCGGCGGCTGCCCCCAGCAGCGGGTCTCTTTCGTCGGGGGTCGGCTCGCCGCGCCAGGCGGATCCCACGCTGGCGCGCTCGTATCTGCGCCTCGATGCGACGCTGAGCGGGCGCTGGTGCGTGGGTGGGAGCGAGTGCCCCGTCCGGCTGGCGCCGTACGTGCGAGTGATCAACGCGCTCGACAGGCGCGACGCGCTCTTCTACTACCAGGACACCGGCTTCGACGATCCGCGCTCGCTCGCCGCGCTCCCCGCCGTGCTCTCGGTGGGCGTGCGCTGGGAGCTGGCGCGCGCACCCCGCTGAGCGCTGGCGCTACGGTATCACCACCACCTTCCGTTCCACCATCACCGGCGTGCCCGGATCGCGAGCGTCCTGATACACACGCCGCCCCAGCACCCGGATCACCGCCGTCCCGGGCTCGTCGAAGCTGGCGACGAAGCGATGCTCCAACCCTCCCACCAGCACCACCGCCGTGCACGCCGCGGCACCCGAGTGCCGGTCGTACGGCCGGATCGTGACCGTGTCGGCCGCCTGAACGAGCGATCCGCTGTCAGCGCTCCAGCAGCCGTCGGGCCCGATGGTGCGCACCGTGATCGCGAGCGCGCGCCCCGCGCGCACGGAGTCGGACACCTCCATCACCTCGCTCGGGACCATGAGAGACAGTGCGTCGTCGAACGACGGAGTCCAGACCTCCGCGTCGCTCCGCGGCTGCGCGGCACCGAGCGGCTCGGCGGTCACGAGCTGCAGCACGCCGAGCACGCGCGCGCTCGGCGCGTTGGACGTCGTCGGCCCGGCGGTGGGCATGGAACAGCCGGCGAGCGCCAGCAGAGCTGCGGCCGTCACGCAGAGTCGCGATGGGCGGGGTTGGATGAGCCTCTTCATCGTACCTGGAGACGTTTCACGCGCGAGGTTCTAGCAGGATAGAACAGTTCGGCCTGTGGGGAAGCCTTGATCGCCGGGAGCGACGACGTTCCGGTGGACGCCGTGCGCAATGCGGCGAGCGGGCGGGCGTGTGAGGGCGGGCGTGTCAGAGCATGGTCAGAGTAGCGAATGATCGGCGGCGAGCGCGCGGAGCTCATCAGTCTCCGGGTCATCGCGCCAGAAGCGGAAGATCACGCGAATGGGCGGCATGAACACGACTTCCGTTCCGCATCCCGGATCGCCGCGAAAGCGGACCGTGATGGGGCGCATCCTGACCCAGTGATTCTGCGAGACCTCAGCGATGAGCGCGACCGGCACCGTCCATTCCCGGAGAAAATTGGAGATGAGGAGCGATCCGCCATCCGCGGCGAGGCGGACGCGTTTGAGCGGGACACAGAACCGCACCGAGGCGACGATGGCGACCACGAGGACCGCGCCGAGGGCGAAGAGGTCGAGGGGGATGGAAGCAGGCCTAGCGTGGGAGTAGGCGCCGCGGGCCTCGAGAGCGGAACGAAAGGCGACGGCGAAGATGGCGAGGAGGAAGGGCGGGAGGAGGAACTTGTAGAAGAGCGTCCAGGAGGAGGAGAGGAGGCGGGGCAT
>CAZTTY010000079.1:3470-20194 GCA_964616815.1 uncultured Gemmatimonadaceae bacterium | reverse complement strand
CCGACACGGGTCTCACCGGCCGCAAGATCATCGTGGACACCTACGGCGGCATGGCGCGCCACGGCGGCGGCGCGTTCAGCGGCAAGGATCCGTCCAAGGTGGATCGCTCCGCGGCATACGCCGCGCGCTGGGTCGCGAAGAACATCGTCGCGGCCGGGCTCGCCGAGCGGTGCGAAGTGCAGGTGGCGTACGCGATCGGTGTGGCGGAGCCGGTGAGCGTGATGGTCGAGACTTTCGGCACCTCCGTTGCCACGCGCCGGGAGCTGGAGGAGCGCGTGGCCGAGGTGTTCGATCTCACTCCGTACGGGATCATCCGCGACCTCTGCCTGCTGCAGCCCGTCTACTACCCCACCGCGGCGTACGGCCACTTTGGCCGCGAGCCGAACGGGAGCGGCACGTTCACGTGGGAGGATGTATCGAAGGCGGAGGAGCTGAGCTCCGCGCAGGTTCCGGCGTAACGACGGGGTTCAGGAACTTTATGCGGAGGTCCCGGCAGCTTCGTTGCCGGGACCTCCGCATAAAGTTCCTGAACCCCGTCGTTTTCCTATTGCGTGGCGGGGCCGGATGCTTTACCCATAGTGCCCTATGAACCGGCTCCACCGCGTTGCCGCGCTGGCACTCGTGCTCGGTGCGTGTACGCGCGCTCCGGAGGCATCCCCCGTCGACAGCGTGCGGGTTGCCGCGGTTGGGGCCGCGGCGGCGGTGGGCGCCGAGCGCGTATTTCTTCCCATGCCGCCGGACTCCGAGATCCCCGCGGGCCCGCTCGGCCACTCCGTTCGACGCGGTCGGGCGCTCTTCCAGGCCACGCGTGACAGCCTGCCGGCGAACGTGGGCAACGGGCTGCGCTGCCTGAGCTGCCATCTGGACGGTGGGCGGCGCGCCAACGCCTCGCCGCTCATCGGGTCGTTCCTGGACTATCCGGCGTACAACGCGCGTGCGGGGCGGGTGATCACGATCGAGGACCGGATCAACGGCTGCTTCCGCCGCAGCATGGCGGGGCGGCCGCTCCCCGTGGAGAGCGCGGAGATGCGCGATATGGTGGCCTACCTGGCTTTCCTCTCGAGAGGAGTGACGGCGGGACGCGCGGTGGAGGGTGCGGGCCTGCCGAAGCTGGAGCCGCTCGAGCCGGATACCGCGCGTGGGCGCGAGATCTTCGCGTCCACATGCGCGCGCTGCCACGGCGAGGAGGGCGAAGGGCGGTCGTTCGCGCCGCCCGTATGGGGTCCGGGATCCTACAGCATCGGCGCGGGGATGGCGCGTCTGCGCACGGCCGCGAGCTTCGTCCGGCACAACATGCCTTACGATCTCCCCGGCACGCTCACCGACCAGCAGGCCTTCGACGTGGCGGCGTACGTGAACTCGCACCCGCGTCCCGACCTGGACGGGAAGGAAAATGACTGGCCCAACGGTGACCCGCCACCCGACGTGGCGTATCCGACGCGTGCCGCCGCGAAGCGGAACGTCGCCGCGCGATCGGGCAGTTAGAGAGCCGGGCGGAACGCGGGGGGTGGGCGGGGGGGCACCGCTGAAAATCGTACACGCAGTCAGCTTGCGAGCAGTTCGTCACCACATCGAACGGAGGATTCGCCAATGCTGAGATCCGACGACTCTACCACCCACCGGCGTGCCTTCCTGACCCAGCTCGCGGCGGGGTCGCTCGCGCTGGGCCTCGGCGCGCTCCCGGAGTCGCTGCGCGCTTCGAACGTGGAGGCGGGCGTTGGCAGATCCGGCGGGGTGCCGGGACCGGACGAGTGGCTCGATGGGGTGAAGGGGAAGCACCGTCAGGTGCTCGACGCCGTGTCGGTGAACAACGGGATGTCGCTGGTGTGGTCGATGGTCTTCCTGAACTCGCACAATCAGGTGGGCAAACTGAAGGACGATGATCTCAGCGCGGTGACCGTCCTGCGTCACGACGCGATCCCCATCGCGTATGGCGATCCCATCTGGAAGAAGTACAAGCTGGGAGAGGCGTTCGACGTGATGGATCCAGCCACTAAGAAGCCCGCCGAACGAAATCCCTTCTTCCATCCGAAGAAGGGGGAATTGATCGTACCCGGCATGGAAGTCGAGACGCTGCTGGGTCGGGGCGTGATCTTCGGAGTGTGCAACCTCGCGACGACGATCATGAGTGGCATTCGCGCCGACGCCGTCGGCGTGCCGAAGGCCGATGCGTACGAGGAGTGGGTGGCGGCACTCATCCCCGGGATGACGCTGCTGCCGTCGGGAATCTGGGGGGTGAACAACGCGCAGGAGCACGGCTGCAGCTACGCGTACGCCAGTTGAGGAGCGGGCCTCGTTTCGTGAGTGTACGAAGTGCACGGGAACGCGGCGCTGGCGGAGTGCGATGCAGGTCGGGCCGGAGTGTGATGCAGGTCCACAAAGATTCGCCGTAGCGGGCGTCTGGAAGCCGGAGGGAGATGTTTACGCGCCGAACCATGTTGCATGGAGCGGCGGGGCGGTATATTGCGCCTCCCTCGCTGCGCCCCCACCCAGAGCGTCGGGCGCTCGATGTTGACCGGATACCAGCGAGACCTATGCGAGCTGTTTGCATATCACGACATCGCATCCTCAGCGATCATGTCTGCTCGATCTTCAACGGCACCGGCGTGGAGTGTCAGCCGGTAGTCGGCTTTCAGGAAGGGATGACCATCGCGCGCTCGTCGTTCCCCGACGTGGTGATCTGCGACTACGACCTGCTGGTTGCCGCACCGCTCGCCGACTGGGAGCGCGACCCGATACTCTCCGAGGTTCCCATCATAGCGGTGAGCCTCACGCGCCGTCCCGAAGAGGCGCATCTCGTGGACTCCAACGGCATCGCCGGCTTCCTGTACCTTCCGTTGCTGGATGACGGCGACGCCGTGCGCATGGTGAAGGCGGCGTGCTCTCGCGGCGAGCTGAGCGGGGAGCGGAAGAGCGGCGTGCGCGTGCCCGACAACGCCTTCCGCTGGCCGCCCATCGAGGATGGTGAACGGGTGCGGCACGACTGAGGGAGATCGAGGAGCGGACCGGGTCGGACCATCGCGCGGTCGCGCGTCCTGGCGCGCGCCGCGCTCGCACCCGGCGACCATACCCACCAGGCGATCACGAGCATGGATGAAGATGACGGGACAGTTCGGGGCGAGGGGGTTGGTGGGATGTGCGGCGGCGATGCTGCTGGTCGGCGCCCTGGCGTGTGGTGGCGGGGAGGGAAGCCGTCCGGGGAGTGACGCGTCGAGCGGAGCGGCCTCCGCGGAGAGCGGCGGCTCGAGCGGAGCAGCCGCCGGTGCTTCCTCGGCGAGCGCGGCCGCTGCTGGCGGCGACTCGTGGAACAAGGCCGAAGTCGTGCGCCGGCTCGAGGAGGCCGGCCTCGTGGTGGCCGACTCGGGGAAGGAGGCGCGCAATCCGGCGCTCCAGGCCAACGGCGAGGAGCTCACCGTGAGCGGCGGCCAGCTCCAGATCTACGTCTATCCCGACGAAGCCGCGCGGGTGAAGGACGGAGCGGGGCTCGATACCACGCGGAAGGGGCTGCCGAGCATCTACGATCCGATCTACATCATTTCGGGAAACCTCATCGCGATACTGCACACGCCGAAAGAGAGGCTGGCGGAGCGGGTGAGGCTGGTGTTGATGTCGCGGCATGGGGGGTGAGGGCTTCGAAGGGACGCTGCAGATGACGAGAAGGGCAGCCGGTCGACCGGCTGCCCTTCTCGTCATACAGCACTGCAGTAAGTTCTGGTGAAGGAGGACTACCCTTACGGGGTCTCGTCCGGCTCTTCACCCGCAGGGCACATGATCACGCCGTCGGTAGCCACGCCCGAATTGTTCGTCACCGAGCAGTCCTTCGGGTCCCCGGAAATCGTGCTGTTCGTGATCACGAGCTTGTATCCACCGGTGCCTGCGGTGCTGAGGGTCGCCACGTTGCTCTGGGAGAGCGTCACGAGAGGATTGGTACCGCCCGTGAGATCGGCCAGCGTGGTGCTGTAGGCACCGTTGTCAGAGAAGTACGCCTCTTCCGCCGTCATGAAGTTTCTGATGTCGGTCTTCACCGACGCGAGCTTGGCCTTGTCCTTGGTGCTCGAGAACTTCGGGATCGCGATAGCGGCGAGAATGCCGATGATGACCACGACGATCAGAAGCTCGATCAGCGTGAAGCCCTTCTTCGCAGTGTGAAGCATGAATGATCCTCCTGGATCGTTTTCGCGGGCGTCAGGCTCGCGAGGGTGAAGTGCTACAGCCACTGGGAGGCGACTGCGTGACTCTGGACCGGTGCTTAAGCATAGTGGGTGCCAGACTGGGCCGTTTCCCCAAGTCGTTGATTTGACTTGACTTGCCGCGAGGTCTCCCGCCCGCTCCACCGTCGATTGCATGGCGTTTTGCAACCTGCATGGTGTATTGCGATACTCGACGACCTCTCGCGCTGCTTCCTTGCCGCCCGACTCTCGCCCGGTTCCCAACCCCGCGGCGAAGCCAGTTGCCACCACCTGCCGGATGCACCTTTCCCGGTGTCGTTACTGGACGATTGGATGGGACCGAGGTAAACACGGATTGTGCACGCGGACCCGCGCTGCGACTCCGTGTTTCCGCTGCGTCACGTTGTCCGGTTCACCGTAACGACAATTGCCACGCGCGGCATCGCCGTTCCGCCGCGCCGAACATCGAATCGGTGCGGGTGGTGGAGGGCAGTGGGAGGGGCTCCGCCCCCTATCGCTCTCCCCGGGCATCGCACACCGGGATGCCGGCCTGCCGCCCGGCGTACGCGATAATCTCCTCGTCTACGGTGACGAGGGGGGCGCGGTGGAGCTGGGCCGTGGCCAGCAGCATCCGGTCGGCCGGGTCGCCGTGCGGGTGGCCGGGGAGACGCGTGCTGAGCAGCAGCGCCTCGCGGGTCAGAGCGACCTGCACCAGCCCCGGCGCCCGCTCGGCGCGCCGGAGCCAGAAGGCCGCATCCATCGAGAACACCAGCTTTCCCTTTGCGGCCTTCATGGCTACTTCCCAGAAGGAGATGTCGCTCACGAGAAGTTGCGCGCTCGCGGCCGTCCGCCGCAGAAGGGCAGCCGCGGCATGCGAGATACGCCCGAGGTCGCCCTCGAGAAGCCAGACCCAGACGTGAGTGTCGAGTAGCAGCGGCCCGTTCCAGACGCGGCGTGCCGACGCCTTCCACAGGCCGCTGCTCGGCCGGCGGGTAGCCATATAGAAGATGCGAGGGAGTACCGGAGGAGTGCCTCGCTACTCCTCCGATCCTTCCCAGAGCTCGTGGTCCGGCGAGACGATATCGTGCTCCTCGAGCAGCGTTCCGCCGAGGAAGCCCAATGGATCGAGCGCCGCGTCGCCCATGGGCACCACCCTCGCGATCGGCTGCCCACGCTTCGTCACCACGTACTCCACGCCGCGCTCGCGAACATCCTCCATTATCGCGAGGCACTTCGCCTTGAACTCGCTGACGCCGATGCTCTCCGCGAGCGTCGGACCGGTGCTGTCGTTGCCGGAGGTTGACATGTGCCGGATCACTTCGAAGGGTGTGGTCATGTGTACCTGGTCAAATTAATGGGGATGGGGCAACTCCGCCAGAGGATCTGGTGCTCCGGATGCTCTCCGGGCGCGATACCGATCGTAACATCCACGGTGCCCGCTACCACCATCGTTCCACCACACGGCACATCGTTCCCGTTCCGACGGCGCTCATTAGATTACCCGTCATGAGCGAACTCCCCATCACCAGCGCTTTCAACGACTCCTACATCGAAGAGATGTACGAGTCGTTTCTCCGCGACCCGTTCTCCGTGGATGAGTCGTGGCGGCAGTTCTTCGAGATCGGCCGTCGGCTCTCGGGTACCGCGTCCACTTCCGTAGCTGCTTCGGGGGCCACCGCGCCTCCCGCTTTCGATACGGCCTACCTTCGCAAGGTGGCAGGGGCCGCTGGACTGGTTCTGGCGGTCCGGCAGTACGGCCACCTCGATGTCCAGCTCGACCCGCTCGGCTCCCCGCCGCTCGGTGCGGCGGAGCTGAAGCCGGAATTCCACGGGATCTCCGAAGCGGATCTCGCCACCATCCCCGGCGCCGCCCTCGGTTTCGAAGACGAGCCCACCGCCGCCGACGCGGTGACGCGCCTTCGCCGGCTATACTCCTCCCAGCTCGGTATCGAGTTCGAGCACATCGAGGAGGAGGACGAGCGCGAGTGGTTCCGCGACCAGGTGGAGCGTGGCGGGCTGGCCCGCGAGATCGGCGCGGAAGAGAAGAAGGCGGTGCTCCGCCGGCTCACGCAGGTGGATGGGCTGGAGCGCTTCCTCGGCCGGGCCTACCAGGGCTACAAGCGCTTCTCGATCGAGGGTACCGATGCCCTGGTGCCGATGATCGACGCCGCCGTGGAAGGCGCCGCGCGCGCGGGCGCGCGCGACGTGGTGATCGGGATGGCGCATCGTGGACGCATCAACGTGCTGGCGCACGTTCTCGACAAGCCGGCGGCGACGATCTTCGAGGAGTTCGAGGGACGCCACGCGACCGGCGACGCCGCGAGCGACACGGGCGACGTGAAGTATCACCTCGGCGCGCGCACGCGCCGCACCGTGGCACGCGGAGCGGCGGGCGCCGACGGCGCCGGAGAGGCCGCGGTGAACGTGATGCTCGCCCCCAACCCGAGCCACCTGGAGTTCGTGGACCCGGTGGTGGAGGGCGTCGCGCGGGCGTTGCAGCGGGTACCGGGTGCTCCCGGAGAGCGCGATCCCAGCAGCACGCTCCCCATCCTGGTGCACGGCGATGCGTCGTTCCCCGGCGAAGGGGTGGTGGCGGAGAACCTGAATCTCTCCCACCTCACCGGCTTCAGCACGGGCGGTACGCTGCACATCATCGCGAACAACCAGGTGGGCTTCACCACCGATCCGCGGGATGGACGCTCCACGTACTATGCGAGCGACCTGGCGAAGGGCTTCGAGATTCCCATCGTTCACGTCAACGGCGACGATGCCGAAGCGTGCATCGTGGCCGTTCGCCTCGGCCTCGCATACCGTGCGAGGTTCGGAAAGGACTTCCTCGTCGACCTGGTAGGCTACCGCCGCCACGGGCACAACGAGACCGACGAGCCGGTATACACGCAGCCGCGCCTCTACGCCGCGATCAAGCAGCACCCCTCGCCGCGCGAGGTGTGGGGTGCGCGTCTCGTTCAGGAGGCGCTGGTCACGGACGAGGAAGTGAAGGCGATCGACGCCGAGGTGCAGGCGGAATTCGACCGCATCTACTCGGCTGTGAAGGCCGGTACGGCCGACGCCCCGCCTCATCTGCCCGGAAACCAGCATGGCCCCAACGGACTGCTCGGTGCGGAGACCGCCGTCCCGGCGGATGATCTCATGGCGCTCAACGAGCGGTTGCTGTCGTGGCCGGGCGATTTCGAGCCGTTGCCCAAGCTCGTGCGGCAGCTCGAGCGCAGGCGCGCGGCCATGGGCGAGGGCGGCGGCATCGACTGGGGGCACGCCGAGTCACTCGCCTGGGGCTCGCTACTGCAGGCGGGCAAGTCCGTGCGCATCAGCGGGCAGGATGCGGAGCGCGGCACGTTCTCGCACCGGCAGGCGGTGTTGCACGACCACGAGAGCGGCGTGACGTTCACGCCTCTGCAGCACGTTCCCGGCGCCACCGGTGCGTTCGAGATCTACAATTCCCCGCTCTCCGAGACGGCGGTGCTCGGCTTCGAGTACGGCTACAGCGTAGCCGCCGCCGACACCCTCGTGCTCTGGGAGGCGCAGTTCGGCGACTTCGCCAATGTCGCGCAGCCGATCATCGATCAGTTCATCGCGTCCGACCGCGCGAAGTGGGGGCAGAACTCCGGTGTGGTGCTCCTTCTCCCGCACGGCTACGAAGGTCAGGGACCCGAGCACTCCAGTGCGCGGCTCGAGCGCTTCCTGCAGCTCTGCGCCGAGCACAATCTGCGCGTCGCCTACCCGACCACGCCGGCGCAGTACTTTCACGTACTGCGCCGGCAGGCGCTGCTCGCGGAGCGGCGGCCGCTGGTGCTGATGCAACCCAAGAGCCTGCTCCGGCTCCCGGATGCGGCCTCGCATCTGGCGGATCTCGCGAGCGGCTCGTTCCGTTCGGTAATCGACGATCCCGCGGAGTCGATCGCTCCCGACCAGGTCAGGCGGCTGGTGTTCTGTGCGGGGAAGGTCTACTATGACCTCGCGGCCGCCGAACGACCGCCGCAACTCGCCATCGTGCGGGTCGAGGAGCTGTATCCGTGGCCGCACGAGGCGATAACAGCGATCCTCGAGCGCTACACGGGAGTGGAGGAGGTGCTATGGGTGCAGGAGGAGCCGAAGAACGCCGGCGCCTGGACCTTCGTCGCACCCCGCCTTCGAGCCGCGGTCGGGAACACGGTTCCCATCCGCTACGTTGGTAGGCCGGAACGTGCCAGCCCCGCCGAAGGCTACGCATCGGCGCACGCGGAGCAGCAGGCCGCGATCGTCGCGGAGGCCGTGGCGGTTCCGGCGGTGGCAGCGCGGTGAGGGGGGAGGCAGGAAGCAGGAAACAGGAAGCAGGAAACAGGGAAGTGCACACCAGTCGCTGTCGTCCCCGCGGAAGCGGGGACCCATGTTCGACTGGAGTAACATGGATGCCCGCTTCCGCGGGCATGACCATGGAACGTGTGCAGTTCCTGTTCCCTGTTCCCTGTTCCCTGTTCCCTCGGTAGTTCCTGCTCCCTGCTCCCTGCGCCCTTTCTCCACCCCAGCCCTGAACCCCATGCTCCGTCTCGAGATCCTCGCTCTCATCCTCGCGTGGTTGCTCGCTCTTCCCGGATCGGTGGCGGCGCAGGCGCGCGTGTCGGGAGCGGGTGGGGCGGCGGCGCTCGGCGAGCTGGTGGAGGGACTCGGCGTGTCGGTGCGGGTGTTGATGATCGGGGCGCATCCGGACGATGAGGATACGCGGCTCATCACCTGGCTCACGAAGGGCGAGCATGCGAACGTGGCGTATCTCTCGCTCACGCGCGGCGACGGTGGACAGAATCTCATAGGCAACGACCTGGGCGAGGCGCTCGGCGTGATCCGCACCGAGGAGCTGCTGGCGGCGCGCCGGCTCGATGGCGCGCACCAGTACTTCACGCGCGCCTACGATTTCGGTTTTTCGAAGAGCGCCGACGAGGCCTTTCGGCACTGGCCGCACGACTCCGTCCTGAGCGACGTGGTCACCGTGATACGCGCCTTCCGGCCGCATGTGATCGTCTCGGTGTTCTCGGGTACGCCGCGCGACGGACACGGACAGCATCAGGTTGCCGGCATAGTGGCGCGCGAGGCCTACGATGCGGCGATGGACACCGTGCGCTTCCCGCGCAGCGCCACCGCGGGGCTGGGGCCGTGGGCGCCGCTCGAGTTCTACCGTTCGCGCTCGTACTGGGGAGGCGAAGGGGCGACGTTCACCTACAACGCCGGCCAGTACGACCCGCTGCTGGGGGAATCGTACGCCGAGCTTGCCGCACTGAGCAGGTCTCAGCACAAATCGCAGGGCTTTGGCCGGGCGGCGCAGCTCGGGTCGATGACCGGGTCGGTGCGACGCGAAGCGTCGAGGCTGGCCGGGGCGCGCGAGCCCGGTCGGGAGCGCTCGATGTTCGCGGGGATAGACACCACGTGGGGCCGGCTCGATTCGCTGGTCTCGCGTCCGGAAGCGCGCGCCATCGTCGCGCGGCTGGTAGCTGCCTCCGGGGAAGCACGCCGGAAGATCGATCTCTTCGATCCATCGAAGGACGTGGACGCGTTGACACGTACGCACGAAGCGCTCGCGGCGCTCGCCGCGGCGGAGCGCGAATCTCCGAGACCGAACGCGGATGTGCTCACCTCGGTGCAGGATGGACTCGCTCGGGCCACGAGGGCGCTGCTCATGGCGCGCGGGATCGCGATGGAGGCGACCGTGGATCGCGACTTCGTGGCGCTCGGCGACTCGGTCGCGGTCAGCGTGGGGGTGTACAACAGAGGGAAGCTTCCCGTGGCGGTGAGAATCGCGCGGCCGGGTACCACCACGTCGCTCGCGAGTGCGGGGACGGCCGCTGCGGGCGCGGCCCTGGCCGCCGGAGGCGGTGGCGCCGTGGTCATAGCTCCGGACAGCGCGTACGAGACCACCATCTACGTGCGCGGCGACTCGCTCTCGCGGCCATGGTGGCTCGTGACGCCGCGCGACGGAGACATGTTCACCGTTCCGATCGATGGCGAGAGCGAGGACTCCCGCCGGCTGGGCCCGACCGTGCGCTTCCTCTTCGACGATGGTGCCGTAGAGGCCGAAGTGCCGGTGGTGCACGTGTTCGGCGATCCCGTGCGCGGCGAGGTGCGGCGCCCGCTGCTCGTGGTGCCTCCGGTCTCGGTCACGCTCGACCGCACGGTGGCTCTGGCGCGCGCCGGCGCACCGCTGGAGCGGACGGTGCGTGTCACGGTGAGCTCGGCCAGCGCTTCGA
Organism: uncultured Gemmatimonadaceae bacterium; assembly: GCA_964616815.1. GTDB lineage: Bacteria > Gemmatimonadota > Gemmatimonadetes > Gemmatimonadales > Gemmatimonadaceae > JADGGM01. The sequence goes on along the minus strand of CAZTTY010000079.1, from coordinate 9,792 downwards.
AGCGCGGTGCCACGCTTTCGCTCGAGCTGCCGCGGGGACTCACCGCCGATTCCTCGACACGCACCATAGCGCTACCCGGTGTGGACAGCTCGGCGAGCTACTCGTTCACGGTGCGGGGGACGCTGCCAGCGGGCGAGCATCGGCTGGCGGCGTCGGTGCGGAGCGGGAGTGAGACGTACAGTGTGGGCTACATTCCGATCGACTACGCGCACATCCGTCCGCGCAACATGTATCGCGATGCAGCCATCTCGATCCACGCGATCGACGCGGCGCTTCCGCCGGACTCCAGGGTCGGCTACATCCAGGGCGTGGGCGACAACGTCGCGCCCGCGCTGCGCGAGCTCGGCGTGCCGCTCTCCATCATCGATCCGGCATCGCTGGCGTCGGCCGACCTCTCGCGCTTCAACACCATAGTGATCGGCACGCGGGCATATCAATCCCATCCGGCGCTCGTCGCGAACAACGCCAGGCTGCTGGCATGGACGCGACAGGGCGGCACGCTGGTAGTACAGTATGGTCAGTACGAGATGGCCCGCCCGGGGATGATGCCCTATCCCGTGTCGCTCTCGCGTCCCGCCGCGCGCGTGACGGACGAAGCCGCTCCGGTGAAGGTCCTGATTCCGGACAGCCCGCTGCTCACGTGGCCCAACCGTATCGGCCCCGGCGACTGGAGCGGCTGGGTTCAGGAGCGCTCGCTCTACATGCCCAGCACGTTCGACTCGCGCTACGCCGCGCCGCTGGAGATGCACGACCCGGGCGAGGAGCCCAACGCCGCCGCGATCCTCGTGACGCCGTACGGAAAGGGCACCTATGTGTACACCACGCTCTCCCTCTTCCGGCAGCTCCCCGCCGGCAACGCCGGCGGCGCACGCTTGATGCTGAACCTGCTCGGCGCTGGGAGGGGAGAGTGATGAAGGACACAGGAGACAGGAGACAGGAAACAGGAACTGCACACCTGGCACCGTCGTCCCCGCGAAAGCGGAGACCCATGTTCGATGGAGTAACATGGATGCCCGCTTGCGCGGGCATGACGATGGATCGTGTGCGGTTCCTGTTTCCTGTCTCCTGTCTCCTGTTGCCTTTGCTTTTTCTGCTCCTCTCCTGCACCTCCGATGGCCGCACCGTCCTCACCGTCTACTCGCCGCACGGGAAAGATCTGCTCGATCACTACGAAGCGGAGTTCGAGAAGGCGCATCCGGAAGTGGACGTGCAGTGGGTGGACATGGGGTCGCAGGACGTCATCGACCGGTTGAGGAGCGAGCGGGCGAATCCGCAGGCGGACGTGTGGTTCGGCGCGCCGGAGGAGATTTTCGAGAGGGCTGGGAGGGAAGGGCTGCTGGACGCGTATCGGCCCACTTGGGCGGCGGCGGTGCCGGATGAGGGTAGGGGGAAGGACGATCTCTGGTACGGCACGTACCTCACGCCCGAGGTCATCGCGTACAACAGCCAGGCGCTGACCGAGGCCGAAGCTCCCAAGGACTGGGACGAGCTGTTGGATCCGAAGTGGAAGGGGAAGATCCTCATCCGCGATCCCATCGCATCGGGCACGATGCGCGCGATCTTCGGCGCGATCATACTCCGCAGCATCCGCGAGACGGGGTCGCCGGAGCAGGGGTACGAGTGGCTGCGGAAGCTCGACGCGAACACCAAGGAGTACACGCTCAACCCGACGATCCTCTACCAGAAGCTCGGCAGGCAGGAAGGGCTCGTGACGCTCTGGGACATGCCGGACATCGCGACGCTGCAGGAACGCTATAACATCCCCGTGAAGTACGTCATCCCGGAGAGCGGCACGCCGATACTCGTGGATGGGATCGCGATAGTGAAGGGGACGCAGCACCCCGAGCTGGCGAAGCAGTACTACGAATTCGTGACGACCTCCGGAGCGCTCATCGATGCGGCGAACAGGTTTCTGCGGATCCCGGTGCGTACCGACATCCCCACTGATTCGCTCCCCGAATGGATGCGCGACGCGCGGGCGCGGATGAAGCCGATGCCGCTCGATCGCGCGATGCTCGCCGAGCATCTGGACGAGTGGATGCGCTACTGGGACTCGCACATCCGCAACAGGAGATGAGTACGGGGAGCTCGCTCTCCCTCGCAGCTCTCACGCGCCGCTTCGGTGCGAAGGCGCCGGCGGTGGACGATCTCACCCTCGACGTCGCGAGCGGCGAGCTGCTGGCGCTCGTGGGGGCGAGCGGTTCGGGGAAGACCACCACCTTGCGCATGGTGGCCGGATACGAGCGGCCGGACGGTGGACGCATATTCCTGGAGGGGCGCGACATAACGGCGCTCCCGCCCGAGCGCCGCGGCTTCGGGATGGTGTTCCAGCACTACGCGCTCTTTCCGCATCTCTCCGTGGGAGAAAACGTCGCGTTCGGGCTCGAGGCGCGCGGCGTGAATCGTCGCGAGCGGCGCGTGCGTACGGAGCACGCGCTGGAGAGCGTGGGGCTGGGTGGCGCTGCGGATCGTCAGGTGCAGTCGCTCTCGGGCGGCGAGCAGCAGCGCGTGGCCGTGGCGCGCGCGCTCATAATCGAGCCGCCGGTGCTCCTGCTGGACGAGCCGCTCTCGAACCTCGATCCGACGCTGCGCACGAGCATGCGCGAGGAGTTGCGCAGCACGCTGCGCGGCCGCGGCGTCACGGTGCTCTTCGTGACGCACGATCAGGAAGACGCCTTCGCCGTGGCGGACAGAGTGGCGCTTCTGCGGCGCGGACGGCTGCTGCAGGTCGGCAGGCCGGAGGAGCTCTACGACCGGCCGGCGTCGAGGGAGGTGGCGGAGTTCATCGGCAGGTCGGCACTCGTTCCCGCCGTTTACGACGGTGGCGCTGCCACCGTCACACTCGGCGGCGTCGCTCGACGCGTGGCCGCCACCTCGTCGCCGATGGTGGCGGGGAGCAGGGAAGTGATGGCCGTGCTGCGCCCCGACGCGCTCGCGCTCGTGCCGGCCGATACCGAGGGGAGCTGGCTGGGCGTGGTGACGAGCAGGCGCTTCGCGGGCGCATCGCTCGCGTATCTGGTGAAGGTGGGGAGCGGCGTGGAGCTCGAGGTGTACGGCACCGACCGATCGGTGAGCGAAGGCGATCGAGTGGCCGTGACGGTCACGCGGGAACCGGTGGCGGTGGTATGAAGGCCGGGGAGCGATCGCTCGCGCGCGGCGCCGCGATGCGCCGCTACCTTCTGCCGGCGGCGGTTCTGCTTCTGCTCTTCTGGACGGTGGTCTTTCCCAACATCTCGATCGTGGCGTCGAGCTTCGAGCACGGGTCGGGCTACTGGCGGGAATTCCTGGCGAGCCCGAGCGACATGGAGGCGCTGCGTACCACGATCGTGATCGCGGTTGGATCGGTGATCGCGGCGCTGATCATCGGGATTCCGCTCGCCTTCCTGCTCACGCGTTACGAGTTTCGCGGACGGCGGCTGCTCAGCGCCGCGGCCACCCTGCCAGCCGCGCTCCCGCCGCTGGTGGGCGTGGTGGCGTTCCTCTTCCTGTATGGCGAGAGCGGGGTGATCACGCGCACCGTACAGGAGCTCCTCGGGCTCGAGCGTGCGCCGTGGACGCTCAACGGCGTGGGCGCGATCATCTTCGTGCACGCGTACACGATGTACGTGTACGTATTCCTGTTCGTGTCGGCGGGGCTCGAGCGGATGGACGATTCGCTCGACGAGGCCGCCGCCGGACTCGGCGCGTCACGCTTTCGGCGGCTGCGCCGCGTGACTCTGCCGCTGCTGACGCCCGCGATCGCCGGCTCGATGCTCCTCGTGTTCATGAGCGCGCTGGGAAGCTTTTCCGCACCGTACATTTTCGGTGGCGGAGTGCGCGTCCTCTCCACGCAGATCGTGGCCTCGAAGCTCAACGGCGCGATGGGGATGGTGTACGTGGAGACCACGGTGCTAGCGGTGAGCGCGGTGCTCGCGCTGCTGGGCCTTCGCTGGTTCGAGCGGCGAAGGAGCTACGTGCTCTCGGGGAAGGGCGTGACGAAGCGCTCGCCGCTCCGCTCGCCGCTGAGCAGGGTGCTCGCGCCGCTGCTCGGCGCGCTTCTCGTGGTGGTGCTGATACTTCCGCATGCGATGGTGGTGCTGGTCTCGTTCGCGCGCGACGGCACGTGGACCACGCAGGTGCTCCCGCCCGAGTACACGCTCGACAACTTCCGCCGTCTGGCGACCGACAGCCAGCTCTGGGTGCCGATCCGGAACAGCGTGGTGATGGCGGCGATCTCGACCGCGGCGAACGTGGTGGTGTGCTTCCTGGCCGCGTACCTGATAGTGCTGCGCCGCTTCCCCGGCCGGCGCCTGCTCGAGATACTCGTGGCGCTCCCGTGGGCGCTCCCCGCGACGGCCATAGCGATCGGGCTCGCGTCGACTTTCGACCGGAACGCGCCGGCCATGGGACGCGTTCTATTGGTAGGAACGTTCTGGATCCTGCCGCTCGCGTACTTCATCCGCGGCATACCGCTGGTGGCGAGTGCCACCGAAGGATCTCTCAAGCAGATGGATCCATCGCTGGAGGATGCGGCGCGCGGACTGGGCGCGAGCTGGTGGCTCACGATGCGGCGGGTGATCCTTCCCGCGGCGCGGCCGGGCCTCGTGGCCGGGGCGATGCTGGCGGCGATCACCGCCGTCGGAGAGTTCGTGGCAAGCGTCGTGCTGTTCACGCACGCCAACCGTCCGATATCGATGGAGATACTGGGACAGCTCAGGAACTTCGCGTTCGGCACCGCCGCCGCGTACAGCGTTCTGCTCATCGCGCTCGTGCTCGTGATTACCGTGGGTGCGCGTTACGCGGAGGGGAGGCTGGTGCGGAGCGAGGCGATGCCGACGGGGTGAAGAGCCCGGAAGCAGAAAGCAGAGGGCAGGAAGCGGCAGCGTCATACCTGCGGAGGCGAGACTCCACGTCATTCCCGCGAAAGCGGGAATCCATTTTCGATTCCCATGACCACTACGGTGCTGCGTAACCAACTGCGCGACTGGGCCGCATCGGACCCCGGGCGACCGCGCATCGTCGTGATCGGTGCCGGGTTCGCCGGACTGTACGCCGCTCGCGAGCTGCGAAAGGCGCACGAGGCCGATGTTCTGGTGCTCGACCGTACGAACCATCACCTCTTTCAGCCGCTGCTCTACCAGGTTGCCACGGCAGTCCTGGCGCCGAGCGACATCACGTCGCCGATACGGTCGCTGCTGCGGAAGCAGCGGAATACCACCGTGCTGCTGGCCGACGTTCACAGCATCGACGTCGAACGCAAGGTAGTGGTCGCCGACGGCGGCACCGGCGTTCGGGAGGTGCCGTACGATTACCTGATCGTGGCGGCGGGCGCCTCGCACTCCTACTTCGGCCATCCGGAGTGGGAGCGCATCGCGCCGGGTCTGAAGAGCATCGAGGACGCGCGCGAGATCCGGCGCCGTTTTCTCATGGCGTTCGAGAACGCGGAGAAGAGCGACGACCCGGCGAAGGTGGATGAGTGGCTCACTTTCGTGATCGTGGGCGGCGGGCCCACGGGCGTGGAGTTGGCGGGAATCATTCCCGATGTGGCCCACTACGGGATGCGCAGCGATTTCCGGCGCATCGACACCCTGCAGACCCGCGTGATTCTGCTGGAGGGAGGGCCGAGGGTCCTGCCGACCTTTCCGGAGGAGCTCTCGGAGCACGCGCGCCGCGATCTGGAGGCGCTGGGAGTGGATGTACGCACGGGTGCGCTCGTCACGCGTATCACGCCGCTTGGCGTCTACGTGGGTGAAGAGTTCATCCCGGCGCGCACGGTTTTCTGGGCGGCCGGTAACGAAGCCAGCTACACCGGCGAATCGCTCGGCGCGCCCGCGGACAAGCAGGGGAGGGTGCTGGTCGAGCCCGACCTCTCGATTCCGGGCCACCCCGAGGTGTTCGTGGTGGGCGATCAGGCGTCGGTCAGGCAGCAGAATGGAGAGCTGGTGCCCGGCGTGGCACCGGCGGCGATGCAGGAAGGCCGCTGGGCCGCGAAGAACATCATCCGTTCTCTGCGCGACGGGGAGCGGGAGCCCTTCCGCTACTTCGACAAGGGCAATCTCGCCACCATCGGGCGAAACAAGGCTGTCGCGGACTTCGGGCGGTTGCGGGTGGCGGGATGGCTGGCGTGGTGGCTCTGGCTGTTCGTGCACATCCTGTATCTGGCCGGCTTCCGCAACCGGGCGAGCGTACTGCTGGAGTGGGGATACTCGTATTTGACATTCCAGCGCGGTTCGCGACTCATCACTCAGAAGGAATGCGAGTGACGGAGTCGGGTCTCTGACGCAGAGGTCCCCCGACGGGTGGTGGGCGGCCCCCAGCCGGAACTGCCCCCCAACCGGGCGGG
>CAZTTY010000079.1:0-3460 GCA_964616815.1 uncultured Gemmatimonadaceae bacterium | reverse complement strand
ACGCAGAGGTCCCGGCAGCGTTGCTGCCGGGACCTCTGCGTCAGAGACCCGACTCCGGCGTTGCGCGGTAGAACTGGAGCGGAGCTCCGATCTCGGACGATACCGGCTTGAGGAGATACACGGGCCGATCGGGATACTGTTCGATGAGTAGCGCGTTCTGCTCGCCGAGGTCCCGCGCGTAGATGTTGCCGCCGCCGTGCGCGAGGAGGAAGGGCGCGAAGAGAGTGAAGCCGGCCCGGTCCTCGGCAATGCGCGCCATGCACCGCGACGTATATGTCGCGCCGGGGAGATAGCGTTCGCTCGAGTCGGGCGAGAAGGGGCTCGGCCGCATGGCGCCGGCTGGGTGCATGAGGGGAGTCAGAGCATCCAGCGCCTTCTCCCCGCGGGTGCCGGAGCTCTCCGCTGCGTGGATTTCTTCCTCGAGCTGGCAGGCATCGGATTGCCAGTACAGATGCTCGGCATCGCTGCGCGAAATATCTAGTGCCCACATGCGGGCCATCATCTGCGCACCCCAGCTCTCGCGAACGAAGATCAGGGAGTTCTCGACGTCGGCGGCCGCGGCCGCACTGTCGGCATCGAAGCGGGGGGTGACGTAAGTGTTGGAATAGATGTGCGCGCGCAGTGGAATCGAGACGCAGGCGGCCACCACGCCGGCACAGATCAATCCGTAGACAGCGCCACGGTGAACGGTGCCGCCTCTCCCGAACCGCTGCGCCACCAGTGGAAGGAAGCGCGCCGTCCACAGCGCGACGGCCGGCATGAGGAAGTACATGTAACGCGGTCCGTGGTAGAATCCGGCGAACCAGTAACAGAAGTACAGTGCAACCAGCAATGCGCAGGACGCGAGGAGATAGCGGTCGTATGCGTCCAGTCTTCGGGTGAGGAGGAGCGCCCCGATGAGGGGCACCAGCGAAGGGAGCGGCGTCTCGAAGGCGTAGGTCTGGAGCTGGATGAAGTAGATGTTGATCAGCTCGAGGCCGCGTGCAGGCGTATGAACCGTTCCCCATGGCGCCGCGTGAAAACCGAGATTGTGAGCCTTTCCCCAGAGCGCCTCGTACCCGAAGAGCAGTGGTTCGCCGGTGGTGCGCGAGTTGATCCAGAGAAGAATTGCCATCGGGACGATGACGCCGATGGCGGCCGGGATCGCATCGCGCCAGCACGATCTGTCCCGGAGCGCTCGCACGAGAAACCACATGCCCGCCGGCAACGCGAATGCGAAGGCATCCACCGGCCTTATGGTGGCCGCCATGCCGAACCCCAGACCGCTGAGCAGAGCCAGCCATGGCAGTCGACGGGGCGCGCGCATCACTGTCGCCATGGCGCTCATACCGATGACGGTCCACATCAACGACGTCACGTCGTTCATGTGGGATCCGGAAACGAAGAAGACGAAGGGCGCGAAGGCGAAGAGCAACAGAGCGCCGAAGGCGACTCCGCCACGTGGCTCTGCCACCCGCAGATAGGCCGCGAACGCCACGATGGTGATCGCACCGCAGATCGGCCCCACGATCCAGGGAGCACCGACCATGACGCCGAGAGTCAGCATGGCCGGTCCGCCCGCGGGGAACTGCGCGAAATAGCGTCCGTGCATCTCCACCACGTTCATGCCGCTGAAGAATGCAGGGTGCGGGGAGAGCGGCAGGTACAGCCGTCCCTGCGCGAATATCTGCGCCTGGAGGAGCTGCACCATCTCGTCGATGTTCAGCGGGCGGCCGCCGAGGACGCGGAGGGCGACCACGCTGTAGAGCGAGAGACCGATGAGCGCGACCGCCAGAGTCGCCTTCAGCGGGTAGCGCGTCACGAACGCGACTGGCCGGGCGGGGAGGTCGCGACGCCAGAGCAGCTCCATCCTGCGTGAGAGAATGGTCATCACGACCGCGACACCCACGACTATCACGCCGCCGTTCAGCCACTCGCGCGCCACGAGCGGGAAGAGCTCGAGGTCGTGGCCGCCCGGAATCCAGTTCGCTATGGGGAGGAACGCGAGCAGCGCTACGATCAGGCCGACCGCAGCTGTGGGCGGCAACATGTCGTCACTGACTGGCGGTGTCACGGGTGAGGGCACGCCAAACTCACTCCACCACCGCCGTCTCCGTCTTCTTCACCCCTTCAGTCACCACCCGCACTTCCTCCTCGCCGCTGCTCCGGCTGTACTTCTCGAGCCCCAGTCCGATCCAGATCGTACTCCCCACCATCACCGCCGAGAGCCAGAATGGCGCCCCCTCCCCGAACTGGTCGGAGAGCAGCCCCGCCACCAGCGGATACGATACTCGCGCGAGGCCGCCGTAGGTCTGCTGTACTCCCAGGTACATTCCCCGCTCCTGCTCACTCACCACGCGCGAGAGCAGTGCCGTGACGCACGGGAAGAGCAGCGCCGTACCCAGTGGGATCATCGCCAGCACCACCGCGAGCGGCAGGTACACCAGCGAGTCCACCGGGAACGGCCGCATGAATGGCACGAGTGCGAGCCCCAGCGCGAGGAAGCTGGCGCCTATGCGCGTCGTCTTCGCCTCGCCCAGCCGGTCCACCGCCTTGCCGAGCACCACGAGTCTGAAGAAGATGCTCAGCCCTCCCATGTATGCGTAGAAGGGGCCGATTCGCTCGGCGGTCACCCCGAAATGGCGCGCCATGAACAGGATCAGGAGCGCGTTCACACCGTAGAACGCGCCGATCCCCACCGAGTAGATCCAGATGATCCGCGACGGCGCCTCCCGCGGGTGTCGCGCCACCTGCGCCACGGCCTGGATCGGGCGGCGTGCCTTGTTCGATCGCGTCGCCGCGCTCACGTGATGCGATTCACCCAGAAAGCGCCACGCGAAGAGGATGTTGAGGAAGCAGAGGGTCGCCGCCAGAAGTCCCGGCGTGTGCGACCCGAAGCTGGTCGTCGCCGATCCCAGAAGCGGGCCGAGTACGACTCCCGCGTTCGTGGCCGCCGAGAGCCAGCCGAGTCCCTTGGCGCGGTTGCGCGGCTCCACGCTGTCGGCCACGTAGGCCTGGATGACTCCCGTGGTCCCGCCGCCGGCGCCCTGTACTATCCGCGAGATGAGCAGGAGCCCGTACGAGTCCGCGAACGCGAACACCACGTACGCCACCATCGACCCGCCGAGTCCGATGAGCAGCGCCGGCTTGCGCCCGTACCGGTCGGATACGCGTCCCCAGAGCGGCGCGCTCAGGAGCTGCATCGCCGAGAACGACGATACCAGCACCATCACCATGAAGTCGTTGGCCCCGAATCGCTCGGCGTAGAACGGGAGCAGCGGGATGATGATCAGCGCCCCCACCATGTCGATGAAGGCGGTGGCCATCAGTACGCCGAGTTTTCCCGGGTCGCCCGATCTGAAGGATTCGTAGCGGGAGGAGAGGCCCTTGTACACGTGAAGAAGATAACGGCGGTGTGAGGACGTCAATGGAGAGCGGGCCGAGTCGCCTCATGACCAGGCCCGCTCTCCATTGACGTCCT
>CAZTTY010000078.1:0-20415 GCA_964616815.1 uncultured Gemmatimonadaceae bacterium | reverse complement strand
GCTTCAATGAGGCCGCGTTGATCTCAACGCGGAAAGGACGGCGATCCTCGCGGCGAACGTTGCGCACCGGCAATGCGCTTCAATGAGGCCGCGTTGATCTCAACGCGGAAAGTCCTCGCTCAGAGGCGACCCGCGTCGGCCGCCGTGATAGCTTCAATGAGGCCGCGTTGATCTCAACGCGGAAAGCTCGATCTCGCACCAGTACGTATCATCGTAGTGCGGGGTGCTTCAATGAGGCCGCGTTGATCTCAACGCGGAAAGGCGAGTTTCAGAGCTGGGACCTGTCGTTCAAGGACACGCTTCAATGAGGCCGCGTTGATCTCAACGCGGAAAGGCTCGTAGTCCCCCGTGGCTGGCCGTGTTTGTCGGCGCTTCAATGAGGCCGCGTTGATCTCAACGCGGAAAGCTACGGAATCCGCTGGCGCCGTATGCTCCGCCACGCGTTGCTTCAATGAGGCCGCGTTGATCTCAACGCGGAAAGGCCACCAGTAGAGGGCGATCATGCCGCCTCCCTCGCTTTGCTTCAATGAGGCCGCGTTGATCTCAACGCGGAAAGGCGGCATGATGTCGATGCGGTATCGCTCACCCCCGCGGCTTCAATGAGGCCGCGTTGATCTCAACGCGGAAAGCGTGGGTGAGATCACCAGCACGCTAGACGCCACGGCCGCTTCAATGAGGCCGCGTTGATCTCAACGCGGAAAGCGCCGGATTCGGCGCTCGGCGATGGCGATCTTGCCAGCTTCAATGAGGCCGCGTTGATCTCAACGCGGAAAGATGGCGAGTCAACCTGGGCGGATGTCATGGAGCTGCTTCAATGAGGCCGCGTTGATCTCAACGCGGAAAGCATCTGCGACCGGCTGGCCACGTAGTCGTGCTTCCGCATGCTTCAATGAGGCCGCGTTGATCTCAACGCGGAAAGGCGATCAGTGACGCCAGCAGGTACGACAGCGAGAGCCGGCTTCAATGAGGCCGCGTTGATCTCAACGCGGAAAGGCATCGCGCCAGGTGGGCAAGCAGGCCGTCTTCGTGGCTTCAATGAGGCCGCGTTGATCTCAACGCGGAAAGCGGTGAAGCAGATCGAGCACTTGGCGCGGACGAAGAAGCTTCAATGAGGCCGCGTTGATCTCAACGCGGAAAGGAGAGTTTCGTACGCAACTTCCGTGGCGGCTACCCATCGCTTCAATGAGGCCGCGTTGATCTCAACGCGGAAAGAACGACATCCTCCGTGTGCGTGAGCAGCCGATGGGCAGGCTTCAATGAGGCCGCGTTGATCTCAACGCGGAAAGTCGCAAAGCCGAAGGCCAAGAAGAAGGCCTCGAAGCGGCTTCAATGAGGCCGCGTTGATCTCAACGCGGAAAGGCCTCTCCGATCGGCGCAGCTCGACGTTCCGGAACGCTTCAATGAGGCCGCGTTGATCTCAACGCGGAAAGGCCTCTCCGATCGGCGCAGCTCGACGTTCCGGAACGCTTCAATGAGGCCGCGTTGATCTCAACGCGGAAAGTTGCCCGGCGCGCCGCAGCCGGGCAAGCCATGGGCGCGGCTTCAATGAGGCCGCGTTGATCTCAACGCGGAAAGCCGCGAGCACCTGTCGCGTCGGGCCGCCTCATGAGCCGCTTCAATGAGGCCGCGTTGATCTCAACGCGGAAAGTTGCGGCGGCGAAGGTCGACGTAAGTGAAGTTGAAGTGCTTCAATGAGGCCGCGTTGATCTCAACGCGGAAAGACGGCGATCCTCCGCCTGGAGTCCGGCGCGGCCGTGAGGCTTCAATGAGGCCGCGTTGATCTCAACGCGGAAAGGCGTCGATACCGCGTGCGTGGATCTCGGCGAGGTCGCTTCAATGAGGCCGCGTTGATCTCAACGCGGAAAGAAGATGACCACCAGAACAAGAGTGGTCGGTGGAACGCGTCGCTTCAATGAGGCCGCGTTGATCTCAACGCGGAAAGGACGAGCTACAAGGGTGTCAGCGTCGCGCACAAGATGCGCTTCAATGAGGCCGCGTTGATCTCAACGCGGAAAGGCACTCTGACGCCGATCGGCGAGCGCACATGCCAGGCGCTTCAATGAGGCCGCGTTGATCTCAACGCGGAAAGGCCGCCCGGAGATCCGCGTGCTCGGCATGGATGCGTTGCTTCAATGAGGCCGCGTTGATCTCAACGCGGAAAGCCCGCCCTTGTAACTTCCTGCGACTACATACTTTACCCGCAACGATACGAACGGCCAATCCAAGGCGCCCTCTCCACTCGCGAGATGGCCGTCCCTACACACTCCTAACTTCCTGCGCGCCAACGCTTTCGAGCGCCCCCGCAGGACCCGCTCACCACTTCGCCGCTCGCATCGGTAATTCGACTCTAAACTCATACCACCATGCTCCTCGAAGGGGGTTGGTACGACCGCCCTATGACTTCGAGCGATGTGTCGAGCGATCGTGTTTCCTTCCCCAGATCGATTATCAGCACCTGGTCCTCGCGTTCGTTGATGATCTGGAGAAGCTTCGTACGCAGTAGAATAAGCTCTCGTTGTGACAGATCCGCGAGGAATACGCTGAACTGAACGTGGTCGCCATTGCCGAGCAGCAGCTCGAAGACTCGTGTGCGGCGCTTGTCGTCGGAGATGTCGTAGCTGATCACGTAGCGGCGTCGCATGATGCAGCTACCTCGTACGAACCGGCTGGTACGACGGAACATCCCCGCGTAGCCAGCGTGAGATCAGACGTGCCTGAACTCTGATCACCGAACGCCATGAGCAGCGGTAGTCGAACAGCGGATGCGTGACTAGCTGGTCGAGTCTCGTCTCGTACGCTCTAATGAAGTCCTTGCGCCCCCTCGCCGTGAGCATGCAGCCGGCCGCCGTCTGTTGGAAGCTGGAGCGCGTTACCATGCCGGTGTTCACCGCGGTGAGGACCGCGCTGTCCACGACGAGAGGACGGAACTCCTCCATGAGATCCAACGCCAGGGCCGGACGGCCGTGACGTGGACGGTGGTACAGACCCCACCACGGATCCAGGCCCTCGGCTAGCAGCGCCACCGTGCAATCCTTGGTGAGCATCGCGTAGCCGAAGGAAAGTAGCGCATTCACCGGGTCTTTCGGCGGCCGCCGATTTCTCGAGTTGAAATCCCACGTGGCGTCGAAGTCGCGCGGCTTCAGCAGATTGCCGAATTGCGCGAAATAGCGCGCAGCGATGCCGCCCTCCAGGCCGAGCAACTCCTCGGTTGTGCGTGCCGTCGATGCCTTGCGAAGCAGCATCGACATCTCTTTCAATGTCGCGACGGGACGCGGGCTTATGTTGCGGCCCAGGATCGTACGCTGGTTCGCCCCCTTTCCGAGAACGACTTCCCTCGCGAACTCCAGCGACCTCTGCTCGTCGGCAGCAGTCCGGAACTGCGCCGCTCGGTCATATGCGTTGCGCAGACCCGTACCGTGTGTGACCCCATAGAACCAGTGTCCGCGCGACACGTAGACGAGGGGTACTCCCTCCTCGCACAGATAGTGAACCGTCTGTGTGCTGATGCCGACGTTTCCCATCAGCACGACTTGACTCATATCCTTGACGCGCACGCTCGCGAGCTCTTCGCCTTCCTTGCTGACGACGAGCTTGCGACCCTTCTTGCCGATCTTCGCGCCCTGCTCTTGGACGTAGAACGGAAGCGTGGCTTCGCGCGGAGGGTAAAGCCGCCGGATGCGAGCCGACTCGTCGTCGTCGGGCGATGCCTCTCGCGAGGCCCGCATCGCGAGTGTTTCGTCGGGAAGACAGATTCCACTCAGCGAGCAGCCGTCGCACTTGGGGCTGTCTTCGAGTGGCGGTGGGAGAACCTTGCTGTTCGCCGCACTACGTGCTTCGGCGATGAGCTCGCGCGTGCGCCGCTCCAGCTCGTCGGTAAACTGGATATCTACACGAGTGCGTGACGCCGCGAAGTAGAGAACGCCGCTCGTGCAGCGATACCCGTTCTCGCGAAGCAGAAGCCCCTGCGCCATGAGCTGCACGCGTTCGGGTTCCCAGCTCCGCTCACTGTTGTTGGGGACCCGCCCACGCTTCGTCTCCACCGGGAGCGCCTCGTCACCGGCGGTGCTCACCAGGTCCAGCTTGCCTGTGATGCCGAGACTCGGCGCGGTGAGCGATACGGAGCGGCTCACATCGGGAGGCGCATCGCCCTCCTTGTCGCTCCCCGCGCCGTTTCTCCTTCCGTCGGTGGACGGCGGCGCTTCGGGGTCTGGGAGGAGTTGATCGATTCGGTCCACCCGGCGGTGAACCTGCTTCCCCTCCAGCGTGTACTCGTTGTCTTCCCAGCGACCCTCCACGTGCATCAGGTGGAAGAGACGCGCACAGTACGCGTACTCGTTCAGCATCCTGATCGGGAGGTTGTCCTGGTCTTCCTCCGCCTCCGGTACTGCCAGATCCATGTCGGTCATGCCGGCATCTCCTCATCCAAGTGCGATGCTGCGAGAGTGCGGCGTACAGCGGTCCGGCAGATGGATGACGAGTGCGGGGCGGAGAGGTTGCGGGGGAGGGGCGCTCAGGCGGAGGTTCGACAGTCCCCTGGAGACATTGGTGTGGTGATGGCGGCATTGCCGGCGACGAGGACGGTTGCGCCGTGGAAGTGCGAGGCCTGGAGCGGGTAGAGTGGCCACCGCGGCGTAGCCGACGATCAATGGACAGAGATGCGCGACTCGCGGATCAGACCCGAACGGGTGGTTCACCTTGAAGCGCTAGGCTGGGTACGGCGCTATTGCTCAGTATCCGGCCTGAACAAGCCAAGACCAAAATGGCATCCGAAGCCCAGCGCCAAGGGCCCCGCAACAGGATCGGCGAAACGCAGGCGAAGCAGCCTGCCCAGTCGGTCGGGCTGTCTGAGCGCCCGCTTCCCCCGGATCCGGCGGAATTGAACGGCTCGCAGTTGCCTTCCTCTGCCTCCGTCGACCGTCTCGAGTACCTCGATGCTGCTCGGTTCGGCTATGCCACGTTCTCGGCACTCGCGTTCGAGCTGCTCTACGTATCCGAACCCACGTTTCGCAAACCACGGATGAAGGTACGGGGTTACCGAGATCCAGGTCCGAGCGCGAGAGAGATAGCCGTCGGTCACGCTTGCCATGCTTCCAGATGCCTCGAAGAGCACTGGCCACGTGGAACCACCTGCCTCCCAAAGCTTCCTTATGTGGCTGATCGCATCCACTACCTCGCCGGATAGCCCCATGGCGGCCACTATCACTACATGATCAATGCGGCCGTCGTGGTCCATGTCTTCCGGGAGAAAGAATGCATGTCCGTGCCTGTTCTCGCTTGGTAAGTCATGACCCGAGATCACAGGGGGAATCTCGAGGCCAGACTTCTGCACCTCGCACATCGATGCACTACGCACCAACTCGGCGACTTTGACGGCGTCTTCGATGCGCGGCAATGGCTTGCCGCCGAGTGCCAGCCGAACCCAGAGTGATGGCTCCCTGGTCGACGACGTAGAAGCGTGAGATCGCGGTGTGAAGCATCCGTAGCGTCGCTGATACGTCACGAACCTGGCGCTTGGCGGAGCACTCCAACCCACTGCCTGCAAGTCGGAAGTGTCCAGCCTGAGCGCATCTAGCAGTCGCTCTGGAAGGGTGGCTTTGAAGGCCCTCAGCTCCTTCTTCGAGAAGGTGCCTGCGTGCGATCCTGCGAGCAGCTCAGTCCGACGCATCGCGTAGTTCTCCTGCGAAAGCGGGGCGATCACACTCACTGGCTCCGTCGTATCGCCCGTCGAGATGTCTGTGCTGGTCTCCGATGCCCTGCAGTTCACAGTCCCCCTCCAATCTGTCAGCAACTCTGCTTGCACCCAACTCTCGGCGCGACCGAGATACCCGAGCCTCGTAACGAGCGCATCGAGCAGGCGATGCTCATCGTCCGTCAATTCTACATCGGGCCACGCGACTACCAGTTGCGCCGAGTCGGGAACACGTGCGAACGCGTCGAAGATGAGAGTGGGCTTGCGATTCTTTCCCTCGATGACCGGCATATAGTGCCGGGTGTGTGAAAGCGTCGCCGGCGGAAGTGCGTACACTGGCATCCCAGCGGCGAGCTTCGCTATCAGAGAATCAAGGATAGGCTCAGGCCAGTTGGACGGGTCGAGCTTCCGATGCCATGTCGCGATCAGGGCGCGCAAGACTCTCCATGGGGATGGTGGCCATTCTACGCCACCCTCGTTTACGTGTTGCCCCCAGGGCGTTGCGTGGTAGCGACCGGCCGGGAAGGTGAAGCCGATGGCGAGCATCGCTACTTGGCCGACGGGGTATCCGCTTTGGCCTTTGATGCTGCCCTTTTGGGCTTCTCGCGCTTGTTGCCGTCGTTCTCGGAGATGATCGTGGTGGCACGTGGTTCCGCGAATCGCTTCTCGGAGGCCACTTCCTTGATGAGCGCTGGCAGTTCGTGCTCCAGATCAGCAAGGGATGGCAACGCGAATCTCGTGGGCCTGGTGGCGAGTGGTTCGCTCACGAGGTCGAGGTCGCAGGCTGTGCGCAGACGAAGGCCGGTCTCCAAAAATCGCCGGATCTTATAGAGCGCGATGGCGATGAGTAACTGCTCCACTTTGGAGCCGAGCCCGAACGCCCGGATCTGCGACAGGTCCAGATTGAAGTAGGCGATGATACTCGGCGAGGTGTATTCGTCGCGCGAGAAGGGTACGTTGCCCTCTCCGTCCTTTCTCGATGGATCCAATCCGAATTTGACGCCGCCGCTGGCGGCAACCTCGACCTGACCTGCCTCGATGAATGCCGAGAGCGAGCGTGGCAGCCGGATGACTCCCGCTATCTCTTCGAGAAAGACTCCATGCAACAACGAGTTGACGTCATACTTCAGAAGTGCCGGCACCAGTTGTGTGCGCACGGAGAACGGCTGGCCGGCCTTGAAGCCGATGTCATCCGCGATCGGCTTGAAGCTGTCTTCGCGCGCGATGTACTCCGAGTTGATCCGGTGGGCCTCGAGCACTGAGTTCGTCATCGCTGTCCCTTCCTCGTCGACGACCTTCACGAGCGGCAGGCCGCGCAGGGGAGCGACCCAGTCGTCATTCACTTCATCCCAGCAAACGGCTTCGAGCCGGTTGGCCATGCTCTGTGGCGATTCCACCAGCACCATGCTCGACCCTCCGGCCGGGTTCGGGTAGCGGGCCGCCCCTATATCGGGGAACCCAGTGGGCTGAAATCGGGTGCCCTGCAACGGACGGAGCTCGGCCTCGATCAACAGGCGGGGTGCGCGATCGAGAGCGGTGAAATCCAGAGCCATGGGTGTCTCCTTGTCAGACGGCGGTAGGGGTGGATGCTTCCGGTTCGGCTTCGGCAGAGCTCATGAATCGACTGTAGGCGCGTTTCAGATCGTCGGTAGCGACCGGCACCAGCAGCGCAGTCAACAAGCGTGGGCCATCGAGTCCGGCCGCTGACACACGCGGCAAGGTCGGGAATCCGGCTATTCTGCAGCGGCGATATGCCTCATCCAATGCCCGCTCCGGCCGATTCTGGGCCAGGTTCGTTACCACCTGAGCTGTGAGTGGCAGCTGCACTCCATCTGCCAGCAGTTTCGCGTCGCACAGCTGCGTCTCCGTGCAGAACAGCGGCTTGAGCACCAGATAGGCTCCCGGGAGGGCGGGGATGTTCATCCCGGAACGTCGCTCGTAGCGCGCCGTGGGGTTCACGAGAACCAGTCCAGCCAGCAACTCCGCCACGCGGCCCACGTCGATACCGCCATCGAGAAGGGCAGCAATGTCGGAGAGCGCTGTGCTGGTTCTGGAGACGAACGGTTTGTCGGCGAGGGCCAGGCGCTCGGCCTCCAGAAGACGCCGCCTGACTGCGGCCGCGAGGTTATTCTCGAGCGTCGCGTGACTCCACACTACCGTGTGGTCATTGCCCTCCGCCCACGTCGTGCCGCTTGCACTTGCTGGCGGGATGAAGTGCGCGAGCATTCGCAATACTATCCGAGGGTCGGGAGCGGTATCCAGCGCGTGAATACCCGCCAGCGCACGCGCTATCCCGAACTCGGCGGAGTGGTCATCTGCTTTCCGGACCCAGTCGTATCGCAATGTTGGCGGTGGGGGGCATGCCTCACGTGACTTTGGGCTGTCACGCAGATAGGCGCAGAGCTCTCCCAACGCTATGAGGGTATTCTGGATGGCCGGAGCTCCGCCGGACCGGGCGACATCGAACATCGCGTCTTCCAGGCGTCGAACTATTGATCCCAAACGTGCTGACGCTTCCTTGGACCTGGCGACATACCGGAGCCTGCTCAACCAGCCACGGTTATCGAGTTGGTCGAGGATGTCGGCGGAGACGTTACGCTTGGCCGGCACACGTGTGAGGGGCGTGGCCAGGTACGCCCTTCCCGACCGCATCAGGAACCCGAAGCGCTGAAAGGCCTCGATGCCGCGCTCGGCGCCAAAGTGCGCTATTGCCCTTACAGCATCCAGCCCGTCTCGCACCGTCCGCCTACCGAGGGTGATGCGCCCCTCTGAGAAAAGCGCGCGGAGTTCCGGGAGGGAGGCCGGTTCGTTCCAGAGTGGCATCCAGATCTCTGCGCGCGCCGGCGCTTCATCGGCCAGCGCTGTTGTGCCGCTGCCGCTGCCAGTGGAGCGTACAGTGAATGGATAGCTGAGCGTAGCTGCATCGCTCGATTCCAGACGACGAGTAGCCGCAGCGGCAAAGAGAACTGCTCCTTCCAACATCAGAACGAAATCCCAGGGGTTGATGACGCTACCGCCCTGAAATCCCGTGGCCCCGTTGGGCCCTCCCGATGCGCCCGGAGCAAACTGGCCGATTGCGGCCGAGATGAGGCCGGGGGTGGCCTCGCCAGTGAGCGCCTCGTGCAATGTGCTCGCGACACCCGTGCGCGGTGTACCGTCTGTCGGATGGAAGAGCTCCACGACTCGTTGCAGGAAGTTGTTGGTGAAGTCGAGGTTACCATCGTTTGCGCCAGTACCGAGTAGGGGAGGGTAGCGCGGGTTCTCATCGGTCAGCAGAACCGCAGCATCGAACCACGCAAGCGCGGAGTCGGATAGCTCGTTCCGGAGCATTTGTAGCAGCGCATACTTGGCTTTGGGTTCTGGCTTCGTAGCGATCCCTTCACGGTCCAGAATCACCCGTGCCAGAAGGAGAGTGTCGCGCATGTCCGCAAAACGCGCGGCTCTACCAGCTATCATTGGGCCAATGGCGTTCTGCTTTCCGGGGTAGAAACCACTCCCACCATTCCAGGGTGCGATCACCGGTGTTGGTTGGTAGTCTTCAAGAAAGAAGCGCTCCAGTGCCGGCAGATCCATCGAGCTGCTCAGTTCGAAACCGAGTCCGTTCCAACAGCCGCGTGCGTCGGGGTCGGCCTGCTCCGCTACCAGACGCAGGACGCCAATCGCCTTGAGATAAGACGCCAACGGGGTGGGCGTGCACCCCGCGAGTGGGAGAACGTGGCTCATTAGGATTCTCCTCCCTGGCGCTCCAGCGCCGAAGCGCGCCAGTCGGCCACGCGCAGGAGCGACTCCAGCCAGGCCAGGCGGAAGGGGCCGTAGCGCTCCAGGAGACGCTGGGTGCGATCCGTCCACGATGGACCTTGGTTGCCCATTCCCAACGCCATCAGCGAGAGGTCGAGAATCGTCGACGGCAGTACTCGTCCACCCAGATCCACCTCAGGCAGCGAGTCGCCGTCCCAGATGCCGCGCGCGAATAATCGATTGCTCTCGCTTGGCTCTCTCTCACCGGGTAGCGCGCGCAGGCTCATACGAACCTTGCCGTGATGGGCCGCCACGAGATAGGCGATCAAGTCTACCTCGACCTCCTCTCCCGAATTGGCGAGCCAGGCGAGCGCGGATGCAAGCTCGTGACGAAAGTGAGGTCTGGCACCCCCGTTACCGTCCTCGCCACTTGGCATGGCGTAGACTAACCGGCTGCTGTTGCCCGACTTGGCCCATGGTGCCAGCTCCTCGGGGGCAGGAGGCTCGTTCTCGTCCACAGTCCTGCGCAACGCCTCCTGAAAAGCAGGGTGCGCCTTGCCCACGTCGTGCATCTGCGCGGCCTCGATGAGCGAGCATGCGAGCGGGTCGGCAATTTCCAGCGCGCGGCAGAGGTGAGTCGCCGCGGACTTCACGTCGGTCAGGTGGCGAACCAGAGCTACCCAGATGCCGTCGGTGGTCAATGGATCCTTTCCGTATCCATTGTCTGCGTTCGCTGCTTCCACCGCGACGACTTCAACCGCACCCTTGCTCTCGGGCATGAATCCCAGCTCATTGCCGTAGCCGCCATCCGATGCGCGTAGCAGCACGGTCATCCCGGGGTGAAGCTGCTTCCCACCCAGAGATGTGAAGCCTTCGCCAAGAGAATCCCAGCTCCAGGCCTCGTTGGACTCGAGATGCTGGCGCAGTTGGTTGACGCTCACCGGACACAGCTCATCTGCCGCTGGCGGGGTGTCATCCTCTGGTCTGCCGTCGAACTCACGCCAGTAGACATGCGCCGAGGGGGTTCCGGTGTCGCGGATGTATGGCGACACGTCGGTATCGTAGCCGGCCAGGTCCGGATCCGTGTTGAAGAGGTTCAGAAAGTCTCGGCGCCGTATTACCGGCGATAATGGGCGCGAGTCGCCTACATCAGGTAGTGAGACAGAATCGGCTCGGTCCAGCGTGGCGAGGAGCTTGCGTGCTCCACGCATGGTATCCGCCGGGTACGGGAGCGCCTCGTCGGAGTCATCTGTGATGTCGATCCAGCGCGCCTCGGCCTCGGGAAACTCACCTGCGCGGTTGCAGCGTCCGAAGCGTTGCACGAGCGAAGACCACGGAGCCAGTTCGGTGAAGAGCACGCGGCTGCTGATGTCCACCCCTGCCTCGATGGCTTGCGTCGCGACAACGATGCGGCCGGCTTCACCGATTGCCTGTTTATCGCGCAGAAGGCGCTCCTTCTCGCGCCGCTCCGCTGCACGGAAGCGGGCATGTAGCAGGAGCCATGGCAGCTCCGGGGCCCTTTTGGCGAGCAGCACGGTGAGCTTCTGGGCGCGCTCAACTCGATTGACGATCACCAATGTCTGGGTTCCCGGCACATGCGCGTCAAGTATC
Source organism: uncultured Gemmatimonadaceae bacterium (assembly GCA_964616815.1). GTDB lineage: Bacteria > Gemmatimonadota > Gemmatimonadetes > Gemmatimonadales > Gemmatimonadaceae > JADGGM01. Next base: position 9,377 of record CAZTTY010000078.1, on the reverse strand, counting down.
TCGTTTGCGAGCGAGCTGAGATAACTCTTCGCGTGCTGCTTGGCCGAGGTGGCGTCGAGAACCGTGCTTGCTTTGCGCAATACCTTGCGTGCGTTGATGCGCTTCTGCACCGAGGGGAGTTCTTTGTCCTGAGCATCGAGTGCAACCGTGAGCAGCTCGGCGGCATGCGGCCGAAAGTCCACCGTCGCCAGCCATTCGGCTCGCTGTGTTGCCGACATCCAGATGCTGCGGGCCGGCCGGTAGGGCGAGATCTGCTCGTCGCGGCGGAAGGCCTCCAGTTGAGCGCTGGTGGGGAGCGCGGCGCCCATGAGCTGTACCTCATCGAACACCCAGAGTGCGTCGCTGTGCAATAAGCCAAAGTGAACGGGCCATTGGTAGCGGCTCATTCCGTAGCCGCGCATCAGTGCGCGGGAGAGGAGCATGTCCTGAGTACCTATCAGGATCGCGCTCTCTTCTGGGTAGTCAGTCCATTGCGGACGGCGAACATCCTCGGAGCCGCCCATGAGAATGTGTACGGATACCTTGCCCTCGCCGGGGCGTCCCGATATCCCTAGGCGTGTAAGCCATGTCTCTATGTCCGCACGCTGCTGCTCTACGAGCACTCGCATTGGGAGGCACATGATCAGGCGGCGCGGCGTGTTGGGGTCTGGCGCTTGGAGTTCGCCGTTTGCCCGATACCCGCGCCGAAAGATCCAGGCGAGGGCAATGGCGGCCGTTTTTCCCAGTCCCGTTTGAACGTGGAGCATCTCGGGCCAGGGGCCGGTCGCGAGACGGGTCTGATACGGATATGCCTTGTCGCCGGTGGCTTGCCTGAACAGCTCCTCGTACGCCGTCACGGGACGACCTCTAGCGGAGTCGCCAAACTGCTATTGGGTGCCGCTACAATACATTGCACGCGGCTGTGGACGGAGCACTCGCGTGAAGTCTCTGCGCCGCGGGGTGGGGAGAGAGATACGGGTTCTCGCATCATCTGATCAGGCTGAAGTCGACTGGGGGATAGAGAGCGACTCGGGGCTACATACTGCCAGCACGTCTGGGAGCGGCGGGGTTCTGCAGCCACGCCTGGTCAGGCGGGGCAGGATGGCTAAACGGTAAGAAAAGGTGAAACAGGTCGATCTTCTGGACGGCGAATCAGTGTAATGTCGGGGTCTGACAGCGTCACGGCGACTGTTTGGGCCCCAGCAGGATGCGCACGAGCGCGGAGGCCGCCGGCGCGTCTTATCGCCATTACGATGGTGAGCGCAATCGGCCGTGACGCGATGCGATGTTGGCTGAGGAGCGCCAACAATACTGCCGCCATCTGTCGCCCACCGCCAGATCAACGAGGCCGCGGCAGATGCTACGCCGCGGAGGGACCCTTTCAGGTCGATCGTGCTGACTTCCCATGATCACGCTTCAACGAGGCCACTGCGGGGGTGGATGTGGACAAGGTGTTGCTGACGTGACAGCACGCGGGGTCGATTGAGCACCTATTGCGACAGCATTTCCTGGCCCGCTGACCCGTACCACATTGGGTCGTCTGAAGAGTCCGCCACGCGCCACCTGCGTGCCTCCGTTGGAATGGCCGCGGTGCCTGCCATCACCTTGCTTCTTTCGTTCGCGTGCGCAACTCGAGATTGTCGAGCACCTGCTCGGATATCGCGTATCTCAAGAGGAAAATTTCTTCCAACATCGCTGGTTGCGGGCGCGCCGCACGTCGATTCTCCATTCGATAATGGGGGCGCGGAGCAGTCATGGTGCGCCACACGCGATCGCCGAGCTTGGCTATGTCGGTTCTTGGACGCCGCCGATTTTTTCGCATAGCGTTCTCCTCCGATGAATTCGACTTCAACGCTGGGGGATCCTCGGTCCTTGGCACGAGCAATATTCGTGCGCCATATATTCAATTTTTGCTGACTTACCATTATCACTAATCCAGATGCAGGTAGCTCACAATCGAAGTCCGTCTGAGCTCGGGTCGAGTGCGGTTTCAGATCGTGCTGTACCCGGATGTATGGGATCCGTTGGGGCGCTATATGTCCCCGCTTATCGTATTGATTGCGTCCGCCCGTTCGCTTCCAAGCGGCCCAACGACGCTCCCCTCCCCCACGTGGTGCTGCCAACGCACCCTCTACGCCCCAGCACGCTGTCCCTCGGCGTTCATGGTACTTCCCCTACCATCTGATCTTCGTACTCGGCGATGAACGTCTGCACGCACCGCGCATCGGTCTCTCCATAGGCACATTCTGCCCACCTTCTGAGCGGAGTGCGAGTCGCTCATTACCTAGAGCCTGTTCTGCACTTTAGTTGTTGCTGAGCGGTAACTTACAGTCATGCAGTTGCAGTTGCGGTCCTCGGTGCCCACCCGAAAGCCGTACCCCAGTGATGTCAGCGATGAAGAGTGGGCCTTCGTCGCACCGTATCTCACGCTCTGCCGGCTCGACGCCCCGCAGCGGACACACGATCTCCGTGAGGTGTTCAACGCCCTTCGCTGGATGGTGAGGACCGGTGCCCAGTGGCGCTATATGCCGAACCACTTCCCGCCCTGGAGTGCCGTGTATCAACAGACCCAGCGCTGGATAAGCGCCGGAGTCTTCGAGGCCATGGTCCATGATCTGAGGGAACTGCTCCGCGTGGCAGCGGGTCGCTCCGCTACACCGACGGCCGTCGTCATGGATGCGCAAACGATGCAGAGCACGCCTGAGAGCGGGCACCGAGCGGGCTACGACGGGCACAAGAAGAAGAAAGGTTCCAAGCTGCACGCCGTGGTCGATACGCTGGGCCACCTGCTCACGCTCAGTGTCACGCCGGCCAGTGAGCAGGAGAGAGCGCAGGTGGAGGAGTTGGCAGGGGAAATCCAGGCGATAACGGGTGGCACGGTGGAGTTGGCGTTCGTCGATCAGGGCTACACCGGCGAGGAGCCGGCAGAGAGGGCCGCGGAGCAAGGGATCGAGCTCGAGGTGATCAAGCTCCCCGAGGCGAAGAAGGGCTTCGTGCTGTTGCCCAGGCGATGGGTCGTGGAGCGGAGCTTTGCCTGGAAGACGCGCTTCCGTCGCCTGGCGCGTGACTTCGAGCGATTGCCCGAGACGGTGGCCGGTCTACACTTCCTCGCGTTCGCCTGCCTCATGCTCTCGAAAGCAATGCACCTGTTCGCAAGTTCATAACACGCTCTAGGGCGCACTCCGCTGCCTACGTAACACTGCCTCCTGGCCGGTACCGCGGGTGCTCCGCGGGATCTCCGCCCTCCGCCTCCATCGCCCCTCCGCCGCGCGAGACACCGCACGCCTACCCGATCAGCAGATCCGCCGGAATCCCGAGCTCCCTGCGGAGCGCACGGATCTGCGCGACCGACAACGACCGCTCTCCCGCGAAGAACTCCGATACCCGAGCCTTTCCGCCCATGAGTTGGTATAGATCAGCGCGCACCTTTCCCTTCTGGTCGAGCATGAATTCCAGCATGCTCTGCGGGGTACCCTTGCTCTCGTCGAGCGGATCGTGCTCATCCTCGTAAGCCTCTACGAGCACCGAGAGGAACTCGAGGCACTCATACTCGGTGCTGCCTCGCTTGGGGTCAGCGTCGAGCAGTCGATCGAGCTCGGCGACGGCCCCCTTGTACTCTCTGGCGTTCCGAAGCAGGTAAGGCATCGAGAAATCGAGAACTATCACCGCCGCCCCCTCCCCCCCACCCTCACCTCTCCTCCCTCCTCCCCCCGCACCTCCCTCAACCACGCCAACGCTCCTGGCGTGAAGTACCAGATCCCCCCGAAGTCGGCCGCGTACTCCGCCGCCTCGCTCTCTCCTCCCAACGTGATGTGTTGCTCTGCATGCCACCGCTCTTCCTTCTCCCCGAACAGGTAGTTGGGCACGTGGACGTTCTCCCTCATCGCCTCACGAAGCAGTTCGTCGCTCTTCGCTGACTTTCCCTCTGTGCGGTATGCGTGTAGCGCCTGCCCGTAATACCACGTTGCCGACGCATCGTCGTCGTAGCTGTCGAGGAGCGTGCCGGCTTCCTCGTCCCTCCCCTCCGTGAAGAGCCACTCCAGAAGCAGGGCTCGCACTCCCTGATTGTCGTTCGGGTTCAGCCGCAGCATCTCGAAAGCGTTCTCGATTGCTGCGCCGCGTTGACCCAGACCCCAGAGCGCGAAGGCGAGCCCGAGCCGCGCTCTCATGTACGGCCGCGTCTCGGTGACGCCCCAGAAATGTCCCGCCGCCTCCTCGAAGAACGTCTCGCCCAGCGCCCGCTCGCCGGCTCGCACGCCCTGCTCGAAGAGATCGGCTTCCTCGCCCAGTGTCTTCGCCGTCTCCGCAGCGAGGAGCACGTACGCATCGGCGCAGTCTGCCGAGACCTCGAGCGCGCGCCTCGCGAGGGTGGCTCGCTTCTTTCCGCTGCTCGTGCTCCACGCCTCGTACATGATGTCCTGAGCGCGTTCGACATCCGTGCGTGGCTCGCGTTCCGGCAGCCTCCCCTGATTGCTCTCGAGGATCCCCGCGATGAACTCGTTGGCCTCCTCGATCGAGGAAAAGCTCCTCTCCTCGACGAGACGGCGTAGATTGGCCATCTCCTTCTCCGCTGCCTGACGTACTGACAGGAGGGATGGCGGACCATCGAGTGCGATGACCTTCGTCGATGCCTGCTGCGTGGTAGCCGGCTCCCTGGACTTCCTGGGATTGCCTCGTTTTCCTGGTCTCCTGCCGCTCTTCTTCGTCATACGCTGATCTCTCTGATTGGCGTGAATGCCGACGTGGCACTCGCCGCCCCGTCACCGGTTTGGCCGCACGGAGCATTCCGCGGTTATCCGCAACCTGCGTAATGCGCTGCTCCCTCGATCATCCTCCCCGCTCGGCTCGCTCACACCACGGCCCACCACGGTACCGACAACACTCTCTCCGATATCCACGCCGTGTCCTCGCCTGCGTGCATCAGGATCGCACCTACCACTTCCTCTCCGTACTCCGCCATGAATGTCCGGAGGTGTCTGGCATCCTTATAGCTGGGATGCGTCGTCGCCTTGACCTCCACCGCGAGCAGGCGCCCTTTCCACTCCACGATGATGTCCACCTCCTCCCCGCCGGACGTTCGCCAGTAGTGTATGCTCGGCCTGATCGATTCCGTCTCCCGCCACGCGAGGAGGTCGGTGATCGCTATGTTCTCGAGATGCGCACCGGCAGGCTCGACTCCGCCGGCCAGGTAGAGCGCCAGCCCCGTGTCGCTCCAGTAGTACTTAGGTGACTTGGTCAGCCGCTTGGTGCGGTTCACCGAGTATGGCTCGATCCGGATTAGCTGATAGGAGATCTCGAGAAGGTTCAGATAGCGCTGAACGGTAGTGCGGGGCAATCCGGTATTCGCGGCCAGATCCGTCTGGCTCACCAGGTTGCCCAGTCGCAAGCACACGGCGCGCATCAGTCGCTGAAAGTCGGCGAGGTTGTCGATGGCCGAGAGGTCGCGGAGGTCGCGCTCCAGATAGGTCTGCGTGTAGCCGGCGAAGATCTCGTTCCTCGCCTCCGCACCATCGGGCCCCGGGTGGGAGAGGGCAGGTTTGGGGTAGCCACCTCGCTCGGCGAGATCTCTCCAGTCCTCGCGCGGCACGCCCTCTGACGCCACCAGGTCGGGCCACCTCCTCACGGGGTGCGCGAAGAGTTGTGCCCAGATTCCCGCTTCGCCCAGACCGAGCTGCTCGCGCCGGGTCATGGGCCAGAGTGTGAGATAGCGCGCCCTCCCAGCCAGGGATTCCGCCACGCGCTGCATGAGCAGAAGGTTGGCGGAGCCGGTCAGGATGAACTGCCCCGTTTCCTGCCGCGTATCCACGATTTCCTTGATCGCCAGCAGGAGCTCGGGGGCACGCTGCACTTCGTCGACTATGAGTCTGTCAGCCTGGGTGAGGAAGGGGTATGGCTCGGCCTGTGCCATGCCACGCGCGACTACGTTGTCGAGCGTGATGTAGGAGTAGTCGCCGAGTGGCAGCGCGTTCCGGCTGAGAGTGCTCTTTCCGGTCTGGCGTGCTCCGGTGATGGCGGTGACCGGAAAGAGGCCGACGGCGGTAGAGAGCGAGCGCTCCAGAAGACGAGGTACGAAGGGCTGATCAGCCATGGCGGATGCCTCCGTGGGCCGTGGTCCGTTCTCCCGGGGCAGACGCCCATTTCGCGAGCATGTTTCGCCCGGTGTATGGTCAGTATCTGCCCATGACGTGGGCGAAATATGCCCACGTCGTGGGCAGATTGCAAGGACGAGGACGGAGCGCCTGGGCCGACATCGTTCACCTCCGCCCCCTCCCACTCCTGTCCTCCACTTTCTCCTCCGCCCCGTACCCCCGCAACGCCCACAGCACCGCCACATCCCCCGCCGATGCGCCCGCCATCACCGCGCCGTACACCGTGAGCCAGGCGACGCCGGTCGTCAGTCCCAGCAGCGCCGGCAGCACGCCCAGCACCAGACCCGGAAGCGCCACCGCCACGCGATAGCTCCACGCCGGCAGCGGCACGTCGCACCGCGCCACGATCGCCGCGCCGCGCCACTCTACGTGCACGGCTTCCATGGGCGCGCCGCCAACCCACACGTAACCCGCCACGTGCAGCAGCTCGTGCAACGCTACGCTCACCACCAGCGCCAACGCGAGCGGGATGAGCAGAGGCCGGTTCCCCACCAGGATGCGCACGCTCTCCCCGCCCCAGAGCTCGGCGTGCAGCGCTACGATCAACGCGATCACCGCCAGCGCACGAAAGAATCGCATGCGGAACGATGTAGTCCGCAACACGTCTTGAGAAACCCCCTGCCCGCGCGTAACTCTGCTGATGGGTGCCGCGGGTGCACGACCTTTCTATTGGGTGGGGGTGAATCATGAGTGCGGAACAGGACGGGCCGACCGGCCCCGATCTGGCCGAAGGGATCGATCTCACGGGGATCGCCGACGGCGCGATGCTGCAAGGTCATGTGGGCGACGACGCGGTTCTTCTCGCGCGTCAGGGCGATGAGCTCTTCGCCATAGGTGCCACCTGCACCCACTACGGCGGTCCGCTGGCCGAAGGACTCATGGTGGGCGACACTGTCCACTGCCCCTGGCACCACGCCTGCTTCAGTCTCCGCACGGGCGAGGCGCTGCACGCGCCCGCGCTCAATCCGGTCCCCTGCTGGAAGGTGGTGCAGCGCGACGGCAAGGTGCACGTCACGAAGAAGTCGGAGCGCGAACCGCTCGAGGTCGCGTCGTCGCCCGCCCCCCGCAAGGGCGAGCCGCCGGAGTCGATCGGCATCGTCGGCGCCGGCGCCGCGGGGAGCGCGTGCGCCGAGATGCTCCGCCGTCAGGGTTACGACGGACCGATCACGATGTTCGATCCCGATCCGTCCGCGCCGTACGACCGGCCGAATCTCTCCAAGGACTACCTCGCCGGCAACGCGCCCGAGGAGTGGATCCCGCTCCGTCCCGATGACTTCTACGCGAAGCACCACATCGAGCTGGTTCGCCAACCGGTCGCCTCCCTCGACGCGGCGGCGAAACGCATCGCGCTCGACGATGGCTCCGCGCACGCCTTCGACCGCATCCTCATCGCGACCGGCGCCGACCCGGTGAAGCTCCCGCTCCCCGGCGGCGATCTCCCGCACGTGCACTACCTCCGCTCGCTCGCCGACAGCCGCGCCATCATCGCCGCCGCCAAGGTGTCGAAGAAGGCCGTGGTGGTCGGCGCGTCGTTCATCGGACTCGAGGTCGCCGCATCGCTCCGCGCGCGCGACCTCGAGGTCCACGTCGCCGCACCCGAGAAGATTCCCTTCGAGAAGATCCTCGGCAGCGAGCTCGGCAGTTTCGTCCAGCAGATGCACGAGGAGAAGGGGGTGGTCTTCCACCTCGGTCGCACCGCGAAATCCATCGCGGCCGACTCGGTCACGCTCGACGATGGCGGTACGATCGACGGCGTCGACCTGGTGGTACTCGGTGTGGGCGTTCGCCCACGCGTGAAACTCGCCGAAGACGCCGGCCTCGCGATGGACAAGGGCGTCGCCGTCAACGAATTCCTCGAAACCAGCGCCCCCGGCATCTTCGCCGTCGGCGACATCGCCCGCTGGCCCGACCGCCATACGGGAAGGAATATTCGCGTCGAACACTGGGTCGTCGCCCAGCGCCAGGGCCAGCACGCCGCCCGCAACTTGCTCGGCGCCGCCGAACCCTTTACCGCGGTCCCGTTCTTCTGGAGCCAGCATTACGACATTGTAATAGCATATGTGGGCCACGCCGAGCGCTGGGAGCGGATCGACATCGAAGGGAGCGTCCCCGACCGCGACTGCGTCCTCTCCTACCGCGATGGCGACAAGACCCTCGCCGTAGCCTCGATCTTCCGCGACATCGAGAGCCTCACCGCCGAGCAGATGATGCGGAACGCCTGACCCCCCTTCTTCCGCCAGAGCGGAGAGTCAACGTCATTCCTGCTTCCCGCTTCCTCACCCCTTCTCTCCCCCCTCGCATGTGAATAACTTCACATTCTCCGCCGAGGTCGGCGGGGGAAGTCCACTGCAAACACCGTTATTCAGTACGGATCTGGAGGCCTCTAGAAATGCGGTTTCTCGGACATGCGCTCCTCGCGAGTGCGTTCGTCCTCGGCGCGTGCGCCGGTGGTGACAGTGCTGCGAACTCCGATACGGCCGCCGCTGCCGCTGCCAGCGACACCCCGGCCGCCACGCCCGCCGCGTCCGGCGCCACGACCGCCGCTGCCGGAACGCCCATCACGGGCACTATTCACGAAGTCAAGATGGTTGGTGACGAGCGCGGCTATCGCTACGAGCCGGCTGACCTCACCATCAAGCAGGGCGACGGCATCAAGTTCGTCATGGTGTCCGGCGGACCCCACAACATCGGATTCGACCCCGCCGAGCTCCCCGCCGGCGCCGCCGATGTGCTGAGCGCCAACATGCCCAATCAGATGTCGCCGCTCCAGAGCCCCTTCATGATGAACGCCGACGAGAGCTACACGATCTCCTTCGCCGGCGTCCCGACGGGGAAGTACCCGTACCACTGCCTGCCGCACCTCGCCATGAACATGACGGGCGTCATCACCATCGAGTAGGCAACTCGCACTCCCGGCATTCGCCAGTGAACGGGGGCGAGGGTGATCTTTCACCCTCGCCCCCGTTCTCTCATCCTCGCGCCCATGCGTTCGGAGGGTTAGGGTAGGGGGAGGAAGCAGGAAGCAGGAAGCAGGAAGCAGGAAGCAGGAAGCAGGAAACAGGAAACAGGAACTGCACACCGGTCACTGTCGTCCCCGCGACTTGCGGGGACCCATCTTTGGCCGGGTACGCGGATGCCCGCTTCCGCGGGCATGACCATGGAACGTGTGCAGTTCCTGTTCCCTGTTTCCTGTTCCCTGTCTCCTCGGTAGTTCCTGTTTCCTGTTCCCTGTCTCCTCGGTAGTTCCTG
>CAZTTY010000077.1:0-20654 GCA_964616815.1 uncultured Gemmatimonadaceae bacterium | reverse complement strand
CCGGTTGGGTTCCCCCCGGGGGACCGGGGTTTTTTTTCGTGGGGCGCCCCCCTTGGCGGCGCCCCCCGATAAACAAACGACCTGACCCCGTCGACTCCGGCGGCCACTGGCCCGGCTCCGCTATACGGCCCACGTAGAAGGCGCCGAACTCGGCGTAGCGGGCGGAAGCCTCGTCGAAGCGCATCTCGGTGACGAGCTTCTTGAAGTCCAGCGGATCCTTGGCGAAGAGAGTGACGCCCCACTCCCAGGCGTCGAGGCCCGTTGCGCCGGTGATGATCTGCATGACGCGGCCCGCGTAGCGCCGGCCCGTGAGTCCGTGCGCGTACATCAGGCGACTTCGCTCCTCGAGAGTGAGTGAGTACCAGTTCTGGTCGGGAGTGCGCCGCTTGGACATCGGATAGAAGCAGACGTACGGCATCTCCGGCGGCGGCTGCGGGTAGAGCCTGCGGCGCACGTGCTCGGTGCCTGCCTCCCTGGCACTCCGCTCGGCGAGCTCCCGCTCGAAATCGGGGTCGCCAACTTCCCCGCCACGGTCCGCGGCGTCTCTGGCGAGTTGCGCGGTGAGGTGGTAGAGGCCCGCCTCGGTCACGCTCAGAAAGTCGTAGACCGGTCGAAGCCGGCCGAGGAAGGGATCGCTCTTCACCCGCTGCTCCGCGGCCGCGAGCTCTTCGAGGGTGGGGCGAAGATGTACGATCATCACATCCGCCGCGGAGCCCGTGAGCGGGACGACGAGGCTCCAGCTTCCGTCGGCGCCGCGCGCGATGTCGGCCAGAGTGCCGCGCGCGGCGGCGACGTCGGAGCTGGAAGGCCGGACGTCGCGCGGGATCGCGAGGATGTGGTGTGAGGCATACCACCCCTCGAGGGTGGCAGGCGGGTGGGCTAGGGAGTTCATGGGCAGCGCCGATCGATGGGTTGCAGCGCGCAATTTACTCGGTGTGCCGCTCCGTGCACGGCCGCCGTCCGCGCTGCCGCCCTACCCGGCCGCGGCGGAGAGCGCTCCGAACTTCCGTTCGCGGGTGCTGAAGAAGGCCACGGCCTCGGCCAGCTCGTCGCCGTCGAAGTCGGGCCACATCGTATCGGTGAAGTACAGCTCGGCGTAGGCGCATTCCCAGAGGAGGAAGTCGCTGAGCCTCCGCTCGCCTCCGGTTCGCACCAGGAGGTCCACGTCGAGCGCGCATCCTCCGTGCTCGGGCGTGCAGGCTCTTGCGATGAGCGCTCCGAAGTCATCTCGCGAAACCTCTCCGGCGGCGTGCGCGAGCCTCGCGGCGCGTATGATGGCATCGCGCGCGGAGTAGTCGATCGCCAGTCGCAGGTGCAGGCGCGTTCCGCCGCTGGTACGGCGCTCGGCCTCCTCCATCGTGGCGCACAGCACACCGGGCAGCCGGTCGCGCCTCCCTATGACCGAGAGCCGGACGCCGTTCTCGATGAGCCGGTCGGTCTCGTTGCGCAGGTAGCTCCGGAAGAGTCGCATGAGCGCGGCCACTTCGCGTGGCGGGCGGCGCCAGTTGTCGGAGCTGAACGCGTAGAGCGTGAGAGCGCGGATGCCGAGCGAGGGAGCCGCCTCGACCACACGCCGCACCGACTCCGCGCCCTGGCGGTGGCCGGCCGCGCGCGGCATACCGCGCGCAGCCGCCCACCTTCCGTTGCCGTCCATGATGATCGCCACGTGTCGAGCGGCGCCGGGCGTCGGCGCGAAGGGAGCACTCGTCGTCATGTAATCCGATGAGAGGGAGAGAGGGCGCTCAGCGATCGAGCGTGTCGCGTGTGGCCTGGATGAGCGCTTCCATGTGGTCGAGGTAGCGTTGGAGCGCGTTACGCCCCGCCGCCGTGAGGCGGTATTCGGTTCGCGGACGACGTCCCTCAAAACGCTTGGTGCAGGTGACGTACTTCGCATCCTCGAGCTTGCGCGCGTGGACGCTGAGGTTCCCATCCGTCGTATCCATCAACGATTTGAGCTCGTTGAAAGTAAGCGTCTCGTTGGCCGCGAGGGCGCTCACGATGCCGAGGCGCATACGGTGATGGATGAGGCTGTCGAGCTCGCGCGACTCGGCGGGACCGGTCGCGTCGCGACCGCTCACTCGCTCGAGCCGCCGGCCGCGGCCCTCCGCTGGATCGGCGCGCCTCTTGGGCGCGGCTCCGGAATTAGCCACCATACCTCCGTGCGATTAACAGACCGAACGCGATGTGCAGCCCACCGAACCCGGCGATGAGAAGCCATGGGTTCCACGCTACGCCGGTGAAGAGCGCCAGCGCTCCGACCGCCATGAAGCAGGCTCCCATCACTGGAACCACGCGCACCGAGAATACGCCTCCGGTAATGACCGCGGCCCCGTAGAGCAGCAGCCAGAGGCCGGGAAGCGCACCCCAGAGGCCGAGTCGCGCCTGCGCCACCGTCACTACGGCACCCGCCAGAACCGGCGGAGTGAATCCGAGCACGAACTTGCGCAGCGGCCCGTTCAGCACGGGAAGCCGTGCGGCTCTGGCCTTCCAGATCGACGTGACCAGCCCGATGAGAATCGACAGCGCCGCCTCGGCGAGCCAGACCGCGAGCCAGCGCTCGGGAGTGGGCTGTCGCATGGCGAGGAGCCCGGCGCCCACCGCGGTGACGCCTATGGTCGCCTGTCCCCAACCCGATACCGCGGTGAAAGACGACGCATTTTCCATCGTGCGTCTGATGAAGCGCAGGTCTTCCATGGCGCGCGCGTGCAACGCCGGCGGCGCCCCATCGTCCTCGAGTCGCAATGGTCGGGGGGAATGCATGGGGGAGATGATAGGGAGATGGCGGATATCTGTCAAGTACTTTGCACAGCAAAGCCACTCTCCGGACGACGAGGCCGGGCCCCATGCAGAGAGCTCGGCGGCAGTATCGCCGCCGAGCCTTCTACATCACAGACCCGGCCCCGCCGCCGGTTCGGGCCTCGGCGTCGCGGCCGCGCTCCACACTCCCAGGATGAGGATGATGATACCGAAGATCACGCTGTTCCACATCCGCGCGGCGTTCGTGCTGGCGTAGCCATACACCCATGGAGAGACTATGAGCCAGATGCCCAACAGGGCGTTGATCCAGCTCAAGCCGACGGCCGAGCGCGGAGACATGAAGCGGATGGCGGCGAACACCGCTACCACCACTCCCACGATGATGCTGTTCCACGCGCTGCCGCCCGCCTGTAGGGCGCCGTAGACCCAGGCGGAGATTATGACCCAGATCCCCGCGAGAAAGTTCAGTCCGCTGGCGACCTTGACCTGACTCGTATCGATGTTTGCAGTTCGCATTTCCACGTGAGCCTCCTCGACGTGGCGGGTGCTCGTATGTTCGGCTCAGGCACCGGCCGCCAGCCGGGTGAGCCCGCCATCCCTCGGCTGCGGCCTGCCCGAATCACACGAGGTGCATGGCACATGCCGAAACCCTTCTATGGGTGCCCCTCCTCGGACTCGCGCCGCACGCTCACGAAGTCGCCCAGCGCCGCCATGTCCGCGGAGCGGCGGCACGGAACAGCGAAGGCGAACACGGAGCCCTCGTCCTGGAAGTCCGCCCACACTCGTCCGCCGAGTGTCTCCACCGTTTCACGCACGATGCTCAGACCGAGCCCCGACCCGTCCACCGCGGGCACGCTGTCGGCGTGGGCGCGAAAAAAGCGCTCGAAGAGTCTGTGGCGCAGCGCGCTCGGCACGCCTATTCCGTTGTCGCGCACCTCCACCACGACTTCGGTCGGCCTGTCGCCATCGCTCAGTATCAGGTAGCCGCCCACCTCGGCGGTGCGCCGCTCTTTGGCGGGATCCGCGTACTTGATGGAGTTGGAGACGAGGTTCATCAGGCAGAGCTCCACGGCGGCGGCACTCACCTCCACATCCGGCAGGTCGGGCGCAATACCGACCTCGACGCCGGCGGACTTCGCGGCGTCGCGCAGATGCCTGCGCACCTCCGCGGCCGCGCTGCGAAGCCGCACGTGACGCTGCTGCCGCGCGTCGTCATTCACGCTGGACAGCTCCAGGAGATCCTCCAGCACCACACGCATCGCAGTAGCGTTGCGCACTATCAGGCTGCCGAGCTCCCGCCGCTTCGCATCGGCCAGCTCCGGGATCTCGAGGAGCTGCGCCGCTCCCGAGATCGCGCCCATCCGGTTGCGCAGCTCGTGGGTCAACGCGCGGTGAAAGGAACGCAGCCGCTCCTCGCGCTCCCCGAGCTGGGTCTTCACGAGCTGCAGATACTGCGTGGCCGTCGCCTGCTGGATGAGCGAAATCGGCTGAAAGAGCCGGTGCGCCACGACGGCGAGGTCGCTTCGCGGAATCTCTTCCCGCTCTTCGTTGCTCACCCGCCCCATGAACGCGAAGAGGATCCCGCCGAAGATCTCGAACTCCTTGAGTATCTCGAATTCGTCGAAGCCCTGCGCATGGCGGAGCGCACCGAGCTCGCGCGCCTTGGAGATGACATCCGTATCGGCGCCCACCGCACGCGTGGGGTCTTCTATGTAGTCGGCCACGCCCTCCACCAGCATCGGAGCGTGGTCGAGCAGCTCCTCGGTGGGAAAAATCCGATCTGGCGTTATCGATACTCGCTCACTGATCCTGTCGAGCCACCGCCTGGTCAGCTCGTTCTTCGCTTCCCTCAGCCTTCCGGCCACGATCGCGGCCAGCCGGCAATCAACCGATGGATACATCTCCTGCTCCCGATGGATGCGACGCGCAACGCGCGATGAATCTTGCCCGCGGCCGCTCGTTGCCGCGGCAGCGCTCGATCGTGGCTATCCCCGCATCCCGTTCACTCCGCTGCCGCACGACCGATGATGACCTCGGGGCGGAAACCGAGGAAGAGACCGGTTTCCACCACACCCGGACGGCTACGCATGGTGCGCGCCAGCCCTTCCGGATCATCCAGCCCGTGCGGAAAGCGCGCGTCGATTATGTAGTGTCCTTCGTCCGTCACGTACGGCGACTCGTCCGCTCCGGCGCCGCCGGCACCACTCCCACCGCCGCTCTGCCGCAGTACCGCGGTTGCCCCGAGCGCACGCAACGCTTCGGCGTGTGCCGACCAGCCGAACCTCACGACCTCTATCGGGACCGCGTACCTGCTGCCGAGGCGGTCCACGATCTTGCTGGAGTCGCCGATGATCACCCACCGCCTGGAGCGGGCGGCAACGATCTTCTCGCGCAGCAACGCTCCCCCGCCGCCCTTCAGCACACGCTGCATCGGGTCCACCTCGTCAGCACCGTCGATCGTGATATCGATCACCGGCGTACGCTCGATGTTCGCTATCGGAATGCCGCACTCGAGACCGAGGCGGTGCGACGCATTCGACGTGGGCACGCCCGTGATATCGGAGATCTCGCCCGCCGCGATGCGACGTCCCAGCTCCTCGATGGCCAACGCCGCCGTCGAGCCGGTCCCCAGGCCCACCACCGACCCGGAAGTCACCAGTTCCGCGGCGCTACGCGCGGCAGCGCGCTTCTCGCGAACGATCACGTCGCTCATGGCGTACGCCACGCCGCACCGTCCCTTGCCAGGAGCGCGCCAGCGGCGCTCGGGCCCCACGAACCCGCGTCGTAGTTGGGTACACCCGCCGGGACTCCTTCCTCCCACGCGGCGATCACCGGATCGATGACCTTCCACGCCGCCTCGACCTGATCGCCGCGCGCGAAGAGCGTCGCATCGCCCTGCATCGCGTCCAGGAGCAGCGTCTCGTACGCCGAGTGCGTGCTCTCGCCGAATGCGAGCGCGTACGAGAACGCCATGCGGACGGGCGTGAGTCGTACCTCGACGCCGGGCGCCTTGACCTCGAAGCTCAGAGAGATGGTCTCGTCCGGCTGGATGCGGATCACGAGAACGTTCGGCTCGATCTCGTCGTCGCCATCCACCGGGAAGAGCAGGTGCGGCGGCCGCCGGAACTGGACCGCGATCTCCGTCATGCGCTCGGCCATCCTCTTCCCCGAGCGCAGGAAGAACGGCACACCCTCCCAGCGCCAGTTGTCGATCATCAGGCGCAGCGCCGCGTACGTCGGAACGCGCGAATCGGGGGCGATGCCGGGCTCCTCGCGGTAGCCGGGCACCTTTTCTCCATCCACCACGCCCGCCCCGTACTGGCCCACTACGGAGGCGGCCCGCGCCTCCATGGGAGTCATATGTCGGATGGATCGAATCGCCTTCACCTTCTCGTCACGCACCATGTCCGCGGCGAAGGAGCTGGGCGGCTCCATGGCGGTGAGCGAGAGAAGCTGCAGGAGATGGTTCTGGAACATGTCGCGCAATACGCCGGCCTCCTCGTAATAGGAAGCGCGATGCCCCACTCCCACCGTCTCGGCGGCCGTGATCTGCACGTGCTGCACGTGGTCGCGGTTCCAGATCGGCTCGAAGATGGAGTTGGCGAAGCGCAGAACCAGCAGATTCTGAACCGTCTCCTTCCCGAGATAGTGATCGATCCGGTAGATCTGCCGCTCGGAGAAGCTGCTCCGCACGAGGGTATTCAGCTTCTGCGCGCTCTCCAGGTCGTGGCCGAAAGGCTTCTCGATCACCAGCCGCACCCACGCCGACTTCGCTTCGCTCGCGCGCGGCGCCAGCCCACTCGCCGAGAGGTGCCGCAATACGTCAGGGTAGATGCTCGGCGGGATGGCGAAGTAGAAAAGCCGCCCGCGCCGCGACACATCGTCTCCCTCTATGGCGGCGAGCGACTCCGCGATCGCCGCGTAAGTGCGCGCGTCGAGCAGATCGCCGGAGACGTACTGCAGCCTCTCGAGGAATCTGGCGCGCTCCGCTTCTTTCAACTGGCTGGTCTCACCGGAGTTCCGGATAGCGGCGTCCATCTTCCCGCGGAACGCGTCGTGGCCGATCGGCTCGCGCCCCACTCCGATCGCTACGAACGACGAATCGAGGAGTCGGTCCGCATCCAGATGCGCCAGTGCGGGCATGAGCTTGCGGCTGGTGAGGTCGCCGCATGCTCCCATGATGATCATGGTGCACGGCCCCGCTCCGCGCAGCTCCTCCCGCGCCGGCTGCCGCTTGCCCAGCTCGTAACCGGCGGTGAGGGTACTGGTCATCGCGCTCACGGCTCCTTCTTCACGGCGTGGCCGCCGAACTCGTGTCGCAGCGCGGCGATCACCTTCGCTCCGAAGGATTCGTCCTGGCGCGAGCGAAGACGCGCCAGGAGCGAGAGCGTGATCACCGGCGCGGGCACGTCGATGTCGATCGCCTCCTGCACCGTCCAACGACCCTCACCTGAGTCCTCCACGTAGCCGCGCAGATCGGAGAGCCGCGGGTCGCCCGCGAAGGCGCGCTCGGCGAGCTCGTTGAGCCAGGAGCGCACCACGCTGCCGTGGTTCCACACCCCCGCCACCTGGTGGAGGTCGATGTCGAAGAGCTTCGACGAGTGCAGGATCTCGTATCCCTCGGCGTAGGCCTGGAGCATCCCGTATTCGATCCCGTTGTGTACCATCTTCACGTAGTGGCCGGCGCCCGTGGGCCCCACGTGCGCGTAGCCGTCCTCCGGGGCGAGCGCGAGGAAGATCGGCTCGCAGTGCTTCACGGCCTCCGCCTCCCCGCCGACCATCAGGCAGTAGCCATTCTCGAGCCCCCAGACGCCACCGCTCGTCCCACTGTCGACGAAGCGAATTCCCTTCGCGCCGAGCTCCCCGCCCCGCCGCAGAGTGTCGTGGAAGTTCGAGTTTCCGCCGTCGATGATGACATCGCCCCGCGAGAGATTCGGCACCAGCGCGGCGATGGTGTCGTCCACCGGCTTCCCCGCCGGCACCATGAGCCACACGACACGCGGCGAAGGAAGCGCGGCGCAGAGCGCGGCCAGGTCGCTCGCGCCCACCGCTTCCGCCTTCGCGCTTCCCTTCCCATCCGCCCGAACGCGCTCGATCGCCTCGGGGTCACGGTCGTAACCCACCACCTCGTGCCCGGCCCGCAGGAGCCGCAGCGTCATGTTGCCGCCCATCCTCCCCAGACCGATCATCCCAAGTCGCATTGCACCCTCCTGTAAGTTCTCCGGCGCGGAGGGGCCGCCTCAGCGGCCGAGCATCTCCAGCGCCTCGGCCACGGCGTGTTCCGCCGTGAGCCCGAATTCCTGATACAGCCTCTCGTACGGCGCCGAGGCACCGAAGTGATCGAGGGCGATCACCACGCCCGCATCGCCCACCACCCGGTACCACGGCATGGAGGCGGCGGCCTCCATTGCGATGCGGCGCTTCACGGCGGGAGGGAGCACGGAGTCGCGGTACTCCGCCGGCTGTGCCTCGAAGCGTTCGATGCTCGGCATGCTCACCACGCGCGCGCGAATACCACGCCCGGCCAGCTTCTCGCGAGCTTCGAGAACGATGTGAACTTCGGAGCCGCTGGCGATGAGAATCACCTCCGGCTCGCCACCTTCCGTATCGGCGAGAACGTACGCGCCCCGGGCCACTCCACCCGCGGACGCCAGCTTCGACCTGTCGAGCGTGGGGACGTTCTGGCGCGTGAGGACGAGCGCCACCGGCGCCTCTCTCATCTCGATGGCGTTCGCCCAGGCTTCGGCGGTTTCGTTCGCGTCGGCCGGCCGAAAGAGCGTGAAGCCCGGTATGGCGCGAAGCGCCGCGAGCTGCTCGATCGGCTGGTGCGTAGGCCCGTCCTCGCCCAACCCGATCGAGTCGTGAGTGAACACGTAGATCACGTGCTGCCGCATCAACGCGGCGAGCCGCATCGGCGGGCGCATGTAGTCCGAGAAGATGAGAAAAGTACCGCCGTAGGGAATGACTCCGCCGTGCAGCGCCATGCCGTTCATAGCGGCGCCCATCGCGTGCTCGCGGATTCCGAAGTGCATGTTGCGCCCGCGATAGTTCCCCCGCTCGAAGGCGCCGCTGTCATCGAGCAGCGTTTTGGTGGACGGAGCCAGATCGGCGGCGCCGCCCATCAATTCCGGGATGCGGGTGGAGAGCGCGTTCAGCACCTTCGAAGACGCCGCCCGCGTGGCCATCCCCTTCGCGCTCGCCTCGAAACGGGGCATGGCGCTCCGCCAGTCGGCGGGGAGCTCGCGACGCAGGCGCCGCTCGAGCTCGCTCGCCTGCTCCGGGTGCCGCGACGCGTAGTCGCGCCTCCGCGCCTCGTAAGCCTCACGCTGCCCCTTTCCGCGGGCGCCCGCCTCGCGCCACACGCGGAGCGCTTCGTCGGGCACGTAGAATTGTTCGTCGGGCCGGGGCCAGCCGAGGTTTTCCTTCGTGAGTCTTATCTCCTCCTCCCCCAGCGGCGACCCGTGCGCGCCCGCCGTGTCGTGCTTGTTGGGGCTGCCGAAGGCGATGTGGCTCCGGACGATGATCAGCGACGGACGATCGGTCACCGACTGCGCGCGCGTGATCGCTTCGTCGAGGGCGTCGAGGTCGTTGGCATCTTCCACGCGCTGCACGTGCCAGCCGTAGGCGGTGAACCGACCCGCGGCATCGTCGCTGTAGGCGAGGTCGGTACTCCCCTCGATGGTGATGTGGTTGTCGTCGTAGAAGCCGATGACCTTGCCCAGCCCCAGATGGCCGGCGAGCGATGCGGCCTCGTTGGAGATCCCCTCCATCAGGTCGCCATCGCTGGCGATGAAGTAGGTACGGTGGTCGATCAGCGGTTCTTCGCCGTCGTGGTTGAAGACCGCGGCGAGGTGGGCTTCGGCGATCGCCATCCCGACCGCGTTGCCGAGCCCCTGCCCCAGCGGACCGGTGGTGACCTCCACGCCCGGCGTATGTCCATATTCGGGGTGTCCGGGCGTCGCGCTTCCCCACTGGCGGAACTGCTCGATCTGCTCGAGTGGAAGGTCGTAGCCGGCGAGAAACAGTACGCTGTAGAGCAGCATGGACGCGTGGCCGGCGGAGAGAACGAACCGGTCGCGCCCCGGCCAGTCGGGGTGTGTGGGATCGTAGCGCAGGTGCCGCGTCCAGAGGACGTATGCCAGGGGGGCGAGCGCCATCGGCGTTCCCGGATGTCCCGAGTCCGCCTTCTGCACCGCATCCATCGACAGGGTGCGAACGGTGTTTATGCACAGCTCGTCGAGCTCCGTTCCAGCGAGCGTGGTCGCTTCTTCCATCGCAGCTTGCTCCGGGTATTCAGTGGTCGTTCGGCGCGGCAGCGCCGGTGTCTCCAGATGCGGGCGGCAGCTCGCACGCGGCCACGGCCGCTCCTATCAGCCCGATGTGCTCGTTCACCACAACGTTCACCGGGATCCTCCGCAGGAGCTGCTCCATGCGCCCCTTGTCGCGGAACGCCCCGATGAAAATACCATCGCGCAGCCGGGTAGCGATCGCCCTGGCGATCCCGCCCACCACGTAAACACCGCCGGTCGCGAGGGCGTGGAGCGCCAGATCGCCGGCGTGCGAGCCGTACGCGGCGGCGAACAGGTCCAGCGCCGCGGAGCAGATCGGGTCGCTCCCGTCGAGCGCGTGGCGAGTGACCGCCACCGGCCCCTCTTCGCGGACGGCGCGGGCCACGGCGGGGCTCTCCATGGCGCCGTCGGACGCCGCGAGGAAGCGGTAGATCCTCTCGATACCCGGCCCCGACACCACCCGCTCGCACGAAACGTGGCCGTATTCGCGGGCGAGCGCCTCGCGCAGCCGCCACTCCTCCCCGGTGCGCGGCGCAAAGGTGGCGTGACCGCCCTCGGACGCGAACGCGCGGCGACGCGCGCCATCCCGCACGAGAAGAGCCTGGCCGAGCCCCGTACCCGCGCCGACGAGGGCGATCACGCCATCCGCCACGGGCGGCACGTCCTGCAGCGGGACCAGCTCCCCAGGGAGCATCCTCGTCACTCCGTGAGCCATCGCCTGCAGGTCGTTCAGCACCGTGGTGGCCGCGATTCCGCTAGCGCCGGCGATGGCGCGGGCACTCACCTTCCAGGGGAGGTTGGGAGTCACGCAGTCCCCGTCGGTCACCGGACAGGCGACTCCGAATGCGGCCCTCTCGAACCGCTCCCCGCCGCTTCCCAGGAAGTCGGTCACGATCGGCGCGAGCGCCGGGAAGTCCCGGCTCCGGTACTCCCGATAGCGGTCTATGTGTACCGAGTCCGCATCCACTTCCACCGCCGCGATCCGCGCATGAGTGCCACCCACATCGCCTGCCAGAACTTTCACTCCGGCACCGTACGCAGCAACGCGGCGGCGTCGC
Source organism: uncultured Gemmatimonadaceae bacterium (assembly GCA_964616815.1). Lineage (GTDB taxonomy): Bacteria > Gemmatimonadota > Gemmatimonadetes > Gemmatimonadales > Gemmatimonadaceae > JADGGM01. Next base: position 9,550 of record CAZTTY010000077.1, on the reverse strand, counting down.
GGTCGAGCACCCAGCAGGCGCGCAGCGCAAACTGGATGGGAAGCACGACCGGGTCGAACGGACCCTCCAGCGCTCGCGCCACCGGCCGCGCCTTGGCGCTCCCGGCTACCAGGACCGCCAGGTGGCGCGCGGCGTCGATCACCGGTGGCGTGATGGTGAGTCTCCCGGCTGGCGGAGCCGGACTGATCGATGGCACCACGCGCCGCTCGCGCTCGCCGAGCTCCGGCGCGCCCGGGAAGAGCGACGCCGTGTGGCCATCGTGCCCCATCCCCAGGAGGAGGATGTCGAGCGGAGCGGGGAGTATTCTCTCGTACTCGCGCGCGGCGGCCGCGGCGTCTTCGCGCTCCCCCGCCATGCGATGTACGTGATCCGCGGGGATCGGGACGCGACTCAGCAGCGTGTCGTACGCCATCCCGTAGTTGCTGGCCGGATCGTCGGGTGGAACGCGGCGCTCGTCGCCGAAATAGATGTCGACGAGTGGCCACGGGACGTTCACGTACCGTTCGGCGAGATGCTCGTAGATCGCCCTCGGCGTGCTGCCTCCGGTGAGCGCGAGAGAACAGCGACTGCGTTCCGCCAGCACCGACGCGATGGTGTCCGCGATCCACGCCGCCGCGGCATCCACGAACTCCTTCCCCTCCCGTACCAGCACGCGCCGCGGCCTCACTTCTCCGTCCGAGATCTCTCCCTCCAGGTCGTCAGTCATCGCTCGCTTCCTCTCGTCGTGCCTCCTCCGCCTGCCGCTTCGACTCCCTCGCGCGCTCGTCCTGTAAATGCAGCCCCAGTGTCTGGATGTCCAGCGCGGCCTCGAGCTCCTGTCCCACCGGATCGCCGATGTCGCCGGACTGGACGAGATGGTGGATCACCCGGCGCTCGACTTCCAGAACCTCCGAGCGCGCTTTCCGCATGGCGCCGTGCGACTCCAGCTCGTCCGGACTCCCCGGCGTGAGCGAATGCCGCAATTGGCGCGCCTGCCTGCGCGTTATCCGTCCCTCGGATGCCATGGTGCGTATGTGCCGGCGGGCCGCGCTCGCCGCGGTGCGCCGCGCCATGAGCAGCTCGCGGCGCCGCGCTGTGGGATCCGCCATCCCGAGCGCGCGCACGAGCGGACGGAGCGTGAGCCCCTGCAGTACCAGCGTCGCGAATATCACGCCGAACGCCAGCAGGATCAGCTCGGCGCGCGCGGGGAACGGCTCGCCATTCATGGTCTCGAGCGGCAGCGAGAGCGCCACGGCCAGCGAGACGACGCCGCGCATACCCGCCCAGCCGAGTACTGCGAGCCCGCCCACGGATGGGATTCCGTGGTCTCCACGCCGGGACAGGAACAGCCGGAGGAACAACGGTACGATGAACATCCACGCCAGCCGCACCCAGATCACCACCGCGCTCACGAGCACCGCCGCTCGGATGATCCCCGATGGCATTCCCGCAGCCGCTATCTCGCCGATCTCGAGGCCCACCAGAACGAACACCGCGCCGGTGATGATGAAGATCAGCGTCTGCCATACGCTGCGGCTGACGATTCTCGCCGAGGCGTCGCCCGAGAGCGAACTGCGCCGCTGCAGGAAGAAGCCGACGGTCACGGCCGCCAGAACGCCGGAGGCCGAGAGACGATCGGCCACGAGGTAGGCGAGGTACGGAGCGAGAATCGCGGTCGCGGCCTCGAGGACTTCGTCCTGCAGAGTGCGCAGCGCGACCGCCGCGGCCCAGCCCACGCCGAAGCCCGCCGCGATCCCGACGGTGCCAGAGAAGAGAAAACGCGCGGCGGCCTCGCCCCAGGAGAAATAGCCGGTGGTCACGGCGGTGACCGCCACGTGGTAGGCGACCAGCGCCGTGGCGTCGTTCACCAGCCCCTCCCCCTCGAGTATCGTGACGAGCCGGTTGGGAAGACCGAGCAGGCGGGCGATGCTGGTGGCGGCCACCGGGTCGGGCGGCGCCACTATCGCTCCCAGTGCGAGCGCGGCGGCGAGCGGGATGGTAGGCGCCACGGCGTGGACCACGAACCCCACCGCGGCCATCGTCAACAGCACCAGCCCCACCGCCAGCAGCGCGATCGGCCGCAGGTTCGCACGGAAGGGACCGAAGGGGATGTCGAGCGCCGCGGACGCCAGGAGCGGCGGGAGGAAGACGAAGAACACGACGTCGGGATCCAGCGCCACGCTCGGTAGACCGGGCACGAAGCGCCACACCACTCCCAGGAGGAGGCCGGCGATCACGAAGATCACGGGCGTGGGCGTGGACGTCCCCTTGCCGAGACGGGCGAGCACCACGGCTACCACCAGCAGGCCGATCACCACTTCCATGGTATTCATCGGCGCTTCCGCCCGCCGGAGCGGCGCTCCGCCCCCCGCGATGCTGTTTCAAATTCTGGAACCGCGACCCATTCTCCGGGACTCGACCGGTCCGCTCGGTGTGGCGCGCGCTCCGCTGTCAATGCTAATTTCCTCACCCACGGCACGCCCACTCTCCCATTCGCAATGACAGTCCGATATCGCATCCTAGTTACAGATGACATCGATCGCGAGGGCATCGACCTGCTCGCGAACGAACCGGAGCTGCAGGTGGATTCCATTCCCACGCTGCCGATCGCCGAACTCATCGAGAGAATCGCGGACTACGATGCGCTCATCGGCCGCAGCGCCACCAGGATCTCCGAAGACCTCCTCCGGCGCGGCGGCAAGCTTCGGGTGGTGGGCCGCGCTGGAGTCGGCATCGACAACATCGCGCTCGGAGCAGCTACCGAGCTCGGTGTGGCGGTGATCAACGCTCCCGCCGGAAACACCGTGGCGGTGGCGGAGCTCCTTTTCGGTGGACTCATCTCCCTGCTCCGCCACCTTCCCGCCGCGGACAGCTCCATGCACGCCGGCCGCTGGGACCGGGGGCTCCTGCTGGGCAGGGAGCTGCGCGGGCAGACGCTCGGCATCGTCGGCGTGGGGCGGATAGGCGGTGAGGTGGCGAAGCGGGCGCGCGCCTTCGGGATGTCCCTCGTGGGGTACGACCCCTACGTGAGCGAAGAGCGCTTCGCCACGCTGCGGGTTCGCCGCGCCGAGTCGCTCGACGAGCTGCTCGCGGCGGCCGAAGTGCTCACCGTGCACACGCCGCTGAACGAGGAGACGCGCGGCATGATCGGCCGCCGAGAGCTCGCGCGCCTACCCGCCGGTGCGGTGGTGTGCAACCTGGCTCGGGGCGGGATCGTGGAGGAGGCCGCTCTCGTGGAGGCGCTCACCTCCGGAGCGCTCCACGGCGCCGTGGTGGACGTGTACGCGGCGGAGCCGCTGGCGCCGGATCATCCATTTCGTACGATGTCGAACGTCATGCTCACACCGCACATCGGCGCCTCCACCGCCGAGGCGCAGCGCAACGTGGCGGTGGATGTGTGCCTCGCGGTGCGCGACGCGCTGCTCTCCGGCGAGCTCTCGCGTTCGCTCAACGTCGCATCGGTCAACGGACTTCGCTGGGACGAGCTGCAGCCGGCACTGCTCGTGGCCAGGCGGGCGGCCGCCATCGCTCGCGCGCTTCTCACCGAACGCGGCGTGCGCGCGCTGAGCCGCCTCACCCTCCGCTGCGGAGCGGCGCTCAGCGGCGCCAGCGGGGCGATTCTCTCCGCCGCCGCGATGGGCGCGCTCGAGGGCGTGCTCGACGTCGAGCGGTTGAACCTCATCAACGCGCGCACGCTCGCCGAGGCCCACGGACTCGAGCTGATGGTGGGCGAATCGGCCCAGCTCGAGCATCCCAACACGTTGGAAGTGGGACTCGGCGGCGGCGTCCAGGGGATCGCCGTGAGCGGCGTGGCGGCGCCCGGCTCGCCGGGCCGGATAACGCGCATCGGAGACTTCCACATCGAGATCACGCCGCGCCGCTCGCTCGTGATTCTCACCAATCACGACGTTCCGGGCGTGATCGGCAGGGTAGGCACGGTGCTCGGCGGAGCCGGCGTGAACATCGCCGAGTACCACCAGGCGCGACTCCTCCAGGGCGGCGAAGCGCTCGCGGCGATCTCCGTGGACGATGACGTGGGCGAGCCGCTCCGCAAGAAGCTCCTCGAGCTCCCCGACGTGCTCTCGGCGGCCATCATCCGCTTCCAGGACAAGTGACCGCAATCCCGCGGCCGCCGCGCCTCGCCCGGAGACGATGAGCACGCTGCCCACCTCCGACGACTCCGTTCGCCGGGCCTTCGCGCGCGATGCGTCGGGGATCGAGCTGCTGCCCGAAGCCGTCGCGCGCCCCGAATCGGAGGATGAAGTCGCGGAGATTCTGCGCGCCGCCTCGGCGTCGCGCACCGCGGTGACCGCCGCGGGCGGGCAGTCGAGCACCACGGCCGCCTCCATCGCCGACAACGGGATCCTCCTCTCGCTTCGCGGCCTGGATCGCATCGGCCACGTGGATGCCGCCGCGCGCACGATTCGCGTGCAGCCGGGCGCTTTCGTGGCGGACGTCCGGCGCGCGGCCGCCGAGCACGGCCTCCTCTTCACGCCCGATCCCACGAGCGAAGAGGAAGCCACCGTCGGCGGCGCCGTGGCGTGCAACGCGTCGGGCGCGCGCTCGCTGCGGTACGGCACCACGCGCGAGCACGTGATGGGGCTCCGGGTAGCGCTGGCGAGCGGCGAGATCGTGGATCTCCGCCGCACCCGGCTGGAGAAGAACACCGTCGGATACGCCATGGCGCAGCAGCCGGTCGACTGGTTCATCGGGAGCGAGGGAACGCTGGGCGTGATCGTGGAGGCGGAGTTCGCGCTGCTGCCGCTCCCCGAGTCCGTGATCGGGCTCGCCATCCCCTTCGAGAGCGAGGCGGATGCTCTGGCGTTCGTGGTCGCCGCGCGTCGATCGCCCGCGCTGCGTCCCCGCTGCCTCGAATACTTCGACCACGGCGCGGTCGAGATCGTCCGCGACAGCTCGGCCGCTTCGGCGTGGAACCCGGGCGGGATCGGTTCGGCGCTGGTGTACGGCGAAGAAGCGGGGAGCGACGCCGGTGCGGCGATCGAGCTGTGGGTGGAGCTCGCCGAGCGTCACGGCGCACGGGTGAACGACGCGCGCGCGTTCGAGAGCGAGGCGGAGCTCCGCGAGGCGCGCCGGCTGCGCCACGCGGTGCCCGCGTGCATGAACGAACGCGGCTCGGCGTGCATGGCTGCCGGCGGGAGGAAGGTGTCCACCGACTGGGCGGTGCCGTACCGCTCGCTGCACGAGAACATCGTCGCCGCGCGCGCCGCTGCTGGGCGCCAGCGCATAGCGCAGCCGGTCATCTACGGACACGCCGGGAACGGGCATCCACACGAGAACTTCATCGCGCGGGACGCCGGCGAGCTGGCAGCGGTGGAGCGCGCCGTGGCCGAGACGCTGGAGCACGTGATCGCGGCCGGCGGCACCGTGGCCGCGGAGCACGGCATCGGAAAGCTCAAGCGGCGCTGGCTGCCGCTGCAGATGAGCGAGCTGCAGATACGCGCGATGCGCGCCCTCAAGACCGAGCTCGACCCGCTCGGCATCCTCGCGCCGGGGAACGTGCTGCCGTGAGCGCGTACGCCGCCGTGATGCTCGACATGGACTCGACCATCAGCTCGGTCGAAGGCATCGACTGGCTCGCCGAACGGCGCGACGACGCGGTAGCGCGCCGGATAGAGGCGCTCACGGCGCGCTCGATGGACGGCGAGATCTCCCTCGACGCGGTCTACGGCGAGCGCCTCTCGCTCATCCGGCCCAGCGCCGAAGAGATAGCCGAGTTGAGCCATCTCTACGCGAGCTCGCTCGCCCCCCACGCGCGCGACGTCATCGCCAGGCTGCGCGACGCCGGCGTGAAGCTCGCCATCGTCAGCGGCGGGATACTCGAGGCGATACTTCCGGTGGCTCGCACGCTGGGCTTCGTGGACGTCGATGTGCATGCGGTCGGCATCTCCTTCGACCGGTCCGGGCGCTACGTCGGCTACGATGCCGCATCGCCGCTCACGACACAACGCGGGAAGGCGGTTCTGGTGAGCGAGCTCGCTCCCCCGCGGCCGCTCCTCGCGGTGGGCGACGGATCCACCGACGCCGCGATGAAGCCGGTGGTCGATACATTCGCCGCGTTCACGGGCTTCGTTCGCCGCGAGCCGGTGCTCGCCGTTGCCGACCGCGAGCTGCGCTCGTTTCACGACCTCCTCGATCTGGTGCTTACGTGACAATGGAATCCGGATTCGGGCACTTCTTCCTTCCCGGCCCCACCGAGGTGCGTCCCGAGGTGCTGTCGGCGATGCTGCGCCCGATGATACCACATCGTGGCGCGCTCTTCCGCGAGCTCTTCGCGCGCATCCAGTCCGGGCTTCGCGGGGTGTTCCGCACGGAGCGGCCGGTGTTCGTGAGCAGTTCGTCCGCCACCGGCCTCATGGAGGCCGCCGTCCGCTGCGCGCCACCCGGCGCCGTGCTCTCGCTGGTGAACGGCGCCTTCTCGGCGCGCTTCGCCGACATCGCCGGCGCCTGCGGGCGCGAGACGGACGTTGTGGAGGCGGAGTGGGGCGCCGTCGTGGACCTCGACGAAGTGGAGAGCCGGCTCGCGGCGAAGCGCTATTCCGCCGTCACCGTGGTGCACTCGGAAACCTCCACCGGAGCGCTCAGCGACGTGCGGGCCGTGGCTGCGATCGCGCACCGCCACGAGGCGCTCTGTCTCGTGGACAGCGTCTCCGGCGTGGGCGGTGCGCCGCTGAGTGCGGATGACTGGGCGCTCGACTTCGTCCTCACCGGCTCGCAGAAGGCGCTGGCGCTCCCGCCCGGGCTGGCGTTCGGCGTGGCGTCGCCGGCCTACATGGCCGGCGTGGAGAGCGCACCGTCACGCGGGCGATATTTCGACATCGCGGAGTTCGCGCGCTACACGGCACGCGACGAGACTCCCAACACCCCCGCCATCTCACTGCTCCATGCGCTCGACGCGCAGCTCGAGGCCATCGCATCCGAAGGACTGGAGCGCCGCTGGGCGCGGCATGCGGCGATGGCGCACGCTACCTGGGAGTGGGCGGCGTCGTTCGAGGCGCGGCATGGAATACCACTCTCCATACTGGCGTCCGCGCCGCACCGCTCGCCGACAGTTTCCACCGTGGTGCTCCCCGACTCGCTTCCAGGGCCCGACGTGGTGGCAGCCGTGGCGGAGCATGGCTTCACTATAGGAGCCGGCTACGGGCCGCTGCGCGGCAGCACGGTGAGAATCGGGCACATGGGCGACCACGACGCCAGCGCCCTGCGCTCGTGCCTCGACGCCTGCGGCGAGGCCATCGCCGGGCTCGCTGGTGCGGCTCCCGGCCCCCGGCGCGAGGCGCTGTAAGTCCGTTTCCGCGCAGCACCTTCCGAATGTGACCGGAAGGGAGTCGATACGTCCTTGCAGTATGGCGCCCACCGCACGAAACAGCAGCAAGCAGGCAGCATCCGCGTCCGATCGCACGGCCCCCTCGGATGAGGCGACCGCCCTCGATGGCACACTGGCAGCTTCCCTCGAGCGCACCGCGCGTCTGGCGGCCACGGTGCTTCAGGCTCCCGCCGCCTTCGTAGCCCTGGTGGGATCCGACCGCCGCTGTTTCGGCGGGGGTTCCGATCTCCCCTCCTGGTTCTTCCACGACCCCGGCGTCCTCATCCGCTCGGGGCTGGGCCTCCGCATCGCCGAAGCGGCCCAGGTGGTGAGCGTGACCGACGCGCGCGGCCGCTCGCCCGTGCGGCATAATGGGAGCTGGCACGAGGCGGAAATCGCCGAGCGCCTGGGGATCGCGAGCTACATGGGGGCGCCGCTACTGAGCGATGACGGCGAAACCCTGGGAGTGTTCTGCGTGACCGACGTGATCCCCCGAGCCTGGGGTGCGCGCGAGATCGCCATACTCGGCGACCTGGCCGCCGGCGCCTCGACCGAGCTCTCGCTCCGGCACAGGATCATCCAGCGCGAGCGAGTGGAGCGGCAGCTTCGCCACGCCTCGCGGCACGACCCGCTCACGGGGCTCCCCAACAGGAGCTTCTTCACGGAGCGGCTGGCACAGGCGGTCTCGAGAGCACGCGGTGCGCAGGGCTACCTGTTCGCCCTGATCTTTCTCGACATCGATCACTTCAAGGTCGTGAACGACAGCGTCGGCCATCACGCGGGCGACGAGCTGCTCGTGGCGGTGGCGCGCCGCCTCGAAGGGTGCCTGCGCGGCGGCGACATGGTCGCGCGCCTCGGCGGCGACGAGTTCGCGCTGCTGCTCGAGCGCGTCGAAGACGGGAACGACGCCGCGCACGTGGCCGAACGGATCCAGGCATCGCTCGCGGCTCCCGTGAACGTGGGCGGCTACGACCTCTTCACCACCGCGAGCCTCGGTATCGTGCTCTCCTCCTCCGCGCACGAGCAGCCCGAGCACCTTCTCCGCAGCGCCGACATGGCGATGTACCGCGCGAAGATGAGCGGTCGCGCGCGCTTCGAGATCTTCGACCCCGCCATGCATGCCGCCGCGCTGATCCGTCTGCAGTTGGAGACGGATCTGCGCCACGCCGTGGAACGGGGCGAGTTCGAGCTGCACTACCAGCCCATCATCGAGCTGACCTCCGGCCGGATCGCCGGCGTGGAGGCGCTCGCCCGCTGGAGGCATCCGCAGCGCGGGATCATCCAGCCCTCGGCATTCATCGCGGAGGCGGAGGAGACCGGGCTCATCATCCCGATCGGCAACTGGGTTCTCGAGGAAGCGTGTCGCCAGCTCAGATTCTGGGACGACCTTCCCGCCCCGCACGCGCCAGGCGTGCGCGTCGATGACGGCGGCGGCGAGGCAGGCAACGAGTGCGGGCTCACTGTGGCGGTGAACGTCGCGGGGCGCCAGCTCGTGCAGCCGGATCTCCGGAAGACCATCGAGCGCACACTCTCGCGCCACGGGGTGGGGCCCACACGGCTGCAGCTCGAGATCACCGAGGGCGCGATCCTCGACAAGCCGGAGCCCGTGGTGCGCATGCTCCAGGAGATCAAAGAGCTCGGCGTGCGGATCTTTCTCGACGACTTCGGCACCGGCTACTCGTCGCTCAGCTACCTGCACCAGCTTCCGCTCGATGCGCTGAAAATTGACCGTTCCTTCGTCAGCCAGATAGAAAGCTCCGAACGCTCCGCGCAGCTCGTCCACACCATCCTGCAGATGAGCGCCAATCTGGGGCTGGATGCGATCGCGGAAGGCGTCAGCACGATGGAGCAGATGCGCCGCCTGCGCGCGCTCGGCTGCCGCTATGCGCAGGGCTATCTCTTCTCGGCCCCCCTCGACGCCGACGCGATGACCGCGATGCTGCGCTCGCGGCCCGCCTGGTAGCCGTCCGGCGCATCACCCCTTCGCGACCGACGGCCCGGCGTCCTTCCCGCGGCGAAGCGCCCGCCGGCTCCCTCCTCCGTTCTCGGGCGGGTCGGTAGCGCGACGCATGGGCGGTTCGCCGTCCGGCCGCATGCTTTTCTCGTCGTCGTCGTCGCGATGCAGGTCGCGCAGCCGCTGGAATTCCTCGCGGAGTGCCTCCAACTGCTCGTCCGAGAGGTCCTCCAGATCCACCAGCCGGGTACGCGCGCTATGGGTGGCGCGTATCAGCTCATCCAGTTTGAGGT
>CAZTTY010000076.1:0-20732 GCA_964616815.1 uncultured Gemmatimonadaceae bacterium | reverse complement strand
GACCGCGCCGCTACGGGGGCGTGGGGGTTCGGTAGTGTTCGGGGCGGCCGTTACTCATTGTGCCGGGCTGGCGAGCGTCGCTCGCGAGCCGTCCACATGGAGTACCCGGCCCCGTTACGCCAGCCAGACCGTGTGCTCCAGCCCGCCGCGCCGCGGCTTCGGCGGCGGTGTCTCCGAAGGCTCGCCGATGTTGATGGTCGCCACTATCCGCTCCCCTTCCGGTACTCCCGCAGCCTCGCGCGCAGCCGCGGTCTCCATCACGGCACCGGTCTTGATGTGCGTACCCAGCCCCAGCTCCACCGCCGCGAGGGCGAGGTTCTGGATCGCCATCATCACCGCGGCGTAGTCTTCCTCGCGCGTCTCGGGATCGTCGCTCACGGTCGTGGCCACCGCGATCATCGCCGGCAGTGCGCGGTTCTCGGCGGCCACTTTCTCGCGGAGCGCGGCGATGGCGTCGGGATCGGTGAGCTTGCGGGCCTTCCGGTCGCCGAGCGCGAAGCCGTAGGCCGTGCGTGCCTCGGGGCCCAGCACGTAGAAGCGCCACGGCTCGGTGAGCCGGTGGTTCGGCGCGAGCGCGGCGGCGGCGATGATCTTTTCCAGCTCGTCCCGCGTGATCTCGCGATCGGTGAAGCGCTTTATCGACCGGCGCTTCGCAATGGCGTCGAAGACTTGCATGTGGGCAAGCTACCGCGCGGCGCGCCGATCACCAATGCCGCGAACGGCCGGCGGGCGGGGAGGCGCTACCTGCGTCGCTCCGCCCTCACCGCCTCCATCTCGGCCGAACGCTCCATCCGCGCTCGCTCGTCGCCGTCGGCCGCCGGGAGCGTGAGAACGAAGCAGGCTCCCTCGCCGGGAACGCTCGTCACGGAGATGTCGCCACTCATCCCGCGCGCCAGGTCGCGGCTTATGGCCAGACCGAGTCCCACTCCCTCGGTTGGGCTGGTGAGCGTGCGATCGAGCTGCACGAACGGCTCGAAGATCGACTCCTGCCGCTCGTGAGGAATTCCCGGCCCGGTGTCGCACACCCGGATCGATACACCCGACGCACTCGCACGCTCGGCACGCACGCTGATGGAGGCGCCAGCGGGCGAGTGGCGCACGGCGTTGGAGAGGAGATTGAGCAGGATCTGTCGCAGCTTCTCCCGATCTGCGTGCACCGCCAGTTCGGCCGAGCTGGTGATGCAGGTGAGCTTCTGCGCTTTCACGCGGGCCTGCGGCATCACGAGCGCTTCCATGTCGGCGAGCATCGGTGCCACCCCGATGCTCTCGATGTCGTAGCGCACCTTGCCGTTCTCGATGCGGCTCAGGTCGAGCAGGCCGCCTATGAGGCCGAGCAGATGCGTCTGACTCGCGCGGATACGCTCCAGATCGCGGCGCTGCTCATCGGAGACCGGGCCTCGCAGCCCCATCTCGATCAGCTCGGCGTAGCCGCCGATCGCGTTGAGCGGCGTGCGGAGCTCGTGGCTCATGGCGGCGAGGAAGTCGGACTTGGCGCGGTTGCCGGCTTCCGCCGCCTCACGGGCTTCGCGCAGCGTCTGGATGTCGGTGCTGGTTCCGAACCAGCGATGCACGCTCCCATCGCGTGCCCGGACGGGCGCGATGCGTGTGAGAAACCAGCGGAGGCTGCCGTCCCTGCCGCGCAGCCGGATCTCCATCTCGAATGGCTCGCCCGAGCGCAGCGATGCGTTCCAGGCTGCGCGCACGGCCTCGCGCTGCTCCGGATCCACTATGGTGGCGCCGATCGTGGGCGAGTCCCGATCGCTGGTGAGGCCGGTGTACGCGTACCAGCGCTCGTTGAACCACGTGGCGTTGCCGTTCGCGTCCGCCATCCACGCGATCTGGGGCATGGCATCGGCGAGCGTCCGCAGATCCGCCTCGCGCGACTCGATTATGGCGCTCTTCTCTCCCACCTGCGCCGCCATGTGATTGAAGCTCGCCGCCAGGCGCGCGACCTCCTCGTTCCCGGTGGCCGGCACTCGCGTGCTGTAGTCGCCGCGGGCCACCGACTCGGAGGCGTCGGTGAGCTCCCGCAACGGCTGGGCGATTCGCCGGCCCACGAGCCATGCCACGAGCGCGCCGATGAGCGACAGCGCACCGCAGAAAATCGCGAGCCGGCGCACCGACACGTTGACCCGCTCCACCACCGCGCTGCGAGGAACTTCCATCGCGATCGCCAGCGGAGTGCCGGGAATACGCTCGTCGGCGTATATCACGGGACCGATCACCGCGCGGCTGCGTCGCGACGCATCGCGCGGGAGTGTGTCGGGCGGGCGCGCGGGTACGCCGCCGATGGTGGTCCAGACGGAGCCATCGATGTTGTGGAAGTATCCGATGGCCGAGTTGCCGCTGAGCTCCTGGATGGTGCGCGCGGTCTGCGGGCTCTGAAGGATCTCCCGCTGTCCGACCACGAAGCCGAGCGTCCTGCCGGCGGCAACTACGGGGACCGCCACCCAGTACAGCGTGCGGTCGCCGCTGCGGTAGAGAGTGCCGAGCTGTATGGAATCGGTGGCATCGCGCGGATCGATGCCGGGCCGCAGCATCGCGACCGGGCCGGGCAGCTCGGCGGGGCCGCCGAGCGGAACCCTTTCGCTCACATCGTCGCCCACGAAGGCGAGGCGCCGCCCCCTGGTGGACCAGAGCTCGACGGCGCCCACGGAGTCGCCCGTCACGTGCAGGGCGTGAAGGGCCTCCTGTACGGAGTCGAGCCGCGCGTCCGTGGGCGGGATTCCCGCGCGGAGGGTTGCGCGAACGGAGGGGTCGCCCGTGGCACCCGCGAAACTCGACCGGCTTCGCGCCACGCTGGTCGCTGCCACGGTGGCCAACTGCTTGGCGCTGCGCTCCACCCGGTACTGCGCCGCCTCGATCGCGGATCGCGTGAGAGTCACCCGGATGGCCGCGAGGCAGATGGCCAGCACCGCGACCAGCACGATCGCCGTCACGAGCGAAAGCGCCTGTGCGGTGGTCAGGCGAAAGCTCTTACCCAGTATCTTCACGAAGGCGGCATCGACTCCGGATGCTGTTGGCCCGGCCGCGACACGGCGCGTGGATCGCCAGTCGCGACCGGTCGGACGGAGGGCGACACTGGCTCCCCGCAGCCGCCCTCATGCAACTACTACACCGGCGCCCGCCAGGGGCGTGCTTCGTCACTCCGGACCGGACTGGCGTCGGAAGGCTGGAAGATCGGCAGCGGGGGACCGGCCGTCAACGGAGCGGCCGGCCGGGGGCGCGCGGAGTCACGGGGAAGCCCGCTCGCGCGCACCTGACGGGGAGGGGGATGCCCGTGAGCCGCGGACATGATTGTGGAGCGTGCGCGGTTGGCTGCTTCCTGCTTCCTGCCTCCTGCCTCCTGCTTCCATTCACTCGTGTCACTCGTGCCTGATGGCGTCGATCGGCGAGAGCCGGGCGGCGCGGAGCGCGGGGTAGCTTCCGGAGGCGAGACCGACGGCGATCGCCCCGAAGGGATTCGGCTAGCGCGGCGTGGCCTCGAATGTCCGCACTTCGAAGGGCGCCAGCTCGAGGGTGACCTCGCGGCCGGCCGTGAGCGTCGACGGCGTGCCCGCACCGCTCCCGGACCATGGATCGCGCGTGGCAAAGGTGCGCGGCGTTCCCTCGGGGAGCTCGAAGGCGTTCTGGACATCCAGTGCGATGCGCCGCGGTCGCGCGTCGGGATTGCGCACGGTGATGATGCCTTTCCTCTCCGACCACGCCGCCCAGCCGTATGGTTCGAGCTCGCCGGGGTCGCCGCCTATCCAGTGCGTATCGACGAGCGTGTCCGCGTTCGCGCGCGACCACTTCGCGCACTCGGCCAGAGTGTCCCACTCCGCCGAGGTGAGCACGGGCGTGACGTACATCTCCTGGAGCTGCGTGCCGGTGCCGAAGTACGAGCGGAGCTCCGCACCGAGATCGCGGTGCGGGTCGATGTCCAGCCTCTTCGCGTGGCGCGCGTAGATGATCCCGTGGAGCATCAACGAATTGATGGGGAAGAGCGCACCTCGCCGTACCACATGTTCGAAAGTGTCGCCGTCGCGGTAGGTCATCCATCGCTGCCGGTCCGAACCCACGCCGGCGAAGTCGTGATCCTCGCCGCCGCGCCAGATCGAATCGGCGTAGCGCAGCCAGAACGGGGACGGGTAGGTGCCGGTCGTGAGGTTGATGTAGATGTCCTGCCTGGCCGCGCGCAGCTCCTCGATCAGGTGGATCGCGGCGTCGAAATCGCTGTCGAACACGCTGCCGGGAATCGCATGCGAGGCGTTGCCGGTACCATCGATCTTGAACTGGTTGACGCCGTACTCCCGCACCATCCGCAGGCAGGTCTCGCGGAAGCGCTCGAAGTACTTCGGTCCGGAGAGAGCGAAGCCGCCTTCGTTGGTCTCGAATCCCTGCTGCTCTCCGTATTCCAGACGCGCCTTCTTCGGGTCGCCGTAGCCGCCCCAGGGGGAGAGCCACACGCCCGGCGCCGCGCCGTAGCGGGCCGCCTCCTCGCGCACGCGGCTGAAGCCGTCGGGAAAGCCGTCATGAAAGCCCCAGAGGGTCTTCGGGTCGTCCCACCCGTCGTCGAAGAGGAAGGAGTCGAGCACCACGCCGCGCTTCCGCGCCAGCTCGGTTCCGAACGCCTGGATCACCGCGAGCGCCTCGGGCTCCGAGTACTTCGAGAAGTAGCCGATGTCGTACCAGGAGTTGTAGTGCAGAAAGGTGCGATACGGGTGAGCCCTCTCGCGCTCGACGTAGGCGAGAAAGTCCCGGCGCATCTGCCCCGCCCGCGCCACGCCGATTACCGACGAGACGGTGACCGGCGACTCGGGCCGGAGAGGCAGCTCGCGCGCGAGAAAGCAGCGCACCATGGCGCCCTCCACGCTGCTGCTCGAGAGCGGATGCTCGAAGCCGGTGAACCAGTCGCCTACGGTAACCGGGCTCCCCTTCACCGTCCCGGTGAGTACGGCTTCGGGAGCGGTGAGCTCCACCAGCGCGATCTCGCGCACGGATAGCGGAGCGCCGTGGGCGCGCATCGTGACTTCCTGGCGCACGTAGTGTGAGCCTTCGCGCAGCTCCGCACTCCACGCTGCCGCCACGCGGCCAGCGGGATCCTCGAGCAACGCAGTGATGCGGCGACCGCGGAGGCGCTCGGCAAATCGCGACGCGCCGGGGTGTGGCGCGATGGACTCGATGGCCGGGTCGCCCACGACGCGGAACTGCGTGGAGTCGAGACGCGTGCCGTCGGAGAGCGTGAGCGCGAACACGTGGTGAGGTACGGCGAGCCGCCTTCCGCCGCGCTTCGCTATCACTTCTGTCGCGCGCAGCACTCCGCCGGAGACGCTCCAGCTCGCGGCCAGGATGTCGTTGGCCAGCGTGAGCGCATCGTCGCCTCTCACCCGCGTTGTCGCCCGGTCCGTCGCGGCCGGAGGCGCGACCGGGATAGCGCCGAGCACGCCGAGGCCGATGGCCGCGCGCGCACCGCGCTCGAGGAACTCCCTGCGGCTCGTCGCGCGGTCCACGCCGTCGCCGTGCGCTGCCCTGCGGTCGTGGCGGCAATCGTGGAGGTCGCGGTCGTCGTGGTCGTCGCGGTCACCGCCGTCGTCTGGAGTCGCCCGGCTCATCGAGCCGGTCTACTTTCCGGTCGATCGTTCCAGTTGAGTATCGCGTTCCACACGAGTGGGAAGTCGTGGTGGTTGAGGTACCGGTGCAGCGGGTCGAAGGTGAACGCGATGACGCGACCCTTGCGCACCGGTACGTCGAAGATCGCGCCCTGGCCCAGGATCTCCTTCTCGTTGCGCACCATTCCCGACACGACGTACGATTCGGCACCGCCGCTCCCATCCTTCCCGCTCCTGGCACTGGAGTCGGGCGAGCTCCCCTCCGCATTCGCGGCGTGCGAGGCGTCGGAGCCGCCGGGCGACGATCTGGATGCGGCGTGATCCGGCAACTCGGGCATCCCCATCATCGCCCCGTCCGGCTCGTGCTTCGGGAGCGCGGTTCCGTACTGCAGCACCAGCATCGCGCTGTCGCGAGGAGAGACCGCGTAGAGCGGATCGTTGCCACGGAAGATCGTGGTGATTTCGGGATAGCCGTACAGGATCGGTGAGCCGGTGCGCCGGGCGCGCGCGCGCACCACGGAGCCGGGATGAAAGAGCGTGCGCGCGGCGCGCGGCGAGAGCGCGGCGGCGATGCCCGATTCCGCCGCGAGGCGAGTGGCGTTGGCGAGCGTGATGAGGGTGCCGCCTCCGTCCACGAAGCGCTGCAGGCCAGCCAGCCCCTCGAAACCGGGACCGCCGGTGATGTCCGCGCTCGAGTCGGGCGTGCCGAATGCCGGCGTCTCGGCCGTCCTGCGATAGGGCATGGGGCCGAGATCGCGGTCGATTCCGTGGATCATCCGGTCTAGCGAGCCGCCGAAGTTCGGCACGAGTATCACGTCGAAGCGTTTCCGCAGTTCGCCCGCCCGGAGATCGTCCTTGTCTATCGCTGTGTACGGGACGCCGAGCATCTCGAACGTGTAGCGCGACCACCCCTCGTCCTGTGTGTCGTACCAGCCATGGTACATCGCGACGCGCGGGAGGTCGAGCTCGTGGCGCGCCACGTCCGGCGGCTCCGCCGCGGCGAGGAGCGGGAGCGCCCAGCGCGAAGCGAGCTCGCGCGCTCTGTCGGCGCCCACGCCTTCGAGTATGACCGAGCCGGCAGGGAAAGAGTCTCCCACGGCCACGAATGCGCTCTCCGCCGCGTACGCGCGCGCGCCCTTCGTGCCGGAGCGGAGCCAGTGCAGGGCGGGGAGGAGCTCCGACTGCGCGCGATACGGCATGAGATACACGCTCCCGCTCCCACGCACCGAGGCGGTCGCCGTGACGGTGTCGCGCAGGAGCTCGAGCCCGGTCCAGCCGAAGACCGCCGTATCGTCCACCGCTTCCACGTCCACCCCGTACAGGTAGCCGAGCGTCCACGCGATGTCGTCGTACGGCGGATACTGAGCCGTCTGCGGGTACTTCTGGAGGCTCAGGAGATTCACCGCGAGATCGCGATACGGCTGGTCGAGCAGTATCACGAAATCGCCGGCCGAATCTCCCGCGGTGCGCCTGTGCACTTCTATCCGTTGACGCTCGAGCTGGTTGACGAGGTACGCCGCGCGGCGCGGATCGCGCTGGCGCTCGAATCCGGGGATCACGTACGCGTGCGGCGTCCCGGTGCGCCCGCGCTGCCAGCTATTGTAGCTCTTCTGCCGGAAGTTGCGCAGCAGCGTCTTCGCGTTGTCGGCGGTGTAGCCGAGGGCGGTCAGGACGCCGGCCTCCTGGTAGTTGACGTTGTCGCGCATCGACCAGCGGACCTTCTTCGTGGGCGGCCAGGAGCGATACCACTGCCGGCTCGTGACCGGTTCGCCGGCGAAGCTGGCGCGCGAGAGGTCGCGAACGTGGGTGTCGGCGCCGGCGTTGCCGAACGTCTCGTAGAAGCGCCCGATCGAATTATGGTTGTTGGCCACCCACACGCCGTAGCCGGGCCACCAGCCATCGAAGAAGCCCCACGTCCACACCCCCGGGAGTCCGGCCGCGTTCATCGCCGTGATCTCGTTGTTGGCGAGAAGCTGCCACTCGCTCACCAGGATCGGATCGTTGGTGACGTTGTACGGCCCGGTGCCTGTCGAGATGTAGAGGAGCGGCACCGACTCGTGCAGGTCGTGCATCACCAGCGGGTGCCAGTCGTAGTACACCCCGTAGATCGCTTTCGAGAGAGCCTGCGATATCTGAAGCCCGTCGCGGTTGTTGTCGTGCACCACGTAGCGGCCCCAGTAGGGCGGATCGTGCGGGAAGCCGTCGTCGAACTCGGGCCGCCCCCTGGTATAGTGGTGGTACCAGTCCACCTGCTTGTCGCGCCCGTCCGGTTCGCTCACCGGGTTGATGATCGTGATGACACCGTTGCGGATGCGCGCGATGGCGCTGTCATCGTCCACCGCGATGCGGTAGGCGAGCTCCATCAGCATCTCCGGCGAGCCCATCTCGGGGGAATGGAGCCCGCCGTTGAGGTAGTACACCGGCTTCGCATCCGCCACGACCCGCTCGACCGAATCGGCCGGTAGCGTGCGCGGGTCGGCCAGACGCGCCAGCAGATGCCGGTACCGGTCGAGGTCGCGCATGGTGCCCTCGTCGGCCACGATCGCCAGGATGATGTCGCGTCCCTCCTCGGTCTTTCCGATGTTCTCAACCTTCACGCGCGGCGTCGCAGCGGCGAGGGCGCGGAAGTAGTCATAGACTTCGTCGGCGTGGTGCGTGACTCCGGGCGCACCGATGATGGTGCCGAAGTGGGCGCGAGGGCTCGGCACGGTCGCGCTGGTCGGGAGCGACTCGAGCGCAGCGGGGAGGAAGCGCGGGTCGGTGGTGTACTCGCGCACCAGGCGCGCGTACACGCTGTCCGACCGTTGCGCGGCGGCTGCCGTAATGGGAGCGAGGCACGCCGCCAGGCATGCGAGCGATGCTGCAGTCGAGCGCATCATCGAGAGTGTGGGCGGGAGAGGTGGAGAGTGGGTATGGAGCCAGAATCAACCCGTGCGCGGCGCGCGCCGCAAGGTCGACTGGCGACCGTGTCATCCCCACGGCAGCGGAAGCTCGGCCATCACCGCTTTCGCGGTGATGACGCGGATCTTCGTCCCGCCGCCGGCACGACCTGGACGTGCCCCGGGCCGCGGCTACCGGGATCGCGGGTGGACTTCGCGGTACACGGAGGCCGGTACGCGAGTACCGTACGGAGTGGAGCGCTGCAGCCGCAGGAAGTACTGGTAGGCCGCGGTGGCGGCCTCGCGGATCGCCTCACCGCCATCGCCGCCGCCGTAGTTGGTCATTACCGTGATCACGAATGGACGGTCGGGAAGCTCCACCAGCGCCCAGCTCGTGGACACGCCCACGATTCCGCCCGGTTTCGATGCCACCCGTATGCCGCCAGGAATGACCGACCTCACTGCCTCGTTCTTGGGGAGCTCGAGGATGGCGCGCATCCGCGCGCAGGCGCGCTGGGACATCGGCAGCTCGCAGGTGGAGAGTCTCGCCATCAGCGTGGCGGCTTCCGCGGGGGTGGAGATGTTCTCCTCTCCGCGCGCCGACGAAGCGGGCGAGATCATCCGCCGCTGCAGCTTCGTCCGTTCGAGCCCGAGCGCCGCCATCGTGTGGTTCACAGAGTCCATTCCCAGCGCGTCGATGAGGATGTTGGTCGCGCCGTTGTCGCTGAGCGTGATCATCAGAACCGCCAGATCCTCGTTGGAGAGCTCGGAGCCTCCATCGGAGAAGAACTGGAGCACGCCGCTTCCGCCCGTTCGGGTCGCGTCCGAGATGGAGTGCCGGGTCGCGAGGAGCGCGGGGTCGCCATCCGACCGGCGGAGGAGCTCCAGCAGGACCGGTATCTTGATCGCGCTCCCCTGCGGGAATACCAGGTCCTGGTTCACGCCGATCCGCGAGGAGTCGGTGAGGTCCACCACCTCGACTCCCATGACTCCATCGAAGGAGTCGGAGATTCGCGTGAGGTCGTCGAGGAGCTTCTGCTTCAGGATCGCGCGGTGCTCCGCCTGGGCACGCGCCGGAGCCGGGGCGAGGGAGAACGCCGCGAGCAGCAACGCACAGGTGGCGGTCGCGCGTATCCTCGCTGGACGCCGGGTCGATGACATGCGAATCTCCTGTTTTGGGGGTTGCGGGGCCGGCTGGGACTTGCGCGCGGCAGCGGCGCGCCATACATAACCGTGAGGAAGCTGGAATATGGGACGCGGTTCCGAGAAGCGGAACTGGCCCGACCTCCTCCGTCACCCGCACCTCTCAGGACATGCCGATCTTCCCGAACCGCAGTTCGCGACCCCGCGCCGCCGCCGGCCGCCTGGCCCTCGGGCTGGCCCTCTGTCTCGCTGCCGCGGCCTGCGCGCGCCAGGCGCGCCAGGAACCCGTGGGCGAGGTGGATCTCCTGATCAAGGGCGGCGACGTCGTGGACGGAACCGGCGCCGCCGCGCGGGTAGCCGACGTGGCGCTGCGCGGCGACCGCATCGTCTTCGTCGGTGACGCGGCCGCCGGCGGCGTGACCGCCGCGCGCACGCTCGATGCCGCCGGACTCGTGGTCGCTCCGGGATTCATCGACCCGCACACGCACACCGCCGGCGACCTCTCCAGCTCCGAACGCCACGCCAACCTCGATTACCTGATGCAGGGCGTCACCACCGTGGTGACGGGGAACGACGGAGGGAGCCCGCTCGACATCGGCGATACGTTCGCGCAGTGGACGCGCGACGGGATCGGCCCCAACGCCGCGCTGTTCGTGGGCGAAGGGTCCGTCCGGCTCAAGGTGATGGGGATGTCCGACGCGAAGCCCGATGCGGCGCAGCTCGACAGCATGCGCGCCCTGGTGGCCAAGGCGATGCGCGATGGAGCGCTCGGTCTCTCGACCGGACTGTACTACGCGCCGGGAAGCTACGCGTCCACCGAGGAGGTCGTGGAGCTCGCCAAGGTGGCCGCGAGCTACGGCGGGATCTACGACACGCACATGCGCGACGAGAGCTCGTACAACGTCGGCCTGGTGGGCGCCGTGGACGAGGCCATCCGGATCGGGCGGGAGGCGGGGATACCGGTGCACATCTCGCACATCAAGGCGCTCGGCGTGGACGTGTGGGGCGAGAGCGACACGGTCATCGCGCTCGTGGACGCGGCGCGCAAAGAGGGTCTGAAGGTCGCAGCGTGCCAGTATCCCTACACCGCTTCGGGAACGAGCATCGGCGCTTCGCTGCTTCCGCGCTGGGCGGAGGCGGGAGGCCGCGATTCGCTCCTCGCCAGGATCCGCAATTCCGCGACGCGGGCCAAGCTGGTGACCGACATGACGGAGAATCTCCGCCGCCGCGGCGGAGCGGACGCGCTCCTGATCACGGGACGGAGCGACAGCACGCTCGTCGGGAAAACGCTGGAGGAGGTCGCGGCCGAGCGTAAGCTCTCGCCCATCGAAGCAGCGATCGAGATTGTGAAGGACGGCGATGCCGGCGTCGCCTCTTTCAACATGAAGGAGTCGGACATCGACAACTTCATGAAGCAGCCGTGGGTGGCCACCTGCTCCGACGGCTCCAACGGGCATCCGCGCAAGTACGGCACGTTTCCGCGGAAGATCCGCACGTACGTCTACGACAGGCACGTTCTGACGATGGAGCAGGCGATACACTCGAGCTCGGGTCTCACCGCGGAGATACTGCAGCTCGGCGAGCGCGGCACGCTCGAGGCAGGGAAGTACGCCGATGTGATCGTGTTCGACCCCGATTCGATTCGCGATCGTTCCACCTACGAGGAGCCCCGGCTTCTGGCGACGGGGATGCGCTACGTGTTCGTCAACGGGAAGCTCGCGATCGACCAGGGGGAGTACACGGGCACGCTCCCGGGTCGTGTGGTCGAGCGCACGAGCACGGGCCCGGCGAGCGCGGGCGAAGCGGGCGGCTGATCGCGAGCCCGCGCCGCGATCAGCGCGGGCGGTTGCGCCGGATTCTCGAGCAGAGTACGGCGGAGGCGCCGGTGGCCTGACAGCCGGCCACCGGTGCGGCGCGGCCCGGCGTGCGCGCGCCCGAGCCTCGCGAGCTCGACCGGGTCCAGCGGGCCGCCTCGCCGCGCACGTCTATGTGCGCGAATGGTCCGCTCGGCCCCATCGCCTGATACACGCCGAGGCCGCCCACCAGCTCCGGGTGCAGACGCTCCACGCGCTCCACCGCGCGCTCCACCACTCGCACGTCGCCCACATCGCTGCGACCGTCCCCGTCGAGGTCGTCCATCCTGCCGTCGCCGTCTGCGTCGACGATGATGTCGGCGGCATCGCCGTACTGGTGTCGGCTCTCTCGGGCGCGCCCGCTCGCATCGCCGAGCGCGAGGTTCCAGGCAGGCGTTCGGAAGCCGGAGAGGACGATCACCCTGTCGGTACGGTGGCCGCTTCGCAGCAATTCGTCCAGCACGAGCTCGAGCTTGTCGATGAGCTCCTCGCGGAGGACGATGTACCTGGGCCATACATCCTGACGGTCGTGCGTCAGGAAGTCCTCCAGCCGGAAGTGTTCGGAGAGACGGGTGCCGGAGGAAGCCCTGGTGACTTCGATGAAGCCTGTCGGATTGTGGTAGGCGGCCGAGCGGACGCGTCGCAGCTCGCCAGGCCAGTAGCCGACCCGATAGCCTCCGATCCACGCGCCGGACTTGATGCCGAAGTCCTCGAGCGCGAGGAGCGAGAAGGGTTCGCCGCCGGCGCGCTCGGTGGAGAGGCGGAGCACTCCATCGCCGGGCGCGTAGTCGTCGAGCATGCTCGCCATGCGTCTCCACTCCGGTGCGGGTAGGATGCGGGAGAGCAGCTTCCCGCTCGTGCCGCGCAGCGAGTCGCCGAAGAGCGCGAGGATCTCGCGGTCCGCAACGTGCTGCGGTGGTGGGAGCGCCGCGCCGCCGGTGACGGGCAGCGAGCGCGCGCGGGCCGGGATCTCGACGGCCGCGTCGGCACGCGCGGCCGCGCGGCCCAGCGCGACGGCGAGGGCGAGCGCGAGCAGCACGACCGCCAGCCAGCGGATCGCGTACGACGCGGGGCAGGGGAGCGAGGGCGCGCGGAGCATCGAATGACAGGACGCGCGAGGGTGGCCGGGCGCAATTGAAACCATGCCGGAGAGCGCCCCGTAGGGGAGACACAAGGAGGTAGACATGCTCGGTCTCATCGGAATCTCCGTCGCCGTCGCCGCGGCGATCCTCGGATACATGAGCAGCCGCCGCTTCGTGAGGACGCGGCTGCGCTACGTGGACGCCGCACAGCGCTGGACGGCGCCGCTGCTCGCGGGTCTGGGCGCGGCGGTACTGGCCACGCCCGTGACCTGGGTTCTTCCGCTGGTGGGCGGGGGCAGCGCACTGCTCTTCGGGATGGCGGTCGGAACCGGCGTCGCGCACGGAGCGCGCGATGTGAAGCGCGGAACTACACACATGCTCGAGCCGTGAGTCCAGGCGCGCGGACGATGCGCGCGACATCGTCCGTCGGGGGTCGGCCCGGTGTCCGATGGCCGCCGCACCGATGCGCACCGGCGAATCACGGCATAGCCCGCTTGTGAGGGATTTCCCTCGCAAGCGGGCTTTTCCTTGGCGCGAACGATCCTGCCGAGTCCGCATGCTTCGACATCGAAGTATCTCGTTGTCGCTTCTACATCTGCATCGCGCGACGAACTCGTCGGTGTTTTCACGCGCACGGCGCACCCATTGCGGCCCGTACGACATGCCTTAGCTTTGCGACGCTTCGCCGGCGCAGACGCAGCGCCACGCCTCGGAACGCCACGCGGAGAGAGAGCGTACCCGGATGCGTCGCGGGTCGCACCGACTTGTCGTCGCAGTAGCGCATCCCCTACAACGCGGTCGCCGCGACCGCTCGACCATGGATGGCGCGATCGGCGATCGCGCCGGCCGACCGGCAGGCCGCCGCTCAACGGAAGCGGAGGTACGACAATGAGACCTGTCACGTTCTCCCCGAGCTGGGAGTTCGAAAGGCTCGTTCGGACGCGCGGGAAGCCCTCGCGATGGCTGCTCACGTGGCTGGCGATGTTCGTCTGCTCGATCGCGTTCGCCGGTTCGGCCGCTGCACAGGGCGAAGTGGGCGGAAGGGTGACCGACGCCGCGACGCAGCAGCCGATCGCCGGGGTGCAGGTCACCGTCGAGAACAGCACCCTCGGCACCGTCACCACTTCGGATGGGCGATTCCGGATCGACAACATTCCGTCCGGTCAGCTCACGGTGGTGGCGCGGCGCATCGGCTACGCCAGTCAGTCGCTGACCGCGGCGGCCGGAGACACGACACTGGCGTTCTCGCTCACGCCGCAGGCGCTGAACCTAGACCAGGTGGTGGTCACCGGTACCGCGGGCGGCCAGCAGAAGCGCGAGATCGGCAATGCGGTCACGCAGATCGATGCGGCCACGGTGACGAAGTACGCGCCGGTCGCGAACTTCCAGGATCTGCTGCAGGGCCGCGCGCCGAACGTCGACATCATGCCCGGCTCCGGGCAGGTGGGCACCGGATCGCGCATCCGTGTGCGCGGCACATCGAGTCTCGGCCTGGCGCAGACGCCGCTCATCTACGTGGACGGCATCCGCCTGGACAACGCGCAGTCCACGGGCCCAGTGAACCAGGCTTTCGGTTCGGCGTCCATCTCGCGCTGGAACGACATCGACCCGAACGACATCGACCACATCGACATCCTGAAGGGTCCCGCGGCCGCCACGCTGTACGGCACCGAGGCGGCCAACGGGGTCATCAACATCATCACCAAGCACGGTGCGTCGGGGAGTCCGGAGTTCACCTTCTCCACCAAGCAGGGGACGAATTTCCTGATGAACCCGTCGGGGCGCTTCCCCACGAACTACCAGGTGGTGGACGGCTCCATACAGTCCATCGACTACGATCAGCTTCGCTCGTCGTACGGCAAGGACTTTTTCCGCGACGGCCGCTACCAGCAGTACTACGCCGGCGTGAGCGGAGGCACCGGCATGTTCCAGTATTACATGGCCGGCACGCGCGAGCAGAGCCAGGGCGCCGAGTACCCCAACGATCTGAGCAAGACGAACGGGCGCGCGAATCTCACGCTCGACATCAGCGACAAGCTCACGATCCAGGGGAACGCGCGCTATCTGAGCGGCAGGACCAACCTTCCCGCCGAGGCCGGCTACGGCGGCACGGTGTGGTCGACGGTGCTCATGGACCCGGCCACGATCCCCACGCGGCAGCTCGGCTTCGGCTCGTCGACGCCGGAGGCGTACAACGCCGAGTATCACTTCCTGCAGGACGTGGGGAAGTTCACCGGTGGCTTCACGGTCACGCACCGGCCCACGGCCTGGCTCTCGCACCGGCTGATCTTCGGCATAGACGAGACGAACACGACCGACGTGGAGTTCGCCGAGCGGATCGATTCGCTGGCGCCGTTCTTCGGCACCGACGCGACGCAGGGATACCTGGTGCGCGGGCTCACGAACTCCGCCTATCGCACCTTCGACTACTCCGCCACCGCTACCTTCGACCTGCCTTCCGAGTTCACGAGCGCGACTTCGGCCGGGATGCAGTACTACCGCAGCCGCGTCGACGCGACGACGGTGAGCGGCTCGATGTTCGCCGCGCCGGGGCAGACGTCCATCGACGGACTCACCCAGAAGGATGAGCCGTTCCAGGAGCTGACCGCGAACGCATCGCTCGGCTTCTACGTGCAGGAGCAGATCGGATGGAAGGACCGGCGCTACCTCACGCTGGCGCTGCGCTCCGATGACAACAGCGCATTCGGCCGTGACTTCGACCGCGTGTACTACCCGAAGGCGAGCCTGTCGTGGGTGATGAGCGACGAGCCGTTCTGGAATGTCGGTTTCGTCAACTCGCTGCGGCTGCGCGCGGCGTACGGAGAGACGGGGGCCCAGCCGAACGCGTTCACCGCGCTGCGCTCGTACGTCTCGGTGGCCGGCCCCAACGGCGGCGCGGCGGTCACTCCCTTCTCGCTCGGCAACCCCGACCTGGGCCCGGAGCGCGGCAAGGAGTTCGAGGTCGGCGCCGACGGCAGCCTGTGGAACGACCGGCTCGCGCTGGAGTTCACCTGGTACCGCCGCACCACCACGGATGCGATTCTGGATCGTCAGATAGCACCGTCGGTGGGCTTCGCGAGCACCCAGTTCATAAACGCGGGCGAGATACGCAACAAGGGCTTCGAGCTGATCGCTCGGATCACGCCGGTTCAGAACGACGTGGTTCGCTGGGATGCACAGTTCGCCTACGCGAACAACAGCAACGAGATCGTGGACCTCGGCATCCCGGGCCTGGACTTCGTATCGGCCGGCCAGTACGTGCAGCACCACGTCGGCTACCCGGTGGGCTCGTGGTTCGCGAAGAAAGTCGTGAGCGCGACGCTCGACCCGGACGGTACGGCGATCGACCCGATGTGCGCCGACGGTAACGGGGGCACGGTGGCGTGTGCGGATGCGCCCGACGTGTATCTCGGGAACGGAATCCCGAAGCACGAGGGCTCGCTTCAGAACACGGTCACGCTCTGGGGGCGCCTGCGCATCGGCGCGCTCTTCGACTTCCAGCGCGGCCAGCGCAAGCTCGATGGCAACACGCGCATACGCTGCCTCGACATCAGCGGACGCTGCCCGGAAGTGATCTTCCCCGAGCGATACTCACCGGCGATCGTGTGGGGTGCCCAGAACGTGAGCACCTATCCAGGCTGGCTCATCGAAGACGCGAGCTTCGTCAAGCTGCGGGACGTGTCGGTCTCGTACCAGCTCCCCGAGGAGTGGGTGCAGAGGATACGCGCCACGAACGCGAGCGTATCGCTCCAAGCGCACAACCTGCATACCTGGACGGACTACACCGGACTGGAGCCCGAGGCAAACTTCCTCGGTGGCTCGCGCGGCGGCAGCAACGCGCCGTGGGAGCAGACCGTGCTCCCGCAGCTCTCGTCGTTAATGGTGGCCGTCAGTCTGACTTTCTGATCATACTCAGCTTCGGGAACGCAAATGAGATCATATGAGAAACGCTCGCCGCAGCGTTCACGCCGCGGGCTTTGCCTGCTGGCGGCGGCGGTGTCGTCGCTGGCGCTTGCCGCCTGCAACGACATGCTCGACGTGCCGGCGCCGAGTCAGATCCCGGCGGACCAGCTCGAAGTTCCGGGGAACGCACCGCTTCTGGTTTCCGGCGCCATGTCGGACTTCGACTGCGCTCTCGGTGCATACATCGTGATGGGGGGCCTCATATCCGACGAGCTCGAAGATGGTACGGAGACCGCCGCACGCTGGGTTTACGACCGGCGCGACGTGGCTCCCTCCGACGCCATCTACGCCATCGACGACTGCACCGGGATAGGAACGTATTCACCGCTGAACAAGGCCCGCGCTTCGGCCGACAACATCTACCGTCTGTTGAGCGGCTGGACCGACGAGGAGATTCCGTCGGACGCCGACCGCACGGAGCTCATGGCCACGGCCGCCGCGTACGGCGGCTACGCGAGGGTGCTCATAGGCGAGATGTTCTGCCAGAGCGTCATCTCGCACATAGAGCCGGATCAGAGCATCAGCTACGGGCCTGTGTTGACGCAGGAGCAGATGTGGGAGTCCGCGGACTCCACGCTCACGGCGGCTCTCGACCTGGCCACGCAGGCCGGCGATGAGGACCTCGTGAACATGATCCTCGTGGGGCGGGCGCGGGCGCGTCTGGATCTGGGTCGCGTGGCCGATGCGAAGGCCGATGCCGACCTCGTGCCCCCCGGCTTCGTCTACGATGCATCGTCGGCGTCGCGAGCGAACCGGCAGCACAATCGCATCTTCGATGCGAGCAACCCGGTGAGCGGCTCGTCGGCGTCGGTGGACACACAGTACTACCGCATGCACGATCCGCGAGTCCCCGTTGACAGCACGGGCGACACGACGGGCGCGAAGGTGCTCTTCTTCGCCCAGCTCAAGTACACGAGCGCCGATCAGCCGATTCCCATCGCCTCGGGGAAGGAGGCGCAGCTCATCAGCGCAGAAGGCGACATCGCCGCCGGCCACCCGGGCGATGCGGTGGACAAGATCGACGCCATCCGCGCCACTTACGGCATGGCGCCCTACACGGGACCCCAGGACGCACCGACGGTGAAGGCGCTTCTGATAGAGGAGCGACGACGCGACCTCTGGCTCGAGGGCCAGCGCCTCGGCGACGTGCAGCGCTACGGAATCGCTCTGAAACCCGCGCCCGGCGAACCGTACGTCTTCGGCGACACCTACGGGAACACCACCTGCCTCCCCCTCCCCGACGCCGAGCTGCAGGCGAACCCGAACGCGGGAGGGTAGTGGGGGAGGGGAAGGGAGCGGGGAGCAGGAAGCAGTTCCTGCTCCCTGCTTCCTGCTTCCTGCTCCCTCCCCCTACATATTCCCCACCAGCGCCTCTCCGAACTCGCTGGTCTTGAGCAGCGTCGAGCCGGGCATGAGGCGCTCGAAATCGTAGGTGACGCGCTTCTGGGCGATGGTCTTCTCGAGTGCCGCTATTATCAGCTCGGCGGCCTCCGGCCAGCCCAGGTGGCGCAGCATCATCTCGCCGCTGAGGATCACGGAGCCGGGATTCACCTTGTCCTGGCCGGCGTACTTGGGTGCCGTGCCGTGCGTGGCCTCGAAGATGGCGTGGCCGGTGAGGTAGTTGATGTTGGCGCCCGGGGCGATGCCGATGCCACCCACTTGCGCGGCGAGGGCGTCGGAGATGTAATCGCCGTTGAGGTTGAGCGTCGCGATCACATCGTACTCGGCTGGGCGGAGCAGAATCTGCTGCAGGAACGCGTCGGCGATCACGTCCTTGATCACGATTCCGGCGCCGGGCTTCCCTTCGGGAATCACGTGCCATGGGCCGCCGTCGAGAGGCACTGCACCGAAGAAGTCGCGGGCGGTCTCGTAGCCCCAGTCGCGGAAGGCGCCCTCGGTGAACTTCATGATGTTGCCCTTGTGCACCAGAGTCACCGACTTGCGGCCGCTCTGGATGGCGTAGGCGATCGCGCTGTGCACCAGACGCTCCGTGCCGAGCCGGCTCACGGGTTTGATGCCGATACCAGTGTCGACGTCCAGCTCGCGGTGCGGTGCCCCGATCGCCCCCAGCACGCGCTGCCACTCCTCGACTTTCCCGCGCGAGCCGAAGCGGATCTTGCCGTACGCCTCCGGGAACTCGCGCGCGAGGAAGTCGAGAACCTTCCGCGCCTCGGCGCTCCCGCCCGTCCACTCGATGCCGGCGTAGATGTCTTCGGTGTTCTCGCGGAAGATCACCATGTCCACCAGACCTGGCTCCTTCACCGGCGAGGGGACGCCCTGGAACCAGCGCACGGGGCGAACGCACGCGTAGAGGTCGAGCTGCTGGCGGAGGGCTACGTTCAGCGAGCGGAAGCCGCCGCCGACCGGCGTGGTCAGCGGGCCCTTTATGGCCACGAGATGATGGTCTATCGCGGCTATGGTATCGTCGGGGAGCCACGAGTCGACGACCCGCTTCGCCTTCTCGCCCGCGAGTACCTCGAACCAGGCGATCCCGCGCTTCCCGCCGTACGCCTTCTCCACCGCGGCGTCGAACACCCGCTGCGCCGCGCGCCAGATGTCCGGGCCGGTGCCATCGCCTTCGATGAAAGGGATGATGGGTTCATCGGGAACCTGCAGCCGGCCATCCACCATGGTGATGGATTCGCCTCTGACGGGAGCTTCCAGATCGCTGTACTCGGGCATCGCGGGGGTTGGCATGGGTGCGTCCTGTGGTCGTATTTCGAAACGGGTCGTCTGCTGCTCACCCAAACTTACCGGGCGTAGCATCGGGAGCCAATCACTCGCCGCCCGTCATCTTCGCCACCACATCGCCGATCTGTCCCCGGGTGTCGTCGTACTTCAGCGAGGCGAAGATCGCTTCGAGGTGCGGGAGTGCCAGGTCGCTCGGGACGCGTTGGGCGAAGGCCGCCACCACCCAGCTCCGCACCCAGGCGCGATCGTCGTTGAGGTGGGAACCGAGGATGCCGAGCGCATGGGAGTTGCCGCTGGCGGCGAGGGTGGCGAGTGCGAGAGAAGCGCGCGGCTGGACGCCGAGCATCTCCTGGAGGACGGAGATGAAGGTGGTGTCGCGCCACGCCGCGATGATGTCGAACGCCGTGCTCTGGATGATGTCGCGGTACGATGGCGTCGCGAGTCCCGCGCGAACGGCCTCGCGACGCGCATCGGCATTCATGCGCGCCACGGCTACCAGCGCCGAGGCGCGCACTTCGTAGCTCGGATCGTCCTCGAAGCGCTCGCGCGCGAGGGGGAGCGCGCGCGGGCCGCCGATGCTGCCCAGCGCGCTCACCGCGGAGCGCCGCACGCGCGAGGATGTATCCTCGAGAGCGCGGGCGAGCGTCGGAAGCGACGAGGCCGGCGGGAACAGAGCCAGCGCCGCGGCGGCTTCCGCGCGCGTGCGGTAGTAATCGGCGTCGGTGGCCGCGTTCGCCAGAGCGGCCGCGGCGAGCGTGTCGGCGGTTCGTTTCGCGAGCTGCGAGATGGCCCACGAACGGTTCCAGAGGTCCGGGTCGCTGGCGAGCTGCGCGGCGAGCCAGCTCGTGGGCTGGTCGAACGTGAGCGTCTTGAGGATGGCAGCGTCCTCGTCGAAGATCACCATGGAGGGCTCGGCGGGGAGCGAATCGATCTCGATGGTCTGCTCGCGGCTGTGCAGCCATACAGTGCGCACCCGGTCGCCGCGCGCGGTACCCACGCGTATGGTGACGGGCATCCGGAAGACCTCCGGAGTCGTGTAGCGGAGGCCCGTACTGTCGGCGGCACTGGAGTCGCCCTGGGTCTGCTTCACGTCGAGAGTCAGCACCGCGCGCGTCGAATCGTATACGGCGCTGACGTCGAAATCCGGATAGCCCGCCTGGTAGATCCACTGGTCCCAGAACCACCCCATGTTCTCGCCAGTGGCCTCGAGCACGGCCTGCCGGAAATCGTCGGTCGTGGCGTTCGCGAAGGCATGCCGGGTGAGGTAGCGGTGCACCGCCGCCCAGAAGCGCTCGGGGCCCAGGTACTTCTCGAGCATGCGCACCACGAGCGCGCCCTTCGGATAGATGTTGTTGGAGGCGAGAGCGGCGAGCGGCATTCGCCGGCGGCGGTCGATCGCCATGAACTGGCGGTATTCGTCGAGGTAGTAGTCGTCGCCGGCGCGCGTACCGAGCTTCTCCGCCCAGTAGGCGCCTGGCATGAACTCGGCGAAGCCTTCGTTCAGCCACATGTTCGCCCAGTTGTCGATCG
>CAZTTY010000075.1:0-21569 GCA_964616815.1 uncultured Gemmatimonadaceae bacterium | reverse complement strand
GCGCAGAGCAATTTCACCCAATGAGACTACAGGCTGCATGACCGAACGTCGACGCCCCACCCGGCGCGGCCGCGGACCGCGTCCGGAGAACCACGCGACCACCGATTCCGCCACGGATTCGAGCCCTTACCGCGACGAGACACCGACTCCCGTGCCAACCCCTGGTGACGATGCGCAGAGCGAAGGGAGCAAGTCGGCACCGGTCTCCACCGCCAATGACGGCGGCGACTCCGGCAGCTCCGGCAGCTCCGATACCGCGGACACTGCGCCGAGCGCCACCAACGGTGGAAACTCCAACGGCAACTCGGCGAACGGTGGCAACGGCGGGAACGGTGGAGGTGGCGGCCACCACGGGCACGGACGCCGGCGCGGTCGCGACAAGGAGCAGCGCGATGGGCGCTCCGGCTCCAACGGCAGACGTGGACGACGCGGCCGCGGAAGGAGCGGCGGTCAGCGCTCCGAGCAGCACAGCGGTCCGCCGCCGGTGGTGGTCGCCGATGGAACCGCCGAAGGGTGGTTCGACTCCTCGCGCGACGGCGGCTTCATACGCAGCGCGACGGACAGCTATCTCCCGGTCGCCGGCGATCCCTTCGTGCCGCCCCAGCTCGCCCGTCAGTTCACGCTCCGGCGCGGCGACCTCGTACGCGCCACTGTCGGCCGCGATCATCGCGGACGCACCACGGCCGTAGAGATCGAGCAGGTGAACGGCCAGGAGCCGTCGGCCACGCTCCGGCGCCCCGACTTCAGCTCCCTCATCGCTTCCTACCCCGAGCGCAAGCTCGTCCTCGAAACCGGGAAGCCCGCCAAGGGCGGCCCCGAGCTGACGCGTCGGGCGATCGATCTCATAGCCCCGATCGGCTACGGCCAGCGCGCGCTCATCGTGGCGCCCGCACGCGCCGGCAAGACCATGCTGCTGCAGGCCATAACCGAAGGGATCGCGATCAACCACCCCGAAGCGGTCCTGCTCGTGCTCCTGGTGGACGAGCGCCCGGAGGAAGTGAGCGAGATGATCTCCTGGGGACGTGGCGAAGTGGTGGCTTCATCCTTCGACCAGCCGGCCGAGCGCCACGTGGACGTGGCCGACATGGTGCTGGAGCGCTCCCGCCGGCTCGTGGAGAGCGGCCGCGATGTGGTGATCGTACTCGACTCGCTCACCCGGTTGGCGCGCGCCCACAACACGGTGGAGCGCGGCACCGGCCGCACGCTGAGCGGCGGTCTCGACGCCACCGCGATGGCGAAACCGAAGGCCTTCTTCGGCTCCGCGCGCTCGGTCGCGCCGGAGCACGGCGGCGGCTCGCTCACGATCATCGCCACCGCGCTGGTGGAGACGGGCTCGCGGATGGACGACGTGATCTTCGAGGAGTTCAAGGGGACGGGCAACTGCGAGATCAAACTCGACCGCTCCCTCGCCGAGAAGCGCATCTATCCCGCCATCGACGTCGCCACGAGCGGCACGCGCCGCGAGGACAAGCTCTTCAAGCCCGAGCAGCTCGACGCCGTCTACACCCTCCGCCGCGGCCTGCAGCAGATGCCTCCGCAGGCGGCCATGGAGTGGCTCATCAAGCGAATCGGAAGCACCCCGAACAACGACGCGCTGCTGGAAGGACTGTAGGAGAAGAGAGCAGAGAGCAGGAACTACCGAGGGCAAAGGAAACAGGGAACAGGGAACTGCACACCGGTCACCGTCGTCCCCGCGACTTGCGGGGACCCATATTCGACTGGGTAACATGGATGCCCGCTTACGCGGGCATGACCACGGAACGTGTGCAGCTCCTGTTCCCCGTTCCCTGTTTCCTTTGCCCTCGGTAGTTCCTGCCCCCTCCCCCCTGGCCCTCCACTTGCGTTATCGTCGCTCCATGCAGAGCCGAGCCCGCCGGGGGATCAGGTCGGCGGCAATCGCGGGGTTTCTGGTGGTGGCCGCCGGCGCTACTCTCACAGCACAACAATCCGATCGCGACGAGCACGAGAGACCGGAGGTCACCGAGCTCTCGGTCGAGGGCGTGCACAATGTCAGCAAGGCCCAGCTCGAGCAGAGCCTCGCCACGCGCGCATCCAGTTGCAAGAGCTTTCTGCTCGAGCCGTTCTGCCTCTTCAGCGAGTCGGAGCTGTTCGTGGAGAAGCACTTCCTCGACCGCACCGAGCTCAAGCGCGATGTTCTCCGCATAAAGGTCTTCTACTGGAAGCGCGGTTACCGCTCCGCGACTGTCGACACGTCGGTGACGCGCGACGGTGACGGCGGCGGCGTCAAGGTGAAGTTCACGGTCGACGAGGGCCCGCCCACCATCGTCCGCACGCTCGCCATACGGCGCCCCGACCAGGTCATCACCGCGAAGGACGTACAGCGCACGCTCCTGCTGCGCGCGAGCAGGCCGCTCGACATGCTCGACCTCGACTCGAGCATGACCCTCCTCCGCAACCGGCTCTGGGACGAAGGGTACGCGGACGCCGTGCTGTACGACACCGTTCTCGTCACCGCCGATGGCCGCAGCGCCGAGGTACGCGTCACCATCGATCCGAAATCCAGGACGCTGGTCGACACGATCACCATCCACGGCAACGAGCAGATCACCGAAGAAACCATCCGCAACATGCTCACCATCGAGGGTGGGCACCCGTACCGCAGGCGCGACGTCCTCGAAAGCCAGCGCAACCTGTACGGCTCGAACCTCTTCAGCCGCGCGACCATCAGCGCCGATGTGGTGGGCGATTCGGGGCGCAACGTCGACATCGCGGTCACCGAGGCGCCGTTCCACCGGATGCGTCTGAGCGGCGGATTCAACACGGTGGATTTCTTCCAGCTCGAGGCGAACTTCGACGACTATAG
The DNA here is from genome assembly GCA_964616815.1 of uncultured Gemmatimonadaceae bacterium. Lineage (GTDB taxonomy): Bacteria > Gemmatimonadota > Gemmatimonadetes > Gemmatimonadales > Gemmatimonadaceae > JADGGM01. The sequence continues at coordinate 18,745 of CAZTTY010000075.1, read as the reverse complement.
CTGGCTCGGCAGCGGGCGCCAGCTCTCGTTGAACGGCGTCGTGAGCAACATCTTCGCGCCCGCGCTCAACGGCACGGGGATCTTCCAGAACGTGACGGGCAACCTCACCGACAGGGAGGCGGCGCCGTACCTCCGCCTCGAGTACGAGGCGGGCGCCGACATCACGCAACCCTGGTGGCACGACGCGCGCAACACTCTCTCGCTCAACCTGTTCATCCACCGGCGCAGCGCGCCGGCGATCTTCGTGGACAGAGGCTACGGCGCCGGCGCCACCTTCACCCGCATGGTGGCTCCGCGCTCACCGCTCACCATAGGCTATCGCTACGAGCTCACTCAGGTGGACGCCGGCAACATCTACTTCTGCGTGAACTACGGAGTCTGCCAGGCGGCCACCATCGGCGCGCTGCGCGGCAGGCACGCCATGTCGCCGATCTCCGCACAGATCTTCACGGACCGCACCGACGACCCACTCTCCCCCACCCACGGCTACACGGCGCGGCTGCAGATCGAGCACGCGTCGGCGTTCACTCTATCGGAGTTCCGCTACAATCGCATCTCGGGGGAGGCCACGCGCTACATGCCGGTAGGCGACGACGGCGCCGTGCTCGCCGCGCGCGTGCGCTTCGGATGGGTGAGACCGCTGAGCAGCTCGGCCAACGCTCTCGGGTACGCCGGACTGGGGAACGGCGACATCCTGCATCCGAGAAAGCGCTTCTACGCCGGCGGCTCGCAGTCGGTGCGCGGCTATGGCGAGAACCAGCTCGGCCCGCGCGTGCTCACCGTGGACCCCGACTCGCTGCTCGCCCACGGCTGGGTCTTCGAGGCGAATGATGCCGGCGTGGTCACGGACTCGGTTCGCTGCACCGTCGGCTCGATAGCGGACGGAAGGTGCAGCCCGCTCCACGTTCCGTCCGAGGACTTCGAGCCGCGTCCCACCGGCGGCACCTCGCTCATCGAGGCCAACATCGAGTACCGCTTCCCCATCTGGAAGCGGCTCGGCGGAGCCGTGTTCCTGGACGGAGCGTACGTTGGCGAAGGATCGGCGGGCGACATCTTCAAGGGAACGGGCGCCATCACGCCGGGGTTCGGGCTGCGCTACCAGTCGCCGGTCGGGCCCATCCGCATCGATCTGGGCATCCGGCCCACACTCACGGAAGAGCTGCCGGTGGTCACCCAGACCACCGACAGCAGCGGCACACCGCGACTCGCGAGTCTGCTCCTCACCAAGTCGTACGATCCACTCGAGGGTTCCGGCGGCGGCTTCCGCAAGGTGCTACGGCGGCTCTCGCTCCACCTCTCCATAGGCCAGGCGTTCTGACATGCGCAAGGCGCTGCGGATCGTCCTGATCGCGATCGCCGTCATCCTCGGCGTGCTGTTTCTCGCCGTCATGACGCTGACCAACACCGATTGGGGACGCGAGCGCGTTCGCCGCATCGCGCTCGGTGCGCTCGGCGGCAGCGTGCACGGAATCGTCCGCATCGGCGCCATCCGCGGGAATCTCCTGAACGAGATCATCCTGCAGGATTTCGTGATCACCGACAGCGCGGGCCGGCCCTTCGTGAGCATCCAGCGAGCGCGAGCGCAATACCGGGTCTCCGATTTCCTCCACCAGCGTATCGACCTCACCAGCCTGGCACTGGAACAGCCAGTGGTCGTGCTCAGCAGGCTTCCCGGCGCCGACTCGCTCTGGAACTTCCAGCGCATCTTCCCGCCGTCCGGCACGAGTGACACGACGCGCGGGTTCGGGTCGTGGATCTCGATCGACAACGCGCGACTCACCGATGGACGCATAACCGTGCGGCTGCCGTGGAGCCCGGCCGATACGCTCACACCGGAGCAGCGCGACAGCACGATCCGCGTGGCGCTCGCCGGCGAGACGCGCGCGCACGTGATCGAGGTGCACGGCGGCTACCAGTCGGTGATGGACTTCCAGCGGATCCAGGCCGCGCTGCCGCACATCCGGCTCGCGGATCCCGACACGCTGGCGCGGCTCTTCAGAGTGGGCGAGCTGCGGATGCTCGCCTTCCCGTTCACGCCGCCGGGAGCCGACATCAGGAGCCTCGTGGGCGACTTCCGCATGGATGCCGATTCCCTCTGGTTCCGCGATGTGCGGGCGGCGCTTCCGGGCACGCGGCTGGATCTCGACGGCAGCTACATGCTGCAGTCGGGCGATGTGACGCTCGACGCCGACGCGAGCCCGCTCGCGCTCGCCGACCTGCGCATGCTCTACCCCGCGCTCCCGGATTCCGGCGGGGGCACGGTGCGTCTCGAGATGCGCTACACGCCCGAAGGCGAGAGCGACTTCGTGGTGCCGAGCGCGAAGCTCTCGCTCGGCGGCGGCACGGTGGAAGGGAGGATCGGCGTGGCGATGGCGAGTGCGGACGGCGCGCTTCGCGTTCACGACACCGACCTGCGCTTCCACGATGTGCGCACCGGTACCATCGAGCAGCTCGTTCCCGGGCTCGACGTTCCTGCGAGCGGATCGCTCGGCGGCCGGGTCGAGCTGGCCGGAGCGCTCACGGACATGCACGTCGATGCGGACGTCACCTTCGACGATGCACGCGACGGCACGAGCCGCATGCTGGCGGCCGGCAACGTGGGTACGCTCGAGACCGGAAGCGGCGTGCGGATGCGAAACCTCGAGCTGCGTTTCGAGCCGCTGCGCGTGGCGCTCGCGCGCTCGGTTGCTCCCGACCTCCCGGTGGGTGGAACCATCACCGGCACAGCCACGCTCGACGGCTCGACTGCGGCGCGCATAGTCGCCCATGCCAACCTGGTGCACCGCGACCGCGGAAACATCTCGCGGCTGGAGGCCCAGGTGGCCTACAGCGGCACCCCCCGCAGATGGGTGGACGCCGAGCTGCGCGCGGAACCGCTCGCGCTGGCCACGGCCGGGCGTTTCGCGCCGACGCTCGAGCTGCACGGCACGCTCGCGGGGCAGGTGAACGTAGTAGGGACGCTCGATTCGCTGCGCGTGCGCGGCGACCTGCGATTCCCCGACGGCGGCTCGCTGCGCGCCAACGGCTGGGCCGATGTGGAGAGCGCCGGAAAGCGCTACGATCTCGCGGCGGCTCTCCACCTCTTCGATCTCCGCAGCGTCACCACGCTCGGACCGCGCACCTCGCTGAGCGCGGTCGCGAGCGTGCGCGGCGAGGGTACCGATCCGGCCACGATGCGCGCCGCGGTAGCCGCTGACGTCTCGAAGTCGGAGGTCGACAGCATCCCCTTCGATTCGCTGAGCGTACGCGTGGCCGTGGCCGACGGCGTGGCCACGATCGACACGCTCTCGCTCACGGGTGCCATCGGCAGCGCGGCTGCCAGCGGCGCGATCGGGCTGGCCGAAGGACACAGCGGATCGCTCGCTTACGCGCTCCGCATCGACTCGCTCTCCGGCCTCTCGCGCCTCCTTCCGGCGGACACCAGCAGAGTGGAGCCTCGCCCCGGCCGGGTGGCCGCCGCGCTCGAGCGGGCGCGCGCCGACTCCGCGCGCGAAGCGGAACGCACCGAGGTGGCGCGCGCCGCCACGGGAGCTCCTCCGCCGAAGCTCGAGCTCGACTCCGTTCCCTCGGTACCGCGCGATTCGCTCTCCGGCTCCTTCTCCACCGAAGGCAGCATCACCGGCTGGACCGGAGACTTCGCGGTGCGGGGGCGGCTCGCCGTGGAGAAGCTCGTGGCGAGCGGGAACGTCATACGGAAGGGCGAGGGCGAGTACGCCGTGGTGGACGGCGGCACTCCCGCACTCGCCGTGGCGGCCGGCATCTCGCTCGATTCGGTGCAGGCCGCGGGCTTCGCGCTCGACAGCGTGGAAGCTCGCGCCTCGTGGAGGAAGCCCGGCGGCACCGTCGATCTGGCCGTCTACCAGGACACCGGTACGAGCTATCGCGTCCGCACCGACTACGCACTCGAGCTCGACCGCGACGAGCTGAACATCCAGGATCTCACGCTCCGCTTCGGCGCGCACCGGTGGCGCACCCTGCGGCCGAGCACCATCGAATGGGGGAAGGCCGGACTCGAGGTGGCGGCGCTGGAGCTGAGCGACGGCGGCGATGGAAAGATCTACATCGACGGACGCGTTCCCAGCGAGGGGCAGGCGGACCTCGACATGAAAGTGGATGGTCTGCAGATCGGCGATCTGGTGGGTCTGCTCCAGAGCGACATCGCGGCGCGCGGAACCATAGTGATTGATGCGCGCCTGACCGGCACGCGAGCGGCACCGGAGCTTCGCGGCGCGGCCGGAGTGGCGAACGCCACCTACCTCGGCGCGCCGCTCCCCGACTTCAAGGCGACGCTCGAGTACGCGGACCGCAGGCTCGAGTCGCACGCGGAGCTCTCGCGCGGCGCCGCCTCGCCGCTGGCGACACTTCACGCAAACGTACCCGTGAATCTGGCACTCGACAGCGTGACCGGGAGCCGTCTGCTGGAGCTACCCATGAAGGTCGACTTCTACGCCGACAGCCTGCCGCTCGACGCTCTTCCGAAGTTCACGGATGCCGTATCCAACGTGCGCGGCCGCGTGATCGGCGCGGTAGCGGCGCGCGGCACGCCACGGCATCCGTCGCTGGCGGGCCGGCTCGACCTCGACCTCGCGTCGTTCCGGATCGTGCCGATGGGAGTGACACTCGGCGACATCGGCGGCGTGGTGCGGCTCCTCGGCGACAGCATCGCGATAGACACGCTGCACGGCCGCACCGGCGGCGGCACGGTGGCGCTGGGCGGCGCGATCGGGGTCAAGGAGCCCACGCAGCCGAGCTTCGCACTGAGCATCACCGGGCGCGACGCGCTCGTGCTCGACACCGAGCAGGGCCGCCTCTTCGCGGACGCCGACCTCACGGTGGAGGGACCGTTCGACCACGTGGTCATCGGCGGCAGATTCGACGTCCTCAACGGCGTGATCTACATCCCCGCGGCCGGACAGGCGAGCGTGATAGCGCTTGATGACCCGGCGGTATTCAACGTGGTGAGCGACAGCGCCGAAGCCGTGGACTCGGGACTGCTGCCCACCGAATCGCCGCTGCTGAAGAACCTGGAAGTGAACGTGGCCTTGAACGTATCGCGCGACACCTGGGTCCGCTCCTCGGAAGCCAACGTCGAGATCTATTCGCCGGACACCGTGAGCGTACATCTGAGTCCCGCCCGGAAGTCGCTCACCATGAGCGGAGTGATGAATACCGATCGCGGCGACTACACGTATCTGGGGCGGCGCTTCATCCTCTCGCGCGGGTCGGTGACCTTCACCAACGAGCCGGAGATCAACCCGCTTCTGCAGATCAACGCGACGCGCACGATCAACCTGGCCGGTCGCGGCGCCATGGACATCGACATCGCCGTGGGCGGCACGCTGCTGCACCCCACGGTGACGCTCGGGAGCGACGCGCAGCCGCCCATCTCGCAGTCGGATCTGCTGAGCTACCTGGCCTTCGGGCAGTCGTCGTCATCGCTGATGCAGGCCGGCGGCACATCGGGAGTGGCCGGCGGGGCGAACCAGGGGAAGCTGGCCGGCCAGGCCGCGGGCATCGCCACGCGGCAGCTCGCGACGGTAGCGCTCGATGTGCTGGCGAAGGATGCGCAAGCCAATCTCAGCCGCTCGCTCGGTACCGATGTACTGAACATCACGCCAGCGGACATCCCCAGCGAGCTGGCTCTCAACGACGTGCAGACGCTCCTGGCCGGCACCCAGGTGGAGGCCGGCAAATACCTGAACAAGAACACCTTCGTGGTCTTCCAGGCGCGGCCGACCTTCGTCGCGCCGGGCGCCCGCGTGGAGTACCGCATGCCGCGCGGCTACCGGATCGAGGCGAGCATCGAGCCGCGCTTCCTCATCCGCCAGCCCTCGCTGTCCATGCTGCAGGATCCGAAACCCACGAGCGTACTGGGCGCGTTCCTGATCCGGGAGTGGAAATTCTGAGAAGGGAGCAGGAAGCAGGAACTGCACACGTTCCATAGTCATGCCCGCGTAAGCGGGGACGACGGCGGCCGGTGTGCAGTTCCTGCTTCGTGCTTCCTGCCCCCTGTCTCTACTCCCCGCCCCCCAGCTCCTCCCACAACATCGCGGCGGCCACGGTGCCTTTCACGAAGTTCTCGTCGCTCATCCACTCGTTGGGGGCGTGGGCGTTCTCGCCGGGGAGGCCGAAACCCATGAGGAGGACGGGGGCACCGAGGATCCGCTGGAAGTCGCCTACGACGGGGATGGAGCCGCCTTCGCCGGTGATCACCGGCTCGCGGCCGAAGGCGGCGGCGAGCGCGGCGCGCGCCGCGGTGAAGAGCGGACCATCGAGCTCGGCCCGCCATGGGCGGCCGCCGTGGAGTGGCGTGACCGTGACGGTCACACCCTTCGGCGCCACCTGCTCCACGTGCGCACGCACGAGCCGCTCGATTTCCGCCGGGTCCTGGTCGGGTACGAGCCGGCAGCTCACCTTCGCCATCGCCTTCGCCGGCAGCACGGTCTTCGCGCCCTCGCCGGTGTAGCCGCTCAGCAGCCCGTTGATCTCGCAGGTGGGCCTCGTCCAGAGTCGCTCGAGGGTGGAGTATCCCTTCTCGCCCGTGAGCGCCGGCGAACCCGTCTCCTCGCGGAACGTCTCTTCGTCGAAGGGGAGCGAGCGGATCTGTTCGCGCGCGCCGGCACTCCACTCGCGCACTTCGTCGTAGAAGCCGGGCACCGCGACGTGCCAGTTCTCGTCGTGGAAGGTGGCGAGTATCCGCGCGAGCGCCATGGCGGGGTTCACCACCGCCCCACCGTAGCTCCCCGAGTGCAGATCTCCCGCAGGGCCCTGCACGTTGATCTCCAGGTACGCGAGACCGCGCAGCGACGAGAGGATGGACGGCTGGCCGGGCGCGAACATCGCCGAGTCGGATATCACCACGTAGTCGGCAGCGAGCCTGGCGCGGTTCTTCTCTATGAAAGGCGCGAGGTTGTCGCTTCCCACTTCCTCCTCTCCCTCGGCGAGCACGACCACGTTCACAGGCAGCTTTCCACGCGTGGCGAGATGGGCCTGGATCGCCTTGATGTGCAGGAATAGCTGACCCTTGTCGTCCACCGAGCCGCGCGCGAAGATCTTCCCGTCGCGCAGCGTGGGCTCGAATGGAGGCGTCTCCCACAGCTCGAGCGGCTCGGCGGGCTGAACGTCGTAATGCCCGTACACCAGCACGGTCTCCGCCCCTTCGCCGGCGCCACGCCATTCGCCGAGCACCACCGGATGCCCGCCAGTGGGAAGGATCTCCGCCTGGAGCCCGGCATCGCGCATCGACTTCGCCAGCCACTCCGCCGCGCGCTCCATGTCGGCGCGATGCTCCGACCTCGCGCTCACGCTCGGGATACGAAGAAAGTCGAAGAGCTCCTCGTGCGCGCGCTGCCGGTTGTCCGCGAGATACTCCGCCAGATCCTTGGAGATCGTGTCAGTCATGTCGAAATCGTTGAACAGGTGCATCCAGCAAGGAGAGTCGCCCATGCGAGAAGACTAATGGAAGGTAAACGACGAGGTCAGGTCCCCGACCCCTTCCACCCTTCCAGAAGCCACACATCGCGCACACGCCCTCCGGCCCGGACGGTCGAGATGCGCGTGGCACGATCGAAATGAGGGCGAAGAATCGCCATCACCGTGTCGGGGCGGCCGGGCGCGGGAGGGGCGAGCGCCAGGACCAGATCGTCGTCGGGGCGCGCGCGCTCGGCGAACGACGGCCAGAGGTCGTACTGGTTCGGCCGACTCGCGATGTTCAGCGAAAATACCGTGGGGTGGCCGGGGAGATGGAAGGCGATCTCCGATGCATCCTGGTAGCGGTTGCCGGCGAACCACACGCCGGTGGACTCGCTCCGTGTACCGTCGCCGGCGTCGTCCGCGAGAGTGGCCGCGGATCGCATCTCGGCGGCCAGCTCGCTCCAGCCGGCGCCGCGCGCGGCGGGATCGCTCGCGGCGTCGATGGGCAGGAACGGGCTCGTGACCTGTAGATACACCGCCGCCACCATCGCCGCTCCCAGCGCGCATGCCGCGCCGAGCCAGCGCCGCCAGCGTATGCTACCTCCGTGGGACGCGAGCAGTGCGATCGCGGGGATGTACGACATCGCCTGCCAGTTGGGCTCGGCCCTGCGGGAGAGCGCGCTCCAGCAGAAGAAGAGAAAGCTGGTCGCGGCGGTCACGGCGAGCATGGCGCGACGCGGCGCCGTGGCGAGGCCGTAGCCTCGCGTCTGCTCCGGACCGCGACTCGCGGCGGGGCGTGGCGAACGCCCGGCGAGCGCGCGACTCACCGCGATCGCCAGAAGCACGAAGAGGATCGGCGACACGAGGCCGAGCTGTCCGCCGATGAGCGCCGCCTCCCGCTGCAGCGCGGATCCGTGCCCGTGTCCCAGCCCGTGCGCGAGCTGGAACGTGAACGACAGCCAATGGTGGCTGGCGTTCCACACGACCACCGGAGCGAACACCGCGAGCGCGAGCAGCGCTGCCAGGTACGGCGCGGGTGTCGCGAGCTGCCGCCTCAGCGGTGCCGAGACGAGTAGCGCGATGAACACGCCCGCCGGAATGAGCACCGCGTTGTACTTGGAGCAGAGCGCCAGGCCCAGCGTCGCGCCGGCCGCGAGCCACCAGGCGAGCGCGCGCCGGCTTCCCGGGGGCTCGGCCAGCGCCAGGTCGAGCAGCAGCAGCGTAGCGGCCGTCGCGAGCAGCAGCGGCGCATCCGGCGTGGCGAGGACCAGCCCCGCCGCCGCCAGCGGCATGCATGTGATTATCACCGCCGCGCGCAACGCTCCCGAACCATCGGAGAGCCGCCGGGCGAGGAGTACCAGGAGAAGCGACGTGATCCATCCGGCCGCCACGGCTCCCAGCCTCACGCCGAACGGTGTCGCGCCCGCGAGCGCGGTGCCGGCGCGCACCAGATGAGCTATGCCGCCCGGGTGGTCGAAGTATCCGCTGGCGAGGCGTCGCGACCACTCCCAGTAGTAGCTCTCGTCCGGCACCAGCGGCACCGTGGCCGCCATGGCGAGGCGAACCGCCGCCGCGGCCGTTACCACCACGATCGCGAGCGCAAAATCGGAGATGCGTCGCGGCCGTTCACGCCGTGCGCGACGGTAGCGTTCGCGCCTCCGGACGCTCGAGCTTACACGATACCTGCGCCTTCGTTCGGCACCGGCGTCGGCTGCTGCCGGCCGGGTGCGTCCTCCTTCGTACCGCGGCGTGCGGCCGGAAGTAGCACCGCTGCCGTCAGAATCCACGTCCAGATGATCCACGAAACACGCTGTGCGCCCGAGAGCGTCACCAGAAGATTCCAGGCGACGGCCGGGAGCGTTGCCGCAAGCCCAAACCGCGAGCCTCCCGCATCCGGCGAGCGGCGTTCGATTACCTGAACCGCTCTTCGGCGCTCGGTTCGTATGCGCGCTTCGATCGCCGCGCCGAGCTCCGCCGGAGTCATCGCCCGCCATCCGGGGATGCGCAGAAGGCTCCACGCGACTGCCGTACGACCCCAACCGTGATTGTTCGACCCGGCCACCACGGCCAGATCGAGGCTGTCGGCGATGCGCAGGATCAGCGCCCGGTCGCGCTGCGACTGTCCGATGCCGCGTGGCGCGCCGTCGGAGAGCTCGATCCCGGCAAGGCCTCTTTCGCTCGAATGGTCGGGAATCGGAATGCGTTCCAGATTCTCCGGTATCGTCTGGATGAACACGGCGCTGCCGCGTTCGCGCGCGGGCCAGCCGAGGCGCTGGCGTCGCGATTCGTCACGGATCCACGCGGAGTCGGCTGCGGTCGCCCCCAGGGCGTTGATGTGGTTGTGGTTGTCGATGAACTCGAGCCCGCTCAGCGTCACGAGCCCCTCGCCGGCGAGACGCGGATTGAGGCGCATCGCTTCCTCGGCGCCGTCGAAGCTCTTGTGGTCGGTGATGTAGGCGACGTCGAACCCGGCGCTCCGATGCCAGTCCATGTTGTCGCGCGCGTCGAAATCGAAGCGGCCATCGTGCGACGCGTTCGTGTGGCTGTGCACGTCCACTTTCACCACGTCGGGCTCGTCGAGCGCGAGAGCCGCCATCGGCCGGGGAATCAGAACTCCCGCCGCGCAGAACGTCAGCAGCCCCGCGAGCGAAAGGAGCGCGAGACCGAGCTCGCGCCATACACGCGGACGCACGCCGCCGCGCCAGCGCCAGACTCGACAGCCCAGGTGGAGCAGCGCGAGCGAGATGACCAGCGCCACGAGCTGCTCCACCGAGAGTAGAGTGAACGCGTCCATCACGTCGTACACGGGCGATAGCGCGAGATACGCGATGGAGTGCGTGAGCCGCACGCCGGACGCGGCATCGCGCGTCACCATGTCCCGCACGGCGGGCACCGCGAGCGGCCACGTGAGCAGCGGCAGGAGCGTGATGAGCGCGGCCGTCACGAGCGCACGGCGGCGTTGCGATGCGATGGGGCTCAGAGCTTTGCGGATGGAAGGTGATGTGCGCCAGCAGGGGGGCCGCGCGCCGAAGCACGAGTTCGTCGCGCCCGGCACGAATCGCTCTTCAAATATAGCTTGCGGATGCGTGATGCCCCCGGAATACTCCGACCGACCCACCAGCCCGGTGCCATGAACAGACTCGCCAACGAAGCCAGCCCGTATCTCCGACAGCACGCCGGCAACCCGGTGGACTGGTATCCATGGGGCCCCGAGGCGCTCGAGCGCGCGCGCGAGGAAGACAAGCCGATCCTCCTGAGCATCGGCTACTCCGCCTGCCACTGGTGCCACGTGATGGAGCGCGAGTCGTTCGAGAACGAGGCCATCGCCCGGCTCATGAACGAATACTTCGTGAACATCAAGGTCGACCGCGAGGAACGCCCCGACCTGGACGGCATCTACATGACCGCCGTCCAGGCGATGACCGGCCACGGCGGCTGGCCGATGACCGTGTTCCTCATGCCCGACGGCACTCCGTTCTACGGCGGCACGTACTTCCCTCCCGAAGACAGGCAGGGCACGCCGTCGTTTCCGCGAGTGCTCGCCGCCGTGGCGGCTTCGTATCGCGAGCGGCGCGGCGACATCGAGAACACCGCCGCGCAGGTGCGGCAGCTCTACGAGAATTCCCGCGGGGAGGCCAGCGCGACGGGCAAGGTGGATGCCTCGCTCCTCGACCGCGCCCTGCGCTCGATGGAAAGCCGCTTCGACCGCGAACACGGCGGCTTCGATGGCGCGCCGAAGTTTCCGCAACCGATGGCGTTCGATTTCATGCTCCGGCACTGGCGGCGAACCGGGAAGCCGGCGGCGCTGGAGATGGCGCACGACTCCTTCCGCGCCATGGCCCGCGGAGGCATTCACGATCAGATCGGTGGCGGGTTCCACCGCTACACGGTGGATGGCGCGTGGCTCGTACCGCACTTCGAGAAGATGCTCTACGACAACGCGCTCCTCGCGCGCCTCGGTGCGCACCTCTGGCGCGCCACCGGCGACGAACACGCCCGCCGCGTGGCGGAAGACACCATCGATTGGGTGGCGCGGGAGATGACTTCGGCCGAAGGCGGCTTCTACTCGGCTCTCGACGCCGACAGCGAAGGCGAGGAGGGAAGGTTCTATCTGTGGGACGAAGCCGAGATCGACGAGCTCCTCGGCGACGATGCTCCGGTCGCGAAAGCACACTGGGGCGTCACGGCGGGCGGCAACTTCGAAGGGAGGAACATCCTCCACGCGGCCGTGGAGCCGGCCCTCGTCGCCGCGCGACACGGACTCGCCGTGGAACAGGTCGAGGATGTCATCGCGCGCTCGCGCACCACGCTCTACTCGGCACGCGCGAAGCGGGTCTGGCCGGCGCGCGACGACAAGGTCATCGCATCGTGGAACGCGCTCATGCTCCGGGCCGTCGCCGAGTGCGCGCGGCTGTTCGGCCGCGACGACTATCGGGCGCTCGCGCTCCGCAACGGCGCGCTGCTCTTCCGCGAGATGGTACGCGAGACGGAAGACGGCCCGCGCGTCCTCCGCAGGCGGGGAGGGAGCGACGGCGGGGCCGGGGGCGGAGACGCCTCCACGATCCCGGGCTTTCTCGAGGATCACGCGGGCCTGGCGCTCGCCTCGCTCGCGCTCTACGAGCTGACCTTCGACCGGCAGTGGCTCGACCGGGCCCGCGCGCTCGCGGAGTCCACCGTGAGGTGGTTCTGGGACGATGCCACGCGTGCGTTCTACGATACGGCCGGCGATCACGAGCGACTCGTGACGCGGCCGCGCGAGCCTACCGACACCGCGCTCCCCTCCGGCAACTCGCTCGCTGTGGAGCTGCTGCTCCGGATATCCGAGCTGTTCGACGACCGGGCGATGCGGGAGCTCGCGGAAAGCGTGCTCGAGGCGCTGGCCGCACCCATGGAGCGCTATGGAGCCGCGTTCGGCCACCTCCTCGGCGCCGCCGACCTGGCGGTGGGAGGCGCGCTGCAGGTGGCTCTGGCGGGCGAGCCGGCTTCGAGCGACTTCGTCGCCCTGGCCAACGAGGTCGCCGCGCGCTACGTCCCGTCGCTGGTCCTGGCTGGCGGCCCCACCGAGACAGGCCAGGATGTGGCGCTGCTCGCCGACCGTCCCCTCATCGACGGCCGGGCCACGGCGTACGTCTGTCGGCACTACACATGCCAGCTTCCCGTCACGGACCCGGACGCGCTGCGGGAGCAGTTGGAGCAGGCGACGGCGCCGACTCCCTGACGCGGAAGGGAGTGGGCGCCGTTCGCCCTACAGATCGGCGCAGCTCTTGTTGATCGCGCCGCAGTTCTCGCAAACGAGCTTGCACTTGCGCCACCGCAACGCCGCCACACCGCAGATGTCGCACGGTGCGGGGTCGCGATCGGGGTCGGGCCGCTTCTCGTCGGCCTCGTGGCCGCGCACTAGGCGCCGCCGGCCACTACCCACCATACCCCCACGTCGATGCTCAGCAGACCGGCGAGCACGATGGCGATGCGGTGGATGAGGATGATGGTATCGGGCATCGATGCAGGCTCGAGATGAGGCCGGCTGGAACCGAAGCGGGAGCTGCTGGACGCGGCGAGCTGGTTCTCTACTCCCCCGCCGCTACATCACCTCGAACCCGACGCGCAACGTTCTGCCGGGCTGTGGAAGACCACACTGGTCGTACACGGCCGCATCGGCGAGGTTGTCGAGCGAGAGCGAGAGGCGCAGTGTGCGAAAGAGCGTACGTGCCGCGCTACCCAGGGACCACGATCGCGAAACGCCGAGATCTCCACTCAGTTGCGAGTCGAGCTCCACCTCGCGCTCCAGATCGGGATGCACGCACATCTGGCTCCCCGTGAAGCGGGCGCCGACCCTGCCGGTGACGGCGAGCGGCAGCGGGAACGCGAGCTCGCTGCCGAGCCTGAGCTCCGGCTGGTGCTCCGGACGGCGGCTCTCGCCCGCGTCCGGGTCGTGCATACGGATGCGCTGCACGGTGAGGTCCGCGGTCACGGCGATCGCGTCGCGCGCCCACCCGGCCAGGAGCTCTACACCGGTGCTGCGTATCTGGTCGCGGTTCTCGCGCCGCAGCTTCCCGTCGCCCGCCGGCGCGCGAACGATCGCGCCCGAGAGCCGGTGGTGAAAGAGTACCGCCTGGACATCGACGTCTCCGCGTGCGGTGGTGACTCCCGCTTCGAAGCCGCGCAGACGCTCCGGATCGAGATCGGGGTTGGGCTCGAACCTCCCGAGCGCTCCGGAATACAGCTCGCGCAGCGCGGGGAAGCGCGAGCGCTGGCTCACCGAAGCGTGCAGCCGCACGCTTCCACCGGCAGTGATGCTCGACACGCCCATCCTTCCTCCCCACGCCGAGATGGTGCCCAGCGACGGCTTGTCACCCGACTCCGGCGTATCGGCCGCGTCGAACACGATGCCACCCGTGATCTGCGTGAACGAAGTGACGGGCAGAGTCACCTCGCTGCCCACGCTCCAGAGCCGCTGCTGGTACTGCTGCAGCGGGTCGGCGTCCACCCTCTCGTCGTAGCTCACCCGCGCCATCGTCACCGCGGTTCGCAGCGTTCCGCCGGCGCCGAGCGTGTGCTCTCCGGTCACGCGTGCCACGAGCGTGCGGTCGTCGCCGAGCTCCGTGCCCTCCAGCTCTTCGTAGGCGGACGATGCGAAGCTCTCGATCTCGGTGTGGCCGTCGTTCACGCCGACGCTGGCGCGCAGCTCGCCGCGTCCGAACGGCGTATCGCGCCGGCCGGTGGAGGCGTACACGATGCCGAGCGTACGCCTCTGCTCCGGATAGCGCCAGAGTCGCGGCTCCTCCACGTGCAGCTCCGGCGGCACGCCGCGCTCCGCGGTGTACGCCGAGAGCGAAGCGCCCACGTGCGCGCCCGCTGGCGTCGCGTAGCGCAGCGCAGCGAATCCATCGACCTGCGAGACGTCGCTGTTCGAGCGTAGATCGGGATCGTCGCGGCCGAAATCGGCGATCCCGCTCCCGAGTGCGAAGCCGGGGCGGTCGCGCAGCCCCAGGCCGGCGCGCGCCGACCATCTTCCGTCGTCATCCAGCGTCGAGCCGCCGGTGATGGCGAGGCTCCTGGAGCCCAGGTGGTCGAAGCTGCCCGAGAGCGTCAGCGACGGCGCGCGGCCGCCGCCGGCGTCATCGGCGAGAGAAGTCTCGATCACGCCGCCCAGAACGTTCGGCCCGTGGAGCACCGAAGCGAGCCCACGCACCATCGTGATGCTGCGCGCGCCCGTGAGCGGTATGATCGACGGATCGGTGCGGTGGTCCCACCCCAGCGTGAGCGGCATGCCGTCCACCAGAACGGCCACCTGGCGCGAGTCGGAGCCGCGCATCCCCAGCTCCATCTCGCCGCGCGAGTTGCGCCGCACGAGGATGAACGGCAGCTCGCGCAGCGCCTCGTCGAGCACCGGCGCACCCGGGAGCGAGAGCGAGTCGATGCTCGTGACCACCGCGCTCGCGCCACCCACCACGAGCGGAGCACGCCTCGCCTGCACGGTGACGCTCTCCACCGTCTGGGCGCTGTCCGCGCGCCGCTCGTCGCGTTCCTGCGCCTCCACCGCTCCCGTGACGGCACAGAGCGACGAGAAGATCAGCGACAGCAGCCGCCATGCGCCACGACCGTTCTCCCCACGGAGCGATGTGCAACCGGGCATCGCCCCCGGACTGGTGCGGATCATCATGATGAATGTCTGGAATCGAGTCGGTGGTGAGTGTTGGCAGGCGGCACCGGTCACTATCATCCGCCTGGCTTCCTGACGTCGTCCACCTTCGCGGCCTCCTCGAGCAGGCCGAGCTTGAGCGCCAGGCGCACGTAGTCGGCGCGATGGCGGAGACCCAGCTTCTCGTTGATGCGCTGCTTGTAGGTGTCGACGGTCTTGGGACTGATGAAGAGCTTCTCGCCGATCTCCGGCGCGGTGTAGCCGGCGGCGGTGAGCCGCAGCACGTCGCGCTCGCGGTCGGTGAGCCGCTCGTAGCGCGCGCGATCGCCCGCGTTCTCGTCCTTGCTGCGTATCCCGCGCGCCAGCACTCGCGCCGCGCCGGGATGCACGTACAGCTCGCCGCGCGCGACGGTGCGAACCGCCTCCACGAGGTCGCGGTCCGCCACGTTCTTGACCAGGTATCCCGACGCCCCGGCCTCGAGCAACGGCACCAGATAGTCCTCCTCGGCGTGCATGGTGAGCACCAGCACTCGCGGCGCACCCTCCCGCGCGGCGAGCGCGCGCGTGGCCGCCATCCCGTCCACACCGGGCATCGACAGATCCATCACCACCACGTCCGGCGAGAGGCGCTCGGCGAGCGCGATGGCCTCGGTGCCGTCCGATGCCTCGCCCACCACGTTGATGTCGCTGGCCGAGCCGAGCACCGCCTTCAGACCGGCACGCACGATCGCGTGGTCGTCGGCGAGAACCACCCGTATGGTATCATCCATCGTTCGCTTCCATGTTGTGGAATGGGGTGCCGCTCGTGAGAGGGATTCTCGCGACTACTCGAGTGCCGTTGCCGATGGAGCTGGCGAGATCGAGCTGGCCGTCCACCAGTGACACCCGCTCGCGCATCGAGAAGAGACCCATGCCCGGACGGCGCGCTTCGGCTTCCGCTATGTCGAAGCCGCAGCCGTCATCCGCCACTTCGAGAGTGGCCGAGCCGGTGTCCGCGCGCACCGTGATGGCGACCGTCGAGGGCGCCGCATGGCGCACCGCATTGGTGAGCGCCTCCTGCGCGACCCGATAGAGCACCGACGCTACCTGCGGCGGTATCCGCTCCGCGTCGCCCAGGGCGTCGACTGTGATTTCGACGTTCGAGCTCTCGCGCGCCTGGCGGGCGAGCCAGCGCACCGCCGGCACGAGCCCGAGATCGTCGAGCACCCGCGGGTGCACCCGATGCGAGAGCGTACGCACCTCCTCCAGGGCCAGGCCGGCCATCTCCTTCACGTCGGAGAGCCGCGCCGCGATCTCCGGCGCCCGCGCATCGCGCGCGGCGGCGCTTAGCTGAAGCACGATCGCCGTCAGCGACTGCGCGGTGGAGTCGTGCAGCTCGCGCGCGATGCGAGAGCGCTCCTCATCCTGCGCCGTGATCACCAGCGAGGCGAGCCTGCGCATCCGCGCCCTGTCCGAGGTGAGCGCATCCAGCAGCAGATTCACCGTCCGCCCCACGCGCTTCATGTCGCGATCGGCCACGAGCGATGGTGGAACGCGCGCCCGCAGGTTGCCGCCCCACACTCTATGTGCCGTGTTCTCGAGGTCGCGGATGGGCCGCAGCGCCGCGTGCACGAGTACGAGGTTGACCAGCAGACTGATCACCAGCGCCAGCAGCATTACCGAAGCCAGCGTTATTCCCGGCCTGTTCAGGTCGTGCAGGCCGAGCGAGATGGCGAGGGCGATGATCACGATCAGCGCGTTGGCGCCGGCGATCTTGGCGAGGAGCGGAACTCCGAGCACGGCGCGCATCCAGCCGGGGATCGGGCGCAATGGTTCCGCGTCCACGCGCGCCGTCTGACCCGCGGACGAGCGCGCGAGTGCGGGCCCCAGCCGTGGGGGAGCCGGAGCGCCCGCCGACGGTATGTCTGCCGAGGAGTCGGTTACGGGAGTCATCGCTGCGCGATTCCATGTGGAACGAAAAGCGGCATTCCGCTGAAATCTACAACACCGCGTCGGCGGCCGGGGTAAGTGAGCTCCAGCGAGCCGTTACAGGGGAGGAAAGCTGGCGAGGTGGCGCACTCCCGCCACGCGATTCAGCAGCTCGAAGTCGGCGCGGTTGGCGGTGAGCAGCGTGGCTCCCACCTGGCGGCAGGTGGCCGCGATGAGCATGTCGTTCAGGAAGGAGCGTTGCCGGAGCTTGCGGTCGAACCCACCCATGGCGCGGATTTCCCGCTCCATCCGCGCCACCAGCCGCCACGACGCGGCATCGGGAACCAGAACGCGGTTCCGGGCGTGGAAGGGCCGTACCATCCAGCGTTCGTAGGCATGGACGTGCGCATCGCTCGACGCGCCGGCCATGATCTCGAACGTGACGACGGCGCTCAACCAGAGGCGGGTGAGCGCCGCGCGTTGAAAGCTCTCCAGCTCGACGGCGAACTCCGGGTCGCGCAGCGCCCGGATGTAGAGGTTGGTGTCTACCACGTACACGAGAGATCGCCGCGGTCAGGGGTGCTCCGCCACCCGGCGTTTGCTCCGCTTTCCGCGGGGCCGCTCCGCCTGCGACCGGAAGCCCCCGAAGTCGAGGGTGGACTCATCATCGAAGAGGTTCTCGAAGCCGCCCTTTCCGTAGAGCCGCGAGCTCCCTTCGCGAACCTCGCGCTCGAAGGTCATCATCTCCAGCGCCATGTCCATGGCGAGGGTGATTGCCTCCGTCTCGGTTCTGGCGCCCAGCGCCTCCTTCAGGAGGTCGATCCGGTGCTGATCCAGCTCGTAGTTCTTCCTGCGCGGCTTCGCCTCGACTTCGTACCGCGCGGTGCGCTCGCCGACCACACGGGCGACTCTGAGCTTTGCCTCGTCCGATTTTCTTGTCATGGCTCCCTCCCCGCGCACCGGGCGCACGAATCATACGTACGAATCAACCTGTCATCTGTATGGCAAAAAGTCAAGCCGACCTCGTTACGGATCGTGGCGGCGCCGGGCGATGGATCGCCGCTTCGCAATGCGGCAAAAGGCGGGCGACCGGGGTAGTAACCCAGGCGGGCAGCTTGCAGTACATTCGCGATATCCCCAAGCCGCGACGGATGAAGGGTGGGAGCGGAGCGGCCGGCCACTTCGACAGCCAGAACTCCAACAGCGAAACCGGGAGGAGCTCGAATGAACGAACGGAGCATAGCTAGAGACGGGATCACCGCCGGCATCCTCGGTGCGACGGCGGTCGCGGCATGGTTCCTCCTTGTGGACACCGTAGCCGGCCACCCTCTCCACACGCCGCGCATACTCGGCACGGCGCTCTTCAGCGTTCTCGGCCCCTTGGGTAGCGAGGGAGCGAGCGTGCACATCCTGGCCTACACCATATTCCACTACGTGGCATTCGTGGTGGTGGGCATAGTGGCCGCCGCACTGGTGCATTGGTCCGAACGGGAACCGACCATCCTCGCCGGACTCCTCATCCTCTTCGTGGCTTTCGAAGTGGGTTTCTACGGCCTCACCGCCCTGCTCGCGGAATATCTCCCCATAGGCGATCTCGCGTGGTATCAGGTAGCCGTCGGAAACCTCATAGCCGCCGCGCTGATGGGCGCCTACCTCTGGAGGATGAACCCCGCGCTGAAGCAGCACTTCGTGGAAGCGCTGGACGGACGCGAGAGGGTCTGACCGGATCGGCGGTGTCGGGTTCTCGATGAGGAGCGGGCCGAGCCGTGAGACGGCTCGGCC
>CAZTTY010000074.1:0-21584 GCA_964616815.1 uncultured Gemmatimonadaceae bacterium | reverse complement strand
CCGGGCAATCCGGAGCTGTCGACGGGGACAGGTCTCTGACGCGAAGGGCCGGCGAGCGATGCTCGCCGGCCCTTCGCTTCAGAGACCTGTCCCCGTGGTTCACCGCACTTACCTTTCGCGCATGACTCGTGACCTACTGCTCGACGGTCGATCGCTCACGATCGAGGACGTGTACGAGGTGGCGGTGGAGGGGGGCAGGGTAGGGCTGGCGGATGGTGCGAGGGAAAGGATAGTTCGCGCGCGAGCGGTGGTGGAGGGAGTCGTGGAGCGCGGGGATGTCGTGTACGGGGTCACGACCGGGTTCGGGAAGCTCGCCGAGGTGGCCATACCGGCCGACCGGCTCGCCGAGCTGCAGGTGAACCTGGTGCGCAGCCACGCGGCGGGCGTGGGGCCGCTCATGGCGGAGCGGTATGTGCGTGCCATGATGCTGCTCCGCGCGAACGTCATCGCCAAAGGCTACTCGGGCGCGCGCCCGGAGCTGGTGGATCTCCTCGTGGGAATGCTCAACGCCGGCCTCTATCCACCGGTGCCGGAGCAGGGAAGCGTGGGCGCGAGCGGGGACCTCGCTCCGCTGGCGCACCTCGCGCTCGCCATGATAGGCGAGGGAGAGCTGCTGGGAGGCGGCCGCGCGGGCGCGGCCCGTGAACGTCTCGTCGAGGCCGGTCTCGCGCCGCTCACGCTGGCGCCGAAGGAAGGTCTCACTCTGATCAACGGGACCCAGGCGCACACGGGAATCGCGGCGCTGTCGCTGGTGGATGCCAGACGGCTCTGGAACGCGGCGCACGTGGCCGGCGCCATGTCGCTCGAGGGGCTCATGGGAACGCCGGCGGCGTTCGATGCGCGCATCCACGATGCGCGCGGGCAGGCGGGCCAGCTCGAGTCGGCCGCCATCCTACGCGCGCTGCTCGTGGAGAGCGAGATCCGCGAGTCGCATCGCACCGGCGACCCGCGCGTTCAGGACGCCTATGCTCTCCGTTGCATGCCGCAGGTGCACGGTCCCGTGCTGGATGCGCTGCGCTTCGCCGAGTCGCTGATCGCGCGCGAAGTCAACGCCGGAACCGACAACCCGCTAGTGTTCGAGGACGGCACGATAGTCAGCGGCGGAAACTTTCACGGCCAGGCGGTGGCGCTCGCGCTCGACGTGCTCGCCATCGCTCTCACGAACCTCGCCGTGATCTCGGAGCGGCGCATCGACCGGCTCGTGAACCCCGACCTCAATCAGGGTCTGCCGCCCTTCCTCACGAGAGACGCGGGGGTGAGCTCCGGTTTCATGATCGCGCAGGTGACCGCGGCGGCCGTCACGAGCGAGTGCAAGGTTCTGGCGCACCCAGCCAGCGTCGACTCGATTCCCACCGATGGCAACAAGGAGGATGTCGTACCCATGGCGATGGGTGCGGCGTGGAAGCTGCGTCGCGTCATCGAGAACGTCCGACATGTTCTCGCCATCGAGCTCATGTGCGCCGCCCAGGCGGTGGAGCTGCGGGCGCCGCTGCGTCCGGCGCCCCCGGTCGCGCGTGCGCTGGACACGGTACGCTCCCGCGTGGCACCGCTGGTGCAGGACCGAGTTCTCTCGCCGGACATGACCGCGCTCGCCACGGCAATCGCGACGGGCGACTTCGACAGGCTGATACCGGACACACACTTGCAATGACTACGATCGGCCAATGACCACGATCGGCGGCACGGCATCGCACGCCGGCGTCCTCCGCGACGCGCCCAGCCCACGCACCGTGCGCGCTCCGCGCGGAAGCGAGCTCTCGTGCAAGGGATGGCAGCAGGAGGCAGCCCTGCGCATGCTCATGAACAATCTCGACCCGGATGTAGCGGAGCGCCCCGACGACCTCGTGGTGTACGGCGGCACCGGCCGCGCCGCGCGGAGCTGGGCATGCTTCGACGCGATAGTCGCGACGCTGCGCCGGCTCGAGGCGGACGAGACGCTCCTGGTACAGAGCGGCAAGCCGGTGGCCGTGTTCCGTACGCACCACGGTGCCCCGAGAGTGCTCATCGCCAACAGCAACCTCGTGGGCCGCTGGGCGAACTGGGACGAGTTTCGCGAGCTCGAGCGCGCCGGCCTCACGATGTACGGCCAGATGACGGCCGGCTCCTGGATCTACATCGGCTCGCAGGGGATCCTCCAGGGAACCTACGAGACATTCGGCGCGGTCGCGAAGACACACTTCGGCGGCTCGCTCGCCGGACGGCTGGTGGCGAGCGCCGGGCTGGGAGGGATGGGCGGCGCACAGCCGCTCGCGGCCACGATGCTCGGTGCCGTATTCCTCGGAGTGGAGGTCGATCCGGCACGTATCGCCAAGCGCGTGGCCACCGGGTACTGCGATCGCCAGACCGCAAGTCTCGATGAGGCCCTCGCGTGGCTGGAAGAGGCGCGCTCCCGCCGCGAGGCGCTTTCGGTGGGCCTCGTGGGGAACGCGTCCGAAGTCATGCCGGAGCTGGTTCGCCGCGGCGTGGTGCCCGACGTCCTGACGGATCAGACCAGTGCCCACGATACACTGAACGGCTACGTGCCGGCCGGACTCGCGCTCGATGCGGCGGCCGGGCTGCGTGCACGCGATCCCGGCGAGTACGAGCGGCGCGCCTCGGACTCTATCGCTACGCACGTACGGGCGCTGCTCGAGCTGCGCGAGCTCGGCGCCGTGACATTCGACTACGGCAACAACCTCCGCACGGTCGCATTCGACGCGGGCGTCGGGAACGCGTTCGACTATCCCGGCTTCGTCCCCGCCTACATCCGGCCCCTCTTCTGCCAGGGGAAGGGCCCCTTTCGCTGGGTGGCTCTTTCCGGCGATCCGCGGGACATCCACCGCACCGACGATCTGATCCTGGAGCTCTTCCCGCACGACGAACAGCTCGCGCGCTGGATCACGCTCGCACGCGAGCGCGTGCACTTCCAGGGACTGCCGGCGCGCATCTGCTGGCTCGGCCAGGGCGAGCGTGCGCGCTTCGGCGTGGCGATGAACGACCTCGTGGCATCCGGAGAGATCTCCGCGCCGATCGTGATCGGCCGCGATCATCTCGACACGGGCAGCGTCGCATCGCCGTTCCGCGAAACCGAAGGGATGAAGGATGGGAGCGACGCGATCGCCGACTGGCCGATCCTCAACGCCATGTTGAACGTCGCGAGTGGAGCGAGCTGGGTGTCGTTCCATCATGGCGGGGGAGTCGGGATCGGCAACTCGCTGCACGCCGGCCAGGTGCTCGTGGCGGATGGAACGCCGGAGATGCGCGAGCGCCTCGAGCGCGTGTTGACGAACGATCCCGGGATCGGCGTCGCGCGGCATGCCGACGCTGGATATGAAATCGCCATCGACACTGCCCGGGAAGAGTCGATCGACCTGCCGATGATCGGATAGATGCTCAGCGCCAGATTCAAGCCGTGGCACGTGCCGCTCTTCGCGGCCAAGTACGCGTATCTCCGCCTCAAGCGCTTCCCGCTGGTGGTCCACTTCGAGGTGACGATGCGCTGCAACGCGCACTGCAACTTCTGCGACTACTGGAAGACGGACGCCGCCGCACGGGCAACCGAGGTGGCGAGCTTCGCCGACGCCGCCCGATTCTTCGACCCCATCATGGTGACGTTCACCGGGGGCGAGCCACTCCTGCGCCGCGATCTCGAATCGCTGGTCGCCGGCGTGGCCAACGCGATCAGGCTCAAGTACATCACGATGATCACCCACGGCGCGATGCTCTCGCCGGAGCGGGCGAGCTCCCTCTGGGAAGCGGGCATCAACCAGTTCAACATCTCGCTCGATTTTCTGGATGAGCGGCACGACGAGGCACGCGGAATCCCCGGCCTCGCCGCGCGGATCTTCGCCAACATCCCGCGCATGCAGGCGAAGGGAATCGACAACATCCGCTTCAACACCGTGATCAAGAAGGAGAATCTCGACGAGATCGTGCCGCTGGCCAACAGGGCGCTCGAGATGGGGGTGGGTGTATCGTTCAGCACCTACACCGAGATGAAGAACGGCAACGCCAGCCACTACGTGACCGCCGATCAGCTCGACCAGCTCGAAGAGGTGATCGAGGAGCTTCTCGCCTTCAAGCGCGCGCACCGCGGGGTGATCACCAGCACGGAGCATTATCTCCGTCGCATCCCGCTCTACTTCCGCGGCGAGCTCACCGAGCCGTGCGAGTCGGGGATGCGCACGATCCACGTGAACCCCACGGGGATGGTGCGGCGCTGTCCGGACTTCCCCTCCGATTTTCACTGGAAGGATTTCCGCAAGTACGAGCCGATCGACTGCAATGCGTGCTTCTACGCCTGCCGCGGCGAATCGCAGGCGCCGTTGACCATAGCCCGCGTGCGTGACATCATGGCCTGATGTCTACAGACAAACTGTTCGTCAACGCGTCTCAGGTGGTCACCTGCGCCGGTCCCGCCAGGGCGCGGCGCGGCGGCGAGATGGCCGATGCCGGGATCCTCGTCGACGCGGCGGTTCTCGTGCGCGGCGACGTGATCGCCGAAGTGGGACCCGCCGCGGAGCTGGAGCTCCGCCACTCCGACGTCGAACGGGTCGACTGCCGCCGCGGCGTGTTGACGCCCGGGCTGGTGGACTCGCATACGCACGCGATTTTCGGCGCGGCGCGCTACGAAGAGCAGGGAATGCGCGCTGCCGGAGTCGGCTACATGGAGATCGCCAGCGCCGGAGGCGGCATCCATTCGTCCGTTCGCAGCGTCCGCGCGGCCAGCGAGGATGAGCTCACGGCGCTGGCCAGCCGCCGGCTCGCGCGCCTGGCGAGCTACGGCACCACCACCGTGGAGGTGAAGTCGGGCTACGGCCTGAGAGTGGAGGATGAGCTCAAGCAGCTCCGCGTCGTTGCGCGCCTGGCCGGCCGGCTACCCTTGCGGCTCGTGCCCACCTGGCTCGGCGCACACGAGATTCCGCCGGAGGCGCGGGCCACGACGGCGGCGCGGAGCGCCTACGTGCGAATGCTGGCGGAGGAGATGCTCCCCAGAGTGGTGCAGGAGGGGCTGGCGAGCTTCGCCGATGTCTTCTGCGAGCCCGGCGTGTTCACGGTCGACGAAACGCGCTACGTCCTCGAGGCCGCCCGCGCGGCCGGACTGCGGCTGAAGCTCCACGCCGACGAGCTCGAGCCATCGGGAGCGGCGGAGCTGGCGGCCGCGCTCGGCGCCACGTCGGCCGATCACCTCGCAGCCATTTCGCGCGCCGGCGTGGACGCGCTCGCCGCCTCCGGCACAGTGGCCACCCTGCTGCCGGGAACCATGCTCTTCCTCGGTCGCGGCCGCCAGGCACCGGCGCGCGCCCTCATCGAGGCCGGGGCCGCCGTGGCGCTGGCCACCGACTTCAACCCCGGCACCTCCCCCACCGTGAATCTCCCGCTGATGCTCACCCTCGGGGTCAGCCAGCTCCGCATGAGCCCCGAGGAGGTAATCGTCGCGGCCACGGTGAACGGCGCCGCCGCGCTCGGCCTGGCCGACCGCGCGGGCCAGATCGCTCCCGGCTTCTCGGCCGACCTCGCCCTCTTCGAGATCGAGGACGTACGAGAGTTGCCATACTGGTATGGTGAACGTCGATGTATGAGTACGTGGCTGCGCGGCAAAACTTGTGACGAGTATCAGTTACCCGTATCTTGAGGGTCCGCTGAATCCTGCCCTCACGCGACGCAGACCCGTTCGGCTCAGGGAGCTTTCCAGGCGCAGATGTCCAACGTCGCGAAACTGAAGAAACGAGCGCTCGACCACGAGCAGAAAAAGCAGTTCGACAAGGCGCTCGATACATATATGCAGGTGCTCGGCGCGCTCGGCGATCACGTCGAAGAGGGAGATGTGGCGCTCTTCAATCGCGTCGGCGATCTCCTTTTGCGCCAGGGAAACGTCGGCGCGGCCGTCGACCACTACGAGCGGGCGGTCGACCTCTATTCGGAAGGCGGCTTCCACAACAACGCCATCGCGCTCTGCAGCAAGATCCTGCGGAATGCGCCAGGCCGCACATCCGTCTACTACAAGCTCGGCCGAATCTCCGCGATAAAGGGATTCACCAGCGATGCGAAGACGAACTTTCTGGAATACGCCGACCGGATGCAGCGCATCGGGCAGGTGGAGGAAGCTTTCCGCGCGCTCAAGGAGTTCGCCGATCTTTGCCCCGATCAGGATGACATCCGCCTCATGCTCGCCGACCAACTGGTGCGGGCGGATCGCAAGACGGAGGCGATAGAGCAGCTCGAGCTCCTGTACGAGAAGCTCGTGGCCGAGGGACGTGGACAGGAAGCAGGCGCGACGCTGGACCGCATCCGTGCGATCGATCCATCGCATCAGCCCAACACCGTCGTGTCGCGGCCTTCGCCGAAGGCGAACGATCTCATTTTCATCGATGTCGGATTCGACACTCCGGGCCCCTCGGTGCGGAACGTCACGGGCAGCGTGCCCGCGATTCCCGCGGCCGACGCGCCCTCCCCGCCGGTCCGGCGCGAGGAGGGCCTCCCGCCCACGACGGCGGAGGGCGCTGGTGGCTCGTCTCCAGACGCGGACGACCGGCCGCTTCCGCTCATAGACCTCGGCGGTAGCGACGAGTTCGATGTCCTGCCGGTGGATGGACTTTCCACGAGCGCTATTTTCGATGCCGAGCCCCGAGCGGGAGCAGCCGACGACGCCGGCGAGCCGGCGAGCCACGTCGAAGCCGGGCCCGTCTCCGGGTTCGAGGAGACTGCGCTCGGAGATGCGGAGACGCCGGCGAACGAGGTACAGCCGCTCCAGGGAATAGAGCAGTCGACGCCGCTGGCCGCTTCGGATGCCGCGCTGGACGACGACTCGCATGACGATCCGACGGACATACTCGAGGATGGCGCGCGGACGGCGGCGGCCTCCCCCTCGGAGATCGACCTGGAAGGAGACGATTCCACGCTCCTCGACATCTCCCTCGATCTCATCGAGGACACCGTGCCGGAGGCCAGGAACGATCTGACTTTCATCTTCCCCGATGGCGAGACGGGGGAGGAGTGGAGGCGCGATCCTGCCGCGGACGCCTACGCCCCGGAACCGCCGGCCGCCACCGGCGCATCGGACGATGCCCACGACGCGAGCTTCTCCACCGACCTCCCCGAGGAGACAGAAGCGCAGACTGCGTCGGACGATGCGCTGCGCCTCGAGCCACTCTTGCAGCTTCCGGAGCTCGACATCCCCGACGCGCTTTCGGAAGCCGGCGATGATGGCCCGGAGTTGCCGTTGATCTCGCTCGACGACGCGGGCCAGGAGGACGTGCTTTCCCCGCCGCCGTCCGACATCGACCTGGCGGACTCGGTGGAGGACGCGGATCTGGAAGGTGGGGAGTCCATCTCGGAGCTCCTCTTCCTTGACACCGGTCTCGATCGGGAGCTGGAGTTCATCACGGAGCCGGAGCTGGAGGAGGCATCCACGGAGGCGGCGGATGGGGGCGAGGGGCTCGCCCTCGGGGCGGAGCCCGTGGAGCCGGACCTGCAGAGCATGGTGGCGTCGAACCCGGACGACTGGGAAGCGCGCCGTAGGCTCGGCGAAAAGCTCCTCGAGGATGGCGACAGGAGTGGAGGGCTCGCTGAACTCGAGCATGCGATGTCGACGGTGGAGCGGACGGGCGACCTTCGCGGTGCGACCGCGATCGTGAACGAGTTGATACGCATGGAGCCGCATTCGGTGGCGTACCACCAGAAGCGCGTCGAATACGCGGTACGCTCGAACGATCGGTCGCTCCTGGCCGAGGCGTACTTCTCGCTCGCCGAGAACCTTTTCCAGATGGGCGAG
Source organism: uncultured Gemmatimonadaceae bacterium (assembly GCA_964616815.1). GTDB lineage: Bacteria > Gemmatimonadota > Gemmatimonadetes > Gemmatimonadales > Gemmatimonadaceae > JADGGM01. Next base: position 13,831 of record CAZTTY010000074.1, on the reverse strand, counting down.
ATCGGAAAGTCGCGTGCGGTCTACGCCCGGGTGCTGGAGCTCTCCCCGGGCGACGCTCGCGTGCGTGCCGCGCTGGAGGCGATGAACCACGACGCGGCGGATGATGTCGCCGTTCCGGAGGTCATCCTCGGTGCGGAGAACGCCGATCGGACGGAGCGGGCCGCCCTTCCGGCCGATCGCGGCGAGAGAGGACCGGCGCTCAACGGGAGCGGCGCGCCAGCGGCACCGCCCGCTCCTCCGCTCGGTGCGGCCGATGCGCTCGGGTCGGCGCGCCCCCTCGAGAGCTCCCCGGCGGCCGAACTCCCGATGCCGCGGGGTCGCGCCGCGGAGCTCGATCGCGCCCTGATGGGCGGCGACTTCGTCAATCTCGCTGACTGGCTGGACGAAGATGCGCCGACGCGGAACACCCGCATGGTGGTCGACGTAAAGGAGCCGGAAATCGAGGAGCAGGTGGACTTCGCGGAGATGCTCGCGATGTTCAAGCAGGGCGTCGCGGCCAACGTGGATGAGGCCGACCACGAGGCCCACTACGACCTCGGTGTAGCTTACAAGGAGATGGGCCTCCTCGACGAGGCGATATCCGAATTCCAGAAGGCGCTGCGTGGGAACGGGAACCGCGCCAGGACCTACGAGGCGCTGGGACAGTGCTTCGTCGAGCGCGGCCAGTACCAGATCGCAGTGACCATCCTCTCCCGCGCGATCGGGGACAAGAGCTATACTGATGACATGCTAGTCGGCGTCCTTTATCTGCTCGGTTACGCATCCGAGTCGCTCGGCCGGTGGGCCGATGCTCAGCGCTTCTACGAGCGCGTGTTCGCCGTGGACATAGAGTTCCGCGACATCGGCGACAGACTGGCCATCGCGGAGCGCGGGGGAAAGTGAGAACGACGGTTCACGCACAGACGCCTTCCGCGCCCACGCTGCGCGAGATCCAGGCACCCATTCGCGAGCGGCTCGCCGAGACGTCGCGGGAGCTCGAGCGCATCGTGACCTCGGATCTCCCGCTCATAGACGCTGTGAACGCGCATCTGCTCCTCATGAAGGGGAAGATGTTCCGCCCTACGCTGGTGCTTCTCGCGAGCGAGGCGGCCGGCGAGCCGGAAGCCCGGGCCACCACGCTCGCCGCCACGGTGGAACTGGTGCATCTCGCCACGCTGGTGCACGACGACTCGGTGGACCACTCCACGCTCAGGCGCGGGATGCCCACCGTGAACTCGCTCTTCACGCACCAGATCTCGGTCATCATGGGCGACTTCCTCTACTCGCGCGCCATGGTGGAGCTGGTCCGCACGCGTGACATCGAGATACTCGGCGTGCTCGCGGATGCCACCAACGAGATGACCATCGGGGAGATGCGCCAGCTCACGGCGCTGGACGCGCTCGCGTTCACGGAAGACGATTACGAAGCGCTCATCCGGGCAAAGACTGCCTCGCTCCTCGCCGCCGCGTGCGAGATCGGTGCGCTCGTGGGGGGCGGCGAACACCGCGAGGCGCTCGCGCGCTATGGACTCTGGCTCGGGATGGCGTTCCAGGTCGCGGACGACCTCCTCGACTACACAGCGGATGCCGCGGTGATAGGGAAGCCGAGCGGCCTCGACCTGCGCGAGCACAAGGTCACCCTGCCTCTCATATCGGCGTTGCGCGAGATGTCGCCCGCCGGGCGCCGCGAGGTGGAGGACCTTTTCGCAACCGCGGAACCGAGCGACGAGCAGATCCAGCGCGTCATCGAGACGGTCGAGGATGCCGGCGGTCTGGAGTACGCCGCGCGCCGAGCGGATGAATACGCCGCCGCCGCGGAGACGGAGTTGGAAGCGCTCCCCGACTCGCCGATCCTGCACTCGCTCCGCGGCGCGATCGCCTACTCCGTCCACCGGAGCCGCTGATGGCCACGGGATCTTCCAAGCATCGCCCCGGCTTTCACGCGCTCGTTCTGGCTATCGGATTCGTGGTGGGAGGGGTGCTTACACAGGTGAGTCGGCGCTATCTTCCAGCAGGGCCGGTGAAGGAGTTCCTGACCACGGGCGTGACGCCGCAGTTCGGTCCGCTGCCGATCGATCTCGTAATACTGAAGTTCGCGATCGGCCCGGTGGCGCTGGATGTCTCGCTCGTGAGTTTGTTAGGTGTTCTCGTGGCCTACCTGATAGCGAGATCGCTCTTTTAGGAGGCAGGCAATATGGGTTTCGGAAACCTGGGCATGGGCGAGATCCTGGGAATTCTCGTCATCGTTCTACTTCTCTTCGGCGCCAAGCGCATCCCGGAGATCGCCGGATCGATGGGGAAGGGAATACGCGAGTTCAAGAAGAGTATCAACGACGTGCAGAGCTCCGTGCAGAGCGATCTCTCCGCCGCAGAGGATCGCGACCGGCTCCAGACGCGCGAGAAGCAGCAGCATGGCGAGCCCGAAGCCGCGCGGCCCGAGCCGAAGAGACTGCTGCAGTAAACGTCAGGTTTTTAGCGTAGAAGGGCCCGGCAGCGTCGCTGCCGGGCCCTTCTACGCTAAAACGCTAAAGACCTGACCCCGTCGTCTACCCCGCGAGCTGGCGATTCTGCTGGGCGATCTCCCTCCGCCGGTCCTCGATCTCGGCGCTCTCGCGCAGACTGGCGAGGAACTGCTGCACGCGCTGCTGGCGCATCCCCTGCAGCACGCGCGCGCGCTGATCGTCCTTCTGCTTCTCCCACGCGGCCCGGTCGGCCTTCACGCGGTCGTCCACTCGGATCACGAAGACGCCGTTCTCCGACTTGATCGGCTGGCTGACTGTCCCCTCGTCCAAACCGAACGCGGCACCCACGGCCTGCGTCGCCTGTCCCAGGCCGGGAACCGACGTGGTGCGGGCGAACTCCGGCGTCTGCTCGACTGTCAGCCCCTTGGCCCTCGCCGCCGCTTCCAACGTCTCTCCCCCGGCGACCGCCGTAGATATCTCCTGGGCGCGCGGCACGAGCAGATCGAGTTTCTTCTGCCGCTTCAGCTCCCGCTCGATGTCATCGTGCTCGGACTGCAGAGTCGCCTTCCCCCCCTCGGTGAGCGAGTCCAGGAGCGCAACGTAGTAGGCGTCCTGTCCGTCGATCAGATCGCTCGTCTCCCCGGGTCTGGCGGTGAACGCCCAAGCGCCCACGCTGGCGATGTACTTCCCCTCGTGCGTCAGCGGCTCGTCTTCAGTGGCCACGGCGCGGAACGTTTCCAGATCCAGGGCCTTCGTGATGCTGTCGAACAGCGCGGGCCGGTCGGAGCTCGCCGCCTTCGCCAGCGAGTCGGCGCGGCTGTCGCTCCACGAGGCCGACGAGTCGCTCTGCTGGATGCGGAGAAGGATGTGGCGCACTCCGATCGAGTCTCCCTTCTTTTCATCCACCTTGATGAGGTGGTAGCCGAAAGGCGTCAGAACTGGTTGGGAGATCTGGCCCGCCCGGAGCGAGAAGGCCGCGTTGTCGAACTCCTCCACGAAGTGACCTTTCGTCACCATACCGAGGTAGCCGCCATCGGCGGCGGAGGCCGTATCCGCCGACTCCCGCCTCGCGGCATCGGCGAAGCTCTCCTTCCCGGCCTCGATATCGGCGCGCAACTGTTCCGCGTGCTGGAAGACCTTGGCCGTGTCCACGGCGGAGACGGTGCGCGGCACCACGGCCACCGTGACCACGGCGCGCCCGGGCCGCCGCTGGAAATCGGCCTCGTACGCGCTGAAGTAGGCGGCGATCTCCTCCTCGCTCACCGCGACTGCCGAATCGGGGATGTCATCGGGAGAGAACCGAACGTACGACACGCGCGCCGAGTCGTGGCTGTCCTGCCAGATCCGCCAGAGCTGCGCATCGGTGACGTACACCGCGCTCGCCACCTGCTCGAAGAGCTCCTGCCGTGGGAGCTCCGAGCGATAGTACTGCTCGAGCTGGAAGCTCACCCCGGACTGCTTCGCCAGCGGGCTGGAGAGGAAGCGCCGATACTTGTCGATGTCGAACTGGCCTTCCGTCTGAAATTCCGGGTTGGCGAGGAACTGCTGCGGGGGCTGCTCCAGAGCCGCCTGCCTGATCTGAGCGTCCGTGACGGTGATGCCCCGCCGCTCGTACTCCTGTCGCAGGAGTATCTCGTTGACGAGATCGTCGAAAGTCGCGTCCTCTATCCGGTTTTCCTGGTCGAGCGTCAGCGGCTCCGGGCTCTGGGCCTGCGCCTGCTGGATGCGCTGCTGTCGCGCCTGGAGCCAGGTGTCATAGTTGATATCCGTACCGTTGACGCTGGCCACCTTGGTGCCGCGCGTGAGAGCGCCGCGGCCGGTGAGACCGGAGGTCTCGGCGAACACGAAGACGACGACGAATGTGATAACGACGAACCACCAGATGTACTTGGCGGAGCTGCGCATGCTTTGCAGCACGTGGCGTCACTCCTGACGACTGGGTGTGAAAGGGATGGGGCAGGAAGGGACCGCAATCGCGAAATGTACCAGCGCCCGTCTCGTAAAAGCAAGCTGGAATGTCACTTCCGATTGACTTGAATCGTCTGCTACTTGTATCTTGGACACTCTTCCGCCGCCCTTCCAGAGGCGGCCTTCCCGAGGGCAAAGCATGGCCAATTCCGCCCTGATCGACGATCTCCTGAAGCAGTTCGCCGAGAATCCGCGCCGCGTGTTCGCGAGGCTCGCCAACGAGTATCGCAAGCGCGGCGAGCTCGATTCCGCCATAGAGATCTGTCGCAGCCACGTTCCCCTGCAGCCGGGCTACATCAGCGGCCACATTGTGCTGGGTCAGGCGCTGTACGACCGCGGCTCGCTGGACGAGGCGCGCGGTTCGTTCGAGACCGCCCTCACGCTCGATCCGGAGAACCTGATCGCTCTTCGGCACATGGGGGACATCGCGTCTACCGCCGGAGATACCGAAGGTGCCCGTGAGTGGTACCGCCAGCTCCTCGAGATCGATCCACAGAACGAGGAGGTTTCCGCGCAGCTCGCGTCGCTGGGCGCCTCCGTCGAAGCGGCCGATGCCGAAGACGCATCGGCGGCCTCCGACGAGCTCGCCGGGTGGGGCGAGGTGACGCTGCCGCCGATCGACATCGGCGGCGGCGAGCCCACGCATGACGATGGCGATCCGACCGCTCGACCGGAGACCGAATCCGCGGCCGCCGCGCAGGATTTCGCCGGTACGCCCGACGCGGACGCCGACGTGGCCGTTCCGCCGAGCGCATCGCTGGAGATCGACGGCATCTTCGATGACGCACCCGAAGAGATCGTGGACGCGGAGCCGGAGCCCTCACCCGCCGTCTTCGCCATGGAGGGATTGGAGACTACCTCCTTCGCCGTGGAGGCGGAAGCGGGCGAGCCGGTGTCCGCGGAAGCGGCGCCCGTGGAAACTACGGAGGTCGAAGCGCCCTCCGTCGAAGCGTTCGCCGTCGAAGCGCTCTCCGTCGAGGATGCCTCCGACGCGAACGGAGACATCGCCGCCCACGAGGAGGGCGGTGGCACATTCGCCACGGAGACCATGGCGGAGCTCTATCTGCAGCAGGGCTTCCCCGACCGCGCGCTGGCCATCTATCGAGACCTCGCCGCGCGCAGGCCGCACGACGTCTCGCTGGAGGAGCGTATAGCGGAGCTCACCGAGACGGGGAGCGACGCGCCGGCACCGACGGCGCCCGGCACGGTGCGCACCGCGCGCGAGTTCTTCGGAGTGCTGGCGTATCGCCGTGCGCCCGAGGTCTTTCCGGCCGATCCGGCCGCCGCGGATGCCGCGCTCCCGGAATACACGGAAGCCGATAGTGTTCTCACCAACGGACGCCCCGGGCGGGAGGCCGATTCCGCGCTGTCGCTCGACAACGTCTTCCACGATGCGCCGGACATCGAGAGTTCGGATTCGAGCAACGGACTCTCGTTCGACGAGTTCTTCGCGCGGCGGACGAACGGCGACGTGGAGCCTTCCGCGGAAGCGGCCGCTCGCCCGGCGAGCGAGAACGGTGCCGGCGATGAGGAGAGCGCGGACGAGGAAGAGCCGCGCGACCTGGAGCTCTTTCACGCCTGGCTGGACGGGCTCAAGGGCTAGTGCGAATAGCGATTCTGAACGGGCCCAACCTCAATCTCCTCGGAAGGCGCGAACCGGAGATCTACGGCCGAGAAACGCTCGCGGATGTGGAGCGGCGTCTGTCGACCGTGGCCGGCGAGCTCGGAGTCGAGCTGGATTTCATCCAGAAGAATGGCGAGGGCGAACTCGTGGAGAGCATCCAGGCGCTCGGCGGTCTGGCCGACGGCGCGGTGATCAACGCCGGGGCATACAGCCACACGAGCATCGCGATACACGACGCCTTCCGCGCGGTGGAGCTCCCGTTCGTGGAGGTTCACATAAGCAACATCTTCGCACGCGAGCCGGAGCGGCGTCACAGCACCCTGGCGAGCGGCGCGCTGGCGCTTCTCTGCGGTTTCGGGACATACGGTTACGAGCTGGCCCTTCGCGGGCTCGTGACCAGCCTCGCCGCGCGTGGTTGATCGCCGGCCCGACCGGCTGCGGGCGCTTCGCCAGTCGCTGGAAACCGCGAAGCTCGACGCGCTGCTGCTGACGTCCCTTCCCAACATCCGATACATCACCGGCTTCAGCGGATCGAGCGCGCTCGTGGCGGTGACGCATACGGAGCTGCTCTTCGTCACCGACTTCCGCTACGACGCGCAGGTCCGCGAGGAAGTGGGCGACCTGGCGCGCGTGGTAATCGAGAGCCAGAGTCTATGGGACGGACTCTGGCGCATGCTGGGCGAGGCACATTCCGTGGAACTGGTGGGCTTCGAGTCGGCTCATCTCGTGCACCGGGACTTCGAGCGCCTTCTGAATTCGGGATCACGCTGGCAGTGGCGCGCCTCGGTGGGTGTGGTCGAAGCGCTCCGCGAGCGGAAGGATGCCGGCGAGCTGGCGACGATACGGGAGGCCGCGCTTCTGGCGGGTCGTGCGCTCGAGCGCACGGTGCGGAGCATAGGGGTGGGGATGACGGAGCTCGAAGTCGCGGGACTGCTCGAGCGAGAGCTCCGGGAAGGTGGGAGCGAAGGTTTCCCGTTCGAGACCATAGTCGCATCCGGACCCCGAGCGGCGCTGCCGCATGCTCGTCCAGGGTCGCGGCGCATCGAGACGGGGGACTTCCTTCTCATCGATTTCGGAGCGATAGTGAGCGGTTACTGCTCCGACATCACACGAACCTTCGTGGTCGGACGGTCGGACACCGCCCAGCGCGAAGTATACGAGGTGGTACGGGGCGCGAACGAAGTCGCGGCGAGAGGGGTTCACGCCGGTATGAGCGGCCGGGATGCCGACGCGCTGGCGCGGAGCTACATTGAGGAGCGCGGGTACGGCGAGGAGTTCGGACACAGCCTGGGTCACGGCATCGGGCTCGAGGTTCACGAGGCCCCTCGCCTGGCGCGAACGTCGGATAGTACGCTTCCCGCGCACGCTGTGGTGACCATCGAACCGGGTGTCTATCGAGCCGGTTGGGGTGGCGTCCGCATTGAAGACGACGTTGTACTCGATCCCGATGGCCCACGCATCCTCACGGACCTGCCGCGCGAGCTGCTCGAGATCGGTTGACTCCGACGTGAACGAGATCACATTCACCTCGCATATGATCGACTTACGGTACGTCAAGAAGCTGGTGGAGCTGCTCGACGGCTCCAGCGTGGACTCGATCGAGATCGCATCCGACAAAGGGATGAAGATCCGCATCTCCAAGACGCCGCAGCGTGGAGCGGTGCAGGCGGCGGCGCCGGTGCAACTCCCGCCGATGGCGCCAGCGCCGGCGGTCGCACAGCAGCTCACGCCGGCCGACGGGGTGGCGGTGGTGCCGGCGCCCGCCGCCGCGCCGGCTCCCGAAGCGCCGCGCGACGACCTCCTCGAGGTGAAGTCGCCGATGGTCGGCACCTTCTACCGGGCTCCCGAGCCGGGCGCGCAGCCCTACGTGAGCGAGGGGTCGCGCATCGAGAAGGGCCAGATCCTCTGTATCATCGAAGCGATGAAGATCATGAACGAGATCGAGTCCGAGTATTCGGGCGTCATAAGGGAAGTGCAGGCCTCCGACTCGCACCCGGTGGAGTACGGACAGGTTCTCTTCCGCATCGAGCCGAATGGCTGACCCTATCACGGCACGCTCACCGTCGGAGCAGCCCGCCCGCCCCGGCGCCCCACCAGGTACACCGGCCACGTTCAACTTCAAGGCCGTGCTGCAGCGCATGATCCAGCAGAGCGCGTCCGACCTCCATCTGAAGGTCGGCAGGCCTCCCGTTCTGCGCACCAACGGCGACCTCACCGCGCTCGACCTTCCCCCACTGCGCCCCGAGGACCTCAAGACGCTCGCCGAGCAGATCATGACGCCCAAGCAGGTGAAGGAGTTCACCGAGCAGAAGGAGGCCGACTTCGCCATCGGCGTCCCGGGCATCGGGCGCTTCCGCGTGAACGTCTACCAGCAGCGCGGCACGATCGCGTACGCGCTGCGTTCCGTGCCGTACCAGGTGCGCACGTCGTCGGAGCTCAATCTTCCACCGATAGTGGAGGAGGTAGCGCTCCGTCCCCGTGGACTGGTACTGGTCACCGGCATCACCGGTTCGGGAAAGTCCACCGCTCTCGCCGCGATGCTGCAGCACATCAACGAGAAGCGCCACGCCAACGTGATCACGATCGAGGACCCGATCGAGTTCCTGCACCGCGACATCAACTCCAGCATCAACCAGCGCGAAGTGGGCGCCGACACCGGAGGTTTCGCGCAGGCTCTGCGCCGCGTGCTGCGCCAGGACCCCGACGTGATACTCATCGGCGAGATCCGCGACGTCGAGACGCTGGAGGTGGCGCTCAAGGCCGCCGACACCGGCCACCTCGTGTTCTCCACGCTGCACACCACGGATGCCACGCAGACCATCAACCGGGTGATCTCCTTCTACGCGCCGCACCAGCAGAACGAAGTGCGCTTCATGCTGGCGAGCGCGCTGGCCGCGGTGATATCGCTGCGTCTCGTGCCGCGCTCCGACCGCCCCGGCCGCGTCCCGGCCTGCGAGGTTCTCATCAACACGGCCGCCGTTCGCGATCAGATTCGCGACATGACCAAGTCGCTCAACATCCCCGACCTGATCAAGGACGGCACCGTCCAGTACGGGATGCAGAGCTTCGACCAGTCGCTCATGCAGTGGTATACGAAGGGCGTCATCTCGTACGAAAGTGCACTCTTCTACGCCACCAACCCCAGCGAACTCGCGCTCCGCGCCCAGGGCGTGGAGGGATCCAGCGATACGAGCTGGGACGGATTCCAGCGTGGCACCGATGGCTGAGTCATCATCGGCGTCGCCTCCGCGCGCGTCCCGTTCGATCGAATTCTGAGCCGGAATGTTCAACAAGATTCTCATCGCCAACCGCGGCGAGATCGCCCTGCGGGTGATCCGCGCGTGCAAGGAACTCGACATCCAGACGGTCGCGGTGTACTCCGAGGCCGATCGCGAGTCGCTCCACGTTCGCTTCGCCGATGACGACGTCTGCATCGGCCCCGCGCCCGCCCGCGACTCCTACCTCAAGATCCCTCGCCTCATAGCGGCCGCGGAGATCACCGGCGCCGACGCGATCCACCCGGGCTACGGCTTTCTCGCCGAGAACGCGGAGTTCGCGGAGACGTGCACCGCTTCGAACATCGCCTTCATCGGCCCCACCGCCGAGCAGATACGCGTCATGGGCGACAAGGCGGCCGCCAGGAAGGCCATGTCCGAAGTGGGAGTTCCCGTGGTTCCCGGCACGCCGGGGCCCGTGGAGGACCCGGATGAGGCCGTCGAGTTCGCGCGCGAGATCGGCTTCCCCGTGATCATAAAGGCCGCGGCGGGCGGAGGCGGGAAGGGTATGCGGGTCGCCAACGACGCCGACGAGTTCGCGCGCGCCTTCCAGCTTGCGCGCTCCGAAGCGCTCTCCGCCTTCGGCTCCGGCGACGTCTACGTAGAGAAGTACCTCGCCCGACCGCGTCACGTCGAGTTCCAGATCCTCGGCGACATGCACGGCCACGTGATCCACCTGGGCGAGCGTGACTGCTCCGTGCAGCGGCGCCATCAGAAGCTGGTGGAGGAAGCTCCGAGCCCGGCCGTGACGCCGGAGCTGCGAGCCGCCATGGGGGATGCCGCAATCCGTGGAGCGAGCGCCATCAACTACGTGGGAGCGGGCACCATCGAGATGCTGCTCGACGAAGATGGCTCCTTCTACTTCATGGAGATGAATACGCGCATCCAGGTGGAGCACCCCGTCACGGAGATGCTCACCGGCGTGGACCTGGTGAAGGAGCAGATACGCGTGGCCGCGGGCGAGCCGCTGTCGATACGGGAGCTTCCGCCGCTGCGGGGGCACGTGATCGAGGTGAGGGTGAACGCGGAGGATCCCGCGCGCAACTTCCAGCCGTCGCCCGGACGAATAGACGTCTTCCATCCGCCCGGCGGGCCGGGCGTGCGCGTGGATTCCCACGTCTACGCGGGCTACACGGTGCCGCCGTACTACGACTCGCTCCTGGGGAAGCTCATCTGCCAGGGGCGTGACAGAGCCGAGGCCGTGAAGCGGATGCAGACCGCGCTCGAGAGTTTCGTGCTCGAAGGAGTCACCACCACGATCCCCTTCCTGGGGAGACTCATGCAGAATCCGCGCTTCCAGGCTGGCGAGGTGGACACGAAGTTCCTGGAGCGCGAAGGCGACCTGTTGCGGGAGCAGTAAATGCGAATCGACGTCTTGTTCGGGCTGGCGGCCACTGCGCCGGCTGCCGTGACGGGGCGCGTCGTGGCCGTGATCGATGTTCTCAGGGCCTCGACCACCATCGCCGCCGCGCTGGCCAACGGAGCCAGGAACGTGGTGCCGCTCGAGAGTGCGGACGAGGTGATCACGCGTGCACGCAACTTCGAGCGTTCGCAGGTGCGCCTGGCGGGGGAGCACAAGATGCTACCCATCGCCGGCTTCGACTTCGGCAACTCGCCGCTCGAGCTCTCGCGCGATTCGGTCGAGGGAACGACGCTGCTCATGACGACCACCAACGGCACGGCGGCGCTGGCGGGCATCCAGGGCGCGCGGGACGTGGTCGTGGCATCGTACGTAAACTTCAGCGCGGTGTCGGCGCTGCTGCGGACCGCCCTGCGCGGCGGCACTTCGGTAACGATCATCTGTGCCGGCCGCGAGCGGCTCTTCTCGCTCGAGGATTCCGCGTGCGCCGGACGCTATGTGCGGGATCTTTCGGAGCACATTCCGGAGGTGGAGCTGAGCGACGCCGCGAACGTCTGCATGATGCTCGAGGCCCGATACGGGGATGATCTCGCGCGGCTCTTTGCCGAATCCGAGCATGGACGCGCCCTCGCGGGGGCGGGCTTCGAGAAGGATCTGGAGATCTGCGCGACGGTGGACGCCTACCCGGTCGTGCCGCTGTACCAGGACCGCCAGATCACGGCGCTCGGCCCGCGCCTCGAGAGGTAGACCCGATGGGCGGGGCACAGTCGAGGAGAGAGCTCGTGGGCGTGGCGCTCCTCCTCTTCGCCATCTTCCTGGCCGTGGCGATCCTCGGAGGCCACGACGCCGCGGGCGGGAGCTGTACCCGCGCCGCCTCGCCCATGGGGCCCGTCGGCTCCTGCGTGCGTGCGGGAATCGTCGCGCTCCTCGGCGTGCCCGCGGCTATTCTCCTGCCTCTCATCCCCGCCGTGCACTCGCTGCGGCTCTTCGGCCGCATGCGCTCCGATACGGACCGCTCCTGGCTCTTCTTCCTCATCGGCGTCGTAATTCTCCTCCCGGTAGCCATCGCGCTCACAGTCGACGCGGGGCGGGAATCGAGCAGGCTCGCGGGATTGTGGGGCGGCTTCGTGGCCTACTATCTGGAGGCCGCGCTGCACTGGGGCGCCTGGCTCGCGGTGATCCTGGCCTTCAGCGCGCTCACGATCCTCACGCTGGCCTGGAATCCGATCCGGGTCGTGGTGGGCACGGTGCCGCCGCGCGCGGCGGACGGCGAGGACCAGCCGGCCGCCGCCGCGGCGATCACGGGACGGCGCCGGTGGCGCAGGGGAAAGGGAAGCGCTCCATCCGAACCGCCGGCGGACACGCTGGAACCCGCCCCCGAGGAGATGCCGGCGATCGATCCATCGCTCCTGCACGGTGAGCTCGCGAAGCCGGATCCCGAGGAGCATCGCGAGCTCCTTCCGCAGCCGCGCCGCGGACGGAAGGGGAAGACGGGCGCCGACGTCGAGAACGACGAGCGGATCGCGGCGGCCATCGAAGCCACCGGCGAAGTGAGCGAGCGACACCAGGAGCTGCCACCCATCGAGCTGCTCACGCCGATGGCGCCACGGAACGTCGACGCGGGGCGCCGGGAGCTGGACGAGATGGGCGCGAAGCTCAAGGAGGCGCTCGGTACCTTCCGAGTGGAAGCCGAGATCACCGGCCGCACCACGGGCCCCGTGGTGACTCAGTTCGAGGTCGAGCCAGCGCCGGGGGTGAAGGTGCGCCAGATTGCGAGCCTCTCGGACGATCTCGCCCTCGCCATGCGCGCAGCGAGCATAAGGATCGTCGCGCCCATCCCCGGACGCGGTGCCGTGGGCGTGGAGGTGCCGAATCCTTCGGCGGAGATAGTAGCGTTCCGGGAGCTGGTGGAGTCGCGGGAGTATCGGGCCGCGCGCGCGGCGCTCCCGATAGCGCTCGGCAAGGACCTGGAGGGAAAGCCGATCGTCGCCGACCTGGCGAAGATGCCGCACCTGCTCATAGCCGGCGCCACGGGATCGGGCAAGTCGGTGTGCGTCAATACGATCATCACGAGCCTGGTCTACCGGCACACGCCGCGCACGCTCCGGTTCCTGATGGTAGACCCGAAGATGGTCGAGCTTTCCGTGTACAACGTGCTTCCCCACCTGCGGCACAAGGTGATCACGGACAATCGCGACGCCGCAGCGGTGCTCAAATGGGCGGTGATCGAGATGCAGGAGCGCTACGAGCTCCTCGCGGCGAACGGCTGCCGCAACATCCAGGACTTCAACCGCCGCGTGCAGGCTGGCGAGAAGCTCCAGCGACCCAAGCGGCCGGACGTGGCGTTCGAGGAGCGCACCTATACGGGCGACGTCATTCCGTACATCGTGGTGGTGATCGACGAGCTGGCGGACTTGATGATGACGGTGCAGGGCGAGGTGGAGACTCCGCTCGCGATGCTCGCGCAGAAGGCGCGCGCGATCGGTCTGCATCTCATACTCGCGACGCAGCGTCCGAGCGTGAACGTGATAACGGGCCTCATCAAGGCGAACTTCCCGAGCCGGATAGCGTTTCGCGTGGCATCGCAGGTGGACAGCCGTACCATCATCGACGGCGTCGGGGCCGAGACGCTGCTCGGGAACGGAGACATGCTCTTCATCCCCCCTGGGAAGTCGGAGCCGGCGCGCCTGCAGGGCGCCTACATCGCCAGCGAAGACACCGAGCGGCTGATGCATTGGTACGAAGGGCGTGCCGAGGAGCGCCGGGCGAAGGCCGAGGCGGAGGGTCTGATCCCGGAAGAGCCGCTGGAGGCCGAGTCGGACATCCTCGAGGAGATCCGGGCGCGCGAAGCGGAGGAGGCTAACGGAGGCCACGATTCCACGGAGCCCGGCGACCGTGACAGGCTCTTCCGGGAAGCCGCCGAGGTCGTGATCCAGCACCAGCTCGGCTCGACGTCGCTCCTGCAACGTCGCTTGAAGATCGGCTACGGGCGTGCCGCGCGGATCATCGACCAGCTCCACGATGCCGGCGTACTGGGCCCCCCGGACGGTTCGAAGGCGCGCGACGTCCTCGCCGGCCTCGAGGATCTCGACCGCATCTGCGGAGGGTAGTGAACTACAACTACAAAAGGGAGAACGGCCGAGAGGGGCAAGGAGACAAGGAG
>CAZTTY010000073.1:0-21706 GCA_964616815.1 uncultured Gemmatimonadaceae bacterium | reverse complement strand
GCACCCGACCCCGAATTTCTGCGCGGACACCGGGATCGGGACACAACCGTCGCGGGCGCGGCCGCTGCGCTGCCGAGCCCTCTACGTTTCTGACCCGATCCCGTTGATATCTTGACATTCGACAACACGCTTTGCAGTTTGTTGTCGAACGTCGAGGTATGGCACCCGACCGGGGGAGTCCTCCATGCGCCATTGGATGCAACGCGCCGCGCGACGCGCTCGCGCTCTGATCGATCGTCGCGATCTCGACGACGACATCGATGCGGAGATGCGCCTGCACGTCGAGATGGAAGCCGAGGATCTCGTGCGCACACGAGGGCTGCCACCGGACGAGGCGCGCCGGCGAGCCCTCGTTGCCTTCGGCGGCATCGAGCGCTACAAGGAGGCGCACCGCGACGCGCGCGGCGTACGCTGGATCGAAGAGCTGGCTCAGGATGCGCGCTATGCAGTACGGGCACTGCGCGCGACTCCCGCCTTCACCGCTGCCGCCGTCGTTTCGCTCGCGCTGGCGCTGGGCGCCAACACGGCGCTCTTCAGCGTGGTGAAGACGGTGCTGCTCGATCCGCTTCCGTACACCGAGCCGGAGCGGGTCGTCACGATCGGCGAGCACCCCTGGGTTCCGGCAGAGATCGTTCTCGGGCTGCAACGCTCCGCGCATGGCTTCGAACGCGTCGCGGCCTACTATCCGGAACGATACGCCATCACTGGCGGTCCGGAGCCGCGCGAGCTGGAGGGAGCGCGCGTCACGCCCGATCTCTTCCGGATGCTCGGCGCACGGATGGCTCTCGGACGCGACTTCGTAGCGGCGGATGCGGCGCCGGGGGCACCGCGCACGGCGATCGTGAGTCACTCGCTCTGGCTGCAGCTTTTCAGTGGCGACTCCGGCGCGATCGGCCGAACCATCCGCGTGGACGACGAGCCGTACGAGATCGTCGGCGTCGCCGATGCGAGCTTCAGACTGCTCGCTCCGCGCAGCGATGACCCGGGGATCTGGATCCCCTTCACGGTGCAGCCGCTGACCCCGGAAGGCGAGCTGGACTGGGTGATCCCGCTGGGGCGGCTGGCGAGCGGATCCTCCTTACGAGCGGCGCAGTCGGAGCTGGATGTGGTGGCCAGTCGCTTCGAGCTCGCGCACCCGGACGAAGAGGGACGTTGGGAGGAGCGCCTGCGGCTCGCCACTGTGAAGTCGGAGCTCGTCCGGAATGCCCGGCCCGCGCTACTCGTGCTGCAGCTCGCGGTGGGTGTGCTGCTGCTCCTCGCCTGCGCGAACGTCGCCAACCTCCTGCTCGCGCGCTTCAGCGGGAGGCAGCGCGAAGTGGCCGTGCGCGCCGCGCTCGGCGCATCGCGCGGGCGCCTGCTGCGCCAGCTACTCGTGGAGAGCGTGCTGCTCGCCCTGCTTGGGGGGCTCGCGGGCCTCCTGATGCTGCGCTTCGTTCACGACGCGATCCTGGCGGTCGCACCGGCCAACACTCCACGCATAGGTGAGCTGTCCGGCGGCGCGCCGGTGTTTCTCTTCGCTCTGGCGACTTCGGTGGCCACCGGACTCCTCTTCGGAGTACTGCCCGCCGCGCTTACCGCGCGGCACGCCACGTACGACATGCTGAAGGAAGGTGGGCGGACACCGTCCCGGTCCATCCGCCAGAATCGCATCAGCCAGCTCCTCGTGACGGCGCAGGTCGCTCTCACCGTAGTCCTGCTCGTGGTGGCGGGGCTGCTCGCGCGCACTTTCGCATCGCTCACGAATCAGGCGCCGGGCTTCCGTACGGCCGGCGTAGTCACGGTGCGCATGCACGTGCCGCAGTCCCGCTACACGGACGTCCCCGCCCTGAACGAATTCTATCGGAGGGTGCTCGAGGGTGTGCGCTCGATCCCGGGCGTGCAGTCGGTCGCTCTCGCCAACAATCTCCCGATCAGCCGCGGAAACGCGACGCGGGAGTACGTGGTGGCGGGGAGGGGAAGCACCGGCGTGGGTCTCGCCCAATACGGCGTGGTGAGCGACGACTACTTCCACGCGCTCGGTATTCCGCTCGTCGCGGGCCGTGCCTTCGAAAGCCGCGACCGCGATGGCGCCCCCGGCGTGGCCATCATCGATGAATCCATGCAACGCGCGGTGTGGCCGCACGAGGATGCGATCGGGAAGCGTTTCCGCTTCGACGAATCCGACGAACGCTGGCTGACCGTGGTGGGAGTGGCGCGCGACACACGCGGCAGCGGCCTGGCCAGCGGTCCGCGGCGCGGATTCTACATCCCCTATCTCCAGCGTCCCGCGAATCACACCGAGCTCGCGGTGGGGCATGACGCGGTGCTGCTGGTGAGCTCCCCGTACGGAGTGGACGCGCTGTCACGGCCGCTGCGCGATGCCATCTGGGCCGTGGACCGTGTGCAGCCCGTGCCCGTGGTCTCCGCGCTCGACGATGTCATCGCCGAGGGGGTCGGGCCGCAGCGCTTCCATGCGATGCTGCTCGGCGCCTTCGCGAGCATCGCGATCGTGCTCGTGGTGACGGGCATCTACGGCGTGGTCGCCTACGTGGTCAACGAGCGCGCGCACGAGTTCGGGGTGCGCATGGCGATGGGCGCGACCGCGCGGAACATCCTCGGGTCCGTGCTGCGCTGGGGTGCGCGGCTCGCCGCGGCGGGTGTCGCGCTGGGCGTGCTGGCGGCGCTGGTCGTGAGTCGCTACCTCGCCGGTTTCCTGTTCGGCGTCGCACCCACGGACCCGATCACCCTGGCGGGCGCGGTCGCGCTGATCTCCCTCGTCACCGCCGCCGCCTGTTTTATTCCCGCCGCGAGGGCGGCCCGCACCGACCCGGCGACCGCGCTGCGCGCGGACGGCGCGCCGCCCGGACGAGACACGCGACGACATCGGAGACTCCCGCATGGATGAACGCGCCGACCTGCTCCAGGGTACCCTGGACCTTCTCGTACTCAAGACTCTCATCCTGGGGCCGCTGCACGGCTGGGGGATCTCCAAACGGCTGCGCGAGCTGTCGAGCGATGTG
The DNA here is from genome assembly GCA_964616815.1 of uncultured Gemmatimonadaceae bacterium. Lineage (GTDB taxonomy): Bacteria > Gemmatimonadota > Gemmatimonadetes > Gemmatimonadales > Gemmatimonadaceae > JADGGM01. The sequence continues at coordinate 18,707 of CAZTTY010000073.1, read as the reverse complement.
TTCGACGTGGGGCAGGGGAGCCTCTACCCCGCGCTCTACCGTCTCGAGGACAGGGGCTGGATCCGCTCGGAATGGGGCGTGAGTCCGGAAGGCAGGAGAGCCAAGTTCTACACGCTCACCGCCGCTGGTAAGAAGCGCTTCGCGGCCGAGCGATCGCAGTGGCGGCTCTTCTCGGGCGCAGTGGAGCGCGTGCTCGAGGCGACCTGACACGCCGGAGGGTTCGATGAGCCAGTGGATGCAACGCATCGCGCGACGCATGCGCGCGCTCCCGGGAGCGCCCCCTCTACGTTCCGGACCCGACCCCGCCGTTTATCATTCGTGATGCCTGGATCTACTACCCACTGGCGCGAACATCTACTCGACAGTGCGGACGACATCCGCCGCCTCCTCGAGCAGACTCGCCGCATCGCCGTGCTCGGGATGAAAGTCGAGGATTGGGAGCCGGCGTTCTACGTGCCGGAGTACGCGGAACGTGCCGGCTACGAGATCGTTCCGGTGCCGGTCTACTATCCCGAGGTCACCGAGATACTCGGCCACCCGGTATACAGGACAGTTTCGGCGGTGCCCGGCGAGATCGACATGGTGAACGTCTTCCGGCGCCCGCACGACATCCCGCAGCACGTCGACGACATCATCGCCAAGCGCCCGCGGTCGGTCTGGTTCCAGCTCGGCATCAGGAACGACGCGGCCGCGGAGGCGTTCGCGCGCGCCGGGATCGACGTGGTGCAGGATCGCTGCCTGATGGTGGAGCTACGCAAGCTGGGGTTCTGAGGCACGCGATCCGCGTGCAGCGCACTCAGCGCGCGCGGAAGCTCGCCAGCGTGCCGTTCGCCCCCGTGAGCGTGAGGGTGGAATCTACCGCGAGGAAGCCCGTGACTTCGGCGATGATCGGCAGGAACGCGCGCTCGAGGGCGTCGCCATCCATGCACGCCATCTTCGTGGCCATCGCCGGTCCGAAGCGCAGACTGTCACCCACAATAGTGTACGAGGCGCTGTAACGGTTGCATCCGGCGAACCCGGAAGCGCGCGATGCCGCGGAGTCGAAGTGCAGCGTGGCGGGCCTGTCTCCCGAGCCCGGTGGCGCGTCGCTGTCGCCGAGCGTCACGAGCGTCCATTCACGCCCGAAGATCGATTGCGGCGTCCCTGCCGCATCGACCGATGCAGCCGCAGTGTCGGAAGGCGCGCCGCCCGGCTGCGGCGCACACGCGAATGTCATCAGCGCGGCGGTGCCGGCGGCGAGTCGCGCCATCATGGTTGTGCGCACGATCATCCCTCCGTGAGTGAGATTTCGACCTTCGCAGTCCGCGCGGACCGCGTCACCGCTCGTCTGCCGACGGCCCGTAGATCGACGGGATCGGGACATCCAGCTCCCGTAGATACACGCTGAGCTGGCCGCGGTGGTGGATGAGATGCCTCAGGTGCATCCGGACGACCGGGCCGCGCTTCGCGGTGAGCAGCACCATGTCGCCGTGCCGCAGCATCCACTCCTCTTCCAGCGCATCGCCGGTGACGGAAGCCAGCGCCTCGCGCGCGACGGCAACGTGCCGGTCGAAGTCGGCCAGGAGCTTTTCCGTCTTCTGGAAGCTGTAACCCTCGGATGTGGCCAGGTCGCGGTCCGGCTCGCGCAGGGAATTCGCGATCCACTCCGGCATCCAGGCTACGAGTTGCGCGAGGAAGCCGAGGGGGAACGACTTCTCGTGAGGCTTCCAGCTTCCCCGGTCGTACGGGACCCGCTCGAGAAGCCGGCGTGTGGTCGCCATCTCCTGGTCGAACTCGTCGAGCTGAATGGCTGGAGTGGTCATTGGCGATCTCCCGGTGAGATGTGGGAAGTACGGAGCCGCGGCTGCCCTCGATCGGCCACACCGTCTCCGGATGATGTCGACGCCGCCTCCTCCGGTTCCCGCATCCCGCGCAGGCCGAGCGAGCGGGCCAGGTGGCATCCTTCGGCGACCGGCCGCACTTCGACTGTCATGCCGTGCTTCAGATTCGGCGATTCCCCGGCGATCGCCGCGGCCTCATCCATGCTCTCCGCTTCGAGAAAGAAGTATCCGCCGATCAGCTCCTTCGCCTCGGCGAAAGGGCCGTCCGTCCTGCCGCCCGTGCTGGAACGAGACACCAACCGTCCGGCCGGGAGGAGCGGGTGGCCATCGCGCAGCTTGCCCCGGGCGGCGAGGTCATCGCACCAGGCATTCCAGTCGGCGAGCGCGCGGCGGCGTTCGTCGCGCGACATGGCTTCGTAGCGCTCCGGAGTAGTCTCGCGGAAGATCAGCAGATAGGAATTGGAAGGAGAGTCCATGCTAGCCTCGAGGGTGGGATGCGGATCTAGATGGACATGGATGCTGATCACCCCGCGCCCGGTGCGCAACCCTCGCTGGCGCGCGAGGGGGGTGTCCGGGGTCTCCTGCGCATGACGGGGCGCCACCGCGGGGGAGTCAGCCTCTACGCTGGAGACCCGCCCCCCATGACGGCCGTCAGATAGTAGCGGCCCGGCCCCCAGCGGAGCTGCGCGCCGTGGCGTTCGAGGAGCTCGGGTTCGAGCGGTTCGACGTGGAAGGCACCGAGAAAGCGGCGCATGAAGCCGGCGAAGATGGGCAGTCCGCGCATGTCGCCGAAGTCGACCACTACCACTTTCCCCCCCGGAGCGAGCTGCCGCATGGCGTTCTGCAGGGCGCGCTCGGCGTCCTGAACCATCGACAGGCAGTACGAGAAGAGAATGCGCTCCGGCCGTGCGCCGAGCAGCGCCGTGTAGTCGGCGTCTTCGGCGAAGCCGAGGTCGATGCGCATGCCGGAGCAGCGCTCTCGCGCCAGGTCGAGCATCGCGTCGGACGCCTCGATTCCGCCGAAGCGCGCGCGCGGCCGGCGGGCACACAGCAGCCGGAGGTTGCGCCCGGTGCCGGGGCCCACTTCCACGAGCGTACTCCAGGGCTCATCGAGCAGCTCGTGCAGCACGCGATCGCGGCCGAAGAGGTAGTATTTCCGCGTGGCGTCGTACACGTATCGGACGTTGCGGTAGTACGCATTCAGGAATGCGCGGTGCGCTGCGCGCGCTGTCGGGTCCATGATCCATTTCCGGTTGCGGTACGCGCCGGTCCCGCTGGTCGCGATGCTTCGCGAGGTCGACGAATACCCTCGAAAGTCGTCAGCACGGTTTCGATCGACCGGGCGATTCGTCTTTCATGAGTCGGTCCCACACCACACACACAGATAATTGCATCGCTCACGCCGTGAACTCCGCGAGCGCGGCGCCCTGTCGGGCGTCGGGCATCGCACCGAATACGCCGGAGCAGCTTCGCGCGAGGCCACCGCTGCGAGGAGAAACCGGCCAACGCGCTGGAGACGACGCCAGACGCCGGAGTCGCGTCCGCGGCAACGGATGGCGGACCGCGTGTTCGGCTCGCTCTTCTCGCGCATCCTCGTATATACCATCCTGTTCGAGGACAACGAGAAGGACCTCGAATTCCTGGCGCTGGACGAGTCGAGCCGCGTCTTCACGGTCGGCGGCGCCGGATGCGGTGTGGCGGCGATGCTCGCCTCGTCGCCCGCGCTCATCGACGTCGTCGACTTCAACAGAAAGCACCTTGCCGTCACGGCGCTCAAGGTAAACGTCGCGCGCGGCCTGGCGTCGTACGAGGAATTTCACGAGCTGCTCGCGCGGGGGCGCCACCCGAGTCCGCGCCGTACCATCGAGCGCTTCACCAGGGATCTCCCGCCCTCACTGTCGAGCTACTGGGCTACCGGCTGGAGGATGTTCCGCAAGGACTTCTACTCGCACGGACTCTACGCGCGGAACCTGGATATCGTGCGGCCTTTCTGGCCGCTCACGGAAGAGTACCTCCGCGAGCTGAACGCGAAGCCGGCCGAAGATCGCAGCGGTGAAGTGCGCGAGCTGCTCTCCCGGAGCATGCGCGGTCCGGTGCTGGGCGCGCTCATCCGGTCACCGCTGTCGATTCTCGCGGCCGGGATCAACTACACGCAGCGCGAGCGCAACCTCCGCGCGGTGGGCTCGGACGATGTGGTGGATGGCGTGATCGAGTTCGCGTCGCGGCTGGCGCGCACCGATCTCGAGGAGAACTGGATAGCCTGGCATATCGTGACGGGCGGTTTCAATCACGAGCGGCCACGCGCGCTGCCGTTGTATCTGCGACCGGAGTTCCACGATCGCATGCTCCACGCGGCCACCGAGGTGTGCTACCGGCACGCCATCCTCTTCGACAGGCTGCGCGAGGGCCGCGAGACGCGCTGGACGCATTTCTGTCTCAGCGACGTGGTCGACTGGATCGGCGAAGAGGGGCGCACCGCGCTCTTCGATGCCGTGCATCGCGCGGCTGCTCCCGGGGCGAAGGTGGTTTGCCGTACGGTCGAGGACAGCACGATAGTCGACTCCATCGGCTTCGGCGACCGTTTCCGGCTGGTCGAACCCTTCTCGACGACGGCATCGCTCGCCGAGCGATCGTGCCTCTACAGACGCGTGAACTGCTACGAAGTGGTGAAGTGAGCGCGGCGGCGTGAAGGCGGGACTCGCGCGGAGCCCCGCGCTCCACGAGATGCCCGGCCGATGACGTTATCCGCGCCGGCCGACGGGCCGGAGCGCCGCGGGTTCGTGCGACTCGCGCTTGCCGCGGCGGCGGTCTATGCGCTGATCCTGGCGGCGTCCGTGAGAAGCGTGGGGCGGAGCGATGTGGCGTACTGGATCGCGGTCGCCGTGCTGATACCGGCCACGGCCTTCGTGATCCGTGCGTCGAGATTCCCGCCGTCGTTCTTCGGCCTCACCTGGCGCGGGGGGCGGCGCTCGGTACACTCGGCGACCGTTTCGTGCGCGCTCCTCGCGGCAGCGATGCTCCTCGCACTCCAGGTGGCGGGGATGCTGGAGCTTCCTGAGCTCGCGCGCGCAGCGCTCGGCGCATGGCGCGATCCGCAGGTCGCCGCGTACGTGGTCCTCGCTGTTCCGCTGCAGGAGTTGCTGTTTCGCGGGGTTTTCCAGAACGGTGCGCGCTATCTGGCAGAGGGCGCCCGTTTCCCTTCATCGATCGCGGTACTCTGTTCGACCGTGGCATTCGCGTTGAGCCACCTTCCGTTCGGTACGACGACGGCCCTTGTAATGATCATCCCCGGATTGGTCTGGGGGGTTCAGTACGAGCGCGATCGTACGCTCGCGGGCGTACTGATCTCGCACGTGGTCATCGGCTACCTCTTCGTGGGCGCAACGCCGCTCTGGCGAATGGTGGCGGGGTGAACGACGGGGGCAGGCACTTTGTGCAGATAGCTCGTGAGCGTCGCTCACGCGCCATCTACGTCAGATACCTGACCCGTCGTTCCCAGCACGGCGGCGGCGTAGGCGCCGTCGTGGGAGAGCGTGATGTCCCAGCCGGAGATGGGCGCTTCACCGCCGCGCGGATAGAGCCGGGGAGGGCCGAATCCCGCTCCGTTCCGCTCGCGCACGATCTCGACATCGCCGAGACCCGTCTCGGCGGCCAGCGCGCGCGCCAGGCGCCGTACCGCGAGCGATTCTCCGGAGCGGGCCTCGGTAACCGAGGCCCGCTCCCGCTCGCTCGGCTCGTAGAGCCCCGGTAGCGCGGCGGGGGCATCGCGCTCCGAGATCGCAATGCGCAGCGAATGGAAGTCGCTGCGGGCGTCGAGCGCGACGCAGTGCACGAAGGAAGAAGACAGGCGCCACTCGACCGGGAAGCGGGCGCCGTCGAGCCCGTCGATGGCGCGCACTCGCACCTCGCCCCGCGGCGCCGGCGAGCTCGCCGGCGCTCGTGCCTGAAGCTCCCGCCAGTCGACCGTGACCTCGTAGCGCGAGTGCGCGAAGATGGCGTCGGGGCGGAGCTTCCGCGCCACTTTGTAGGCAGCTTCCTTGGCCGCCCACAGCGTCCAGAGCGCGCGATCCGGGTTCGCGGCCCCGGCTATGAGCTCGGCCTCGCGCGCCGTGAATACCCGCCTCACGAAGCGCGCGTCGCCCGACTTTCCCGACGCCTCACGCGCGCAGAGGTCTACCAGGTCGTTCCCGATCAAAGTACGCGGCCTCCATCTCGGCGAGCCTGTGGATGATCTGGGTGGCCAGATCGCGAGCGCCGCGCAGGCCGGTGGCCGTGGTGGTGGGATGGAGCATCTGCAGGTCCACCGCGTATTCGTCGCCGGTGTGCGGGTAGTCGGTGTAGCCCTCCTGCAATCGTCCCCGCATGTAGACGCACAACACCTTGGCTCCGGGCACCACCTGCAGAATCTGCCCCACTCCGTACGTGAAGTTCTCGGTGTCCACGCGCGCCGTGCGGCTGCGGCCTCCTTCGGGGAAGATCGACACCAGCTCGCCCGACTCCAACAGCCAGGCGATCTTCCCCAGCGTGCGCTTCACCTCCTCGCGAGGGCCGCCGCGAGTCACGTACACGCACTTGCCCAGGAACGACGCCACGCGCCAGAACCAGGTACGTGAGAAATTGGCCTTCTCCGGCACGCTCCACGGGAAGCGCGAGTAGTGCCGGAGATAGTCGTGCAGCGGGGCGAGCGCCCACACGAGGATGATCGTGTCGAGCAGGGTGAGATGGTTGGAGCAGATGAGAATCGGCCCGGGCTCCGCTTCCACCAGCTTCGCGAAGCGCGCCCGGACGATGTCGGCATCGCGCACCGAGAGTCGCTTGATCACACGCGCCCAGAAGAGCGCGGTAGGCGCGACGATCGGAAAGAAGAGAAAGGACACCCGGCGCTGCATCGCCAGGGTGCGTTTGTCGCGGCGTGCTATCGATTCCACCGAAGGAGCCTACTGCTTCTGCTCCCGTATCACGGTCACGGCGTCGCCCAGCGTACGCACGCGGTCTGCCGCCTCGTCGTCGATCGCGATGTCGAATTCGTCTTCGAACGCCAGCACGATGTCCACCAGCCGGGCGGAGTTCACACCGAGATCCTCGAGGAGCCGGGTGTTCTCGTCGGCACCGGTAAGCTTGTCGGTATTCTTGACGAAGGGCTTGATGATGCCGATGACCTTGTCGAACGTCTCCTGGTGCTCCATTTCAGGTTGCTCCTCTCAGTTGTCGTCAGGGGAATCCCACTTCCCGAATATCACGCACGCATTCACGTCACCGAAGCCGAAACTCGCCTTCGCCACGATTCGCGGCTGCATCTCCCTGGTCTCGTGGGGGATGCTGGCCGCATACTGCTCGAGCTCGGGGTGCAGGTCTTCGCAGTTGAGCGAGCCGTGCACGAAGCCGCGATCGAGCTCCAGCACTGAAGCTACGCATTCTATCCCTCCGGCTGCACCGAGCGTGTGCCCGATCATGGATTTCGTCGAATTGATCGGGGGGAAGCGTTCCGGCGCGACTCCGAGGGCGGCCTGCCAGCTCGCGATCTCCCGGGGGTCGGCCATCGTGGCGGTGAGGTGGCCGTTGATGGCGTCCACTTCCTCGCCCCGGATCCCGGCGGAATCGAGCGCCGCGCGGATGCACCGCTGTACGCCGAACGGATTGGGCGCCGTCATGCTCCCGCCCTGCCGCTGGCCGCCGCTGTTCACGTTCGTGCCCCTGATCTCGGCGTAGATCCTCGCGCCGCGAGCGAGCGCGCTCTCGAGGTCCTCGAGCATCAGCATGCCGGCGCCGGAGCCGGGGACGAAGCCCGACGCGCTCGCACTCATCGGGCGCGAAGCCTCCTCGGGTTCGTCGTTGCGGTTGGCCGCGAGCACGCGCATCGCGTCGAACGATCCCCACGTGTAGTGCGACTCTCCCTCCACGCCACCGGCCAGCATGCGCTTCGCGCGGCCGGCGCGGATGTTCCAGTACGCCTCCACGACCGCTTCGGTTCCCGTGGTGCACGCGCTGCTGTTGGTGGACACCTGGCCACCGAGCCCGAGCAGCCCGCCCACACGCGCGCTCACGCCGCTGCACATCACCTGCTCCACTATCGTGCTCCCCATCCGCCGCGCGCGCCCGGCGTCGATCGTGGGACCTGCGTAGCCGCACATCAGGTCTATCCCGGCCACGCCGGTGCCGATGATGGCGCCCGTGTCGACGTCCGGTTCGCCCGAGGCGTCGGCCGGAACCTCGAAGCCGGCGTCCTTCCAGCAGTCGACCGCGGCGATCGCCCCGAAGGAGATGACGGTGGACTTCATCGAGAAGCGCTGTTCCTCGCTGAAGTAGCGCTCCTTGATCTCCTCCACGCCCTGCGGCGCGCCGCCCACCTGGCAGCCGAACTTCAGCTCCCGGAGCTTCTCGTAGAAGCGTATCCCGGAGCGTCCTTCGCGCAGCGCGCGCTCGAATTCGTCGAGCCCGTGACCATTTGGCGCGAGCACGCCGAGGCCGGTGACAACTACTCGCCTATCCAATTCTGATCCCCAATCCCGAAAGTGTGCAGGCGGCCACGACGCTCCCGTCGGGCTTCGTCATCTCCACCTTCGACCTGAGCTTGTTGCGCCGCCAGAAGATCTTCTCGCCCCGGCAGATCACCTCTTCGCCGGGGAGCACTCGGCCGAGAAACTCGACCTCCGCGTCCGTGAATATCGAGCGCCAGCGCGGCAGCTCTTCCGGACCCACATCGAGCGCCTTCAGGTAGATGCCGAGCGCCACGACGCCTGTCTGTGCCATCGTCTCGAGCAGGATCACCCCGGGCGTGAGCGGCATACCCGGGAAGTGCCCCGCGTAGAAGCTCTCGTCCTTCCTGAAAGTGTAACGCCCTTCGATTCGATTCTCATCCAGCCCGGTGATCTCGTCTATGAAGCGAAAGGGATGCTGCTGGGGCACGAGCGCGAGCACCTCGCGCGGCGTGAGTACCCTTCCGCCGGCCGCTCCATCACCTGCGCCGGCGCCGCTCATCGCTTCATCACTCCGCCGGTGGAGTTGGCCGAGCGCGCCGGATAGTCGGAATAGCGGATTCCCTCGAACATCCCCACCTTGGCATCGGTGATGGTGTAGATGTGTTCGTCGTCGACGTAGACCCGCCCGGTGCCCACGGCCAGCGCGGTTCCGCTGCTCTTCAGCTCCGCGTAGCGCCGGACGTCGATCTCGTAGCGGACGACGCGATCGAACGGGCGGATCTGACCCGAAAACTCGATCTCCTTGCAGCCGAGGGCGCGCCCGATACCCTTCGACCCCGCGGCCGAGCAGTACAGCCCGAGGAGCTGCCACACCGCGTCCACCCCCAGACATCCCGGCTGTACGGGGTCGAGACGGAAGTGGCACTGGAAGAACCACTCGTCGAAGCGTACGTCCTGCTCGGCCACGATCGCGCCGCGCGAGCCGTCGCGCCGGATCTCGGTGACCCGGTCGAACATGAGGAGCGGCGGAGCGGGTAGAACACCGAAGTCCTTCGACGGCGGATCGTCGACGAGCGTGCCCCACGCGATGGCGAGCAGCTCTTCCTTGGAGAAGCTGGTTCTGGCGAGGTACTCCGCGTATTTCATTCCGTCTCTTCCCCGGAAAACGTGATCAGCGCGCCGCCCCACGAGAGGCCGGCGCCCACCACGACCAGCGCGAGTCTGTCGCCCGCCGAGAAGCGATCCCAGTACTGCGAGAGTACTCCTGGTGCACCTGCCGCGCCACAGTTCCCGAAGCAGTCCACGTTGAAGAGGTGCCGCGACTCGGCCACTCCAGCGCGGGTGGCCGCGGAGCGCAGCATCGAGAGGTTGGCCTGGTGGCCGATGAACCACGGCTCGACGTCGAGGTCTTCATCGCGCTTGGCGAGGAGCTCCTCGGCGGTGGCCGCCGTCCTGCGAATCGCGAAGCGCTGCACGGCCGGACCATCCTGCTCGAAAAAACCACCGGTCGGGATGGTCACGTTGTCCCACCCCGCGGGATCCGAGGTGAAAGTAGTTCTGCGGACCGCGACGCGCGCCGGCACCCGCGGCGACACCACCGCGGCGCTGCTCCCGTCACCCCAGAGCACGGCCGTCGCCCTGTCCGAGTAGTTCACCACGCGCGTGTTGTTCTCCGCGCTCACTATGAGAATGAAGTCGGGAAGCGTTTCCGGGCGCATCTTCCCGAGGAAGTTCAGTTGAGCCACGAAGGTGGAGCAGGCGGAGTTCACGTCGAACGCCGGCGCGTGGATCGCGAGCTCCGCGGCGACCGTGCATCCCTCGGCCGGGGTGAGATACTGAGGCGAGCAGCCGCCCGCGATCACCATCCCGATGTCGCCGGGCTCGAGCCCGGCGCGCTCGATGGCCATGCGTGCCGCGCGCCCCGCGGTCTGCGCGTTGGTATACGCGGAGGCCTCGTACGAGGCACGGGGATCGGCGTTGCGGGTTTCGCGGATGTAGTCGAGCGAGAGCACCGTGCGGCGTTCGCGGATGCCCACCCTTTCCAGGATCCACTCATCCGTGGTTCCGATGTCGAGCGACTCCAGAAATGCGTTGTCGATGACGTTCTCGGGGTGGAAGTGACCGACCCCGTGTATCTGTAACATTCCTTCTTCCTTGCCTTGCGTCAGGCGGGAGCGATCCGCTCGCCCCCATCCACGGGAATAATCGCGCCGTTGACCCAGGCGGCTTCGGGACGACAGAGGAGCGCGATGAGATTCGCCACGTCCTCGGGACGCGTGAGACGTCCAAACGGGTTTCTCCGCTCCGCGACCTCGCGCATCCGGTCGTTCCCCGGTATGACGCGCAGGGCGGGCGTATCGGTGACCCCGGGCTGGAGGATGTTGGAGCGGATACCGTACGGCGCGAACTCCACCGCGATGGAGCGAGACACAGATTCCAGCGCCGACTTCGCGGCGGAGACGGCGGCATAGCCGCGCCACGCCACCTGATTCCCTTCGCTCGTGAGTCCGAACACGCGCGCATCCTCGGCGAAGAGGTGACGCGCGAAGACGTCCTGCACCCAGCTCAGCAGGCTCGTGCCCATGCTGTAAATCGTGCGCGCCATGTCCTCGTCGTCGATCAGCGCCTCGCCGTAGTCGGTCTCGTCCGCCACGGAGGGAGCGACCGGCGCCACCAGCTTGAGGTTGCCGAGCGCGATGGAGTGGAGCAGCATGCGCACCTTCCCCTCCGGTGCCATCGACTCGGCCAGCGAGTCGAGCGCGGTGGCCCGACCTTCAGCGCTCAGCGCATCGATGTTGAGCGCCAGAAATCCGCCGCCGTGCGAGCGAATCTCGTCGAAGGCCGCCTCTATGCGGGGCATGGCGCCGCGCCGGTCGCGGTGGATTACGCAAACGCTCATCCCCCGGCTCGCCAGCGCCCTCGCCGTGGCGAGACCGAAGCCGCTGGAGCCACCCAGGATGAGCGCCCACTCTCTCGGAGTGAACTCGTTCACGCGTGGTTGGGGTGGCGCACTCCGCCGGCCAGCCGGCGCGCGACGCAGGCAGCGAAGTTCGATATCCGAGGTCCGCGGACCTCGTCGCCGGGGTGCTCGAAGCGCATGTGGTCGTGGAAAGGGTGTGCTTCAGAGTCACGCTGGGCGGACTCGAATCGCTAACCAAGGCAAGGTAATGGGCGACGGGTGGAGGGGGGAGGGGAGAAGGCAAACGTCCAGGTCGGGCCTCGCGCATGGACGGCCCGGCGGCGGCGCCGGGCTTTCCATACGTGCGGAAGACGTGAACCCGCCGTTCACGCGGTTTCGACGTCGAGCTCCACTTCGATACCACCCACCCATCCGGCCACCGCGTTGTAGATCGCGCAGCCTACGGCGGCCGAGACGAAGCCTATGACGCCGTACATCACCGGGAGCGCGATGGCGAGGCCGAATCCGAAGCCGACCGCTTCCTCCTGGGGCGCCAAGGTCGCGACGAGCGCGAAAATCGGTACGAAGATCAGCCCCATTATGCCGTAGAGGATCCCGAATACCTTGGCGGTCTGCCCCACGCCGAAACGCCGAATTCGCTGTGCCATACGAATCTCCTGTAATGAATAGGTGAGCTCATGCACCGCCTTGGGCTGCGCCCCACCGCGGGCGCTCCCTTCGCGCCCGCGGCAACTTTCGGTGGTTATGATGGGGCCGGCAGGCCGGCTTCGGAAGGCGGCCAGTGGTAAGCGACGCTGTCGGGTCCTATTGTAGAGATGGCGCCGCCGTGGGCGGCGCCATCTCTACAATAGGACCCGACAGCGTCGCTTACACATGAGCACGATCGAAACCTTGCGGACGCGCTGGGCCGCGTTCGCCGGAGCTCCGGTACCCGAGGGGCTCCGGGACGTGGACGAGCAGGTGGACGTGGAGCTCCTGGTGACGACCGCCAGCGAGTGCATCGACGCGTACCTGGCAACCGGCCTCCTCTCCCCGCGTGAGAACGGCGCGCTGCGCGCCTGCTACGTCGAGCTGAGGCGTGTAGTGCCTCGGCTCGATGGCGAGCTGGCGACGTATCTGGGGCGCCTCTCGGATTTCGCCGGACAGATCATGGCGCGTCCGAATCTGCCCGGCTTCTTCGGGTAGACGACGGCGTCGGGTCCTCGACCGGGTGACTCGGCCACGTCGCCGCCGAGTCACCCGATCGAGGACCCGACACCATTCATCTCACCCGCCCCAGCCGCGACACGAAGATCGTGTCCGACCAGTGCCCCCGCTCCAGAACTATCGACGTATTGCTCGCGCCCCAGCCGCGGCCGCTCGGGCCGTAGAGTACCGTGTCGCGGGTGGCGGTGATGCTCACGCCCAGCTCGCTGCCGGCAGCGTGCGCGAGAATCGTGTCGGTGCCCACGATCACGCTCGCCGTGGAGCGCGCCTCGTCGATCACGACCATGGCACTCGCCGAGTGCAGCATGGCCGTGCGCCGCGCCGTGGAGAGTATCGCGGCGATCTCCGTGGCCGCGCTGCGCACCGATGCGCGGTCGGTCAACGTACCGAGGCGTGGCGACGCCATGCTCAGCAGTATCGCCATGATAGCCAGCGTGACGGCGAGCTCGATCAGCGTATGCCCCTTCCTGTAGAGCTGCATGCTTCCCCCTCGTCGAATGCGGGGGTTATATAGCACCCGGAACCGCCGCTTCCATTACCGAAGCGTTGCGCTCCCAACCCGAGCAATCCGGAAGGCCCGGAGCGAGGGCGCGCTCCGTCGTTCCGAGCGTTCTCCCGGCCGCCCGCTCGCGCTCCTCGGCAAAGGCGATCCGGAAGCAGTAGCTTTAGCACCGTTCGTCGCACGGCCGCGCTCCTCTCCGGTCCGGCCCGCGGCGGCCGCTCCCATGCAGTGTCAATTTCCCATGCGCATCGCAATTTCCACCGGCGGCGGCGACGCCCCCGGTCTCAACGCCGTGATACGAGCAGCCGTGCTCTCGGCCGTCAACCGCGGCTGGGAGGTGCTCGGCATCAAGCGCGGGTACGCCGGCCTGCTCGGCGAGGACGAGGTCATTCCGCTCGGCAGCGAATCCGTTCGCGGGATCGCCCACCTGGGTGGCACGATCCTCCGCACCACGAATCGTGGAAACCCGTTTCACTATCCCGTCCGTCAGGCGGATGGAACGATCGTGGAGATCGATCGCTCGGGAGAGCTGATAGCGCGCGCGCGCGACCTCGGCATCGATGCGATCATCACGATAGGCGGCGATGGCTCGCTCGCCATCGGGCAGCGTCTTTTCGAATGCGGCGTGAACATCGTGGGCGTGCCCAAGACCATCGACAACGATGTGAGCGGCACGGTCAACACCTTCGGTTTCGACACGGCCGTGGGCACCGCGATCGAGGCGATAGACAAGCTGCACACTACGGCCGAGAGCCACGACCGGGTGCTCGTGTTGGAAGTGATGGGTCGGCACGCCGGATTCATAGCGTTGTACAGCGGTCTCGCGGGTACGGCGGACGTGATTCTGATCCCGGAGATACCATACGACATCGAGCGAGTGTGCGAGAAGATCGCCGCCCGCGATCGCGCGGGGCGGCATTTTTCGATAGTGGTGGCCGCGGAGGGGGCGTTCCCGGTGGGCGGAGAGGAGTCGAGCATAGGCGAGTCGCTCCCGGGGCAGGATCGGCGCGTGGGAGGCGTAGCCAACAAGATCGCCCGCGAGGTGCAGAGCCGGACCGGCAAGGAGTGCCGCTCGCTCACTCTGGGGCATCTGCAGCGGGGCGGGATGCCCACTGGCTACGACCGCCTCCTGGCCACCCGTTTCGGTGGCGCCGCTGTACGCGCCGTGGCGGACGGGAAGTTTGGCCACATGGTTGCCCTCCAGTCGCCGCACATCGTCACGATACCGATCGCCCAGGTGCTCACGACCACTAAGCGGGTGGATCCCACCGGAGACATCGTGCTGACGGCCCGCGCCACGGGCATATCGTTCGGGGATTGATGGAGGGGTCCGAAATCCCGGAATGTGCTGTCCAACGCCGGGGACACCGTTCGGTACCCGCCAACGATCCGTTTGGCAACGTGTTGATTAGCATAACGTTACAGCTACACTGCGGGGGCGTCGCCATGGCACCTGGCGTGCACTTCGAGAGGCGCTGAATTCCGCTCGTATCCGGAGGATAGATGATTCGCATGTTGCTCACCCTATTGCTCGCCGCCGCCATGCCGCTGGCGGCGCAGGGCGTCGAGGGTGGGCGGAACCCGGCGGACACGGGGGAGGTCCCGGCGGATCACCGGCCCCCGCCGGGTATGTGCAGGATCTGGATAGACGGTGTTCCGGCCGCGCGCCAGCCGGCGCCGACGGATTGTTCCACCGCCATCCGCCGCCGCCCGCCGAACGCCCGTGTGGTGTTCGGGAAGGAGCTACGCGACGGCGACCGCGCGCCGGTGCGCATTCCGGGCGCGCTGCCTCTGGTGAACAAACGTGGGAAGGCGAGCGACAGCGAGCGGGAGCCGGCCGGGCGCCGCGACGGCGACACGCCGCCCGATCCGAGGCCGGTCCGTACGCGCGATACCGCCGCACCCGCGCCCGCGACACGGCGCGACCCGGCGGCCCGGCAACCCGCCGCGAGGCGGCCCGAGCCCGGGAGCCCGGAGCGTCGCCCGGAGGCCAGGAGCGCTCAGCCGCGCACGCGGCAGCCGCGCGCGGCGACTCCACGCCCGCACCGTCCTCAGCCCGCCGCGCGAAGCTCGCGTATCCAGCCGTAGCGGAGCTCGTCCGCGCTGTCGTCCGGACGACCCAATGCCACGCCCGTATACTTCCTGCACTCGGCTACGGGGGTACCCCGGCACTTCCACCTCGATCCATACCTGCCCATGCGCGACATCCGCGACAGATACCTGCCACCCGATCGAGAGGCATTTCTGGCCGCGGAGCCGCACACCGGACGCATAGTCGTAATCGCTCCTACCAGGGCGGCGTGCGAGACCATCGAGCTGGCGCTCGGCCTGCACATCGAGACGCTTCTGGAGAGAGAGCACGGCGCCGAGATCAGGCGCCTCGCATCGGAAGGCAAGGGCTTTGGAATCGTGGCGGGCACCGGGACCGGGAAGACCCTCGCCATCCGTCCGATCTCCGAGACGATCCTCTCGAAGACCGAGCTCGCGGTCGGCGTAGTCAACCGCGAGCGGGAGGCCACGCCGGAGACGCCATCCTGGAACGTGGTGATCGTCACCACCGGGATCGCGCGCCGGTGGTTCCAGGATGGCGACATCACCAGGCACGACACTCTGGTGGTGGATGAGATCCACCAGACTTCCGCGGAGCTCGAGCTCTGTCTCGCGCTCGGCAAGCGCGTGGGCTGTCGCTTCGTCTGGCTGTCGGCCACGGTGGACCCGGAGTTCTACGCGCGCTACCTCGGCTCGGCGGCGGTGCTCGAGACATACGCCTTCGATCCGGCGCGCGCGGCGAGCGTGCGCGTCATCAACCGGCCGCCGCTGGCGTTCCTCGACGAGCGGTTTCTCGCCAAGGTGCAGCGCGAGCGGCGTGGCGTGGGCGTCTTTCTCCCCACGCGCGCCGGCGTGGAGGAGGTAGCCGACTACGTGGAGCATCGCTGGCCGCGCATCAGCACGGCGTTCTACCACGGCGGCGAGCCGATCAGCGTCATCCGTCCATTCCTTTCCGGCGAGGCGCGGAAGCCGTATCTGCTGGCGATGACGGCGGCTGGTCAGAGCGCGCTCAATGTGCAGGGGCTCGATACCGTAGTAATCGACGACACGCGCTTCACGAACATCATCGAAGGCGGGAAGAACGTGCTCACCAGGCTGCACCTCGGCGCGAACGAGATCCTGCAGATGGCCGGGCGCGTGCACGGGCGCGTGGAGGGAGGTCGCGTGTTCATCCTGAGCGACCGGCACATCGACTTCGACTCGCTCACTCCAACCGAGCCGGAGTTCCAGCTCGCGGGAGATTCGGAGCGTGTGGCGCTCACCTGCGCCGCGCTCGGCGTTCGCGCCGACGAGCTGGATCTGCCCGTGCCACTCGACCGTGCGGCGTATCGCGAGGCGGTGCGACTACTCGAGAGTCGCGGGATCATCGAGCAGGGGCGGCTCTCGGCGTACGGCGCGCAGGTGGAGTCGCTCCCGGTGGAACGCGCGTGGGCCGAGCTGATAGTGCACGGCGAAGATGATCTCGTGCCCTACCTGGCGGTGGCGGCGTCGATAGAGTCGCTGCACAGGATGACGCGCGACGAGCGCGATCTGGAGGGCGTGATCGTACCGGGGAGCGACCATCTCACGGCGTACAACCTTTACGCCGATGCGTACCGCCTGCACGGCTACATAGGCGAGGTGTACGGTCTGCCGCGCCACCTGTTCGATGATGGAGTCTTCGAGTGGGCGGAGGAGCGTGGGGCGCTGGTGAAGGCGGTGGAGGATGCGGCGCTCGGCATGGCGAGCATCTACCGATCGCTCGGGCTCACGCTGCCGGAGCAGATGCCGTACGCCGACGATCGCGTGCTGGGGCGGTTCACGGAGCTGCTCGCGCGGATCATGCCGTTCGATCTGGTGATAGGCGAGCGTACGGCGACCGGGGAGGAGGCGCGCGTGTCGCGCACGAGCGTGTGCGGGAGCTCGGGCGCGGTGGCGGGATCGCTGCGTTATTTCGCGGATCGCTTCGGGATCCCACGCGCGTCGATAGAGGGAACGCAGATCGCGTTCGACAGGATCAAGCGCTACGCGACGTACGGCGCTCCGGAGCTCGTGTACGAGCCTCATCGGAAGAGTCACCCGCTGGCGGTGCGTAGGACGCTGGAGTACTACGGCTTCGAGCTCGGCCGCGAGCGCGAGGCGGTGGACGAGTTTCCGCCGGATCTCGTGGACGAGGCGCGTCGCGCGCTCGCGACCGCGTTGGCGCGCGGAGAGGCGCGGCATCCGGCCGTGAAACGCAATCACTCCGCGATCGAGGAGGTACGCGAGCTGTACCGCCGATCCGGCGGGCGAACGCCGCGGCTGGGATTCGACGATCTGGCGGGCGAATACCGGCGGCTGCTCGACGATCAGGAAGTCCGGTCGATGTCGGGTTTTCGCGCGGCCGATCTCGCGCTGGATCCGCTGGCGGCGATCGGGGAGAGCGAGCGCGCCGGTCTGATGGCCCTCCCGTCGCACGTCGCGGTGCGCGGGAGCGAGATCCCGATAGCGTACGACGTGGAAAACGGAGTGGGCGTGGCCCGGCTGCGTCTGCCGGAGAAGATGGCGCGAACGCTCGTGGGCGAGGAGCTTCCCGAGCTCGACCGGCCGCTCCGCTTCGTGGTCACGCGCGGGCAGCGCGGCGCGGTTCGCGCAGCCACGCTGAGTGAGCTGCAGGAGCTGCTCGACCGTCCGTGGACGGCGGCGGAGGTGGAGAAGCTCGAGGCCCGTCCGCGCCGCCGGAAGGTGCGGAACGCCGGCCGGCGTAGGCGCCGGTAGGGTGGGCGGTGGGAGCGGGCGGGGCAATGGACGGAACGGTCTTAACGACTCCATGCGCGCGGCCGATGTCGCGGGTGTCACTAGCCCCGCATATGTCGCCATAACATATTATGGCTAGGTGATTTAGGCGTTTTTGTGCTGCCCGCTTGACATTAGGACTAGATGGTCCTAATATGTGGGTCATGGGAGATCGCCGCGCACAGATAGTCGACGCCGCAACGGCCGTGATGGCCAGCCGGGGGTTCAAGCAGACCTCGGTGGATGATGTCATCCGCGAGGCGGGGCTGTGTGGGAAGGCGCACTTCTACCACTACTTCAAGTCCAAGGAAGAGCTGGGGTACGCGGTACTGCGGCACCAGTTCGAGGCCTTCGCCGACGAGGGGCTGGCGATCCTGCGCGACCCACTGGTGGATCCGGTGGAGCGTCTGGGGCGCTTCCTGGATTGGGTGGTGGAGAGCAACCGCGGCTGCGATTGCAGCGTGGTGGGGCCGTGCGGCGGACTTGCCGCCGAGATGGTCCGGCAGCACGAAGGATTCAGGAAGCAGGTGGACGCTGTCTTCGATGGGTGGACGGCACAGCTCCAGGCGCTGCTCTGGGAAGCGCGGTCGCGGCTCGCTGGCGACGGCGATCCCGAGCGTATAGCCCGGTTCATGGTCGCCACTCTCGAGGGCGCATTCTTCATGTCGAGGGTAAAGAAAGATTCCACGGTACTTGCAGGGGTGGCTGCGGAGCTGAAGCGCTACGTGACTTCCCAGTTGCACGAGACTTCGCGCGCGGGGGTGGCGGGCGCGGAACGGCGGGAGGGGGAATATCGATGATCTGCATGGCTACTAATGGATCGACGGGGGTACTGACGATGGATGGAGTGGCGGAGGTCGCCATGCGCGAGCCGTCGAGCCAGTCTACCGCCCGTGAACGCAGGAAGCGCTTCGAGGGCGAGGTACTCGAGCATCTCGATGCGATGTACAGTTTCGCGCTCAAACTTTCGCGCTCGCGCGATGAGGCGCAGGACCTCGTCTCCGAGACGATGCTGCGGGCGCTGGAGCGGTGGGAGC
>CAZTTY010000072.1:17406-22044 GCA_964616815.1 uncultured Gemmatimonadaceae bacterium | reverse complement strand
CGACGTAGAGGGCTCGTGAGCCACACCGACGAGCCCTCTACGTCGAAGAGCCGACCCCCTCGTCCGTTCCCGCACTTCGCCCCGCTCGCCACAGCTCCACTTTCTCGAGTACGTCGCCCGCGGTGATGCGCGACATCCGGTCGCGGTGGCGGGCGGTGAGGAGGCGGCCGCCGCTCGATGTCGGACCATAGGCGCTCACGATGAGATCGTGCGAGGCGCGATATGGACCGGTGCGCAGCGGATTGCTGTAGCCCATGAGACTGATCACGGGGCGCCGCAGCGCGACGGCCATGTGGAGAGGGCCCGTATCCAGCGAGATCACCAGCGCGGACGCGTCGAGGATGCCCACCAGCGGCCGCAGGCCGCTGTCGAGGAGCGAAACCGGAGCGGGATTGCAGCGCGCCATGATGGCCCGCTCGGTTTCGACCTCGCGCGGCGATCGCGCTCCCACCAGAACCGGCTGCAGCCCGAAGTCGGCGTACAACGCGTTGGCTACCGCCGCCCAGCGCTCGGCGAGCCAGTCTTTCTCCGGACGACTGCTCCCTATCACCAGCGATACGATCGGCCGCTCGAAGCGCGAGAGGAGCTCGCGCTGACCCGCGCGCTCCGAGTCCCACGGGCCGAGCTGCCACTCGACGGGGTGGGAAGCCACGCCGAGCGGCGGCAGGAATTCCAGGTATTCGTCCTGGATGTGCGCGGGTGGAGACGCCGGGATCTGCACGTTGGTGAAGAGCCAGTTCAGATCCCGTGCGCGCGCGCGATCGTACCCCAGGCGCACGGGAGCGCGCGTGAACGCGGTGAGGATGCCGGCCTTGAAATAGTCCTGCAGCGCGAGGGTGACGTCGAAGCGTCGCGTGGCCAGTTCCCGGCGCACGTCGAGGAATCCCCGCCGTCCCCGGGAGCGGTCGAGAACGATGAGCTCGTGGACCGCCGGATGCCCACGCACCAGCGCGGCCGCTCCGGGTTGCAAGACCCAGGTGATCTCGACCGTGGGATCGTGACGCCGGAGCGCGTTGATCACCGGGAGCACGTGCACCGCGTCGCCCACGGCGCTGAGCATGACGACGCAGATGCGGGCGCCCAGTGGAAGGGGAACGCTGCCCGCGTGCGGAAGCGGATGATGCAATGGAGGTGGGTGGCTGCTATGAAGTAGTCGGCGTGCAGGTAATGTATATTCAGATCGATCCCTCACCACGTGCATGCCGTCTAGCTCGTCGCTGCCGCGCCGCATCCTGTTCATCCAGCTTCGTCGCCTGGGTGACGTGGTTCTCTCCACGGCGCTCCTGGACGACGTCGCGAGCGCGTTCCCGAACGCGAGCGTGGATTTTCTCGTGGGACCCGCCGCCGCGCCGCTGCTGGGCGGCCACCCGCTCATCCGCGAGCGAATCGTGTTCGACGGCGACCGTCGCGGCGCGATGGCGCGCGAGGTCCGCTCGCGCCGCTACGACTGGACCGTGGACCTGCAGGGGAGCCTCTCCACGGCCATGCTCACGCGCGCGTCGCGCGCACGGGTGCGGCTCGGATGGCGCAAGCGCGGCTGGCGGCTCTGGTATACGCACGCCAGATCGCGCAGAGGGCCGCTGGAATACGTTGTGCGCGAGCGCCGCCGCCTCCTCGAGCTCGCCGGCGTACCCGTGGGCGACTCGCTTCCCAGCATACATCTCTCGGGAGAGGAGCTTGAGCAGGGCGAGCGGGACGCTCGCGCCTGCGGTGCTCCCCCCCTCGCTCCGTCCGCAGCGCGCGTGGGCCTGCTCCTCTCCACGCGCGAGCCGGCCAAGGACTGGAGCGTCGATGGCTTCGCGGATGTCGCGCGCGCTCTCGTCGCGGAGGGCGTGACGCCGCTCGTGTTCCGCACCGGCGGAGACGAAGGCCGCGCGGAGCGCATCCGCGCGCTCGTTCCGGGCGCGGTGATCGTGCCGCAGCTCGAACTTCGCCGCTTCCTCGGCGTTCTGTCGACGCTCTCCGTGTTCGTCTCGGGCGACACGGGGCCGGCGCACATGGCCGACGCGCTCGGCGTGCCGCGCGTGACGATATTCGGGCCCACGCCGAGCGAGGCGTGGAGTCCGGGGCTTCCCACCACCGTGGCCGTGAAGGGAGCTGGAGCCCGCTTCGTGCGGCTGCGCGATCGCGAGGCCGCGCTCGCCAGCGGCCACGACTTCACTGGCGGAGTGACGTCGCAGATGGTACTCGTTCCGGTACGGCGGCTGCTCGCCGAACACCCACGCCGAGCGCCGCTCGCGACGTCGACGACTTCGCGCGACCCATTGCCCGAGGCGCCGTGAGTCAGCCATGAGGACGATATCGCCGGCGGCGCTGGCATTCATGCTGGCGCTCTGCGTGCCGTTCGCGGCGGGCGTGAGCCAGGTCGCCCGCGGCACAGTCACCGAACGCGGGAGCGGGGCGGCCATTCCGGGCGTGCTCGTCTCCCTGGTGGATGAGCGCGGGCAGACGATCGGCACCGTGTTCACCGACCAGGATGGAAGCTACGACGTAGGCGCCCCCGCGGCCGGCCGTTACCTCGTCGAGGCGAAGCGCATCGGCGTGCGCCGGAAGCGCGGCGCGCTCTTCACGCTCGGCGTGGGTGAGACCCACCGCGAGAACGTCGTTCTGGATCCCGTGGTGTCCAGGCTTGCCGGAACGAGGATCGAAGGTCAGAGCAAGTGCGTGGCACGGCCGCGCGACAACGAGCGCACCGCCGCGTTGTGGGAGGATGCCCGCGCAGCGCTGACCGCCACCATGCTCACGTCGCGAACATCGATCTCCGGCCTCGTGACCCGGTTCACCCGCGACCGCGATCCCGACGACGGCCGGATCCTCGTCTCCGACCACGAGAGCTCCCGCGGCAACATCGTCCGCCCGTTCGTGAGCATCCCGGTCGAGCGCCTGTCGAGCGAAGGCTACGCGGTGCGGCGCGACGATGGTTCCACCGATTTCTACGCGCCGGACGCCGGGGCGCTGCTGTCGGAGGAGTTTCTGCGCGACCACTGCTTTCGCGTGGTGGCCGGCGGCGAGACGCGCATGCGGATGGTGGGGCTCGGCTTCGAGCCGGTGAAGGGGCGCGAGGTGCCCGACATCGAGGGCGTTCTCTGGATGGACGCCGCCACGGCGGAGCTGGAGAGCATCGAGTTCACCTACAGCTCGCTCCCGCAGGGACGCTTCGAGCGCGACTTCGGCGGACTCGTACGCTTCTCCCGTCTTCCCAACGGGCGCTGGATAGTGAGCGCGTGGGTGATCAGGATGCCGCTGATCGCCGAAGATCGGCGGCAGTCGCAGACGCTTCCCGGCGGGCTGGTGGTGCAGGGTTCGTCTCGCCTGGTGCTGAGGGCAGTGCGCGAGGTGGGAGGCACGGTTCTTCTGGACCGCGATGCGCCGCCGCCTCGCCGGGAGATAGCGGGGACCGTTGTGGACGGCACCGGGTCTCCGCTGCCCGGCGCGCGCGTGAGCGTGATGGGAACCTCGATCTCGGCGACGAGCGGGGGTGACGGCCGGTTCGAGATCCGCGGCATCCCGGAAGGCCTCTACAGCGTGGTGGTGAGCACCGGGGAGCTGGACTCGCTCGGCGTGACCGGCCCCGCCGACACCGTTCGGCTGACCACGCGCGGCAGCCCGGCCGTCACGCTGGCCGTTCCGTCGCGCGCATCGCTGGCGGCCAGGATGTGTCCGGACTCGCCCGTCGATTCACGGCTCGCGGCGCTGCGGGTCATCGTCGTGGATGGCGCCACTGGCACTCCGCTGAGCGATGCGTCGGCGCGGGTATGGTGGAAGAGCTACGAGGGCTCCGTCCGCGGCGGAACCCTCGCGGAGAAAGTGGAAGGAGGGGAAGCGGGTCTCGATTCGCTCGGGAGCTTCACGATATGCGGTCTCCCCGCCGATCGTGACATTTTCCTGGAGTCGCAGCGTGGCGCGAAGGTTACTTTCAGCGACACGCTCCGCGCGGCCGCCGGTGAAGTCGGCTGGCGGGTAGTGCGCGCGCGGACGAAACCCTGACCGGGTTCGATCGACTACCCAATCATTCGGCGTCGGTCCGGGCGCCGACCTGCGGGAGGGATCATGAACGAGAACATCGGAACGCTGATCAGCGAGCTCGCGCGCACCAACGTGGCGCTCTGGCACGAGGAGGACAAGGCGCGCGTGGAGGACGACCACCAGGTCGCCGCTGCCAAGCGCGAAATCGACGGGTTGAACCAGCGTCGCAACGATCTCATAGAGCGGATAGACGCGGAGGTGCGCGCGACGTTGAGCGCGCGCGGTGAGGTTGCGCGCCGCGATGTCGCCGCCGACGTGGCATCGGAGACGACCGGTGGCTGAGACGGTGGGGTGGCTCGCCGACAAGATCAGCATAATGGAGCTCAAGATCTGGCACATGCGCGAGCAGGTGGAGCGCGAGGATGCCACCGCCGAATTTCGCGCGCGCTGCGCCGAGCGAGTCGCCGTGCTGGAGCTCCAGCGCGATGATCTCGCGGCGGAGCTGGAATCGCTGCTCGGTGATCTCGCGAGCGGGCGGGTGGTTCCGAAAGTCTATCGGCAGTTCAAGATGTACAACGACCCCGCGTATCGCGGCGGCGGATCGGGCGGCGCGGAGGCGGGCTGAGGGCGCCGGCGGATCGCGCCAAGCGCGGGCCGGGAGCGACTCCGCCG
>CAZTTY010000072.1:0-17306 GCA_964616815.1 uncultured Gemmatimonadaceae bacterium | reverse complement strand
GTCGAGCCGCCGGTCGAGCCGCCGGTCGAGCCGCCGGTCGAGCCGCCGGTCGAGCCGCCGGTCGAGCGGGCCGCGACCTCTCCGGTGGAGCGCGCCATCCCGCGCGGAGTGATCTCCGGCGGCGGCCGGCTTCCCACCGTCGTCTACATGGATTTCGGCACCGGCTGGCGCGGCGGCCAGCGACAGATCCTCTGGATGGGCGAGGGGCTCGAGCGCCGTGGCGGCAGGGCGATATTCGCGCTTCGTCCCGGTGCGGAGCTCGCCGCGCGTGCCCGGGCGAGCGGGATCGAAGTAGTGGACGTGGACCCCGCGATACCGGAGCTCGGCCCCTGGACCGCGCTGCGCATCCGGCGTCTGATCGCGCGCGAGCGGGTGGACATCCTGCACCCGCAATCGGGACACACGCTGGCCATGGCCGCGCTGGCGGCCGCGGGCACGCCGGCGCGAATAGTGTTCGCCAGGCGGACCACCTTCCCGATTCGCGGCAACCTGGGCAGTCGGCTCAAGTATTCGCGCGCCGACCGGATAATCTCGGTGTCGCATGCCGGCGTCGACGAGCTGGTGCGAGCCGGCGTGGATGCGGCGCGCGTAGACGTGGTGCCGAGCGGAATCCCGCTCGACCTCCTCGCGCCTCCCGCATCGCGGGAGCTGCTGGCCGCGTTCGGCGTGACGGGGGCGGGCAGAGCGCCGCTCGCCGTGATGGTGGGCGCGCTCACCGAAGTGAAAGATCCGATCACGTTCGTGCGCGCCGTTGCCGTCGCCAAGCGCCGCGTTCCCGCGTTACAGGCGCTTCTCGTGGGCGAGGGGCATCTGCGTGGAGCGGTGGAGGCCGAGGTTCGCGCCCTCGAGCTGGGCGACGCCTTCCACCTCACCGGCTTTCGGGACGATCACGCTTCGCTCATCGCCGCGGGTGACGTGGCGGTTCTGTCGTCGAGAATGGAGGGCACACCCGGCGCTCTGATCGACGCGCTCGCGCTCGCCCGCCCCATAGCCGCCACGGCGGCCGGCGGCGTGCCGGAGGTAGTGGAGCACGAGTCTTCGGGGCTGCTGACGCCCGTGGGCGATCCGGACATGCTCGGCGGCGCCATCGCGCGGATACTGCTGGATGCCTCGCTCGCCGCGCGTATGTCGGAGTCCGCCGCTCTGCGCGCGCGCGACTTCTCCATCGACGTCACGGTGGATCGCACCATCGAATCGTACTCGCGCGCCCTCGGCGCTTCGCCCGAGCCATGATGCGCCGCTCCCTCACCGTGATGCACATCGACACCGAGCGAGGCTGGCGCGGCGGCGAGCGCCAGACGCTGTGGCTCGCCGCGGGCCTCGCGCGTGCGGGGCACCGCTCGCTGGTGGTGGCCCGGCCGGGCCAGCCGCTGGCGGAGCGGGCCGAGGCCTCCGGTCTGGACGTGATCGCGTGCAGACCGGGATCGGAGCTCGATGTGGCTGCGGCCCGCTGGATTCGCCGCGCGATACTCGCCAACGAAGTCGACATAGTGCACGCGCACACCGCGCACGCCGTGGCGCTCGCGGCGATGGCGACACGCCGCACGCCGGCGCGCATGGTGCTCACGCGTCGTACGGAGTTCCGCCTGCGCGCGAACCCGTTCACGCGCTGGAAGTACGGGCGGGCCGCCGCGATGATCGCCATCTCCGAGCGCGTGAGGGATGTGCTGGTGCAGGGAGGTGTGCGCGCCGCCGAGATAGAAGTGATCCCGAGCGGCGTCCCGCTGGATCGTGAAGTGGCGCCCCTGCCGCGCGCGGAACTCGACGTGCCACCCGACGCGCCGCTGGCCGTCCTGGTAGGCGCGCTCGCGCGCGAGAAGGATCCGCTCACATTCGTGCGCGCGGTGGCCGGCGCCGGCCAGAGGGTAGCCGGGCTGCGGGCACTCGTGGTGGGCGACGGACCGTTGCGCGGCGCCGTGGCGGCGGAAGTCCAGAGGCTCGGCCTCGGCGGTACGCTACGGCTCACCGGACACCGTTCGGACGCGGACGCCATCATCGCTGCGGCCGATATCCTGGTGTCGAGCTCCACCGAGGAAGGGCTCGGATCGGTGCTGCTCGACGCCATGGCGCTGGGGAAGCCGGTGGTGGCGACCCGGGCCGGCGGGATCCCGGAAGTGGTGCGCCATGGGGAAACAGGACTGCTCGTTCCACCCGGCGACTCCCGCGCCTTGGGCGAGGCCATCGCGCAGGTCCTCTGCGATCGCGATCTCGCCGTGCGGCTGGGCGAGGGGGCGCGCTCGCGCGTGAAAGGCTACTCGATGGAGAACGTCGTGGAGCGCACGCTGGCGCTCTACGAGCGCGTACTCTCGGCTTCGCGTCCCACCTCGCGCGGCGGCCGGTAGTGCCGGGCCCAGAGCTCCACCTTCCGCAGGACATCGGCTACCTGGATGCGCGGCATCCGGCCGGTGCGATGCGCGATCGACACCGGGTAGTCTTCACCGGGGTCGCCGTACGCGTCCACCACGAGGTCGTGGAAGCGGGAGTAGGGCCCCACACGCTTCGGGTTGTTGTAGCCCATCAGCGAGATCACCGGGCGTCCCAGCGCCACCGACATGTGCAGGGGCGCCGTGTCGAGCGAGACCACCAGCGCGGATGCGTCGAGGACGGCCACGAGGTCGCGCAGCGGCACTCCGAGCGTGGAGCGAGGCCGGTTTCGGGCGAGGCGGGCGATCTCGCGTTCCGTCTCCAGCTCGCGCGCGGAGCGGCCGCCCGCGAGTACGGTGGACAGGCCGTAGCGTTCGTGCAGCGCGTCCGACAGCTCGGCCCACCGTTCGGGGATCCACTCCTTCTCGGGGTGCGTACTCCCGATCACCAGAGAGGCGAAGGGGCGCGGGAAGTCGCGCAGCATCTCGCGCTGCCGCGCGCGCTCCTCCGGCCAGGGGCCGAGGTTCCACACCACCGGCTGCGGGTCCACGCCGAGCTCCGCGAGGAACTCGAAGTACTGATCCTGCACGTGGGCGGGCGGGCGCGGGGGGATCCGGCGGTTGGTGAAGAGCCAGTTGAGGTCGCGCGCGCGCGCGCGGTCGAACCCCAGCTTCAGCGGCGCGCGCGTGAGCGCGGTCACGAGGCCGGCCTTGATGTACACCTGGAGATCCAGTACGACATCGAACGATCTTCCCGCGAGCGCCCTGCGCACGTCCAGCAGGGCGCGCGCTCCGCGCGACTTCTCGAAGACCACTATCTCGTCCACGGACGGGTGCCCGCGTATCAGCGACGCGGGCCCGGGCTGCAGAACCCACGTGATCGCGGCATCCGGGTAGCGCCGTTCGAGCGCGGTCACGACGGGGAGCACGTGTACGGAGTCGCCGATGGCGCTCATCATCACGATCGCGATGTTCGGCGCCGGAGGCAGGGAGATCGGCACGCGTCCGCGCTCCTCAGCGGCGCGCGCCGTCGTTCACGAAAATCACCTCGCACATCTCCTTCGGCGCGGCGTACACGTCGAAGAGCGCGTCGAGCCGCCCGACCGGGAGCTTCTCGGCCGTCGTTCCTTGCATGTGGTAGAAGTGCGTGAAGATTCCGGCCGTCGTCGCCACGTAATCGCCGCGCGACATGCCCGAGCGCAGTATCCCGTACGGCCAGAACTCGCTCACCACGGGAATGCCGGCCGCGAGGGCAGAGCGCGCGCCGCGCAGGAAGTAGCCCTCGTGACCCTGGATGTCCACCCACGCCAGACGCACATCGCGCGGGTCGAGCCGCAGCTCGTCGAGCACCTCGTCCAGCGTGCGCACCGGAACCCGCACCACCTCGCGCCGGTCCTCCCGCCATGCGCCGCCCGATGCCCCGCGCCGTATGCGGTTGTCGCCGGAGTTGTACTCGGAGAGCTCGAGCTCCATTTCTCCGCTCTCCGACGACAGCGCGCACGGCGCTATCGTGACGCGATCGCGGAGCCCGTTCTGTGCGACGTTGTGCTCGAGGAGCCGCAGATTCGCCGGCGACGGCTCCACCGCCACGGCGCGCGCGAAGCGGCCGTGGGCGAGCAGCGCGATGCAGATCATCCCGATGTTGGCGCCCACGTCCAGCAGCGTGCCGCGCCCCCGGTCGGCGGGTCGCAGGTGTCCGTCCCGCTCCAGGAGCGCGAGCGCGTTCTCGATGTAGCGACGCTCGTAGGCACGGTCCACGTACAGGTACTTGCCTATCAGTTTGTCGCGGCTGTCGAACGTGAGGGTACCGTTGTAGCTCTCCACCGTCACGTCGCGCGGTTCTCCCTCGTACAGCCGGCGCCAGCGGAGCTTTCGCGCCACGCGGCCGGGGTCGCGCAGATACTTGCCGATCTTCATGCGAGTGCGGTGGAAGTCGCGTCGGGCGCGTCGTCCACCAGGGCGTGCACGGCGTCGGCGATCGACTGGATGTCGAAGTCGTCGACCTGCAGCCCGTGGACGCGGCGCCACTTGTGCAGGGAGCGCGTGAGACGCTCGAGGTTGCGCCGCGTCACGAGCGAGCGGCCCGGGCGGTCGAACCAGACGCGGTCCACGTCGATCACCTGCGCGTGCGCCGCGCCGCCGTCGAGGCGCTGTATCAGGATGTTCTTGATGTTGAGATCCGGATGGCGCGCTCCCGCGGCGGTGAGCGATGCCAGGAGCGCCGCGGTGGCCGTGATGAGCTCCTCTCCCAGCTCCGGCGCGCCGGCCGCCATGATCTCGTGGGCCAGATCGTGCGCTCCGGCCACCTCCGCGGTGAGCACATCCGCGCGACGGGCGAGCGGCGGGTTCGGGTAGGTGGCGTACGCGATGACGCGCGGGGTCGGAACGCCGGCCCGCTCCAGGCGCAATGCCGTTTCGAGCTCCCTCGGTGCGCGCGTACGACCGAGGAAACGCTCGCCCGTGATGGGAGCGAAAAGCCCGCCGTGGCGGGAGCGGCGTACCACTACTCTGACGGAGCTCCCTGGAAGGGGGACGGCGTACACCGTGCCGCGCCCTTCCATCCTGCGCGCGTCCGGATGGTGCTCCGCGTACTCCCGGAACGACCCCGCTTCCAGCGCCCGGCGCAACGGGCCGGCCAGATCCGCGAGCCCCACGGCGTCCACGTCGCCGTGCACGAGCCGTTCGTACCCCGTGGGTGGGACGTCGCGCCCTCCGCTCTTCATGGCAGCACGCAGTAGACGGCGGTAGGCTGGCTCTTGCCGCGCAGCTCCATCGCGCCACGCTCGGTCATGGGCGGTGGGTCACGGAGTGCGGCATGCATCTCGCCCGTGATGAGTATCTCGCCGGCGCCGGCTTCGGCGCAGAGGCGGTTCGCCGTGTTGACAGTATCACCTATCACCGTGTATTCCAGCCGCCGCTCCGCTCCCACGTAGCCGGCGAACGCCTCGCCGAAATTCAGACCGAGGCCCATCCGGAGGATGGGAACGGGAGTCTCGCCCTCCTCGGCGCGGAGCTGTGCGTTCAACTCCGCCAGGCTGCGCACCATCTCGCGCGCCGCCTCGAGCGCGTGGTCGGCATCGGCGGGCGTGGCGATCGGCGCGCCCCACTGCGCCATTATCGCATCACCTATGAACTTGTCCAGCGTACCGCCGTGCCGGAAGACGATTTCCGCCATCACCCGGTAGTAGGAGCTCAGCAGTCGCGCGAGGTCGTCGGGACGCATCGATTCGGCGAGCGCGGTGAAGCCGCGGATGTCGCCGAAGAGCACGGCCACCGTGCGCTTCTCTCCGCCCGGACGCACCTCCCCGGGAGAGCTCGCGATACGTGCCGCCAGGCTCGGCGTGAAGAACCGTTCGAAGTTGCTGCGCACGAGCAGGTCCCGCCTGATCCGCTCGGCGAGCTCGCCGTTCTCGATGGCCGCGGCGGCGATGTTCGAGAAGGCAACGAGGAAGTCGAGGTCGTCCTCGTCGAATCGGCGCGGTGCGCTGAGGTTGTCTACGTAGATGATGCCGCGCACGCGATCGTCGCCGCCGACGAGCGGCGTGCACATTGCCGAGCGCACGCGCTGGGCGATGATGGACGAGCCGCCGAATCTCTCATCGCGGGGCGCGTCGCCCGAGAGGATGGCTACCTTGTCTTCCACGGCGGGACGCGCGATGGAGCGTGGAACCAGCTTCCCCGCCGGCGTGCTCCCGTCGCTCTCGCGCGCGATCTTGGGGATGAGCTGGCCCCGCTCGTCGATCAGCTCGATCGCCACTCGGTCGACGTCGAGGATCTGAAAGAGCATCCGCGACATGCTCTCCAGCAGGGCATCGACGTCGATGGCGCGGGAGAGCCCCTTCGACACTTCGAGGAGGATGGCGAGCTTCCGCGCGGTGTCCCCCCGTGCCGACTCCACTGCGTGCTCCCCGCCCGGCGCGTGCTCCCCGGCGCCGGCGGGTGGGCCGCCGCCGGGCGAAGCCGACCATTCGCCTCGCACGTAGCGCGCGAGACGGCCGAGGTTCCCCATGAGCGAGCGGCGCTCGATGATGGAGGAACCCGAGGCCGGAGTCTCGGTGGCAGCCGAACCGGTGCCGCCTCCGATCGCGGCGGCGGGTGGCGGCTCATCCCCGTCGCCGCTGCTCGAAGGCGAAGGATCGGCGGGCTTCGACCCTCCGTCCGCCGGCTCGGTGCGAACGTCTGGTTCGCTCTCATCGCTCACGAGTCGCAGCGCCACGGCGCCGAAGCTCAGCTCGTTGCCGGCGTGCACCACCGCCTGCTCGACTCTCTGCCCGTCGACGAACACCCCGTTGGCCGAACCGAGGTCGCGCACGGCTACTTCGTCCCGTCCACAGCCGAGCTCCGCGTGGCGGCGCGATACCGTCGGGTCGACCAGCACGATGTCGCATCCGGCTGCCCTCCCCACCACGAACACCGCGCCTTCCTCCAGCGCGAACTCCCTTTCCCCACGAGCGCCGACGAGCCTGAATGACATGCGAGGGAATGTAGCGACGGCAAACGACGGGGTCAGGTCTCTGACGCCCTCACTCTTCCCATCGCGGTGAGGATCGCCCGCGCCTTGTTCTCGGTCTCCTCCCACTCGCGGGAGGGGACGGAGTCGGCGACGATGCCCGCGCCGGCCTGAACGGAGGCGGTGCCGTCGGAGATCACGCACGTGCGGATGGTGATCGCCAGGTCCATGCGGCGGTCGCCGGCGGCGATGTAGCCGATGGCGCCGGCGTAGGGGCCGCGGCGTTCCGGCTCGAGCTCGTAGATGATTTCCATGGCGCGCACCTTCGGGGCGCCGGTCATCGTGCCGGCAGGGAAGGTGGCGCGAAACGCGTCGATCGTGGACGTGTCGGAGGCGAGCTGGCCGTCCACCTGGCTCACGATGTGGAGCACGTGGCTGTAGCGCTCCACCGTCATGAGATCGCTCACCTTGACCGTGCCGAAGCTGGCGATGCGGCCCACGTCGTTGCGGCCGAGGTCCACCAGCATCACGTGCTCGGCGCGCTCCTTCTCATCCGCGAGGAGCTCCGCCTCCAGGCGCTCGTCATCCTCGCTCGAGAGGCCGCGCGGCCGTGTGCCCGCGATCGGCCGCACGGTCACGCGACCGTTGGCGACCCGCACCAGCAGCTCCGGCGAGCTGCCCACCAGCTCCACGCCATCGAGCGCGAGGTGGTACATGTACGGCGAAGGGTTGAGGGCCCGAAGCGCGCGGTAGAGCGAGGTGGAGTCGAAGTCCAGCGGCACGTCGATGCGGCGCGAGAGGAGCACCTGGAAGGCGTCGCCGGCGAGTATGTATTCGCGGATGCGTTCGACATCGCGCTCGAAGTCGCCGCGCTCGTACGAGCTCTTCCCGATCGCCGGCGCCGCGGATGGATCGAGCTCCAGCGGCGCGAGGACGGCGGGTGCGCGGAGGCGGCCGATGACATCGTCGATCTCGCGATGCGCGGCATCGTACGACCTGCGCAGCGATGGCTCGTCGGCATCGTCGATGGGCACGCCGACCACCACGCGCACACGCGAATGCAGATTGTCGATGGTCACCAGCGCGCGTGTGAAGACGAACAGCGCGTCGGGGATGTCGCGGCCCTCGGGGAGGGGCGGCGCCTCGGGCAGACGCTCTATGAGACGCACGACGTCGTAGCCGAAGTAGCCCACGGCGCCGCTCCAGAAAGCGCCGAGCTCGGGCGCATCCGCCGGCTCGTAGGCGGAGACGAGCCGGCGCAGGTCGTTCAGCGGATCGTCGGGGCGGCGTTCGCCGTGCCAGCCGCGCTCGGGTGACCAATCGTGCACGACGCCGTCGCGCAGACGCCACGCGGCTCGCGGTTCGGTACCCATGAAAGTGTAGCGTGCCCACGTCTCGCCCCCGGCGGGAGCCGACTCGAGCAGGAAAGCGAAGGGGCCGCGCCGCAGCTTGGCGAAGGCCGCTACGGGAGTGTCGGTGTCGAGAAGGCAATCGCGCCACACCGGCACGAGAGCACCCGGCCGCGCGTGTGCACTGAAGTATTCGTACGTCATCGGCAGCACGCTTGCCGCGCCAGAGGCGCGCGACGACATTTTTCGATCATGCCTCGTCTCTCCGCGGCGCAGTCGGCCGCGATACTCGTGTTGCTGGCAGGCTTGTGCGCCGCGCCCGCGAAAGGCGCCGCCCAGAGTTGGGACGACGCCCGCACCATGTCGCTCGTCCGGCGCGCCACCGAGCTCCGCGCGGCACAACTGGCCGACACGGCGCTCGTGGACTACACCGCCAGGGCGCACGGCTACGTCACCTTCCTGGCCCAGATGGGCGAAGGGTTCACCGAGCCGCCGAAGGTGGTGAAGGCCGACGAGCTCGAGCTGGAAGTGTACTGGCGCGCGCCCGACCAGAGCAAGCAGCGTATCGTGGGCCGGCGCGATACGCTGCTGGCGCCGAGCGACATCCAGTACCATCGCGACCATCTCGGAATCGTACAGAACAATTTTCCGGAGGTCATCCGCATCGGCGACGGTGACGAGGTGCGCGACGTGCCGCACCCGCTCTCACGCCGGGGGCTGGACGACTATCAGTTCGCCATCCGCGATTCGCTTTCGTTCCGTCTTCCCACGGGCACGTTGCAGGTGTACCGGGTAGCCGTGCGCCCGCGCGACGCGGGCGAGCCGCGCGTCGTCGGCGCGCTGTACATCGATCGCGCCTCGGCGCAGGTAGTGCGGATGGCGTTCGACTTCACGCGGCCGGCGTATCTGGATGAGCAGCTCGAGGACATTTCCGTGGTGCTCGAGAATGCGCTCGTTCGGGGTCGGTTCTGGCTCCCGCGCCGGCAGGAGATCGAGATACGACGCACCGGGAGCTGGCTGGACTTCCCGGTCAGGGGGATCATCCGCGGTCGCTGGGAGATCTGCTGTTACGATGTGAACACGGGGCTTCAGCCGGGAATCTTCGCGGGCCCGGAGATAGTCCAGGCGCCGCGCTCCGTGCTCGCGCGCCACCGCTGGGAGGGGCGGATCCTCGATTCGCTCCCCCCCGACGTGCGCGCCGCGAGCGAGGCGGATGTGCAGCGCGTCAAGGAGGAGGCGCGAGCGCTGGTACAGGCGCAGGCGCTGCGGCGCGCGAGCGGAGCCGCGCTCTCGGCGCGCCGTATCTCGGATTTCGTGCGCGTGAATCGTGTGGAGGGCCTCGCGCTCGGCGCGGGCGCGCGACTCCGCTTTGGAGCGGGGCTGAGCGCCAGCATCGGAGGGCGCTGGGGTCTGGCCGACCACGAGGCGAAGGGGCGCGCGGCGTTCGAGGTGCGACGCGGCGGCGGGCCTTCGCTCACGCTCTTCGCGACGCGCGACTACCACGAGATGGGTGACATCGTCGAGGGGTCGCTGCTCGTGAATTCGTTCGCGGCTCAGGAGCTGGGTACCGACCGCACCGATCCGTACGATGTACGCGCCGCGGGCGCATCGCTGGAGCTCGGCCGCTGGGCCGGGCTGACGTGGCGAATCGAGGGCTCCCACCAGGAGCAGGAGCGACTGCGCGTGCACGCCACGCCGTGGAGTGGGCGCTACGAACCGGTGGTGCCGGCGTGGTCCATCACCGAGGAGCGGATAGCGCTCGGTATCGAGCGTCCGCGCTCGCTCGCGTTTCGGGGAATGGAGCTCGGCGCGCGCGCGCAACTCCGCTGGGGATGGTTCGACGGCCGCGACACGAGCTTCGCAACCAGCGAACGACACTACGCCCGCGCATTCGTGGACCTGGAGCTGCAACGCCCCATCGGCGACGATCGACTGGTGCTGCGCACCACGCTCGGTACGGTGGACGGTACGCCCGACGTCCCCGCCCAGGACTACATCTTCCTCGGCGGACCCGTGAGCGCGCCCGGGTACGGCTATCACCGGTTCGCGGGCACGTTCGGCGCCAGCCAGCGAATCGAGTGGCGCACGCGCGTGCCTTTCGTCCCGATCTCGCTCGGTCCGTACGGGCGCGCTCCCGGATTCGCGACGCTGTCGCCCTATTTCCACACGGTATACGTCTCCGGCAGCGCTCCATTCGCCGAGCGCGCGCACGGCTGGTATCCGTCGGTGGGAGTGGGTGCCTATGTCCTCTTCGATCTGCTGCGCTTCGACGTCGCCCGCGGTCTGCGGGACGGCCGCTGGTCGTTCTCGGTGGACCTGACGCGCGAGCTGTGGGGGATCCTGTGAGGGGCAGGTGGATGTCTTGCATCGGATTCGTCGACTGACTAATTTGAAATAATCCTTTGAGCATCAACCCGAGCCGTATGGGGAACCGATGTCCACCGCTACCGGCCGCAAATCTTCCCGAGCAACGGGCTCGTCGCTCTGGCACGATGTGCTGAGCGGCCGTGCTCGGCTCACGACGCTGTACGAGTTCGGACCGATGGAGCGTATCGCGCTCGTGCGCGAAGGCGTCCCAGCGGCAGTGCTCCCGTTCGCGGCGAACGAAATGGGTATCACCCGGGACCGGCTCTACCGTACGATGGGCGTTCCTCGTGCCACCATGGACCGAAAGATCCGCGCGCGCCAACGGCTCTCATCCGACGAGAGCGAGCGTCTTCTGGGGATCGCGGGGCTGGTGGGGCAGGTGGATGAGATGGTGCGCGAGTCGGGCGACACCGCGGGGTTCGATGCGGCGCGCTGGCTCGCCGAGTGGCTCGAGATGCCGGTAGCGGCGCTCGGTGGCGAGCGGCCGGCCGCGCTGATGGACACGGCGGAAGGGCGCAGGCTGGTGTCCGACCTTCTCGCGCAGATGCGGTCCGGCGCGTACGCGTGAGCGGCGTCGCCCCGCTCACGACCAGGGTCCTCGTGCCGCTCGCTCCGCTGCGCCGAAGAGTGGAGGGCGAAGTCTCCGCGTCTTCGGACGTTCGGTAATGCCCACGGCGATGCCCGTCAGAATCTGGCGTATAGCTGCCGACACGCCGGAGTACTCGGCGAGCGACCTTTCGGGGCGCGGTGCCGAGGCCAGCGGCGGACGATGGAATCGTCGCGGTACTCCGTTGGTCTATTGCTCCACGAGCCGCGCGCTCGCGTGCCTCGAGACGGTCGTCCATCTCGGAGCCGGCTCTCTCCCTCTGAACCGCTACCTGGTGGAGATACTCGCTCCCGAGAGCGAGTGGGAAGCCCGCGCCGTTTTCGAACGGCGGCGGAACGCGGGCTGGGATGCGGAGCCCGCGGGCCTCGTTTCGCTCGACTGGGGCAGCGCGTGGGCGGCCGGCGCCACCACCCTTCTGGCCGAAGTGCCGAGCGTGGTAGTGCCGGAGGAATCCAACATCCTGGTCAACCCGCGCCACCGCGGCGTGGCGTCGCTGCGCGCGCGCAAGCTTCGCCGTTGGAGCTACGACGCCCGACTTCGTTGAGTCACGCGAGCGACGACCCGCACCGTACCGCGCTCTCGTACTCGGAGGCGTTCACCGCCGATTACCTTGCCCGGCATGACTGACGCTCGAGTAGCCAGCGTGGATGTGTACGTTCTCCGCCGCGCCGCGGAGGGCTGGGAGGCCCTGGTGCTGCAGCGGGCCGCGGGCACCCGCTGCACCGGGGCGTGGGAGGCCGTCCACGGGCACATCGAAGATGGCGAGCGTCCGCGCGACGCGGCCGTGCGGGAGCTGCGGGAGGAGACGGGGCTCGAGGTCGAGCGATTGTACAACCTCACCGTGGCGCCGTTCTACCTGCACCGGCCCGATGTCGTGATGCTCGCCGTGGCGTTCGTCGCCTTCCCGCGCGAGGGCGCGGTCACGCTCGGCCCCGAGCACGCGCGCTACGAATGGCTTCCGGTGGACGTCGCCTCGCGGCGATTAGTGTGGCCCCGCTCGCGTTCGGCGCTCGCCGACGCGCTCGCGCTCCTCGGGAATGGCGATGCCGGCCCCGTGGAGGATGTCCTGCGTGTCATCTGACGGGCCAGGCCTTTATGTAGAGGGCCCGGAAGCGCCGCTTCCGGGCCCTCTACATTAAAGGCCTGGCCCCGCCGCCCGCTCCCGGGTAGTGCTCAGGCAGTCGCCGGTGCCGGTGGGCGAGGCGGGCTTCACCCGTACGCTCTTCGCCGGAATACCGAGGTTCACGTGGTGCGGCTCCACGTCTTTCGTGGCCACCGCCAGCGCGCCGACCATGGCGTCGCAACCCACGTGCACTCCGGCCAGTACGGTGGCGTGGTAGGTGATTCGCACGCCATCGTCCAGGCGGGTGACCGCGTTCGTCACATCCACCTGGTCGACGATGCTGTGCGTGTGGCTGTAGATGTTCGCGTAATCGGCGATCGAGACCCGATTGCCGAGGACGATCCCGCCGCGGTCATCCAGGAGGACGTGGCGGTGCACCACCACGTCATCGCCCACCTCCATGTTGTAGCCGTAGGAGAACTCCACGTGCTGGAACGCCTTGAAGTTCTTCCCGCAACGCTTGAAGATGAGCGGCGCGAGGAGGCGGCGGAGCTTCACGCCCGTGGTCACGTTCTGGCCGCCGAGCGGCGTTCGGTCGAACGAGTACCAGAGCCACAGCAGCGGCTTCACGCGCTGGAACTTTTCCTGATCGCAGTCGGCATAGTGCTCGGGCTCGAGCGAAATGTTGCGCGGGTCGAGCGCGAGCAGTGCGGAGCGAGTGAGCAGCGACAGCTTCTCGTCGCGCACCGCCGTTTCCCAATTGGCTGCGTACTGCGGGTAGGAGATCTCGCAGAGCGCGCGGCGGCAGATGGCCGCGCGGTCAGCCGCGGGATCCACCAGCTCGCCGCCGAGCTGCTCCAGCCACGCGTCCACCAGTGGCGTCGTTTCCGACGGAGGGAGAGTTCGCAGCGGGAGCCGGGTCATGGTGCCTTCCTGTTTGCGGTCGATGGTGCGAGCCGGAAGACGATCGTGGCGCGATGACGGGGGCCCCGCGCTCCCGCGCGGTGCACGGCCTCACCGCACCCACTCACCGCCGCCGTTCCGGCTCTCGATTCAGACGCTTGCAGGAATCTAACGCTTCAGCGGCCCGCCGAGTTCGCGATGCCGACTCGCGCCGTCTCGCGGACGCGCGATTCGATCCACTTCGCCAGCTCGGGACTCGGCAGGAGCGGCTCGCCCGTGTAGACCACATCGAGCCCGGCGAGGTCGGCCATGAACTTCTCGCGGCTCACACGCCCCTTCGAGATGAGCACTGGCACCACCACCACCGGCTGGCCGGTGAGCTGGTGCTGCAGGCCGATCAGCTCGCGTATCCCGCGTACGGCTTCGCTGCGCACCTCGGCCGGCGCGTCATCGCGCACGAGCCCGACTCTCACGTCGCGGAAGTGGGTGCTGGCCCGCACGCTGTCCGCCACCACACGCAGGTTGCGCATCCAGAGCGCGTTGTCTTCGGCCGAGTTGGGGCCGTGACCCACGAGGAAGAGCGCCTGCTTCCGCGGGGTCGCCGCGAGGGCCAGCGCGCGGCGAGCGAGCACGTGTGCCATCTCGGGCGCGTCGTCGAGCGCCCGTGACACGTGGATCGGAATGCTCGTGTTGGGGCGCTCGATCCCCGACATGTGCAGGTGATGCATCATCATGTCGCTGAGCGAGTCGGTCTCGCCGGCGAGGTAGCGGATCTGCTCGTAGTGGCCGCTGTGGCTCGAGACGAGCAGGGGTACCACCACGATCTCGCTCACTCCGGAGTCGACCAGCGCCTTCACAACGTCCTGGAAACGGTGCGACTTCGCCGCGTCGCCCATCAGGTATGCGACCTCGAGCGGCCCGCCGGTGTTCGCCGTGTGCGCGATGGTCTCCACCTGCGAATTCCATTCGGTGCCGGCGCCGTGAGCTATGAGGATAGTGCCGACCTTCGCCGCCGGCACCGGCGAGGTGAGCGTGGAACGCTCGCCCGTGGAGCGTGCCGCCTGCGCGGTACGTTCGGCCGTATGCGTGCCGTGCCGGGCGGGATGCGACGTCGTCTGCGCGGCCAGAGGAGCAGCGGCGAGGATGGCGGCCAGCGCCGCCGTCCAGCGCGCGTGTATGTGGAGCGGGAATCGCATTGTCATGGGGTGCGGGCGAAGGTTTGCGGCAGCGGACCGGTTGGAGAGATGCCTGCGCCGCCCGGGACGGTGCGATCGCTGAGCTTCGCACCGTCCCGGGCGGAAAGGGCCCTGCGGCGCGCCGCACGAGGCGCGGGCCGAGCGACCGTCGCCGATGAGTACTTCGCGGCGATGAGCATCCAGAAAGGGGATGGTTTCACTCGGGATTGCAGGCATGAGAAATCCGATCGCTTGTCCGAGAGCGAAGGTATAACCATGGTGCAGCCATTGTCAAATCACATGAGAATCGTTCTCATGGATGTGCCCGAGGTGAAGCGCCCGAGGTAGATCGGTGGTGTCGAGGTGGTCGACACGGTAGGCATCGCCCCGGCTGCCTCAGAGATCCGATCGGTCGGGGCGTGCCCTCGACCGCACGAGGGCGCGCTCCCGCTCGATCACCGGGATCACCTGTGCCCAGCTCGTGGCCGGGACCGACTGGATGGTGATGGTGAGCGGATGGTCGGTGTCGACCCCGTGATCGAAGATGTAGATGGCACTCTGTACCTCGCGCTGGTCGACTCGTTGCGAGCCGAACCCCGCCGTGAGCGGGATTACGTCCAGCGGCCGGAAGTTGCGCCCCGCGCTCATGATCTCCATGTCGCCGGAGACGTAGCGCGAATCGGGCTGCAGCCCGAAGTACGACACGTACCAGAGGCTCGGATCCTGGATTCCCAACCGCTTGGCCGCGTGCACGATCTGCTCGCGTCTCCCGCCGGCGTCGCGCAGGTCTCGCAGCGCCCGGTATGAATCGGGTGAGAGGAGGCGGATCACCGACTCGTCCAGCGGAATCGCTCGCACGAGCACGCCCTGAAGACGGGCGCGCACCGAGATGTCGTCCTGGCGCAGCGAGCCGTAGCCGGCCGGGACCAGATCTTCCGCCCCTCCTCCTCCTCCCGCGCTCGCCGGCGCCGGCGCCTGCCTGCCCGAGGTTGCGGACGGTGCCGCGCCACACGCACAGAGGGCCAGGGCAGATGCCGCGATGAGTATGTACGAGGGCGCACCGAAAGCGGCGGTGCTCACTGTTCCGACCTCCACCCGGGGGCATGCGTGAGGTCCATCATGGCTTCCGCGAGCTCATCGCGCCCCTGGCCCGTCACGGCACTGAACGGCACGAGCTGCTCGCGCGTCACGCCGAGCTCCCGCATGAAGTCGTCCACGCGCTTCGCCAGCGCGCTTTTCGTGAGCTTGTCCACTTTGGTGAGCGCGAAGATCGTGGGCACTCCGAGATCAGCGAGGAAGTCCAGCATCTGCATGTCGTCCGCCGTGGGCGAG
This sequence comes from uncultured Gemmatimonadaceae bacterium, assembly GCA_964616815.1. Classification (GTDB taxonomy): domain Bacteria; phylum Gemmatimonadota; class Gemmatimonadetes; order Gemmatimonadales; family Gemmatimonadaceae; genus JADGGM01. Next base: position 1,697 of record CAZTTY010000072.1, on the reverse strand, counting down.
TGTCGCACGTCGAGGAGCTGCACCACGCCGCGAAGCTGGGCGCTCTCTTTGAGATACCCTTCGATGAGTGGGCGCCACTCGGCGCGCTGAGTCATGGATACCCGAGCGTAGCCGTAGCCGGGCAGATCCACGAGCATGAGCTCGCGATTGACCGCGAAGAAGTTTATCTCGCGAGTCTTGCCCGGCGTCCTGCTCACCCTGGCGAGTGCCTTCCGGCGGACCAGACGGTTGAGGAGCGACGATTTCCCCACGTTCGACCGACCGCTGAAGGCGATCTCCGGGAGCTGCTCGTCGGGCCGCCAGCCGCCCGGTTTCGCGAGGCCGCCGAGGAAGTCGAGGTGGCGGATGGGGAGCGGGTCGGTCACGGCAGGAGGGGAGGGGATAGTGGCGCGTCCTCGACGCGGAGAGCCTGGCAGCGACGCTGCCGAGCCCTCTACATCAGGGATCTGACCTCGACGGGACTCGTGCGAGACCCGGCGGGAGCGCGGCGCAGAGCGACGTCGAGCACCTCGTCCATGGTCGACACAGAGTAGAACTCGAGCCCTTCGCGGATGTCCGGGCTGACGTCGGTGAGCTCGCGCGCGTTGGCGTGCGGTATGATGATTCGCGTGATGCCGCTGCGGCGCGCGGCCACGAGCTTCTCTTTCAGGCCGCCGATCGGGAGCACGCGGCCGCGCAGCGTCACTTCTCCCGTCATCGCGGTGTCACCACGCACCGATGCGCCGGTGAGCGCGCTCACCAGGGCCGTAGCTATGGCGATCCCGGCGGACGGACCATCCTTGGGCGTCGCCCCGGCGGGGATGTGCACGTGGATGTCGCGGCCGCGCGCGAACTCCGGGTCGATGCCCAGGAGCTGTGCGCGCGAGCGCGCGTAGGTGAGCGCCGCCCCCGCCGATTCCTTGAGTACGTCGCCGAGCGTGCCGGTGAGCTGCAGTCTTCCACGTCCGCGTACCACCGCCACCTCTATCTCGAGGAGGTCGCCGCCCGTGGTCGTATAGGCCAGTCCGGTGGCCACGCCCACGCGATCCTCGAGCTTGGACTCCTCGTCCTCGAAGGGCGCCACGCCGAGGAGCTCGGGAATGTCGGTCACATCCACCGTGACGACATCGCCGGCCGCGCCGATGCCCTCGCCCGCGCTCGTCGATCCCGCGGATGCCGCTACCGCGGCTCCCGGATCGGCGGCCTCTCTGCGGGCCAGCTTCCGCGCGACGCGTGCGAGCTTTCGCTCCAGCTCACGAACTCCGGCCTCGCGCGTGTAGCCGCGCGTGATCGCCGAGACGGCTGCCGGGGTGATCTTCACCCGCTCGCGATCCAGACCGTGCAGCGCGAGCTGGCGCGGGATGAGATAGCGTCGCGCGATGGCGTGCTTCTCGTGGTCCACGTACCCGGGGAGGCGTATTATCTCCATCCGGTCGCGCAGCGGCTCGGGTATCTGGCCCAGCGAATTCGCCGTGGTGATGAAGAGCGTCTGCGAGAGGTCGTAGTCGACTTCGAGATAGTGGTCGTTGAACGCCCTGTTCTGCTCGGGGTCGAGCACCTCGAGCAGCGCGGCCGCCGGGTCGCCGCGCCAGTCCTGCCCCATCTTGTCCACTTCATCGAGGAGCAGGACGGGGTTGACGACCTTCGCCTTCCGCATCGCCTGCAGCACGCGGCCGGGTAGCGCTCCGATGTACGTCCGGCGGTGGCCGCGGATCTCC
>CAZTTY010000071.1:0-22073 GCA_964616815.1 uncultured Gemmatimonadaceae bacterium | reverse complement strand
ACTGCACGCCCTTCTCGAAGAAGTCGCGCTGCCGGTCCACGATGAAGTTCATCACCTTGAGCATCGTCTGGCGCCGCTGCTCGATGGCCTGGATCATCCAGTTCGCGGAGTTGAGCTTGTTGGAGATGAACTCCTTGTTCTCGCCGTCGAACTTCTTCTTGTCGCGGGCGATCTCCTGGTATGCGCGACTCAGCTTGAGCCGGGGGAGATTCGAGTCGTTCAGGAAGATGTGGTAGTGGCCGTCGATCTTCTCGACCACGAGATCGGGAATGATGTAATTGTCGCCCGCGCTGCTGAAGATGAGGCCCGGCTTGGGGTCGAGCTTCGCGATCTCGTCGGCCGCCTTCTGCACGTCGGCGGGGCTGATGCCGAAGCGCTTGGAGATCTCGCTCCAGCGATGGTTTATCAGCTCGTCGAAGCAGTCGCGTACGAGGCGATACGGCACCGACTGCTCGAGCCCCGCCTCGCGGAGCTGAAGCAGGAGGCACTCGCGCAGATCGCGAGCGGCGACGCCGGGCGGGTCGAGGCTCTGGATGGTATGCAGCATCTCCTCGACTTCCTCGTCGTGGTAGTACGGGACCTGGTCCAGGTCGCGCCCGGTTTCCTCCGCGTGCTTCTGGATCATGTCGTTGATGCCCACACGGATGTCCTCGAGCGAGCAGGAGAGGTAGCCATCCTCGCCGATGTTGCCGATGAACTCGTCGGCCAGGATCATCTGCCTGGGCGAGAGATCCTGCAGCGCCACCTGGTCGCGGAGGTGGTCGCTCAGATCGCGCGTATCCACAGTGACAGGCTCGAAGAACTCCTTCTCTTCGCGCTCCTCCGGCCGGCCGCCGGCATCGAATCCGTTGAGGAGTATCTCTTCCCAGTCGATTTCCTCGTTGGCATCCTTTTCCGCGTCGGCCGCCTCCGCCTCGGCGGTGGTCTCCTCGTCGTCTTCCTCCTCCGGCTCGACCATCTCCAGGAAGGGGTTGTTGAGGAGCTCCTGCTTGAGGTGCTGCTGGAGGTCCAGCAGCGGCATGTACAGGAGATCCATCGCCTGGTACAGGCGAGGATTGATCTTGATCTCCTGTCTGAGCTGCGTGCTCTGAGAGATTCCAGCTTTCATGTTCAGTCTGCGCCTCCCCCGACGGCCTCCGGCGCGCCGTCGCGCGCACCGCTCCCGCGAGTCGCACTCGCGAAGCGCGCGCGCAGCCGGGCGGCGAGCGTCGGGCCAAGGTAAATCCTCGCTACCGTATCGTCGAAGACGAGCTCCTGGACCGTGCCCGAGACCTTCACCTGGCCGTCGAACATGATGTAGGCGCGATCCACGATGTCCAGGGTCTGTTCCACGTTGTGATCGCTGATGAGGACGCCGATGCCGCGGTGCCTGAGGCCGGCGACGATCGATTGGATGTCGTGAACCGCGATCGGATCGACACCGGCGAAGGGCTCGTCGAGCATCATGAATTTGGGCTCGGTGACGAGCGCCCGCGTGATCTCCAGGCGCCGCCGCTCTCCACCGGAGAGCGAGTACGCCTTGTTCTGGCGAAGATGCTTGATGCTGAGCTCATCCAGAAGCGACTCGAGCCGCCGGTGCCGCTCCTCGGAGGAGAGCTTCATGGTCTCGAGCACGGCCAGGATGTTCTCTTCGACGGTGAGCTTCCGGAATATGGATGGTTCCTGAGAGAGATAGCCGATGCCGAGGCGCGCCCGCTTGTACATCGGCATCTCGGTGATGTCTTCGTGGTCGAGTATGATCCGCCCTTCCTGCGGCTGGATCAGCCCCACGATCATGTAGAACGTGGTAGTCTTGCCGGCGCCGTTCGGACCCAGCAGTCCTACGATCTCTCCCTGTTGCAAGCGAAGGGCCACATCGTTCACCACCTTCCTGCGCCGGTAGCTCTTCATGAGACCCACGGCTTCGAGAACGCTTCCATGCGGCGGCGGTGCGCTCTCGGCGATGGCGCGAAAGACTCCCGTCTGCGAGCGAAACTCGCCGGTCTGTCTGCGGACGGCGGGATGCTCGCCGGTGTGGCGCAGGACGTTGGAGACCGCGGTGCGGCGTATCGTTGCGCGGAACGGGACCAGCGCCTGCCAGTAGCGCTCCGCTATGTGTATGGCCGATTCCGGCGAACCCAGACCGCCTGGCGGAAGGATGATGAGCCCGTCCTCCACGAGGCGCGGGAGCACGACCTTGGCCAGGTGCTGGCGCACTTCGTCGAGGCCGAGTCGTCCGGCCTCGCGGTCGGCGTCGCCGCCCTCTTCGCGCACTACCTCGAGGTAGTCGTCGCGGTAGCGGATGGCCACTTCGTTGAAGGTGGCGTTTCCGTCCTCGCTCGCGGCCGAGACGAGCGCGTTCAGCGCGAGCGCGGTGGACCGGTCGCCGCGCGCCTTCTCTTCGATGAAGCGCTCGACCTCGGGCGGCAGTGCTTCGAGATCACTCATGTCCATCCCTCCCGCCACCGCGCGGCGTGGACGAAGTGGTATCGGGCGGCACGGAGTCGGGCGGCGTGGCGGGTCGCTGCGGGGCGGCCGGCTGCCGCTCGCCCTGCGCCGCCGCCCCCTGCCCCTGCTCCTGGCGCGCGCGCGCGATGGAGTCCGCTCTGGCCGTGGTCGGGTCGGCGTAGACGCCGGCCGCCTGGCCTATGATGATGACACTGTCCACGGCGCGGTCGGCAAAGGCCACGTCGATACGCTCGCCCCGAACGTAGTTGATGGCGGGGCCGATGGCCGCCGTGTCGCGCGGCGCGATCTGGTAGTACGAACGGGCGTGGCCCACGGCTACGAGCATCTCGATGGCGGGTTGCGACGCGCTGTCGTTCACCACGGCCGCGCTGCTGTCGAAGTACGCGAATATCGTGTCGCCGCGGAGCCAGTCGTGCTCGGTGGTGTGGAGCCGGGTGGTGTCGGGCACGCTCTGCGCGTAGGCGTCGCCGATCGCGTGCACCTCCCGGAGGCGCTGCTCCGGCATGCGTACGTCGAGCGAGTCGGCGGCGATGTCGTAGCTGGGGTTGGCCGCGCGCGAGCGCGATTCGCCCCAGCCGTATACGCGCTGGAGCCGCCCGTCGCGCATGCGGAAGTCGAGGGTGTCGGCGGTGAGCGTGGCGTCGTCGCTGACGCTCTTGGCATTCCCGCGCGAGAGCACGCGCTCCAGCATCCGGGAGCGTCCGAAGAGGTCGATCACCGCGCCCGTCAGGACGAACGGCCGGTCGCCGCGCGCCGTGATGCTCGGTCCCTTCATGAGTCGAGCGAACTCGCTGCGGCTGTCGAGCGAGGCGGAGTCGCCCTTCGCCAACACGTCCGGGCGCGTGATCTCCACCTCGCCCGAGGCGAACACGGTGCTGTCGCCGCGCATGGTCACCGTGTTGGCGATGACGGTCACCGGCTCCGTCGGCTTCCCGGCGGAGTCGAGCTGCACGATCTCGATGGTGGGGCGTCCCGGGGCGATCATCTTGCTCTGATCGCGAATACCGGGTGCCACGCGGAAGTACTCCATGCGCGGTCCGTCCATCGTCGTGCCGCTGGGGAGCAGCGCGTGCACGTCGCCCTGCGCCTCGAGCCGCTCCTCGGCCATGAAGTAGTTCGCCAGCCGCGAGTCGAGCGTGAGCCGCGGTTCCACATAGTGCACGTTGCCGATGAGGTGGAGCAGACGCCGGTCGCCGTAGTACTCGCCGCTGTCGGCGGTGAGCGTCATGTTCTGCGCGGGGCAGCGCGCGATGACGCCGCCGCCGGCGTACAGGTTCACCTCTCCGCTCGGCTGCGTGATCTGGGTCAGTCCACCCGGGTTGATCGTGTCGCGCGCCGCGACGTCGAGCTGGCACTGGCCCGTGGGGGCCGCCGGCTGCTGCGCCGCCAGCGGGGCAGCCAGGGCGAACGCCGCCGTCGCGAGCAGAAGTCGCACCGGGCCGGACTTCACTGATCCGGGCCGGGGAGGGTGATGCTCCCGCTACCTCGCAGAACCTTCTTCACGTGCAGGTTCGTGAGGTCGGGATCGGACGTGAAGCCGATACCGCGGAGGGTGCGCGCGGGCTCGGTGAGCACGAAGGCGCTGTCGCTGCTGATCTGGTCGGTGGCCTGGTCGTAGCGAAGCTGTTCGGTCTCGAGCCGCTTGCCATCCGTGGTGACCACCACCACGTCGTTCCTCGCCTCCATCTGGCCACGCCGCATGTTGTACGTGCCTTCCACCGAGGTGAGCGTGGCGTTCGGCTGCCCGGTGGAGGTGTAGAAGTTGGTCTTCTGGTGACGCACCTCGATGCGCGAGTTGCCGTCGAAGAAGTAGCCCGTATCGGCGGCGAGCTGTGCGCGCAGAACCCCGCGGTTGGTGATCATGGTGCTGACGCCGAACATCACCTGATCGGCCGAGTCGGCCAGCGGGTTGGCGGACGTGACGCGAGGCTCGGTCCCGCTGCTGCACGCCAGCGTCCCGGCGGCCGCCATCGCGATCCAGAGCGCGCCCGCGCGGCTCCGGCGCGCGCTTCGCCACGACCTCACGCCGCCCCCGCGCGCATGAGGTCGTGGAGGTGGATCATCCCCACCATTCGCTGAGCTTCGTCGAGCACCGGCATCGCCATGACCTTGAAGTGTTCCATCCTGTAGACGACCGCGCTCCCCAGCTCGTCCACCTGCGCGACCTTGGGAGTGCGATTCATCACGCTCTCCACCTCGACGGCGAAGACGTCGCCCACCTTTTCCATGAGGCGCGTGAGGTCGCCCGCGGTGACCACGCCCAACACGCGACGATCCTCGCTCACTATCGCCACGGTCCCGCGCCGCTCGGCGAGGAGCACCACCGCCTCGCGCATCGTCGCGTCCGCGCCGAGCATCGGGAGCGACTCCGTCAGCATCACGTCGCGCACGCGCGTGAGCAGCTTCCGCCCGAGCGCCCCGCCCGGGTGCAGGCGCGCGAAGTCTTCCGGCCGGAAGCCCTTCCGCTCGATCAGAGTGACCGCCAGCGCATCGCCCATGGCTAGGGCCGCGGTGGTGCTGCTCGTGGGGGCGAGGTCGAACGGACACGCCTCCTCGGCCACGAAGGTGTCGAGCACCGCGTCCGCGTGCTTCCCGAGAGTGGATTCACGCGCGCCGGTTATCGCTATGATCTTTACCCCAAGACGACGCAACTGCTCCAGCAGAGGAAACAGCTCGCCGGTCTCGCCGCTTTTCGAGAGGAGAATGGCCACGTCGGACGGGCCCACGATGCCGAGGTCTCCGTGGATGCTCTCTACGGGGTGCAGGAACGTCGCGGGCGTGCCCGTGGAGGTGAGAGTAGCGGCGATCTTGCGGCCCACGAGCCCCGACTTCCCCACCCCGGCGACGATCACGCGCCCGCCCGCGGTGGCGATGAGCTCCACCGCCGTGGCGAACGACTCGTCGAGGCCGCACTCGATCCGCGCCAGCGCTTCGTGCTCCAGCCGGATCACGCGGCGGCCGAGCTCCACGAGCTCCGCGGTGTTCATCGAAGCACCTCCAGCGGTGCTCCCGAGCGCGCCGCGACGTAGCGCTCGACGACGGTGTTCCACTCCCCCCTCGCTGCGAGGAAGAGCTCCGTGAACTCCCGCACGGCGCCGTGTCCACCGCGCCGCTCGAGCTGCAGCTTGCACACCTCGCGGATCTCGGGAACCGCGTTTCCCACCGCCACGGGAAGGCCCACGATACGAAGGATCCCCATGTCGGGGAAATCGTCGCCGATGAAGGCCGCCTCCTCGGGCGCGATATCGTGGCGCTCGAGGATCCGGCGAAAGGCGGGGAGCTTGCGTGCCTGGGCGTCCTGCGCGACGTCGTCGACAGCGAGCTCCGCGGCCCGGAGGCGCACGCTCTCGGATACGCGGCCCGTCACGATCACGACGAGGAGCCCGGCCTCGCGCAGGAAGTGCACGCCGAGGCCGTCCTGGATCTCGTAGCGCTTGAGCTCGAGCGGCGCGCCGGCCACGTCGCCGAGGTAGATGCCGCCGTCGGTGAGCACGCCATCGACATCGAGTCCGACGAGTTTGATGCTTCGGGCGAGGCCGGCGTCGATCACGCGTGACATACGCTCCACACCTCGACCGCACGCTCCACGAGCGCCGGGAGCTCGTGGAGCGGGATCATGTTGGGTCCGTCGCTCGGCGCGTTGTCGGGGTCCGGATGCGTCTCCAGAAAGAGCCCGTCCGCGCCGGCCGCGAGGGCGGCCAGCGTGAGCGGTGGGATGAACTCGCGCGCGCCGCCGCTGGCGCCGCCCTCGCCGCGCCCCGGCCGCTGCACGCTGTGCGTGCCGTCGAAAATCACCGGGGCGGCGCACGCCGCGCGCATGCGCGCGAACGAGCGCATGTCCACCGCGAGGTCTCCGTAGCCGAAGAAGGTGCCGCGCTCGGTCACCGCCACGCCACCGCTCCCATCCGCCGCCGCGCCGGCGGCGGCCTCGCGCACCTTCGCGACTGCGCCCCGCATGGCCTCCGGCTCCATCCACTGTCCCTTCTTGATGTTCACCGGCTTCCCCGTCGCGCCCGCGGCGAGGAGCAGGTCGGTCTGTCTGCACAGGAAGGCCGGGATCTGCAGAAAGTCCACCACGCTCGCCACCGTCGCGCACTGCTCGGGAAGGTGCACGTCGGTGAGCACCGGGAGCCCCGATCGCGCGCGGACGCGTTCCAGAGCGGCGAGCCCCTCTTCCATACCAGGACCGCGGTACGCGCCGGAGTTGGAGCGGTTCGCCTTGTCGAAGCTCGCCTTGTAGATGATCCCTCCCGGCACGCGCTCGGCGAGCCGCGCGAGCGCGTCGCCCACGCGAAAGTTCAGGTCATCGCTCTCGACCACGCACGGGCCCGCGATCAGGAACAGCCGGTCGGCACGCAGGGCTCCGGTCATAGCGAAGCCACGTGCGTCGTGGTGGAGGTGCCGTGCGCCGACTCGCCCGCGAGGCGCGCGGCTTTCGCGCGCTGCGCCGCGCCCACGAAACCGGCGAAGAGTGGATGGGGGCGAGTGGGCCGCGATTTGAGCTCGGGATGGAACTGGCACCCCACGAACCAGGGGTGATCCGGGATCTCGACGATCTCCACGAGCGCTCCGTCGGGGGAGAGGCCGCTGAAGCGGATGCCGTTCTTCTCGAAGATCTCGCGGTACGGGTTGGAGAACTCGTAGCGATGGCGATGCCGTTCGCTGATCTCGAGCACGCCGTACGCCTCGGCCACGAGGGAGCCGGGCTTCATGCGGCAGGGGTACGCGCCGAGGCGCATGGTGCCGCCCATGTCGGTCACGTGCTGCTGCGATTCCATCAACGAGATCACCGGGTGCGCACAGTCGGGCGCGAACTCGATGGAGTGGCTGTCGTCGAGGCCGCACTTGTAGCGCGCGAACTCCACCGCAGCCACCTGCATCCCCAGACAGATGCCGAAGAACGGAAGCCCCTTCTCGCGCGCGTAGTGAATGGCCTCGACCATCCCCTCCACACCGCGCACGCCGAAACCGCCCGGGACGAGCAGCCCGTGCACGTTGCCGAGCAGCTCCGCCGTGCGCTCCCGCGACGTGAAGAGATCGCTCGAAGTCCACTGGATGTCGACGCCCGCATCGTTGGCGATGCCGCCGTGGATCAGCGCCTCGTGCACGCTCTTGTAGCTGTCCACGAGCTCCGTGTACTTCCCGACCACGGCGATGCGAACGCGCTCGCGCGGGCCGGCGATCCGGGCCACCATGGCGCTCCACGCCGAGAGGTCCGGCTGGCGTCCGTCGATCTGCAGGCGATCGGCCACGCGGGCGTCGAGTCCCTGCTCGTGGAAGGCGAGCGGGATCTGGTAGATGGTGGGTACGTCGCGACTCTCGATCACCGAGCCGAAGTCCACGTTGCAGAAGAGCGCGATCTTCCGCTTCACGTCTTCGGAGAGCGGGCGCTCGGTGCGGCAGATGAGCACGTCGGGCTGGATTCCGATCTCCATGAGCTCGCGCACCGAGTGCTGCGTCGGCTTCGTTTTCACCTCGCCGGCCGCCGTGATGAACGGAACGAGAGTGAGGTGGATGAACATGGCGTTCTCGCGCCCCACTTCGTGGCGGAACTGACGGATCGCTTCGAGGAACGGCAGCGACTCGATGTCGCCCACGGTACCGCCGATCTCCACTATCACCACGTCGTTCTCGGGAGCGATGCGCTTGATGCACGACTTGATCTCGTCGGTGATGTGCGGGATCACCTGCACGGTGGATCCGAGATACTCGCCGCGCCGCTCCTTGCTGATGACGTTGAGGTAGATGCGCCCCGTGGTGACGTTGTTGGACTGCGACAGCGCGCGGTCGATGAAGCGCTCGTAGTGGCCGAGGTCGAGATCGGTTTCGGCCCCGTCGTCGGTGACGAACACCTCGCCGTGCTGGAACGGCGACATCGTGCCGGGGTCGACGTTGATGTACGGGTCGAACTTCATCATGTTGACTCGCAGACCGTGCTCCACGAGGAGGCGTCCGAGCGAGGCGGCCGCTATGCCCTTCCCCAGCGACGAGACCACGCCGCCGGTGACGAATATGTATTTGGTGGTTTTCTGGATCGCGCCCGTAATGGCACTCGTCGGCATCAGGACCATCCCGCGGTTAGGTGAGACCAGCGTTCGTTAGCCTGCTCGAGGTCTTCCTCGGTATCTATCCCGCGAACGTGCTCCGTCGGCTCTTCGAGACGGGCCACTCCCATCGGGATACCGGCCATCAGCGGCCGGAGCTGCTCCAGGCGTTCGACTCGCTCCAGCGGGTGGGGTGGCAGGGCCACCCACCGCGCCAGAGCGTCGCGCGTATAGGCGTAGATACCGAGGTGCTGCAGTACGAGCTCGGGGAGGAGGTTGGAATCCACCTCGTCGCGCAGGTACGGGATCGGCGCCCGCGAAAAATACATCGCGCGCCCATCGTCGGCACGTACCACTTTCACCACATCGGGCAATGCGAGGATCTCCGGACGGGCGGGAGCCGCGGCGGTCGCGAGCGGGAAACGCGAACTCTCGATGAGCTCCACGGCACCGCGGAGCGCGTCCGCGCTCACGAACGGTTCGTCGCCCTGGACGTTGAGGATGGAGTCGAATGCGCGGAACTCGGGGCGCGAGACTACCTCGGCCACCCGGTCGGTTCCCGAGGGGTGATCGGGCTCGGTGAGCACGCACTCGGCGCCTGCTTCGCGCGCGGCGTCGGCGACGGCGGAGTGGTCCGTAGCAATGACACAGCGCCCGGCGATGCCGAGCGCTGTGACGCGTTCCCAGACGCGGACTACGAGGGGAACACCGGCGAGGAGGCGGAGCGGTTTCCGCGGTAGCCGCGTGGCTCCCAGACGCGCCGGAATCACCGCGAGCGTGGTCACGGTGCGGCGCTGATCAGGTAGAGTGGTGCAAGATTCACGCCACTGAATATAGCTCGCCGCCGCCGCGAAATCAAACCTCCCGAGCTACCTGATCATCGAGGAGGAAAGACCGAACGCGAACGCGTCGCGACGCGTGGCGGGGTCGATCGCGTATTCGGCGAAGACCACGCCCAGCGCGACGCGAGCGATGAGGTTCTGCTCGAACTTCGGGAGATCCCCCATCCCCGCCGCACCGATCGCGTGGCGCAGCGAGAGCACCGGCGGGCCGAGTATCGGCACCTGCACCGCGGTGAACGGGATGTTGTAGGCGCTCTCGATGAAAAGGAGTTGCTCGCCGCCGAACTCGAGCACCGCGAAAGTCGGGAGGGTGCCCGACCCGCCGAGGTAGGAGAAGCGCTGTGGCGGCGCCTCTTCGCCGGCGGTCAGCACAGCGTGCGAGTGGATCTCGAAGCTCTGCGAGGCGAAGGTGGCGAAGCGGAGTCCGGCGTCCGCGGTGAACTGGGTGAAGCTCTCGTCGCCCGGCGCGTCGAACGGTCGCTCCACCTGCACCGAGGCTGCGAACGCCAGCTCCGGCAGCGAAACCGACCCGCCCACGCCGGCGAGCGCGCTGGAGATCCGGCCGCGTTCCACCCCCGGATTCGGCCGGATCATGCCGTCGCCGGCGTGTTGCCCCCTGAGGCTCCAGGGGCCGCCCGCGTCGATCGACCAGTCGCGCTCGGTGCGCGCGCCGCCCCAGACGGAGATCTGTCCGGCGTGGCCGGCGAAGCCGCGTGCCAGGCGTCCCTCGAAGCGATCCGCGCGCCAGTAGTTGCGGTAGTCCCGTCCGTTGAGGAGCACCTTGATGGAGTTGATGAGATCCGACTCGATCCACGCATCGTTCGTGAAGGTGCCGCGTCCGGCGCGGAGCTCCGCGCTCCACCCCGGGTCGAGCCGCAGCCGCGCCGAGAGCGCCGGGTCGAACGCTCCGATGTCGGAGCGGTACGTGACGGTGGGGTCGATCTGCAGCGAGCCGCCCGCCTTCCAGCTCAAACTGAAGCGCGGTCCCCAGGGGAGCGAGAGCCCGTCCACGCGCGTGTAGGTGGGGATGCGGAGTCCGTAGAGCAGCGGGAGGGATGCGAATTGCGACTCCTCCAGCGGCGACGGCGGGCGGTAGTCCAGGCGGATCATGCCATCCGCGCGCGTGACATCGTAGCGGGTGTCCCAGTAGGAGAAGCGGCCCCCGCGGACCTCCGCCTGCTCGGAGTCGTATACGCCGCCGCCGAACGACAGGACACGTCCGTCGATGTGCGCGCCCGGTCGGAGATAGATGTCGCCGTCCACCACTACCAGGTCGCCATGTATGGTGCTCGCCACGCTGGCGTCGGAGCCGACGATGACGACCGTACGGTCGTACACGGAGTCGCGGAAGAGGCGCGTGTTCCAGCGCTCGTGAAGCACGACGTACGGCCGCTCGAGCGCGGCGCGCAGTATCTCGCCCGGCTCCCCGGGGCCCGCGTCGCGCAACTCTATCCGGACCGCGTCCTGCGCGGCGAGCGGGCGCGGTGTCGCGGGCGACGCCGCCGCCAGCGCGATGGCGCTCGCCAGCGCGAGAGCGGGGGCCCGTCCTGAAGATCGGAGGCCGCCGGCCCGCGCGCGGCGCGCCGGAGTCGGCCGCTCGCTCCGCGCGCGAAACGCGATCGCCCGCTTCAGCATCCCGCGAGCGAGAGGAAGTTGCCGAGTATCGCCTTCCCTTCCTGCGTGAGGATGGACTCCGGGTGGAACTGCACTCCCCACACGCGATGCGATTCGTGCCGCATGGCCTGGATCTCGGAGGGGTCGTCGCGCGATGTCGCGAGCACACGGAGCTCCTTCGGGAGCGAATCCGCCTCGACGATGAGCGAGTGATATCGCATCACCTCGAGCGGTGAGGGAAGCCCCTCGAAGATGCCGCCCCCGTCATGCTCGATCGTGGAGGTCTTTCCGTGCATCACGCGCCCCGCGCGCACCACCTTCCCTCCATACGCCTCTCCGATGGCCTGGTGTCCCAGACACACCCCGAGGATCGGTATCTCCGCGCCCCACCGCCGCACCAGCGGTACCGTGACCCCGGCCTCGCGAGGCGTGCACGGTCCCGGCGACAGCACCAGCGCCCGCGGCCGCAGCTCCCCCACTTCATCCAGCGTCACCTCGTCGTTCCTCCGCACCAGCGGATCCGCTCCCAGCTCGCCCAGATACTGAACGAGGTTGTACGTGAAGGAGTCGTAGTTGTCGATTATGAGGATCATGGGAGAGAAAGGGAGCAGAAAGCAGGGAGCGGGGAGAAGGGAGCGGTGATCGCCGGGGTGGGTATACGGCAACGAGTAAACTATCACGCGGGTCGCTGACCGCGCTCGCGCCTCCCGGTGCCTGCTCCCTGCTCCCTGCTGCCTTCTCCCCCACTCCCCTCACCCCCTCGGATGAAACTGCCGATGCACCTGCCTCAGGTATTCGCGGTCCACGTGCGTGTAGATCTGCGTGGTCGATATGTCCACGTGGCCAAGCATTTCCTGGACCGCCCGGAGGTCCGCTCCGCCCTCGAGGAGGTGGGTGGCGAAGGTGTGGCGGAGGGTGTGGGGAGTGACGCGCTTGCGCAGTCTCGCGCGCTCCACGTACTTGCGCAGGATCTTCCAGGCACCCATGCGCGAGAGCGGGCCGCCGCGCGAATTCAGAAACAGGGCACCGCGCCCCGCGCCCTTCTCCAGCGTCGGGCGCAGCTCGCGCAGGTAGATCGCCAGCGCCGTGATCGCGCTCCGTCCTATCGGGACCAGGCGCTCCTTGCTTCCCTTGCCGAAGACGCGCACCAGCGCGTCGTCCAGCAGCACATCGCGACTGCCTATCGTTATCCACTCCGAGATGCGGAGCCCCGCGCCGTAGCCCAGCTCCAGGAGCGCGCGGTCGCGGAAGTACAGTGGGTCGTCCAGCTTCGGCGCGGCGAGCAGGCTCTCCACTTCGGCCACGGTCAACACCTCGGGAAGCGTGCGCCAGCGCGACGGCGTGTCGAGGCGCTCGGTGGGATCCTGCACCACGAGTCCGTCGCCCAGGAGGAAGCGATAGTACGTGCGCAGCGACGAGATGTTGCGACGGATCGAGGAAGGGGCGAGGCCCAGGTCCTTGAGGTGATACAGGTAGCGCCGCAGATGCTGCAGCGTGACGCCGGTGGGTGCCCCGATGCCCTTCGCTCTACTGAACGTCGCGAAGCGCACGAGATCGCGACCGTACGCTTCGCTCGTGGCTCGGGCGGAGCCCTGCTCCAGCGCCAGAAAATCGGCGAAGCGCTCCAGAAAAAAGGCGCGCCGCACGTCGTCGTCGTTCATCGCTTCCGCACGATCCTGATCACGAACCAGACCGCGACTATCAGGGTGAGGACTGTACCCGCCGCGAGCGTGGTAGTACGGGACACTTCCATGAGCCGCGAGCGCAGGGCGTCCCAGTCGGACCCCACGTGGTATGCGGCGACGGTGACGGTTCCGTACCAGATCCCCGAGGCCACCGCGATCGCCGCGAGAACGGGTGCGACGGGCATCCGCATCGCGCCGGCGAACGGGGGCACCAGCGCTCGCACTCCCGGGAGGAATCGGCTCAGAAACAGCGCCAGCATGCCGTAGCGAACGTAGAGTCTGTGGAGCCGTCCCTCGGCCTTCTCGGCGGCCCTGCCGTAGGCGAAGACGTTCCTCTGAACGGCATCGGCGCCGTAGCGCCGCCCGAGCGCGTACACGACCATCGCGCCCGCCACGTTTCCCGTCCAGGTGGCCAGGAAGGCACCCACCGCGGTCGCTTCGCCGCGTGCGGCGAGAAAGGTGCCGAAGGCAACGATGGTGTCGGCCGGGAGCGGCGGGAAGAAGTTCTCCAGCGCCGCCGTGACCATGAGGGCGGCGTACAGCGCCGGAGCCGGGAGCGATGCGAGCCACTCGAGCAGCCCGGACATCGCCGCCTCTCAGGCGGTGGGCGCGCGGACGAGCGCGACCACCGCCAGGCACGCCAGCCCTTCGCCGCTCCCTATGCTGCCCATCTGCTCGTTGCTCTTCCCCTTGATGCTGATGCGGGAGACGTCGGCATCCAGCACCGTCGCGAGCGCGGCGCGCATGGCATCGCGGTGCGGGCCGACCCGCGGCGCTTCGGTGATGACGGTGACGTCGGCGTTGCCGACGCGCCAGCCGAGCGCCCGCACTTTCAGAACGGCGGCGCCGAGCATCTCCAGCGAGTTCCGTCCCGCGTTGGCCGGGTCGCTGTCGGGAAAGAGGGCGCCGATGTCCCCGGCGCAGGCGGCTCCGAGTACCGCGTCGGTGAGCGCGTGGGCCACCGCGTCGCCATCGGAGTGGCCGGCGAGCGAGCGGTCGTGGGGCACGTCCACTCCGCCCAGCCGCAGCGGACCGCCCGGCACGAAGCGGTGCGAATCGTAGCCGAGGCCGACGCGGAAGCTTTCAGCCGGGGAAGGTTCCGAAGCGCTCACGCCGCGCCATCACTCCGAGTAGCGCTTGATGGCGAGTGCCACGTTGTGGCCGCCGAAGCCGAAGCTGTTCGAGATGGCTGCCGTGATCTCGCGCTCCACCGCTACGTTGGGCGTGTAATTCAGGTCGCAGTCGGGGTCCGGCGTGCGATAGTTGATGGTGGGAGGGATGCGTCCGTTCTGGACGGCGAGCGCGGTGATGAGGAATTCCACCGCTCCGGCCGCGCCGAGCATGTGCCCCGTGCTCGACTTCGTGGAGCTCACGTTGAGCCCCGTCGCGGCTTCGCCGAAGGCGTCTTTGATGGCGCGCGTTTCGTTGAGGTCGTTCGCCGGCGTGGACGTGCCGTGGGCGTTCACGTACTGCAGCATCTCCGGAGAGAGGCTCGCGTCCTTCATGGCGGCCAGCATCGCGCGCCGGGCGCCCTCGCCGCCCGGTGCCGGCGCCGTGAGGTGATAGGCATCGCCCGTGGCCCCGTAGCCCACGATCTCCGCGTAGATGTGCGCGCCGCGCGCGCGGGCGTGCTCGAACTCCTCGAGGATCACCACGGCCGATCCCTCGCCCATCACGAAGCCGTCGCGCGTGGCGTCGAACGGACGCGATGCCGTGAGCGGATCGTCGTTTCGCTCCGAGAGAGCCCGCATGTTGGCGAAGCCGCCGATCGCCATCTCCGTCACGGTCGCCTCGGCGCCGCCGGTGATCATGACGTCGGCGTCGCCGTACTGGATGGTTCTGTACGCGTCACCGATGGCGTGGGCGCTGGTCGCGCACGCCGAGACCGTGGCGTAGTTGGGCCCCTTCGCCTGGAACTGCATCGACACGATGCCGGCCGCGATGTCGGAGATGAACATCGGGATGAAGAACGGCGAGATCTTGCTCGGACCGCGGTCCCGGTAGGTGTCGTGCTGTTCCTCGAAGGTCTGCAGGCCGCCGATTCCGCTGCCTATGATCACGCCGGTGCGAACCGGGTCGTAGCCCTCGCCTTCGGCGAACCCCGCGTCGCGCATGGCCTGTACGGCGGCGGCCACCGCGTACTGGGTGAAGGAATCGGCGCGCTTTGCTTCCTTGCGCTCCATGTACAGGTACGGATCGAAATCCTTTACCTCGCACGCGAAGCGCACGGCGAAGCCGGAGGCATCGAACCTGGTTATCGGTCCGGCACCCGACTTCCCATCGAGCAGGGCGCGCCAGGTCGTCGCCACATCGTTGCCGACTGGCGTAATCGCTCCCAGGCCAGTGACGACGACCCTGCGTTTACTCACGCCTTGACCTTGTTCTCGAGATACTGGAGTGCGTCACCCACGGTGCGCAGCTTCTCCGCGTCCTCGTCGGGTATGTCGATGTTGAACTCCTTCTCGAACTCCATCACGAGCTCTACCGTGTCCAGGCTGTCCGCCCCCAGATCCTCCATGAAGCTCGCCTCGTTCGTGAGCTTGTCGCGCTCGACGCCGAGCTCCTTGGCAATGATTTCCTTGACCTTCTCGTCGAGATCAGCCATGGATGTGGTCCTCTCGTTGGTTGATTGTGCTGACAGATGTCGCTGTGCGAGTCCGTCGTCGGACCGCACCGTTGAAGTCGGGCTTCGGACCGCATCCGGAGCGGTCGATGGCCCCAAATCTACATCACCATCCCGCCGTCCACCACAAATACCTGACCAGTGATGTAGGCCGCCTGCTCGGAGGCGAGAAAGGCCACGAGCGATGCGACGTCGGCCGGGGTCCCGAGGCGGCCGAGTGGAATCTGCGCGAAGAGCTGCGTGCGCGCCTCCTCGGTCATCGCGTCGGTCATGTCCGTCTCTATGAATCCCGGCGCGATGGCGTTCGCCAGGATGTTCCGCGAAGCCAGCTCCTTGGCGACCGACTTGGTGAGGCCTACGAGGCCGGCCTTGCTGGCCGCGTAGTTGGCCTGCCCCACGTTCCCCACCAGTCCCACCACGCTGGCGATGTTGATGATCCGCCCCCAGCGGCGCTTCATCATGGCGCGCGAGGCGGCGCGTATGGCGGCGAAAGCTCCGCGCAGGTTGGTGGCCAGCACGGCGTCCCAGTCCTCGTCCTTGAGTCGCAGGAGGATGTTGTCGCGCGTGACGCCGGCGTTGTTCACCAGGATGTCGAGCGATCCCATCTCCTCCTGAACCGCGGAGACCATCTGCGCGACCGCCCCCGTGTCGGCCATGTCCGCGGCGTAGGCGCGTACCTCGCCCGCCTCGCCCGGCTTTCCTCCAGCGGCCTCCGAGAGGGCACGCGCGGCCGCTTCGGAGCGCGCCGCATCCCGCCCCACCACCGCCACGCGCGCGCCGCACCCCGCGAGCGTGGCCGCGATCTCGCGCCCTATCCCCCGCGTCCCGCCCGTCACCAGCGCCACTCTGCTCTCGAGATCGATGTGCATCATCCGAATCGTTGAAGTACCCGCTCGACTTCCTCGACGGTACCACAGCCCATGACTTCCGCGCCGGGTGCGATGCGCTGCACCAGATTGGCCAGCACGGAGCCTGGCCCGAGCTCCAGGAAAACCGGTTGGGAGATATCGCCGCACATGCGGCGAACGAGCGCGGTCCAGCGTACCGGCGAGGTTAGCTGGCTCACGAGCAAGTCGCACGCCGTCGCGGCGTCGCGCACCGGTGCGGCGTTGACGTTGGAGTAGACCGCGAAGCCGGGATCGCGCGCCTCGGCCTTGCGGAGAGCACCGGCAAGGCCGTCGCGAGCCACGTCCATGAGCGGGGAATGGAACGCGCCGCTCACCTTGAGCCGGATCGCGCGCCTGGCGCCCGCCTCGCGTGCCAGCGCCATCGCGCGCTCCACGGCCGCCACTTCGCCCGAGATCACGAGCTGCGCCGGGGTGTTGTAGTTGGCCGGTACTACCACTCCATCCGACTCGCTGGCCTGGCGGCACGCCTCCTCCACCAGAGCTTCGTCGAGACCGAGTATCGCGGCCATCGCGCCGGGCCGCTGCACGCCGGAATCGTACATCAGCTCGCCGCGGCGGCGCACCACCCGGAGCGCGTCGGCGAGCGAGAACGTACCGGCGGCGTGGTACGCCGTGAATTCGCCCAGAGAGTGGCCGGCCGCCGCCGCGACGTGTGGCGCCACGCGATCGCGTATCACCGCCCACGCGGCGGCGCCGTGCGCGAGGAGCGCCGGCTGCGCGTTCTGCGTGGATGTGAGCTCGTCTTCGGGGCCCTCGAAGCAGAGCGACGAGAGGGAGAACCCGAGGTCGCCGTTCGCCTCGTCGAAGACGGCGCGCGCCGCGGGATACGATGCGGCGAGGTCCTTCCCCATGCCCGGCCGCTGCGACCCCTGGCCGGGGAAAAGCAGTATGACGTTCATTGGTGTACGGTTCGACTCAGAAGCGGACCACCATCGAGGCCCACGTGAGGCCCGCGCCGAATGCCACCATGAGTACGGTGCTCCCCTCCACGATGCGCCCCTGCTGCATCGCCTCGTCGAGCGAGATCGGGATGGATGCGGAGGATGTGTTGCCGTAGCGGTCGATGTTCACGAACACTTTCTCCATCGGCACCCCGGCATGCTTCGCGGTGGCTTCGATTATCCGGATGTTGGCCTGGTGTGGAACCAGGAGGTCGATCTCGGACGCGTCCAGCCCCGCTCGCGAGAGCGCCTGGTCGACCGCGTCGGACATCGTATTGACCGCGTGCTTGAACACCTCGCGGCCCGCCATCCTCACCAGCCACGAACGGTCCGCCAGCACTTCCGGCGACAGGGGGGCCATGGCGCCGCCGCTCGGACGATAGAGGAGCTCGGCGAGCGTGCCGTCGCTCCCCAGGTAGCTCGAGAGGATCCCCGCTCCATTCGTGGAGCGGCTCAGCACCGTGGCGCCCGCGCCGTCGCCGAAGAGGACGCACGTCGAACGGTCGGTCCAGTCCACGATCGCGCTCATCTTCTCGGAGCCCACCACGAGCACGTGCTCCGCGCTCCCCGCGGCTATCAGCCCCTCGCCCACGGTCAGTCCGTAGAGCCAGCCGGAGCACGCCGCGCCGAGGTCGAATGCGGCGGCCTGCGGCGCACCGAGCGAGGCCTGCACGTCCACGGCGGTGGCCGGGAGGAGCCGGTCGGGAGTCGCGGTGGAGAGGATGATCACGTCGATGTCGCCCGCACCGAGCGCCGAGCGCTCGAGCGCCAGGCGCGACGCGGCGACGGCCATGCTGCTGGTGGAGTCGCCTTCGCCGGAGATCCGGCGGCTGCAGATGCCGGTGCGCGGCATGATCCACTCGTGCGACGTGTCGAGTCCCATCGCCGCGAACTCGTGGTTGGTCACCACCCGTTCGGGCACGGAGTGCGCCACGCCGCCGAGCTGCGCTACAGGTTTCTTCATTCTCCACTCACCGTGCAATGGGTCAGGCGACGGCCGATGTCGTCCACCATGTCACTCTCGATCGCGCGAAGAGCGACGCCGATAGCATTCTTGATGGCGCGCGGCGAGGAGCTGCCGTGGGAGATGATGCTCACTCCCTTCACGCCGAGGAGCGGCGCGCCGCCGTAGTCCGAATAGTCGAAGCCCTTGAAGGTCTGGTCGAGCAGCTCCTGCGTGACGCCGTTGCGGCGCATCATGCCGAAGATCATCTCGGGCACCGACTCGTAGAACTTGAGGAGCACGTTGCCGACGAAACCGTCGCAGACGAAGACGTCGACCTGGCCGTGCGGCCCGCCGCCGGTGAGGATGTCGCGTCCCTCGACGTTGCCGATGAAGTTCAGGCCCGCTTCCACGAGAAGCCTGTGCGCCTCCTTGACCGCGGAGTTCCCCTTCTCCGGCTCCTCGCCGATGCTCAACAGCCCGATCACGGGATCGTGCCGTCCGAGGATGTCCTCGGCGTACACCGAGCCGAGGCGCGCGAACTGGGCCAGCTCCATCGCGTCGCAGTCGACGTTGGCACCCGCGTCGAGCACCACTACGGGCTCGCGCGCCGTGGGAAAGAGCGTGGCGATGGCCGGTCGCGTGAGGCCCTCGTGCAGCTTGAGGAGGACCACCGAGGCCGCCATCTGCGCTCCGGTGTTTCCGGCCGAGATGAAGCCGTCGGCCTCGCCGCTGGCGTGCAGCTTGAGACCGACGACCATCGAGCTGTTGGGCTTGCCGCGCACCGCTGCGCTGGGGCGATCGTTCATCTCGATCACCTGCGGCGCCTCCACCACCACCAGCCTCTCGCGCAGGGCGCTGGACGCGCCCTGTGCCGCGAGCTGACGGTCGAGCTCCGGCTCGACCGTTTCGCTCCTTCCCACGAGCTGGATGATGTGTTGGGGGTCGATCTCGGCGAGCGCCATGAGAGCTCCCGCGATCGGTGCATGGGGAGCGAGATCGCCCCCCATTGCGTCCAGCGCGATGCGCGCCAATTCAGGCTTCCCTGGCTACGACCCGCTGCTCACCGGCGTAATATCCGCACTCCTCGCACACGCGGTGCGGACGCTTCATGCTCCGGCAGCGCGGGCACTCCTGGAGCGCGATCGCCGGGGCCTTCTTGTGAGTGTTGCGGGCGCGCTTCTTCCGCTTGGATGTGCGGCGCTTCGGAACGGCCATTGGAGGTCAGTTGAGATATGGTGGAAGGAAGCTATTCGGACGATGGTCGGGCCGCGCGCAGCGCGTCCCAACGACTGTCGGTTTCGGTCACGGCCGGGCAGCCGCAAGGGCCCTGATTGAGATCGGCGCCGCACCGCGGGCAGAGTCCCCTGCACTCTTCCCTGCACAGTACGAAGCTCGGCGCGCTCAGCAGCCACTGGTCGCGCACGGCGGGACGCAGATCGATACTCTCAGCGTGCGGCGGGAGTGTGTAGATGTCGGGATCGTCGCTCACCTCATCACCGGACTCGACGAAGATCACTGTGACATCTTCGCCCACCTCGACGGAAAGCTCCGTGAGGCAGCGCCGGCACTCGAGCTCGGCCACCCCTTCCATCCTGCCACTCCAATAGTACCGCCCGCTCCCAGCTTTCGAGAGGCGGCCAGTAACGCGAATGGGCGCGGCCGGTCTCGCGTCAGCGTCCCCCCAGATCGGGTCGTCGGCCGCGAGCTCCCCAGCCACCGGAACCGCGTGCCGCTCCAGCTCCCGAATATCGTAGGACAGCATAACCTCTGAATGTACTTGGGGATGGATGGCGGAGCAAGGGAGGGGTGCCGCGGCCTCTGGTGGCCAACGGAGAGGGCCCGGCCGCATCGCGTTCGGGCCCACGCCGTTGGCGTTTACCCCGACCCCGCCATACCAACGGGTACGTACGTTCGTGGGGGGGGGGGCGAAGACCAGCCCCATGGGGCTATACAGGTGGCTCCCCGCACCAACGCCGATCGTCACGTCGGCCTCGGCGGCACCTCCCGAGGCGAGCAGGTCTGGCGCGAAACGCACGATTTCGCTGACACCCTGCAGAGCGACCCAGAGGCCGCCGCTCTCATCGAAGGCGAGGGCGAATGGATTCAGGTTGCCCCACAGCTCGAGCGTGACCGCCGGGGTCGGAGTGCCGCTCGCGGCTCGATCGGCGGGCGTGAAGCGCGTCAGAGATGCGGGCGTTGCGGGCGTGGCGCCCGAATTACCCATATTCGCCACCCAGAGATTGCCGGCGGAATCGAACGCGATCGCCGTCGGCGAGTCCAGCGACCCGCTCGCCGCGCCGATGGTGACAGCGGGCGTGACGGTCCCGCTCGCGCCGATCTGGGCGGTCGTGAATTCGACCACCTGATCTCCGGCGTAGTCCGCCACCCAGAGGTTGCCCGCTACGTCCAGGGCGATTCCGGAGGGGTTCAGCGCTCCGGTCGTGGTGAGAATGACTTCGGGAGTGATCGTCCCTCCCGCGTCCACCTGCGCCTTGCTGAACTTCACGATCGTGCCGTTCCCCTGATTGGTGACCCAGAGGTTCCCGCCTCCGTCGAACGCGAGGCCGAAGGGTGCCACGAGCGCGGTGCTGCTGATCTCGAGCGCCGGAGCGGGGGAGCCGCCGGATACGAGTTGCTCGCGCGTGTAGCCGGACAGGTCACTTCCCAAGGCGTTGGATACCCAGAGATTTCCCTCCCTGTCGAAGGCGGGGGCCATCGGCCCCCCCGCTCCCCCGATGCTCGTCGTGTCCGCCGGACTCCCGCTCTCCTTGAGCTGACCGGCCGCGAACCGGCTGATGGTGCCGTTGCCGGCGTTGGTGACCCAGAGGCCGCCGCTCCCGGTCCGGATGGCGTAGGTCACTATCACGGTATCGGTCTCGCCGGCGGTCACCGTGACCGAGCTGTCGCCCACCACGGCGAGGTAGCGGCTCTGGACCACGGGGTCGTCGACCACTACGGAGTCGGCCGCCACGGTGTAGCTACCCGGCGCCAGCTCGGAGAGGGTCGTCGACGCCGTGAGAGTCGTGTCGAAGCTGCTGGGGCCGGTCACGCTCACCGCGCCATCGAGCTCCATCAGCCCCAGCACGGTCACGATCAGCGTGCCGGTGGTGGGATCGCACGTCACAATGATGTCCACGGTCTTGGTGCCGCCGTCGGCGAGGTCCTCGTACGCGGCCGGGCTCGGTGCGCTGCAGTTGTCCGGAAGGTCGGCCGTGACCGATACGCTCCCCGCTCCGGCCGGGACGCCGGACACACTATACTCGCCATCCGCATCGGTCGTGTCGGTTACCGGATCCGCGTCGCCCCCGGGAGCTATCTCCACCTCCACGCCGGCCAGCGGCCCACCGAGGCTGCTGGTGACCGTGCCGCTTATGGTGCCGACGAGCTCGTGGCAGTCGAGCTCGATGTCCCTGGTCGCCGTCCCTCCCCTGGTCAGTCCGCTGTAGGCGATGTCGCCGGGGTCGGTGCAGTTCGCCGGGATTTCGGCCAGCGAGAGCGTGCCCTTGCCGTCGCTCACCGGAACGCCGGACACCGAGAACTTCCCGTCGGCGCCGGTAGTGACCGCGTTGGGAGCGGCACCGCTCGTGGGCGCCGCCGTGACCTTTACGCCGGACAACGGTCCTACGAGGCTGCTGGTGACGGTGCCGGCAACGGTTCCGGTGGCAGCCGGTCCGGTGCCGTCATCATCGTGGCAGGCGGCGCCCGCGACCGTCAGGAGCGTCGCGAGGATGAGGGCCGGGCCGCGGCGTAGGGCGGCGGCGTTGGCGAGTGTCCGGGAAGAAAATGTCATTTCCAGATCTGTCGTGCCGGAATCGTGAATCCAACTGCGGATGGCTCGGGTACACTTCTGATGTATCTCAGTGGTTGACGTTCTACCGGGAGCGGAAGTCACGGGGAAGGCAGGAAGCAGGAACTGCATATCGGACCGCGGTCATCCCCAAGGGCATCCTTGGGTGGCAGTCTCGGCACCACTACGCCGGGTGGGAACCTGCGGCGCCCGCCCCAGCGAGTGGGAGGGGGGG
>CAZTTY010000070.1:0-22679 GCA_964616815.1 uncultured Gemmatimonadaceae bacterium | reverse complement strand
GGTCGCCGCCTGAGCACTCAAACCACCGAGTCTCCGACGAACCCGGGGCGATTCAATAAGCCCTTTTCGACTCTACTACGTGAGCTTCTGCGTGCAAACTTCCCAGCGACGCTGGAGGCAACACGCGACTATTGGAGGGAATACAGTACCCTTGCTATTAGTAACCGTGTAGATGCAACCGACCTCACTACAGCCACATTTCAACACGTGGTCATGTGTATTGGGACCGTTTGTGCTTACCTACGCACCGGCAACGATGGCATAACCGAGCGCGCGCTCAGCAAACTAGAGAGACTCGCGGCGAGCCTGCTTCATAGTCGCGATCCATACTCGCACCCGCTTGCATTGCTCACAGCCGCCAGCTGTCGGCACTTCGTTGAGAACTGCCTTTGGCCTCCGGTTAACCGACTTCGAGACGTGTCTAGCGAGGCGGCGAGTGCAGCATTACTCCAATTCGCCCGCTCGGCGTTCGTCAATCGGCGCGCGCTCGTCTGGCCAGCCCAGGCCGCCGGCATTGAACTCCTGTGTACCAATTCCTCGTTCGTACTCTGCACCCCCACCGGTTCTGGCAAGACCACTGTAGCAACTATGGCCGTTGTGCAGGACGTGTTCTCCGGACCACCCAAGGGTCCATTCGGCCTCACCGGTGTTTCCCCCGGAAATCTTGTGCTCTACCTCGTCCCATCGCGTGCGCTAGCTGCAGAGGTCGAAGGTCGCTTGGCGCAGGACCTTAGGGGGATCGCCGCCGAACCGGTCATCGTAACAGGCCTATACGGCGGCGTCGACTGGGGCCCGACCGATGCTTGGATTCAGTCCGATCGGGCAACCATCGTCATCTGTACGTTCGAGAAAGCCGATGCGCTACTGCGCTATCTTGGTGTCCTATTCCTGGATCGCGTTCGGCTCGTCGTCATCGATGAAGCGCACATGGTCGAGCAAGATCGAATGCGGCTGGACGGACTTGAAGACGGCTCGTCACGCGCCTTCCGCCTCGAGCAGTTGGGTGCCCGCCTGCTTCGAGCGAGAGATGATAAAGGCTTCCGCATTCTTGCTCTGTCGGCCGTGGCCGCACACGCCGCCCCAGCGTTGGCTCGGTGGATCACAGGGACGCCCGACGCGTCACCAGCGACATCATCTTATCGCAGCACCCGGCAGATGTTTGGCCGGCTAGAGGTCAGTCCCGACGGCCAGTACACCATCCGATATGATCTCATGGACGGTCGATCGCTGAGATTCGACGATGAACACCCCGAAGACACGCCCTTCGTCCGCAGCCCATTCCCAGCGCTACCCGGCGGCATTGTTGCCAAGCAAGGGCCAGAAGCACAAATGCAGGCGCCCACCTTGTGGGCCGCCTTGCAACTTGCGGCCGAGCGCCCAGACGGTTCGAAGCCGTCGGTATTGATATCGCTGACGCAACATGTCGAGAGTTTCTCCGCTAAATGTGCCGACCTCATGGACATCTGGGCGGAAAGTACACTTCCTAACTATCGGTCAGTCGACGAAGTCGACGATGCCTGGACCCGCTGCCTCGCCAGCGCAGCAGACTACTTCACCGTTCAATCGGTGGAGTACCGACTGCTGCAGCGGGGTATTGCTGTGCATCACGGGAAAATGCCGGCCCTGTTAGCGAGACGCCTCAAGACCGTGATCGATCGTGGCTATGTACGGGTCATCATCGCAACCTCTACACTCTCTGAGGGTGTCAACATCCCGGTGAGTTTCCTGCTGATCCCCAACGTCTGTCGCGGAGACAGCGTTCTTGACCTACAGGAGTTCTCCAATCTGATTGGTCGCGCCGGTCGGCCTGGGGTGGCAACTGAGGGTAGCGCACTCGTAGTTCTGCCCGAGAGGAAGGTATCCCGCTCCCGCTCTAGTGGCCGCAGACTTATATCAAGTCGGCAATGGGACGGCTACGAAGGACTTGTTGCTCAGATCGAGGAGACAACTGCTGCTACCGGCGGCGGCAATCCAGAAGATGAGGCATCGAGTCCGCTGATGCATCTGCTGGAAGCGCTCGAAGCCGCATGGGCCGACCTGACTGGTGGCGGTAGCGGAGAGGAGTTCGAGAGCTGGCTTGAACGAACAGCCGTTGTCGGCACTGAGGCTAACACCGACAAGGCCCATGATTACTTGGATTCGCTCGATGCCTTTCTTATCGCTGCAATTCAAGAGGTCGAAGAACTTCGTCACGACGAGCTTCCACTCGACCAAATGGAGGCAGAACTTACCGCGATTTGGCGTCGCACCTACGCCTTTGCAGCAGCGCGCGAGGAAGATCGACTCACGGAGATATGGTTGGCACGAGGACGTGCGATAAAAGCTCGGTATCCGGACGCGGCTCAACGACGGCGCATCTACAAAACCAGCTTGTCACCGCGTTCAGCGACGAGCCTAATCGACCTAGCTGAACTCCTCCGCGCTAAGCTTCGGGAAGGCGCAGGCTACGCGAACTGGTCCCCTGAGGAACGCTTTACGTTTGTTCGCGATATCCTCGAGCTCCTATCTCGAGTACCTTCCTTCAGAATCGCGACCAAGCTGGGGCGTAGCAAGAAGTACCACGACTGGACAGCATCACTGCGCTGGTGGTTAGCGAAAGCCACCATGCGTGCCCAGCCAGGCCCACGTGAGATCACCAAGTGGTACGATTTCGTTGCGCAAAATTTTGTATATAGAGGCGCATGGGGACTTGGCAGCATCATCAGTCTGCTACTCGACGCTGTGGACGGAGAGCAAACTATCCGCGCGCTGGAAATTGAAGATTGGCCCAGAAGCGGCCTTCCATGGGTCGCGTTCTGGATAAAGGAACTGCTCTTATGGGGGACGCTCGATCCGGTCGCGGCATTTCTGCTTGCACGAGGCGACGCAATCGATCGACCGCAAGCAGAAGCAGATGCTCGCACGTACTATGAAGGCCTTCCGCAAGGAACAGACGCCAACGACGCTCTAGACCCACGGCGGGTGCGTGACTGGGTCGATGCCCGGCGCGCACGCCCTATGAAATCTATCGGCGCTCTCGACTTCACAATGGACTGTGCGCTTGCGCGGCCAGCCGAGGACTACTTGGCACCTTCTCTAACGGTCTCGCCATTGGAAGGCAGCGACCATCTCACCTGGATCGACCCTGCTGGACATGTAGTCGCGCACAGCGACTATCCTCCTGACTGGCCGAGCAGCCCCTCGACTTTCGAATTTGATCTGCGCGTCTCAGATGCAACAATTCTGGGCAACGCTTACCTACGACACGAGTAGGGAGTGAGGACCCGTAAAGCAGCTCTGTGCGCCTGGCCTTATACCGGCCATGCGACAGCTATCCTGATACAGAGGGAATCCGTTGCTTTGGTTCCGGTCTCGATGCGAAGGTGCCTCGAGGCTAGCTGCAGCCGCTCACAGAGCGGCTGCGACCTATACGGATACTACGGTCTCGATGCACCACCCCAGCCCCAATGCCTGGTGGACCATGCAGTAATCGGCATCCCCAACGTGTACCTTCGTAGGCAGTTCATGCGGGGAAGCGCACGCCTGACAGGCGTGCGCTTGATTCATAACCGAGCGGTCGTCGCTTCAATTCCGACCGAATCCAAGAACACCATGCGCCGAACCACCTCTTTCGCTCCGCGCTTGTAGACGGTCAGGCACACCAGATCCCCCGCGGAGTCGCGGACCTCCCAGTGCCGATTGCGCCGCTGGATCGTATAGGCGGCGTGTTCCTGTACGATGGTGCCCCGCCTGTCCCCCCGCTGCCCCTTCCTGGCCATTGCGAACCTCCTCCTACTTCTTGACCCAGATCGCCCAGCAGGGATAGCTTCGGAAAGCGGGCAGCCTCCGGGCACGTTCGCGTTCAGGGCTGGCCGGTTCTTCTTGGTGGAGGAGCGGCCAGCCTTTTATTTCGCCCTGCTGGATACAATTCTACTACCACAGGCTGCTCTTGTCAATAACGTTACTACCACATTCCGTATGAACTTTAAGGCCGCCACCGACCGGCTGACGGACCGAGTTACAGCTGACGACATTGCAGCGGCGTTCGGGGTCGCGAGGAATACGATCGCGCGGGCCAGGCTTGATCCATCCAGCGGCGCATATCGCTCACCGCCGCACGATTGGCAGAAGGTCTTGGCTCGTCTGGCCAGGGAGCGGAGTAAGGAGTTGAAGAAGCTTGCGGACGAAATAGAACGGGCCCAGGCGTAAGGCATAAGGCTTGTCGCTGCTGGTGTAGGCTGACGCAATAGTTACGGACGTCACTCAACGAAGTCACGTACGTCATCGGTAACGAATGCACCGCGCCTTCTGGCAGCCAGCGCCGGAAGCCGGTAGAGTACGGGCACTCGCCGTAGAGCTTCTGCGTGACCGCATGGGACATTGTGACTCCCGTCCATGGCTCCAGTTCACTTCAGGCCTAGGAGCCAGTCGTCCAACGATACCCAGCCCGCTTCCACTCGGAGCGCTGAATGTTCGGTAGAACTATCAGGATCCATCTCGTAGATGGAGTCCCATCCGGGCTCATGACCGCGGAGGTAATGAACTGGACAGGCAAGGCGCTGAGCGTGCCACGCCTGCAACTCGCCAAGCTGGGGAAACGGGAAGAAGCGCGCCGCACCGGCGTCTACCTGCTCATCGGGCAGGATCCGGAAGCACCTGCAAAATCGATGGTCTACATTGGCGAATCGGACAACGTGTATGCACGGCTCGTCCAGCATGATGCCGATTCCGACAAGGACTTCGCGTCTCGCCTTGTTGTTTTCGTCAGCAAGGACGCGAACCTCACCAAGGCGCACGCCAAGTATTTGGAGTACCGCCTCATTGAGCTGGCGAAGTCGGCGGGTCGATCCAGTGTAGCTAATGGCCAGTCCGGCTCACAGGTCGCACTTCCGGAGTCGGACCTAGCCGATATGGATGGATTCCTCGAACAGGTGCAACTCGTGCTACCGGTATTGGGTATCGACGCAACTCAGCCGAAGGTAAACGCTGCCGCTGTGCCCCAAGGGGCCGGCCCTGGCAGCGGATCGCCCATCTTCGTACTTACTGAAGTCGGAACGATCGCACGAGCGCGCGAGGTGGGCGGAGATTTCGTTCTTCTCAAGGGCAGCACGGCACGGAAGCAGGGCGTTGCGTCATGGACATCATTCCGCAAGCTCCGTGACCAACTTGTCGCCGATGGAAAGCTGGGTGAGGCGTCGAACACTCCGGGTTTCTACCAGGCAACCGAAGATATTCCCCTCTCTAGCCCCAGCGCTGCCGCTGCCGTGGTAGCGGGCAGGAACACCAATGGGCGACTTGCATGGAAGGTGGGGGCGACGGGCGAGACTTATACCGAGTGGTCCGCGAAGCAGCTTCCGGCGACCTCTAGCGATGGCAGCAATGGCTCCAATGCGTTGGATGGCCGATAGCCCATCGAACGGGCCTTTTGCTGTATCCTACGATCACTGAAACTCAGCATTAGACCGTAGGCTTCCATTAGCCGAGCCGCCGCTGGCCGCGCTGGCCATCGGCCAGACCCGCTGTGCATCGCCAGGGCCAGCAAGAAAGCTTCTAATGGTCTAGTCGTCATGAACCTCTTGTGCATTCTGCCAATATTGATCATTTTAAGGCGGTTTCTCTAGGCGTAACAAGTCGCTTTAAAATGACTGATATTACGATTCAAAAGGCAGATATCGTCCATTTATCCCGCCTCGCCCTCGCGGGCAAGGTGCCGGACGTAGCCATACTTCTCCGGCGCCTCGCGCGTCGATATCAGACGTCGATGCCAGATCTGTCGGCAGATCTCACAACGCTACTGCGCGGGGTGCCTGCATCCGCGGGCGGATCACTCTTGCGCGAGGTTGGCGGGAATCACATTCCGGTGGACGTGGACTCTCGGCTCCGCCTGCTTCGAGTCGACGAGTCACCTATGCCCATGTTGGAGCCAATATGGGACGATTCTGTCAGATCCCGACTCGAACAGTTCATTCTAGAGCGAGAATCAGAACCGGCCCTCGCGCAGGCAGGCCTTGTGCCCGCCCGCTCCGCCGTGTTCGCGGGACCGCCTGGAGTCGGCAAGTCGCTAGCAGCCCGTTGGATGGCCGGACGGCTAGGACGACCATTGCTAACACTTGACCTATCGGCTGTCATAAGCAGCTTCCTCGGCCGTACCGGGAACAATCTTCGGTACGTGATGGACTACGCCAAGTCGGTCCGTTGCGTTCTTTTTCTCGATGAGGTTGATGCTGTAGCCAAGCGCCGGGATGATGTACACGAGATGGGCGAGCTCAAGCGGCTCGTCACTGCACTCCTCCAGGAAGTAGATGATTGGCCGGCGTCCGGGGTGTTGCTCGCCGCTACCAACCATCCGGCGCTCCTAGACCCAGCAGCATGGCGGCGATTCGATGCACAAATCGAATTTTCGCTTCCCTCTATCACTCTGCTGGGGCGTGCGATCGAACAGTTTCTTGGGTCGGATGAGGCGAGCATGCACTCACCCGCACTCGTAAGGGCGCTAGCTCTTTCCTTTGCGGGGCGATCTTTCAGCGATGTCGAGCGCGAGATTATGACTGCGCGGCGAGCGTCAATTCTGAGTGGCCGTCCCCTTAACGAGGTGTTGCAAGAGCTTATCAAACGCGTCGTTGCTGGGACCCAAGCAAGTGGGCGTCGCCAAATCGCTGCTGCGCTGGTTGATAGCGGCGTTACGATCCGCCAGGTAGCGGAAATTACTGGTGTCAGCCGTGACACTATTCGGAAATTTATCCCACCAACACGGGAAGTTCGGCGCGGCAGACCACCACGCAGATAAGAACTCTCATCAGTCGCTCTGGTGATTGAAGCTGATCGACCATAACCATTAGGCCCTTATCGCGTGACAGAACAAGATCCTCCCAATCCACGCCGCGCGCGCAGACGGGCCGAGGCTGAAAGGCCCCGGATCAACATCGTCCTGAGTGCAGGAAAGGAAATGACCCGGCCTGTGCCTCCCCCACCGAGGACTCCGCCTGATCCGTACGTGTATTCTTACAGTGAGGCGGTGGCACGCTTGGCCGCCGGCGCTGACGCGGCTGTGGCGGCAGTCGAAGCTTTGCCGTCCATGGCGTGCCCTAATGATCAGGCGGTTGCATTCTTGACTCTTCATCCTCGGTACCTCGCCAAGAGCTACTACCCTGGCGAGTTCTTCGAGGCGACCGGCCTCCGTCCACTGGGAAGCCGCAGGCAGCACGTTGATACGGTCCGCGGAGAAGAGCACGATACAGCGCAGTACTATGTCGCAGCACCGAGGGCGCTATTTCGAGAGCTGCCAACTATCATGCGCAGCTGGGGTAGTGCCGTCGAATCTCAGGTCTGGCCTCCAGGAACTACACGCGTCACAGAGAAGATGCTCGTTTCATCCGGCGTCCTGCCGCGTGGGCCGTTGCAACTTCTTCGCTTCGAGGCCATGGAGCCAGTAGCTCCGTCTGAACGTCTTGGCACACTCGGCGACAAGTCGAGGCTGACGTTAGAGGCTGTGCTCCACGCGACAGAAGAGGAAGACGATGCGGTTCTTCGGTCGTTCGCCCTGTTCGTTGGTGAGCTAGGTGGCACCGCATTCGTACAGCGCCGGATCGCGGTTGACGGCCTCACATTTCTTCCGGTTGAGCTCCCGCGAGAACGGGCCGCGGAGTTCGCACAATTCTCTTTTCTTCGCTACGCCCGGGATTCTGCTCCGCTCTCGCGACTCCAACCGGTCCTCTTTAGGCAAGATGCAGGAGAGGATAACAGACAAGCTTTGCTCAGCCTGCCAACCCCCGTCGACCGTGCCGACATCCGCATCGCGGTGCTCGATGGGGGCGTGGATACGGCAGGCCCTCTTCGCGAGTTCGTTACTGTGCGTGAGGACGATGCGATTGGACCTGCGCTGCCAGAGTATGTTGCGCACGGCACGGGAGTGAGCTCCGCAGCATTATTCGGCCCGTTGATACCCGGCGAACCCGTTTCGATGCCGTACGCCAAGATAGAGCACGTCAGGGTCATGGATGACATGACTCACAGGGACGACCCGTTCGAGCTATTCACTGTGCTCGAACGAGTGCGCACCGCGCTGACGACCGGTGCGCCCTACGATTTCGTCAACTTGAGTATCGGCCCTGTCGGTCCAATCGAGGATGATCAGCCCCACGCATGGACGACTACGCTTGATGCGCTCCTGGCAGACGGGCGTACCTTCGCCACTGTCGCAGTAGGAAACACTGGCGAGAACGATCGCTTATCCGGCAACGCGCGACTCTTGCCGCCTTCCGATGCCGTGAACGCTCTGGGTGTAGGCGCAGCTGACATAGCTGGCACCGGTTGGGACCGTGCACCTTACAGTTCTGTAGGGCCCGGCCGACGCCCGGGCATTGTCAAGCCGGACGTAGTTGCGTTCGGAGGCTCGGCCTCCACTCCGTTCTGGGTTATCGATAATGAACCCGGTCTTATGCGGCCCACTGCAGGGACTAGCTTTGCCGCTCCGGCATTGCTTCGAACCGCGATAGGGCTGCGTGCTACCTACGGCGCCGAGTTGACGGCCGTTGGCCTGAAGGCGTTACTAGTTCATGTAGCCGAAACACATCCAGCTCACCTAGACAAATCGACTAGCGACGATAAGGCACGAGCAGTCTTGGAGGAGTGTGGCTGGGGGAGAGTACAGCTAGATCCCAGCGAACTGGTACTCGGCCCAAGTAGTTCCGTACGTATCCTATACCAAGGAAAACTTGGCGCAGGCTCGACAACGCGAGTCTCCGTCCCCTTGCCGGACATGCTGCAAGGCATGATTACGATCCGGGCAACATTTTGCTTTGCAACGCGCGTAGATCCGCAGGATCCCGTCACGTACACGCGGGCGGCGCTGACGCCGACATTCCGGCCCGACTCCACGCGGATTCAGGACGATGACGAGGATGAAATAGTGGAGGGCGACTCGTCACAGTTGGACCCACCTGGGGAGAACCGCAGTGCGCGATACCCAAAATCTCGGGCATTTTTTCGTGCGACGCGCCTTCGCCTACGCGAGGAGCAACAACGGCGGCTCGGATTTAAGTGGGAGCCGGTCTTACATGGCTATGAGACACTTCGTGCATCGAGCCTTAAGGAGCCAGTATTCGACGTCCATTACGTCGCGCGCCAACGAGGTGGTAAGACGCACGCGACCGAAGGCATTCCGTACGCACTTGTGCTCACAGTTGAGGCTCCCAAGGTCGTCGATTTATACGACCAGGTTCTCGCGCGATACCGAACGCTGCTGCAGCCTCTACGTCCCGTCACTGCGGTCACCGTGCCTGTACGGGCGACATGACGTACGGACAGATGCTGGTATTCAGATGAGAACTGGCGTGCATTCATACATTCCTCCGCAATCCAGACAAGTTACCTTATCGCACTTGCCTTAACGGAGAGTCCGGCGTGCAGCACGAAGTTGCCCAATACGTCTGGCTTTGGAGTAAGGCAAGCGCATTAGGCAACGGATAGCGCGCAAGGGGACCGTATCGAAGGGGAAGCTAGCCGACACCGCTGCGTGGTCGCAGCGGACGTTCTCCTGGCTTTCTAGCAAGCGGCGCTTGGTGATCCGCTACGAACGGATTGCCAAGATCCACTTTGTGCAGCCGCATCTCACTTGTGCCTTGATCTGCCTCAGCTGCCTAAACGGTCTTGAACGAAGCTCTAAGCATCGACCGCAGGTTGAACCTGCCACACCTGGCAGGGTGCGCGACACAACGCCATAGTTGGTTCCAAGATGCACACCCCACGATCTTCGACCCAGTGTAGTAAGTAGCCCGCCGCCACCGAGTGCCGATGCATGGAACAGTCGCCGTCACCGACCTTGGCTGGTATGAGTTCCTGGTACGACGATCCGTTACAGAAGTGAATTTCTGGACGCCGTCAGACCGTCGTACCTTCTCGGCACCGGAGTTCTCGCCGTTCTTCTTCAAGTTGAGAGCCCCACACCGAGCCATCGCTGGTTTCGGGTATTTCGCCCGATGGAGCAGCTTACCGGCGTGGCTCGCTTGGGAGTGCTTCGGTGAAGGGAATGGCTGCGAGAGCCTCGCCGCGCTGGAAGAGCGGCTCTCCGATATACGAGCACGGATTCACTACGTCGCTCGTGGACCTGTCCCCAGCATCGGCTGCATACTGCTCGTGCAACCTGCTTTCTTCGCGCGCGACGCCTGGATACCGCAGCCAGCTGATTGGCACGATCGAACCGTCTCGAGCGCTCGATATGATCTGACCACCGGCGAAGGCCGCCGTGTCTGGGAACAGTGTCTCGAACGGATCAATACGAGCGCGATGGTCAATCGATCGCTCCCACTGGTTGCCGCTCCCGCCGCTCCCAGGTACGGCGCACCCCAGATTGTAACACCTCGTTATGGGCAGGGAACTTTCCGAGTGAGCGTGACCGATGCATATGGCCGCGCATGCGCTGTAACAGGCGAGCATTCGCTTCCGGCTCTAGAGGCGGCGCACATTCGAGCATATAAGAAGGATGGACCGCACGAGGTGCGTAATGGCATTTTATTACGCGCCGACCTGCATCGGCTCTTCGACAAGGGTTACCTCACTGTCACGGCGGATCACTGCCTCGAGGTGAGTGCCAGACTTCGTACGGAGTACAGCAACGGCAGGTCCTACTATCCACTTCACGGCATGAAGCTGCGATTGCCAGAGAGCCGAGAAGATCGACCAGGCGACGAGTTCATAGCCTGGCACAACGAGAATGTCTATCGAGGGTGAGCAGCGTTCCGGAGCGACGGCAAGTACTCGAAACTGCCGACGCATCATCACGAATCATCAGCTAGCTGACAACCGCCGTACAACTTCTGTGGCTCCTCGCTTGTAGACAGCGAGACACACTAGATCCCCTGCCGGGTCGTGAACCGCCCAGAATCGCCCATACCGTCTGATCGTATGCTGTCCTGCGGCGGGACCTTTCGGCTCGCGAGCCAGCTTCCGCCCGCGGATATTGCATGCGTATTTCATTTCCTGCTTCTCCCGGTCGTGGTAATTTCCGCTGTCAGGTGTCTCTCGAGCGGCATTCAATTGGTGGGCTTGGGGGGCCGGTACCAATTCCGGACAATTGTCGGAATTGGCGGCAGCATCTTTCATGTAACCTAGAAACATTGACGATATCTGTCAATGTATTATGGTGACACTACACTATGAGGGGTAGATAGTGCGCAATCCTTCGGAGAAACTGCGTGCTCTCGTGCGCCACGTGGTGGAAAAGTGTGGCCTCTCACAGTATCAACTGGCCCGTGATTCTGGTCTGAGCTATGCGGCATTGCACGCATGGATCATCGGAAAGCGTGCCCCTCGGCCAGAAAGCCTTCTTCGACTTGCCGAGGGTCTCGAAGCACGGGCAGAAGAACTGCAGCGCATGGCCGAGAAGGTTCGCCACGAGGCTGAAAAGGCAGAGCTTCGCGACGATTCATGACATCTCTATTTGCCCAGGCCTACGGCGCTCTGAAACAGCGTTCGGTTTACACCTGTGGCGCGCGTGATTGGCTCGTAGCGCCCACTTCGAGCCGCGCAGTCTAGCTCCCCATCGAGCGCGATGGCCGGATGGCGTGAAAACCGGCCACCAGCCGTGAAGAACAATCACGCTCTACGCATGATTGCGAGAAATGCTCACGCACTTCGTTGTCCCCGCTCCATCGGGCGCGTGCGTATCAGGAGCTCCGCATCGAGCAGCGCAGCGCCCACCGCTGCAAGCTGCGGGCGCGGCGACGCGCGGAGGTGGAGAGGAGGTTGCGGGGAGAATGTCGTGTCAGCGCGCTCATCCACCATTCGCCGAATCGTGACCCGACACCGCAGGTCGCGTTGCGGAGCTCGCCCTCTCGTGCTACGATCATCTCTCCTACCCGCACCCGGCACGGCGGCCCGCTGCGCCGTATGTCCACAGCCGAGAGGATCGATTGCACCGCACACTGCACTGCATGCTGTGCTGGACCTTTGGAGTCTCCAGTCTCGTTTTGACTGCGTGCCACGGCTCATCCACCGCGCCGCCTCCTCCTGACGGTGGACCAACTCGCTCGCCCACACTCTCCATCGCGAACGACACCACGCTCCTCGTGGACGAGACTTTCCCGGTGCCCGTGACCGCGCTGGATTCATTAGGCCGGCCGATCGTCAGTCCGTCGATCACGTGGCACTCGTCGGCACCCGACGTCGCGTCGGTCGATGCCTCGGGCGAAATCAAAGCCCTCGCGTTCGGCAGCGCTGTCATCACTGCGACCATGGATACGCTCGAGGCCCGGGCCACGATCACGGTGGTTCCGCAGTTCACGCAGATCGCCACCGGCGAGCTGCATACCTGTGGCATCACGGGGCGCGGCGAGGTCTACTGCTGGGGCGAATCGGCGCGCGGAGAGGTCGGGCCCGACTCCGTCCTGCAGGATTGCAGCGCACACTTCGGCCCCGGCACCGTACGCGGTCCGGTGCCGGTTCGCTCGTCGAGTCTCCACGCTGTCGCGATCACCGCAGGCCTCATGCACTCCTGTGCGCTCGACGAGAACGGAACCGCCTTCTGTTGGGGCGCCAACGTCTATGGCGAGCTCGGTAACGGGGGGCAGTCGGATGCGCCCGAGCCCACGCCCGTAGCCGGCGAGCACCAGTTCACGCAGATCGTGGCTGGACGCATGCACACCTGCGGCATCACCACATCGCACGACGCGTACTGCTGGGGGTGGGACAACAGCGGCCAGCTCGGCGCGGGCGATGTCTCGGCCGAACGCTGTACTTTCTTCGGCACCAACCCATGCAGCCGCACGCCGCGCCTGGTCGTCGGCACTCACCAGTGGGCGCAGCTCTCGGCTACCGAGCGCGCCACGTGCGGCGTCACGACGGCTGGTGAGCTCTACTGCTGGGGACTCGGCGCTGGAGGGAGCGACGGCCTGTACTGCCAGGCACCGGACAATCTGCCCAACTGCACGCGCACGCCCACACTCGTCACATCATCGAGGAGCTACAAGGCGACCGGCATCGGCAACCTGCATCGCTGCGCGCAGGCTCTCGACGGGACGCTCGACTGCTGGGGTACGAACTTCTTTGGTGTGTTCGGGGACGGGACCAGGGAGAGCTACTCGTCGACACCGGTCACCGCGGCGGGCGGGACGGCGTATGCATCATTCGTGACCACGCGACTCGGCGCCGCCTGCGCGCTGACGAGCGACGGGCAGGCGCGGTGCTGGGGGCGCGGCGACGAGGGCGAGATCGGCAACGGCTCCTTCGAAGACACGCTGATTCCGACGGACGTCAGCGGAGGCCATCGCTTCGTTGCGCTGGCCTCGAGCGGTAGCTCGGATTACGTCTGCGGCATCGTCACCGACACCGGACGCGCGTACTGCTGGGGGCTGGGCGATAGCGCGCAGCTCGGCGACGGCGAGTTTCAAAGGAGGAGCGAGCCGGTGCTCGTGCGGCTCGTCCGATGATGCCACGGTGTCGTTGGATCCGCGAGCTGATGACCAGATAGTGTGAAAATCGATCACTGTCCGTGAAAGAGATTCACCATCTGCCAATGATCGCGAAAATTGATCACGCCCGTCTGGCGAAATCCTCGGGACCGGGCCACAATTGAACCTCCCAATGCCTCCTCCGCAGCTCCGCCCGCCGCCCTGCCCTTCCGCCATATCGCTGGAGTTCCCGTGCCCTCACCAGCGCCGCCTCGCTCCGACGCGAACACCGCCTCCGACCTCACCCCTCCGGACCTCGCAACCCGGACCGAGGAGGCGCTCGACTACTGGCGCAAGCGTCTCCTCGACCTGACGAAGCGCAACCGCGCGCTGAACTTCAAACCCACCAAGGTCTCGACCGTAACGATCGTCGACGAGCAGCCGGTAGAGGTCTACCGCCACCTCTGCATCGATGGCCGCCCGATGCGCTTCTGCCCCACGCTCCCATCGGCGGCGAAGAAGGATGACGGGGAGACGGGGGTCGAAGAGCAGGGAGCCGCGGCCGGAACCGCGGCCGGAACCGTGGCCGGGGCAGCCACGCCAGCTCCCCTTCCGCAATCACCGATCGCTTCCGCATCACAACTCGCGGATACCGAATCCGATCGCCTGATCGATGCCGACGATTCCGATGCTCCGCAGCCCATGGAGCTCGACTTCGCCCCGTACGACCCCGACTCGCTCGACGACCGCTACACCGACGACATCCTCCAGGCACTCGCCACCCCGGAAGCTCTCGACAAATCTCTCCGTCGGCTCGACGAGCAGGCCCGCGCCACGATCGAGGAACAGGGCGTCAACGTCCTCTTCCTCGCGCTCGGCATGCTCCACTACACCGAGGCCGCATCCAGTGACGTGGTCCTCCGCGCACCTCTCGTCATGGTCCCGGTATCGCTCGCCCGCAAGTCGGCGCGTACCGGTTACACGATCGAGGCTACCGACGACGACGCCATCGTGAACCCCGCCCTCGCCGAGTACCTCCGCCGCGAGTACGGAGTGAAGCTCCCGGATCTGCACCATGCCGGCGAGCAGGGCAATGAGAATGGCGATGATGACGAAGGCTCGAGCCTCCTGGGTTTCTACCAGTCCGTCATGGAGGTCGTTGAAGACCGCGCCCGCGCCGGCCAGCCGGGATGGTCGGTGAAGACCGACATCTTCCTCGGCCTCTTCTCATTCCAGAAGCTGGTGATGTTCAAGGATCTCGAGGCCAACACCACGGCGTTCGCCGGCCACTACATGATCCGCCAGCTCATCACGCGTGAGGCTCCCCCAGGTACGGTAGTCATGGGACTCCCGGAGGATGTCCGCGAGATGGAGCTGGATCGCGACTTCTGCCCGGAGCAGACGGCGCAGGTGGTGGACGCCGACTCGAGCCAGCTCCGCGCGATCGCGGCGATCTCGAAGGAGTATCCGCTGGTGCTCGAGGGCCCGCCCGGCACCGGCAAGTCGCAGACGATCACGAACATGATCGCGCAGGCGCTCGCTCAGGGTAAGTCGGTTCTGTTCGTGGCCGAGAAGATGGCGGCGCTGCAGGTGGTGCACCGTCGCCTGGTGAGCGCGGGGCTCGGCGAGTTCTGCCTGGAGCTGCATGCGTCGAAGGCGAACAAGCGCGCGGTGATGCAGGAGCTGAAGGCGGCGCTCAACGCCTCGCTCCAGCGTCCCTCGCTGGATCGGAAGACGCATCGCCTCCCCGCGGTCCGCGCGGAGCTCAATGAGTACGTGGACGCGGTGCACGGGCCGCACGGCGCGCTAGGCATCTCGCCCTACACCGCGTGCGGGATGCTCGACCGC
This sequence comes from uncultured Gemmatimonadaceae bacterium, assembly GCA_964616815.1. Lineage (GTDB taxonomy): Bacteria > Gemmatimonadota > Gemmatimonadetes > Gemmatimonadales > Gemmatimonadaceae > JADGGM01. The sequence continues at coordinate 7,467 of CAZTTY010000070.1, read as the reverse complement.
GTGCTCGATGCGCCACGGCTCCCGCTGAAGGTGGCGATAGACGAGATCACGCGCGAAGAACTCACCGATGTGGAGAGACTGCTCGAAGAGCTGGCGGTCGCCGTAGAGCCGGTGGGGGTGCCGTCGAAGCACGCGTGGCGCGACTCTACACGAACGTTCTACACGCCGGCCGCTCTCGACGCGCTGAAGTCGGAGCTCGACTCGCTCGCTTCGCTCCTCGAACGCGCGGTGTCGCTCGCCGCGAAGGTGGAGAGCACGTTCTCGCTTCCGCCGGTGCGCAACCTGACGGATGTGGAGACGGCGGCGGCCGTCGCCGCGGTGCTCCACGATTCCCCCGGCGCGCCGCTCGCCGTGCTCGAAAGCGATGCCTGGAACGCACCGCCGGCCGAAGCGACTGCGCTGGTGGAGTCGCTCCGCAAGATCCAGCGCTGGCGCCAGCAGATCGACCAGCGCTTCATCGAGAGTGTCCTCGACCAGGAGCACGCCGGAGACATCGCGTACGTCGAGCAGAAGACGTCCGGCATATTCGGCTTCCTCGCCATCCTCGATGGCCGCTTCCGCGCGATCAAGCGTCGCTGGATCTCATATCGGAAGCCGGGCTACGCGCGTCCGCTCATCGAGCAGGCCAACGACCTGAAGCTGGTCGACATGTACCTGAAAGCGCGCGAGGCTCTGGAGGCGAAGGGCGACGCCGCTCGCGCGCTCTTCGGGAATCTCTGGCTCGGCGAGAAGTCGAACGCCGATGTCCTCGGGCGCTACATCGCCTGGGTCGTGGAGCTGCGCGGTGTCTGCGTCCGTCATGGGCTCGGCGGTCAGGCGCTCGCGGTGGCCACGAAACCGGCGCCCGATGTCTCGCTGGTGAAGGAGCTCGAGGAGGCAGCAGCCGCGCTGCGGGACCCGCTCGACGCTCTGCGCGAGGCGATTGGCTGGTCAGCCTGTCACCCCACCGACTCCGCTCCCCTCGAGGATATTCTCGAGCGCGTGCGCGCGATGTCGGCCTCGATCTCCACCGCACCTCAGTGGGCGACCTTCGAGGCAGCGCGCCAGAAGGCCGCCGCGTCGCCGGCGGCGGAGCTGGTGGAGATCGCGATGCGCAACTCCGGCGGCGCTGAGGATGTACCCTTCGCCGTTCTTCCGAAGGCTTTCCGCCGCGCCGTCCTCGAGCGCTGGCTGGAGCAGGTGATGACCGAGCGCCGCCCGCTCCGCGAGTTCCAGACGCTCACGCACGAGGAGCGGCTGAAGGAGTTCCGCCGGCTCGACGAGCGGGTACTCGAAGAGAACCGCGCCGCAGTGGTCGCAGGCCTGCGCGAGGCGACGCAGCAGCGCCTCCAGCAGCCGGCGGCGCGCGCGGGACTCCCGTTCATCCAGAACCAGATGGCGAGACAGCGGAAGCTCGCTCCGCTGCGAACCGTGCTGCGGCACGCCGAGGCCACGGTCCGCGCGATCAAGCCGTGCTTCCTCATGAGCCCTCTCACCGTCGCGCAGTATCTCGATGGCAGGGAGCCGAGCTTCGACGTCGTCATCTTCGATGAAGCGAGCCAGCTCCGCTCCGAGGATGCAATCGGCTCGATTGCGCGGGGTAAGCAGCTCGTCGTAGTGGGCGACCCGAAGCAGCTCCCGCCCACCGACTTCTTCACCCCCGTTGGCGGAGCGCCGGCTCCAGTTGGCGACGATGGACTTCCGCTCGTGCAGGACGGGGAAAGCGTACTGGAGGAGTACATGGGCGCCGGCGTTCCGGTCACGCGGCTGAAGTGGCACTACCGGAGCGCGCACGAATCGCTGATCACGTTCTCGAACGTCTCCTTCTACGACGCGGACCTCTACACTTTCCCAAGCGTCGAGACCGGCTCGGACACGAGCGGCCTCTCCTTCGAGCTCGTGGAAGACGGCGTGTACGAAGGAAAGGGTCTGAACATGGCGGAGGCTCGCCGCGTGGTGGATGCGGTGGTGCGTCACGCGAAGGAGCGCCCTCACGAATCGCTCGGCGTGGGTACCTTCAACCTGCGACAGCAGCTCGCGATACTCGACGAGCTCGAGCTCCGGCGCCGCCAGGATCCGAGCATCGAACCGTTCTTCTCACGCGATGCGGCCGAGCCCTTCTTCGTGAAGAATCTGGAGAACATCCAGGGCGATGAGCGCGACGTGATCTTCCTGAGCGTCACCTACGCGAAGGGGCCGGACGGACGGCTGCGTTACAACTTCGGGCCGATCAACGGTGAGAATGGCTGGCGAAGATTGAACGTGCTCACCACGCGTGCGCGGAAGCGGATGAATGTGTTCTCTTCTATGCACGGCGACGACATCAACGCCGCCGGCACCACCTCACGCGGTGCGCACCTGTTGCGCGACTTCCTGCGCTACGTGGAGTTCGGACGGTTGGAGAGCGTGGTCGCCAATGCGAATGCGGCCGCGGAGTCGCCGTTCGAGCAGGACGTGATCGCGGAGCTCACTCGGCGCGGCATGAAGGTCGTTCCTCAGGTAGGAGCGGCGGGTTATCGCATCGACATCGGTGTGCTGGACGATGAAGTGCCCGGCCGCTTCGTCTGCGGGATTGAGTGCGACGGCGTTGCATACCACAGCGCCGAGACGGCGCGCGACCGCGACCGGCTCCGCCAGCAGGTGCTCGAGGCGCGTGGGTGGACCATCATCCGCGTCTGGTCCACCGACTGGTTCAAGGACAGAGCTGGCCAGATCGACCGGCTGCTGAAGCTCATCGCCGAGGCGAAGGTAGAAGCCAAGGAGCGGCTGGCCGCTGAAGCCGAGGCCGAGGCGCGAGCCAGGGAGCTGGCCGAAGCCGAGCAGAAGGAGAGGGATGAGCGGAAAGCGAGCGTAGATGCGGAGAGTCTCGCACGCGTGCGCGCGGCGGCGGAGAGCGGTCCGTACGTTCGGCCCACGGCCCCGGCATACCGCTTCGCCGAGGGAGAGGGGAAGTATGCGGGCGCCGACTTCGTGGAGGCACCCACCAGCCACGTGACCGCGGCGATCATCGGCATCGTGGAAGCGGAGGGGCCGGTGCACATCGACGACGTCGCCAGCCGGGTGGCCGCCATGTGGGGGATGCGCCGGGTGGGGCGGAGGATCGCGGCGAAGGTAGAGAGCGCCGTATCGGCGGCAACCGGGAGCGGTGGGAGCAGGAGCTCCATCGTCCAGCGCGGCGACTTCCTCTGGCCGCGGACACTCACGGAGAGTGGTAAGCCGGTACCGGTGCGCTCACGAGCTGGAACGAGAATCCCGGGCGATCGCGTCGTGCCCGAGGAGATTCGTGAGGCGATCCGGCTGGTGCTTCAGGCAGCAGGTGGGATGACGCGGGACGAGCTGCTGTCGGAGGTGCGGCACGTACTCGGCGTTGGCAGGGCAGCGCTGGCGCCCACTTTCAACGAAGCGATCGAAGGGATGATTCGTGAGGGCGCGGTGGGAGAGGGAAGTACCGGCTACGCACTGAGGAGCTGACCAGCCCGCGAGCGCGCACGGTTTCATCTTCGCACGCCACGACGAACGCGCCAGTGCGAACCGGGATCAGCGGCCGTCCTTTCGGCCAGCCCACAGATGCGGCACGCCATAGGGCGGGAGCGCGGAGTCGGCAGTCACCAGCGTGAGACCGTCGACCATGGCCTGTGCCAGCAGCAGGCGGTCGAACGGGTCGCGATGATGCGCGGGCAGCTCGTGCAGAGCGGCGATGTGGCGAAAGTGCACGGGCAGTTCGCGAAAGCCGCCGGCTTCAACGGCCTCGGCGACGTCCTCGGGCGCCGTGAGTTTGCCGAGCGCGCTCTTGATGGCCATCTCCCACGCCGAGACGGCGCTGACGTAGACGTCGGTCGCATGTGCGATCGCGGAGCGAGCAGGCTTCGTGAGGCGCCGGTCGTCGGCTTGCCACCAGAGCCAGACGTGCGTGTCGAGGAGCAGGCGGGCCGGCGGAGAAGCTGGAGCAGGCCGGGCGATCACTCGCCCGGATCCTCCTCACCCTCACCCTCGAAGCTCGCCAGCACGGTCTCTGGAAGCGGCGCGTCGAAGTCGCGGGCTATGCGTACGCGTCCGCGCCAGGCGCCCGGACGGCGCGGCACCGCAGGGGCCCGCAACGGCATCAGACGCGCCTTCGGCGTGCCCGCTTTGGTGATGACGAACTCTTCGCCTCCCGCCGCGCGCTCCACGAGATCGGAGAGATGCGTCTTGGCATCGTACAGACTCACTGGCTTGCTCATGGATTCTCCCGCGTGCGGTCTCGTGGCACCCGGTGGAAGTTAGCCCCTGCCAGTCAGTTGGTCAAGTTGGTCAACAACGGCGTCGGTTCACATCCGGCGGCACCGGAGCTCTCTTCGATCGCGACGCGATCACTGAATATGCGAGAGGCGGCACCCGATCGCGCCGCCCCCCTCGAACTCGAACTCGCGCTCAGGATCCGGAAAGCGAAGACTGAGCCTGCTTCGCCATATCCAGATGCCCCTGGAAGATCGGCTGACCCTTCTCGAGGAGCGCCTTCAGCTCGGCATTCTGCGCGCTGGGGATGAGCGTGCTGCTCAGCGCGTCGAGAACCTGCTGGTGAAGCGCCACCTCATGGTCGATGTACGCCTTGTCGAAAGCGCTGCCGCTCAGGCCCTGGAGCTTCTTGAGGTTCTGCTCGCTGTCCTGCGCGAGCGCTTCGCTCGTGGGGCTGGACTCGGGCGTGAGGCTCAGCTTCTGGGCCAGGGCGACCGCCAGGCCGTTCACGGCGCCATGGTCGGTAGCCATGCTCTTGCCAAACTCCCGGATCTTCGCGTTCGTCGACTTCTCCATGGCGAGCACGCCCGCCGCGCTGTCTCCCGAATTCGCGGTTACCACGATCGCCGCGATCTGGGCGTCGGTGGGTCCAGCCGCCGGCGCGGGCGCCGCTGCCGGCATCGTGTCGTGATCGGCCATGGTCGCCGCGTCGTCCTGCTTCTGCCCGCATGCAACGAGAACCGCCAGCGCCAGCATCGAGATAGCAACCTGCTTCGCTTCCATCGTCCCCTCCCTCGTGAAATTGTCTTGTTCCCCCGGTTCATTCGCCGGGTGTATCTCCCCCGCGGACGCTCACTCGACCTTCAGCGTCCCCTTCATCGTCGGATGGAAGGTGCAGTAGTACTCCACCATCCCCTTCTCACGCACCACGTAACGCCAGGTGGCGCCCGCCGCGATCATGCCCGAGTCGAACGCTCCATCCCTCGCCGTTACCGTGTGCGGCACGATGTCCCTGTTCGTAAATACCACCGTGTCGCCACGCGCCACGGTCACGGCCTCCAGCGCGTAGACCAGTCCCTCGATCGACACGTTGACCACCTTCGGAGGTCGTGCCGACGAGCAGGCAACCAGCGTCAGCGCGAGCAGCGCCGCGCACGCGAAAGAACGAATCACACCAGCCTTTCCCATCCTGCCCTCCTCGGTCCCCATTTCCGCGGCTGTGGTGCCCTTCCGATGCGCGCCGCGCTCGTGTCCCGACATGAATAGCGAGCGTGCTGCAATAAGTCAAGTTTTTTCTTGACATATTGGTTTTGGGGCGGTTATGCTCCTCTAAGGCATTGCGGGGTACATGGATCGCCGCGAGACAGGGGAGGGTGGACCGAGTGGAGACGAACACCGGCAGTACACGCGACCGGATCCTCACGCTCCTGCGGCGCGCGGACTGCACTGTGGACCGGCTGGCGGCGGAGCTGGGGGTGACGGACAACGCCATCCGGCCGCATCTGGAAGCGCTCGACACGGCAGGTTTGGTGACCCGGGCTGACGTATTGCGCAAAGGCGTCGGGAAGCCCGCGAACGTCTACGCGCTGACGGCGGCGGGAGATGAGTCGTTCGCGAAAGCGTACGCGCCGGTGTTGGGCGCGCTGGGGGGATCGACCCCGGATCCTGCCATTCTGCTTCGCTTCGTAGAGCGGTCGTCTGGATTCGTCCAGCGACTGGCGGCGGCCTCTGATGGGAATTCGCGGGAGGTAGCTCGATGGACGTCGTGTATCATCACGTTCCCGTGCTTCGGCTGCCGGTGCGCGGCGACACGCTCATCGGTCGCGTCTCGGGACACTTCGAGCTCAGTCTTCATTCCCTGCTCTTCGCCTGGCCGGAGCTGAAGGTTCGCGCGATACGCGTGGCGTGTTAACGAGTTTCACGTTCGCGCCTCGACATGGAGCCCGGCCGGATATCTTTCGTAGTGAGTGAATCGCCTCGCTCGTACCCGCCCCCCCCGCCCATCATCCGCACCACACCCCGCCGTGACTTTCTTTCGCTGCCTCGCGCGGCGGCGCTTTCCGACCACGCTGATCGTGAGGCCGCGCGCGCGGCGCGCGCGTAAGCGTCGGTGGCCGGGCACATCGAGCGGTGCGTCGTCTGATGGCGTCTTCGGGAACGCTATGGCCCCGCCACTTTCGTTCGCGAGCTCTACTCCACTTCCGGCGCCAGCCCGAGCACCAACTCGTCATCCGGGCAGCACGCCAACGCCATGAGCTCGCGACGCCGTGCTTCGCGGCGCTCGGTGCGCTCGGCGCCGATGCTGGCGCGCAGGGAGCCGATATCCCGCCCGAGCCTGCGCCGCAGAGAGCGCAGCGTTCCGAGGCCCGACCCGGTGTTACCGTTCGTACGGGTTCGCGCAGTCGAGCCACTTCGGATCGTCTCATCACAATCGCGACACGTCACGCGCGGGTTGAGGAGAACGCGCGCGCGCTCGGTCACGCCGTCGCCTAAGCTCACCTGGACCATGCCAACCAGAACTCTCTTCACCGGCCTTTCGCTATCGCTGCTCCTCGCCGGCGCGGCACTGGCCCAGGACGGCGGCGGCGCTCCCGCCCCACCCTCTCCGCCCAGCACCGGGACATCCGCCGAGCCTGATCCCCGCCCACCCCGGCCGCACACCAGCTTCGGCGTCTGGCTCGGACTCTCCTTCGACGCCAGCACGACATCGCCGCACGCCAGTATCAATCGCGACTTCCTCGTCCTCGGGCTCCGCGCCGGTCGTCCTCTCCGGGTGACCGGCGCCACACGGCTCTCGTGGGTGGTCGAGCTCACCCCCGTCATGCTGCTCTCGAATCCCACGACTCGCACGTCTCGACCGGCCTGCACGCCCGGGTCGTACTGCGCCTACACCGGAACCGGCTACCGCGCCTTCCTAGCCGGGCGAACGACGTACGGCGTGGGGCTCGCTCCGCTGGGGATGGAGCTCGAGATCGGCGGGAGCGAGCACCGGCTCGGCGGCGTGCTCGATCTGGCCGGCGGCGGCGCCTACTTCACGGGACCGGTGCCAGGGAGCACTCGCTTCGACTTCACGGCCGCGGGCGGTGCCGCGCTCCGCTGGCGCATCGGCGGCGGGAAGAGCCTCGCCGCCGGCTACAAGTTGTACCACATCTCCAATGGCGGCCTGGGAGATCTCAACCCCGGCTTCAACGCCCACCTCTTCTACCTCGCCTTCGGAAGCTGATTCCGGGCCTGACGACGGGCGCGGGACCACCGCGTAGAGGGCTCGTGAGC
>CAZTTY010000069.1:0-22866 GCA_964616815.1 uncultured Gemmatimonadaceae bacterium | reverse complement strand
CGCTCTGGCCGGCACCTTCACTGCGCAAATGGAGCGCGCCCGCAAATGGCCGATAAGCCTCAGCCCGCAGATCCGAAAGCGAACGCCGAGCCCACCACCACTCCGCCAACGCCGCGGCGGACCCCCGGCCATCGTGGGGCCGACGCTCGCGATACCGTTGCCGAAATGGCTCTGCGAGCTCAGGAAATCAGTCAGGAGGCGGGGAGCAAGATTGCCATGGCAATGAAAGACGTCATCAATGCCGCCGCCGGGGTGGCCGGCTTCGCGGTCGAAAGTGCCCGCGATCTCGTGCAGTACATGGTACGTCGCGGACAGATGACCCAGGAAGAGGCCGACCGGGTGATCCGCGAAGCGGAGGAGGCGCACCGCCAGCAGAAGAAAGTAGCCCGCGAGACCGGGAGCGCCCAGAGCGCCGCATCCAAGAAGAGCTCCTCGAAGGCCGCCACCAAGAGCGCGGCCAAGACGGCGAAGCCCGCCGCGAAAAAGACCACCGCGGCCAAGAAGAAGACCACCTCGAGCGCCTCTTCCACCCGCAGCAAGGGAACCAGCGCCACCAAGAGCGCGAGCAAGAGCGCGAAGAAGAAGCGCTGACCGCGGGCGTGGGCGCTCACCTCGCGCGCTCGAGAAGCCACTCCAGAAATACGCGCACGGCGGCCGGGCTCTCCACCGAGAACTCGGCCGCCGTCGCGATTTCTTCATCGTGGGTCACGCGCACCGTCACGGGCCACGGCGAGCGCGAGCGTAGCGCGCGAAAGGCGTCCTCGTCGGTACGGTCGTCGCCCACGAAAACAGCGGAACCGGCCGCCCACTCCCCCGCGCCCGCCGGTTCGCCGGGTGTGCGCGACACCGGGCCGTTCTCGCCGCCCGGGAGCGCGCCGAGCTCGGTGGCCAGCCGCAGCACCGCCGTTCCCTTGTCCAATCGCACGTCGGGCCGCACCTCCACCACCATCTTCCCGCGCGTGACGACCAGGCCGAGCGGTGTAGCCACGCGCTCCACGCTCTCGATGAGCCGCGGCACCACGGCTGGATCCGCCAGCCTGTAATGAATGCTGAGCGTCCACCCCTTCTCCTCCAGCGACACGCCCGGCACGGGCGCCACCAGCGGAGCGATCCGTCTCGCGGCGCGGGCCACCGCCGAGCGCCACGGCTGGAGCTCGGAGCGCGTGAGCTCCTCCCCATCGGGCGTAACCAGCTCGAAGCCGTGGTTGCCGATCACCCAGACGTTGGCAACCCCCACCATGCGCCGCGCGTCGGTGGCGGCGCGTCCGGACACCAGCGCCACACGCACGTCGGGGAGCGCGGCGAGGGCGGCCACCAGACGGCGCGTCTCGGGCGGAACCACCGCATCTTCCGGCCGTGGCGCGATCGGCGCGAGAGTTCCATCCACGTCGAGCATCACGACCAGCGGCCGCCGTGTCAGCCGCTCCGACACCCCATCAGCTACCGGCAACAGCGCTTCGCTCACGTAGCGCCACTCTCCAGAGGACTCGTCGTGTGCGGGACGTGCGGGCGCTGCGGGTGCGGGTGGCGGATCGTCCGCCCCGCGATGATGGCCTCGGTGCGCGACAGAATCGCGACGAGCCAGTCGAAGATCGTGCGGCCGCGCAACTGCGCGCGCATGCGGTGCATCCGTACCCTCCGATCACCCTCTCCCATCTGGATGGCCCGCTTGATCCCCTCCACGAACCCGTCGATGTTGAACGGGTTTATCAGCACGGCCCCCTCGATCTCCTCCGCCGCGCCGGTGAAGCGGCTCAGCACCAGCACCCCGCGCTCCTCCACCTGGCAGGCCACGAACTCCTTGGCAACGAGGTTCATCCCGTCCTGCAGCGATGAAACCAGACAGAGATCGGCCGCGCGGTAGACGCCCGCCAGTACCTCCGTACTCACATTCTCGTGTATGAGAACGATCGGAGTCCAGCCGGGAGTCCTGAAGGTGGCGTTGATGTCCAGTACTTCGCGCACCATCTCCTCCTCCAGCCGGCTGTACGCGGCGATCTCCGAACGCGACGGCGTGGCCACGAGCAGAAATGTGAAGCGTTCGCGCATGTCCGGGTGCAGTTCCCAGAGCTGGCGCAGCGCGCGGAGCCGCTCCGGGATCCCCTTGGTGTAGTCCACGCGATCCACGCCGAGCCCGAGCCGGCAGCCGTCGGTGGCGTAGCGCTCGCGCAGCCGCTTCACCAGCGCCGCGCTTCGCGGGTTCTGCGCCAGACGTTCGAACTGGTCCACGTCTATGCTGATCGGGAAAGTGGCCACTTCCACCTCGCGACCATCTATGTGGATGGCCATGGTCTCCGCGTCGATCTCGGCCTCGGGGATGAATTCGGCCACACAGCCGGCGAAGTTGAGCGCGTAGCGCTCGGTGTGGAATTCGAGGAGATCGTTCCCCAACATCCCGCGCAGCAGCGCCTCGGCCACGTCGCCGGGGAGGAGCCTGAGGATGTCGGCAGGTGGGAAGGGTATGTGCCAGAACTGGTGGATGAGCAGCGGTTCCGCGAGCTCGCGGATCATCGCCGGAGCGAGCCCGAAATGGTAGTCCTGGATCCACACCACCGCCGGACTCTTCGCGCGATGCACCTCGGAGGCGACGGCCTCCGCGAACTTCTCGTTGACCCCCTGGTAGGTGACCCAGTGGTCGCCGCGGAAGTTGAAATGCTGAACGAGGAGATGGCAGAGCGGCCAGAGCGAGCCGTTCGCGAAGCCCAGGTAGTAGCCCTCCACTTCCTTCTCATCGAGGAAAACGCGGCGGAGCGTGTAGTCCTCGGTGTCGGGCGGGATCTGTATACGGCCTTCCGCATCGGCCGAGTCCGCGTCGGCGGAACCCGAGCCCCAGGCCACCCACACGCCGTGCGTGGCTCGCATGGTGGGGTCGAGCGCGGACACGAGCCCGCCGGCCGGCTGCCGCACGTGGATGGACCGCGATCCCCCGGCACCCTCGGTGTAGCGATGCTCGTAAGGCTCCCGGTTGGAGAGCATGATGAGCGTGCGGTCTTCGAGATAGCGCGAAAGGTCGGGCATGGCTCGGCACAATCAGGAAGGGCACTTCGCGTGCCCGATTCTCACTTCGATATTGCCTCTCCGGACACCGGCTGGCAATCACCGCGCATCACCCGGGTTATCTTCCCTTCCCGTCCAACCGGCCAGCCGGCCACCGGAGCGATGCACGAGTCCGAGATCTCGCTTTTCGTCGACGAACCCACTCTTTCAAGCTAACCGTGCGCGAGCTCGTGGCCCGCGCCCCGGTGCGCATCGACTTCGGCGGCGGCTGGACCGACGTCCCGCCCTACACCGCCGACGAGGGTGGATGCGTCTGCAGCATCGCGATCTCGCGCTATGCCACGGCAACCCTGCGCGATCGCGCCGGCGGGGTACGCATAGTAGAAGATGGCGTCGAGCGCCTCGCGGGCAGCGCCGGAGAGCTGACTGGCGATGCACGCAAGACCCTTGCGAGCGTGGCGCTGGCGAGGTCGGCAATCGAGCTCGTGGATCTGGAGCTGCGCGCGGACTTTCCCCGGGGCGCGGGGCTCGGAGGATCATCCGCGGCCGGCGTCGCCCTGCAGGGAGCGTTCGCGGCGTGGCGACACGAGCGGCCAGCACCGGAAGTTCTGGCGGAACGGAGCCGGCTCATCGAAGTGGAAGGGCTGGGAGTGGCGGGAGGAAGCCAGGATCACTACGCGGCCGCTTGCGGCGGCGCTCTCGGCCTGCAATTCACCGATCGCGTTTCCGTGGAGCGCATCGCGCTCTCCGAAGCGACTCGCGCCGCGATCGAGCGGCGCTGCACGGTGATCTACACGGGCGAGTCGCGCATCTCGGCCGATACCATCGACGGAGTCATGGACGCCTACCGCGCGGGCGACGCGGGCGTGACTCGCGCGCTCGCGGACATGCGCGCGCTGGCCCGGCGCATGATAGATGCGCTGAAGCAGGGCGACATCGACGAGCTCGGTTCACTGGTAGACGCGCACTGGCGGCGGCAGCGCGCGCTGCACCAGCGCATCACGACACCGGCCATCGAGCGAGTGCTGGAGGTTGCGCGCGACGCCGGTGCACTGGGCGGGAAAGCGCTCGGCGCATCGGGTGGCGGCTGCGTGCTGGTAATCTCGCCCGAGTCGGCGAGCGAACGCGTGCGCGCCGCGGTGGCCGGCGTGGCGCAGTGCGAGCTGCTCGAGTTTCGCGTCGACGGACGTGGCGCGACCGTGGAGGAACGCTAATGATCGAGCGAGGCGACGCCGTGGCGCTCGCGCGCGAGCTGGTACGCATCGATTCGCGCAATCCCGGCCTCTGCCCCGGGGCTCCGGGCGAGCGCGAGGCCGCGCGAGCGCTGGCCGACGTCCTGCGCGCGTGGGGGATGGAAGTCGAAGTGACCGAGGCCGCCCCCGGCCGCCCCAATGTCGTCGCGCGCGCGGGGAGACATACGAGTGGCGCGCGGTCGCTGATGTTCAACGGCCATCTCGACGTGGTAGGCGTGGAGGGGATGGGACACCCGCCGTTCGATGCCATGGAACGCGACGGCCGCATCTACGGCCGGGGCGCCGCCGACATGAAGGGCGGAATCGCCGCCATGTGCGCCGCTGCCGCGCGCGCCGCGGCAGCGGAGGAAGGGCTCGATGGCGAGATCGTGGTCTGTGCCGTGGCCGACGAAGAGGACGCCAGCATCGGGACCCGCGCCATCGTGGCGGGTGGGCTCCGCGCCGACGCCGCGATCGTCACCGAGCCCACGCGGCTGGCCATCGCGCCCGCACACCGCGGTTTCGCGTGGCTGACGGTCGTGATACACGGCCGCGCGGCGCACGGCAGTCGCTACGACATCGGAATAGATGCCATACGGCACGCCGGCCTGCTCCTGGCCGAGCTCGACGCGCTCGAGTCCACGCTGCTCCGCGAGCGAACCCACCGGCTCCTGGGGCGCGCCTCGCTGCACGCGTCGCTGATAGAAGGCGGCACGGCGATGTCGGTATATCCCGATAGTTGCACGCTCCGGCTCGAGCGGCGCACCATGCCCGGCGAGAGCGCAGAGGCCGTGCTCGACGAAGTCCGCTCGGCATGCGAGCGCCTCTCGCGGCGGCTGTCCGGCTTCGAGGCGAGCGTCACGCTCGACCTGGCGCGCGCGGCGAGCGACGTGCCGGAGGATTCGCCGATCGTGGGCGCGCTCGCCTCCGCGATCGAGGCGGGCGGCTCCGCGGTACGCACGGAGGGGTTGAGCGCGTGGACCGATGCGGCGATCCTCAACGAGGCGGGGATACCTGCCATCTGCTTCGGGCCGGGCGACATCGCGCTCGCGCACTCCGCCGAAGAGTGGGTGGAGACCGCCGGGCTCGAACGCGCCGCCGATACGTTGGGCGAGCTCGCGCTCCGCTGGTGCGCGGGCCGGGGAGATTGAACTTGCAGCTCACGCACGAGGAGTACGACGCGCTGGAACGTGCGATAGTGGATCGCCGCCGGCTCTCGATCTACCGCCGCGGCACCGAGTTCGTGGTGGTGCCGCAGCGCCTGCGCATGGACGGCGGGCGGGAGAGCATCGACGCCGCGCACCCCACCACCGGCGAGCCGATGTCGTTTCATCTGGACGAGCTGGACGCCATCCAGGTCATCGGCTAGCGCCGCGAGGGAAACTCGCGCTCGGCGGGGGGCGGCTCGCTCCCCCGCTAGCGCACCCTCAACCCGATGCCGAACGCGAGGAGCTTCAGCGTGCTTCCGTGGAAGTCCGGAATCACCGTGGGCCGAATGGACGCCACCACGGCAACGCGATCCGCGAACGGCGCCGCGGCGTCCACGCGTCCCTGGAAGCCGAGCGCGTTCCCCGCATCGCTCGCGTGGGCGAACGCGGGCCCGAGCATCACTCGAAAGATTCCGCGGCCGCTCTCCCAGCCCGCGAAAGCGGCTACAGTGTAGACGTCGGGGAAACCAGGGGTGCAGGTGCCCGACTGGTTCGGTGGGCATATGGTGGTATGGGCACCCGCAGCCTGGATGCCGCCGCTCACGCCGGCCACCAGCCCACCGTGCGCCAGCGAACGCACGCGCAGGCCGAGCAGAGCATCGAGTGCCAGACCGGATCCGTTGCCGCGGTACCCATCGCCTCCCCATCCCTTGCCGGCTCCCATGCTCGCCTCCAACGAAAGCGGCGAGACACCCTGAGCCTCGCTCTTCGACGTCGCGAGACACGCCGCCACGAGTCCCACTACCACGTACAGGAAACGAATCATCAGGAACGCTCCGCGCTGGAATCCCGGAGTCCGGTCGGCTCGACTCGTCTCGACGCGCCGACGCGGCAGCGAACACATGGAACCTGCTCCCCTGTCCATACGAAAAACTCGCGCCTCCCGCAACTCGCTACCTTACATCATGACCTCAGAGCAGACCCTGATAGCCATCTACGCCGACGAATCGTGTCTCGGGAACGGTCGCGCGAGCGACAACCCGGGCGGAGCCGGAGGCCTCATAGAGCTCCTCCACCCACGCAGCGGCGCGCTGGTGCGGCGCGACTACTGGCTCTCCGAGCCCGCCACGACCAACAACCGCATGGCGCTGCGTTCGGCGATCGAGGGGCTGCGGCTGATCTCCGCGAAGGGCGAGAGCTTCCTCGTGCAGTTCACCAGCGACTCGCGCTATCTGATCGACGGGATGACGGCCTGGGTGCACGATTGGGTCAGGCGCGACTGGCGCCGCAAGTCGGGACCGATCGAGAACCTGGAGCTCTGGAAGGAGCTGGTGGAGGCGGCGCGGCCGCATCGCATCGCCTGGCGCTGGGTGAGGGGGCACGCGGGCCACCCGCAGAACGAGTACGCCAACGAGCTGGCCACGCGTGCGGCTGCGCGGCAGGATGGCTCTTCGGGCGCGGTGGCCTCCGGATTCGATGCCTGGCTCGAAGGCGAACGACAACGCGGCCGGATGGCGCTCGAGCCCGATGCGCTCCCCGATCCGGCCAGCGTCGCGCCAGCAAGGCCGTTACCGCGGCGGGCGGCCGGACGTCCCTCTTAGAAGCATTCGCTCGAGGGAGTTTCGTCATGAGAAAGGCGCTGGTACTGATCGCGATCGGGGTCGCCCTGGGCTACGCGTGGGGGTGGCGCGATGCGCAGACGAACGAGAACGACATCGTCACCCGGATCGTGTCGCAGGTGGGCGGCAGCACGCGCTCCGATCTGAAGACCGATCCGGACCATCTGCTCGACAGTCTATCGAGGTGACAATGAGCAAGCGATTCTCGACCGTGAGCGTCCTCATCCCCTGCTACAACGAAGTCTCCACCATCGATCGCACCATCGACGCGGTACTCGCCATCCGCGATCGCCTCTCGGCGCTGGGGCTGGCGCTGCAGATCGTGGCGGTGGATGACGCATCGAGCGATCAGACCTACGACCGGCTGACTCTGCGCGCTCGCGACCTCGACGGCTGCATGGTGGTGGCACGGCATCCGGCGAACCGCGGCAAGGGTTCCGCCATCCAGACGGCCCGCGCGCACGCGAGCGGCGACATCGCCATCATCCAGGACGCCGATCTCGAATACGACCCCGTGGACATCCCCTCCGTCATCGCACCCATCGTCGATGGAGTGGCCGACGCGGTGATGGGCAGCCGTTTCGCCGGCGGCGGCGCGCACCGCGTGCTCTATTTCTGGCACAGCCTCGGCAACAAGTGGCTCACCGTCATGTCGAACATGTTCACCAACCTGAACCTCACCGACATGGAAGTGGGCTACAAGGCGTTCACGATGTCCGCTTTCCGCATCATGCACCTCACCAATCCGCGCTTCGGCATCGAGCCGGAGATGGTGGCGCGACTCGCGCAGATGGGCGCGCGCGTGTACGAAGTGCCGATCAGCTACCACGGCCGCACGTACGCGGAAGGGAAGAAGATCACCTGGCGCGACGGCGTCGCCGCGTTCTTCCACATCGTGCGCGCGCGCCTCTCCGCGGGTGCGCAACCGCAGCTCGCCGCCGGCGAGCAGGCGGCCGCGCAGGCCGGGCGCACCGCGCGCGCCACGGGCTGACCCGCGATCCGGGCGCGGCGCCCGGCGGATCGTCACGAAGATCGGACCTTGCGCATCCGGTGCGCCCGAGCCCCAATTTACGGGGCGACTGCGGCGCGCCCACGGCCACGACTCCGGCGTAGCGCGTGCCGCGAAGGATTCCTTTCGCGGACCGACCAATGGACGACCTCGATCGCATGTTCCGCTCGCTCCTCCTGGTGATGAGCAGCAGCTATCCCCAATACCTCGCCCAGCCGTTCGAGGTGGCGGAGATCTATCAGAACCTCATCCCCTATCGGCACCACCGGCGCGAGCTTCGCATAGACACCAACGAGGACTACCAGGTGGCGCTCTGTCGCCTCCTCTCCGGCGAGCGCGGCTATCTCGTAGCGGACGATACCCTCGCCGACACAATGAGACGCGAGCTCGCCTCGCCCAACCCCAACACGGCGATTTTCCGGGACTTCGCGGCGTCGCGCGTCGCGCTCGGCCCCAACGCGCAGAAGCGCTGGCAGGAGCTGGGCGGAGATTCATCCGAGCTGCAGGCGGCGGGTGAGCCGCGCGGCACGCCGGTGCCGCCGCCTCCGCCACCGGTGTCGTGGAACGACGGCGGCTCTCGCTCGCAGACCGTGACCCAACAGCCATCGCGCGCATCCGCGGCGGCCCGCGCGGCCACCTCCGCCAACGGCAACGGCGAGAGCTGCCGCTACTGCGCCGGCGCACTGCCGGAGGGACGCGACGCCAGCTTCTGCCCGCACTGCGGACAGAACCTCACGATCCAGCGCTGCCCCGCCTGCGGTACCGAGCTCGAAATCGACTGGAAGTATTGCATCACCTGCGGGCGGGAGGTGGCCGCCCAGTGATGGGCGGCGGCGGAAGGAGGGGCGTGCGCGGCTTTCTCATCTCGACGGGAGTTTCGGCCATGGTGGCACTCTGCGCGTGCCGCGGCGACGTGAAGGCCGGCGGCGCGGTGCCGATCGACACTGCCGCCGTGATGCCGATGCCGGACACCATACCCGCGCCCGAGAGCGGCGCCGTCGACTCCATCGGCGCGAACTCCGCCGCGATCGATTCGCTGGCAACCATCCCGGAGCCCGCCGTGCCGAGCACGATCGCGACGGCCGACAGCAGCGCAGGCGACAAGCTCTTCCATGGCAAGGGCCGCTGCTTCACCTGCCATGGCGAGCGCGGCCAGGGAACACCACGCCTCGGCCCCTCGCTCGCCGACGGCGAATGGCTGGCCGGGAACGGCTCGCTCGCGGCCATCGAACACGTGATCGCGCACGGAGTTGCCGTGCCCAGGGCAGCATCGGTGGCGATGCCGGCCTACTCCGACATGCTCGGCCCCGACGAGATCGCGCTCACGGCGGCCTACGTGTACTCGCTGGCACATCCCGGCTCCACCGTGGCGGACAGCACCATCGGCGGGGTCGACACCAGCCACGCGAACGGGGCCGAAGAGTACACTCGCGATTCCGGGCTCCCGCAGTGACACCCGCACTCGCCGTCATCGCCGGCGACGGGATCGGCCCCGAAGTGGTTCGCGAGGCGCTGGGCGTGCTGCGCGCGGTGGAAGATCGCTTCCAGCCGGGGATCGAAGTGGAGCAATTGCCGTACGGCGCGGAGCACTACCTGAAAACGGGCGAGACCATCCCGCCCATGGAGATGAAGCGGCTCGGCCGCGACTTCGACGCGATTCTCGTGGGCGCGCTGGGAGACCCGCGCGTGCCGGGGAACGAGCACGCGCGCGACATCCTCCTCGGAATGCGCTTCCAGCTCGACCTCTACGTGAACGAGCGACCCGCGCGACTCATGGACGCGCGCCTCACCCCGCTCAAGGGGAAAGAGCCCGCCGACATCGACCTGACCATCTTCCGTGAGAATACCGAGGGCCTGTACGTATCGGTGGGCGGCCGCTTCAAGGAGGGAACACCCGACGAGATCGCTATAGCCGAAGAGCTCAACACGAGAAAGGGCGTCGAGCGGATCGTCCGCTACGCCTTCGAGTGGGCGGCATCGCACGGGAAGAGCTCGGTGACCATGGCCGACAAGGCCAACGCCATCGCGGCGCACCACCTGTGGCGAGCCGTTTTCGACGAGGTGGGTCGCGAGTACGCCGGCATCGAGCGCGGCACGCGCTACATCGACGCCATGGCCATGGATCTCGTGCGCTCGCCGGAGTCGTTCCAGGTCATCGTCACGGGCAATCTCTTCGGCGACATATTGTCGGATCTGGCGTCGGTGCTCGTTGGCGGGCTCGGACTCGCGCCGAGCGCCAATCGGAACCCGGGCACCGTGACCATGTACGAGCCGGTGCACGGCAGCGCGCCACCGCTCGCCGGAAAGGATGCGGCCAATCCGATCGCGGCGATCCTCACCGTGGCGATGATGCTCGCCGACCTCGACTTCGACGACGCCGCGCGAGCGGTCGAGGGCGCTGTACGCGCCGCGATCGCTGAAGGGGTCGGCACGACCGACGTGGGCGGCAAGCTGGGGACGCGGGCGGTGGGGAAGTGGATTGCGGAGTACGTCCGCTCCTCCTGACGGCGCGCGGCGGCGCGGCACGAGCTCGATTCGTGCAATACGGGCGCGGCCCTCGCGAGCGGCCGTCCTGAAACTCATCTTTCGCAATCACCTCCAGATCAAGGGATAGCCTCGTGAAGACTCAGGGCGCCTCTCGCGATATCGTGTTCCTCTCGGGAGCTCGCACTCCATTCGGTACTTTCGGCGGAGCCTTCAAGGACCTCAGCGCGATAGACCTGACAGTCCACGCGGCGAAGGCGGCCATGGAGCGGGCCGGAGTCGCACCGGACGAGATCCAGCATTCGATCTTCGGCAACGTGATGCAGACCACCTCCGACACCATTTACTTCGCGCGCCACGTGGCGCTCAGGGCCGGTTGCCCGCAGGAGGTGCCGGCGCTCACCGTGAACAGACTCTGCGGCTCCGGTTTTCAGGCGGTGGTGAATGGCGCCCAGGAGATTCTTCTGGGCGAGGCGGAGGTCTGCCTCGTGGGCGGTGGCGAGTCGATGTCGCAGGCGCCGCACATCGCGCGGGGGCTGCGCTGGGGGCTGCAGCTCGGCAAGATGCCCCCCCTGGAGGACTCGCTCTGGGAGGGACTCAAAGACCCCGTCGCCGGGCTGGCGATGGCCGAGACCGCGGAGAAGCTGGCGGATCGATACGAGATCGACCGTGCCACGGTCGACGAGTACGCGCTTCGCTCGCAGCAGACCGCCAAGGCGGCGTGGGACGCGGGTGTCTTCGACGCCGAGATAGTGCCGGTGCCGGTGAAGAACCCGAAGACTCGCGAGATCGAGCAGGTGGAGCGCGATGAGCACATGCGGCCGAACACCACGCTCGAGGCGCTCGGCAAGCTCCGGCCCGTGTTCCGGAAAGACGGCGTGGTGACCGCCGGGAACGCGTCGGGAATCGGAGATGGCGCGGGCGCCATGGTCGTGTCGAGCGAGGAGTACGCGAAGGAGAAGGGATTGAAGCCGCTCGCACGGCTGGTATCGTGGGGGGTTGCCGGAGTGGACCCCACGATAATGGGCATCGGCCCGGTGCCGGCGTCCAGGATCGCCCTGAGGAAGGCCGGGCTCGGGCTCGATCACATGGATCTCATCGAAGTGAACGAGGCCTTCGCGCCGCAGGTGTGCGCGGTGGAGCGCGAGCTGAAGATCCCGCGCGAAAAATTCAACGTGCACGGAGGGGCGATAGCGATGAGCCACCCGCTGGCTGCATCCGGTGCACGCATCACGGCACACCTCATCCACGCCCTCCGCTCGAGCGGCAAGCGCTACGGGCTCGGCTCGGCGTGCATTGGAGGAGGCCAGGGAATCGCGCTCGTGCTGGAGGCGCTCGCATGAAAGTCCGGCGAACGGCTCCCGGAACGCTCCGCATCGCCGCGCTGAGCGTACTGCTCGCCGCATGCGCCAGCGGAGGTGCGGGGTCCGAGGCGGCACGGCGCGGCGAGGCGCAGCCCGCGCGCCCCGAGGAGAACTGGCCCATCAAGACGCGCTACCAGCTCGATCTCTGGCTGCACGGCTACGCGATGGTGCAGCAGGACACCACGCTGGTGCCGTACTTCGAGCGCGGCTACAAGGATCGTGTCACCGAGGCGAAGAACCGCGCCAGCATCTACACGGACCTCGACCGCTACGCGTCACAGCTCCGCGCGCAGATGGCCTCGAGCCAGACCATCCTGGGCGGACAGTTCCTACCGCTCTACTTCGACTCGTGGGACGAGATGCGCGCCGCCATCGACACTTTTCTGGTGGCCAAGGGCGATCCGCAAGCCACACAGAACCCGATGTCGCAGCGTGTGATCCTCGTGTTCGCTTCGTCGTACGCCACCGCGGCGGACCGGCAATGGCTGGAGACCTTCGTGAAGGCGCTGGACGACGAAAGCCAGCGCTTCTACCAGAGCTACTGGAATCAGCAGCAGCGCGAGCGGAGCGGCGCGCTCCTCGCGCTCGATTCCCTCTGGTCCGGGGTATATCTCCCGAAGTTCCGCGGTTATCTGACCAATACGAGGCAGGGTGAGGGGGAGATCTTCGTCTCACTGCCGCTGGACGGCGAGGGGCGGACCATAGCCGGCGGCCCACACTCCAATTCGGTGGCGGTCACCTACCCGGCGAAAGCGGAGAACGCGCTCGATGCGATCTATGTGTTCACACACGAGGTGGTGGGAACGCTGGCGAGCCAGGTGATCGCCGACAATACCACCGCCGCCGAAAAGCAGAACGGCGTGACGGCGGGTTACACGAGTCCGGCCGCCGTACGCGGCGGCGTGATCCTGCTTCAGCGAATCGCGCCCGAGCTGGTGACGGGATACGAGCGCTACTACCTGAATTCGGCGAGCGCGTCGTTCACACCGGGCACCGAGGAGGCGACGATGGCACGCGTCTTCCCGCTCCCTGCGAACATCATGTACGGGATGACCCGCCAGCTCGAGATCGTGTTTGGCGGCATCTAGCGATCATGGCGGATAGAGGCAGCTCATCTGACGTGCCCGCACCTCGGCAGTCGCGGGAGGTGTCCACAGAGGGCACAGGCGCCGAGAGATCGGTGCGCGGCGCCATTCAGGGACGATTGAACCGCGACGCGCTCGAGCGTGTACTCGCGCGCGCGGCGGAGCTGCAGGCGGGAGACGCCGACCCGGCCGACGCCACGCTCACCGAAGAGCAACTGGTCGAGGTCGGGCGCGAGGTGGGCCTGGCGCCGCAGAACGTGCGCCAGGCTCTCGCCGAGGAGCGGAGCCGCGTGATGGTGCCCGAGGAGCAGAGCGGGATGGCCCGCATGTTCGGAACCGCGCGTGTACATGCGAGCCGCACCGTGCGCGGCAGCACCGACTCCGTCTTCCGGGCGCTGGACTCGTGGATGCAGCGCGAGGAGAGCATGCAGGTGAAGCGTCGCCTGAGCGACAGGATGACGTGGGAACCGCGCTCGGGGTTCATAACCGAAGTGCGCCGTGGGCTGAACATCGGGGGATTCGGCTACCACCTCTCGCGGGCCGAGGAAGTCGGTGCGACCGTGGTGCCCGTGGATGGCGAGCGCGTGCTGGTGCGCCTCGAGGCGGACCTCGCCAACGTTCGCTTTCAGCGCGTCGCATCCGGTGGCGCGCTCGCCGGCGGCGGCGCGATCGGCACCGCGGTTCTCCTCGCACTCGGTTTCTTCGCTCCGCTCGCCGTGGTCCCGGCTGGCGTAGCCGTGCTGGGCGGCTACTTCGTGGCGCGGAGCCACACGCCGCTCGTGGCGCGAGCCCAGATCTCGCTCGAGCAGCTTCTCGATAGATTGGAACGTGGCGAGGATGCCGGGGTGGGAGGCCGGGAGCCGGCCGGCAGGGACCAGCTCCTCTCGCGCGGCCTCGATTTCTTCCTCAAGGGCCCGCCATGATCGCCCGGGGGCGCGCGGCTTCCGCTTGCGGTTCCCCGCCCTCCTTTCTCCTTTTCTCCGTCAGACATCTCAACGACACCTAAATGCCCGACAGGAAAATCAAGACCGTAGGCGTGCTCGGCGCCGGACTCATGGGTTCCGGGATCGCGCAGGTAGCCGCGCAGGGCGGCTACACCACCAAGGTGCGGGAGCTCTCCGATGCGCTCTGCCAGAAGGGGCGGGCGAGGATAGAAAAGAGCTTCGACAAGGCGATCGAGAAGAGCAAGGGGAAGGTCACCGAGGCCGACCGCGACGCCACGCTCGAGCACCTCAGCTTCACCGCCGAGCTCGGCGATCTCGCCGACTGCGACATCGTGATCGAGGCAGTGGTGGAGGATCTCGAGACGAAGAACTCCATGTGGCGCGAGCTGGACGCGCTCTGCCCCGAGCATACCATCTTCGCATCCAACACATCGAGTCTCACCATCGCCGCGATGGCGGCCGCCACGGCGCGCGCGGATCGCGTGGTGGGGCTGCACTTCTTCAATCCCGTGCCCGTGATGAAGCTGGTGGAGGTGGTGCGCACGGTGACCACCAGCGAGCACACGTTCCGCCGTGCCTTCGACTTCGCCGCCAGCCTCGGCAAGGAGCCGATCGCGGCCAAGGACAACTCGGGCTTCGTCGTGAATCTCCTCCTCGTACCGTACCTGGTGGATGCGATCAACGCGCTGGAGCGCGGTGTCGCCAGCGTGGAGGACATCGACAAGGGGATGAAGCTCGGCACGGGCTATCCGATGGGGCCGTTCACCCTACTCGACTTCGTCGGGCTCGACACCACGTACAAGATCGCCGAGATCATGTTCGACGAGTATCGCGAAAAGCGCTACGCGCCGCCGCCACTGCTCAAGCGTATGGTGCTCGCGGGGATGTATGGAAGAAAGTCCGGAAAGGGATTCTACGACTACAGCGTGGACCCACCGAAGGTGAACGACCTGGGACTCTGAGGAGACGTCGCCCCGGCGACATTTCAGGTCATCCCGGCGACATTTCAAGTCATCCCCGCGCAAGCGGGGATCCATGTGAAGCGGGCGCCAGTCGTACCGGTGGCACTCGCTTCCGCCGGCACCAGAACATTCAATCGCAGTGACATGACCGATCGCGACATCGGCGGCGGGGGGCCCGTCTCCCGGTTCATCCGCCACAACTTTCGCCACTTCAACGCCGCCGCGCTGGTGGACGCCGCGGACGACTACGTCCGCCACCTCGACTCCGGCGGATCGATGCTGGTCACCATCGCCGGCGCGATGAGCACCGCGGAGCTCGGGATCTCGCTCGCCGAGATGATCCGCCAGGGGAAGATCCACGCCATCGCCTGCACCGGCGCGAATCTGGAGGAGGACGTCTTCAATCTCGTGGCGCACGAGTACTACGAGCGCGTCCCCAACTACCGGGATCTCACGCCGCGTGACGAAAAGGCGCTCCTCGACCGGCACATGAACCGGGTGACGGACACCTGCATCCCCGAGATGGAGGCGATGCGCCGCATCGAGGCCGTCGTACTCGAGGAGTGGGTGGCGGCGGACCAGCGCGGAGAGCGGCTCTTCCCGCACGAGTTCATGTACCGTATCCTCCTCGGCGGCAAGCTGAGCGGCTCCTACTCCATCGACCCGAAGGATTCCTGGCTGCTGGCCGCGGCCGAGCGCAACCTGCCTATGGTGGTACCCGGCTGGGAAGATTCCACGCTGGGCAACATGTTCGCTGGCCACTGCATCACCGGCGACGTGAAGAACGTGCACACCGTGCGCACGGGGATCGAGTACATGATGCGGCTCGCCGACTGGTATCAGGAGACCGCGCCGAAGTCGTCGATCGGTTTCTTCCAGATCGCCGGAGGGATCGCCGGCGACTTCCCGATCTGCGTGGTGCCGATGCTGCATCAGGATCTGCAGCGCCCCGAAGTACCGCTCTGGGGCTACTTCTGCCAGATCTCCGACTCCACCACCAGCTACGGCTCGTACTCCGGCGCGGTGCCGAACGAGAAGATCACCTGGGGCAAGCTCGGAGTCGACACTCCGAAGCACATCATCGAGAGCGACGCGTCCATCGTGGCGCCGCTGGTATTCGCGCTGGTGCTGGGGCAGTGAGTCGCACCGATCGCGTCCTCGTGACGGGGGGCGCGGGCTTCATCGGCAGCGCGCTGGTGTGGGGGCTCAACCAGCGCGGAGTCGATTCGATCGTCATCGCGGACAGACTCGGCACCACCGACAAGTGGCGCAACCTCGCGCCGCTGCGCTTCGAGGACTATCTCGAGGCCGACGATCTGTTCCAGCGTCTCGAGAGCGGCGCGCTGGGAGAGTTCTCGCACGTGCTGCACATGGGAGCCTGCTCCAGCACGCTCGAGCGCGACGCGTCGTTCCTGGCGCGGAACAACTTCGAGTTCACCAAACGGCTCGCTACGTGGGCGCTGGAGTGCGATACGCGCTTCGTGTACGCCTCGTCGGCCGCGACGTACGGCGACGGCTCCGCCGGGATGAGCGACGAGGTGCGGAGCGCCAGCGACCTGGCGGCGCTCCGCCCGCTCAACGCCTACGGCTACTCCAAGCAGCTCTTCGACCAGTACGCGCTCGCGCACGGGCTGCTCGACCGCATCGTTGGGCTCAAGTACTTCAACGTCTTCGGGCCCAACGAGGGTCACAAGGGCGAGATGCGCTCGCTGGTACACAAGGCGTACGAACAGATCCGCGACACGGGGTGCGTCAGGCTCTTCAGGAGCTACCGTCCCGAGTACCGCGACGGCGAGCAGCGGCGTGACTTCGTGTACGTCAAGGATGTGGTGGCGATGACGCTGCATCTCGCGCGCACTCCGGGCGCGGCCGGGTTGTACAACGTCGGCTCCGGCGAGCCGCACACCTGGATCGAGCTGGCGAGCGCGCTCTTCGCGGCCATGGGACGCGCGCCACGGATCGAGTTCATCGAGATGCCGGAGTCGATGCGGAGCCGGTACCAGTACTACACGTGCGCGGACATCACGCGCCTGCGCGCCGCCGGCTACACGGCCGCCGCCACGCCGCTCACCGCGTCCGTGGCGGACTACGTGACCCGTTACCTGGATGAAGACTTCCGCCTCGGCGACGAGCGCGCCGTCTTGATGCGGGACGTCGCGCCGGCTATGTCTCCACGTACATAACGTGCCTGGTGGCTCGGCCCGGAGGCCGAGCCCGAAAGGGAACCCGGTGCGAATCCGGGGCGGCCCCGCCGCTGTGAGGGCAGACGACCGGGAGCAGATCGGCCACTGCGAGTGAACACACCTCGCGGGAAGGCGCCCCCGTTGGATGACGCCCGAGCCAGAAGACCTGCCAGACCACGCAACCCAACATGCCCTCGTGGGAGGGGCAAGCGGATAATGACCAAGGCCATGAACCTGGGGTTCTCCCGGATAGGTGCACACCGGGAGCTCAAGCGCGCGCTCGAGAGCTTCTGGAACGGGAAGTCCACCGCGGACGAATTGCTGGAGAGCGCGCGCGAGCTGCGCCGGCGGCACTGGGAGCTCCAGCGCGACAGCGGCATAGAGAGCATCCCGAGCAACGACTTCTCGTTGTACGATCACGTGCTCGACACGGCGATGATGCTCGGCGCCATTCCCGAGCGCTACGAGGCATTGCGCGACGATCCGATCGCGCTCTACTTCGCCATGGCGCGCGGGCGCCAGGATGCGCGTGTCGACGTGCCGGCGATGGAGATGACCAAGTGGTTCGACACGAACTACCACTACATCGTGCCGGAGCTGTCCGCGCGCACCGATTTTCGGATCGCGTCTACGAAGCCGCTGGACGAATACCTCGAGGCGAAGGCGCTCGGGATCGAGACGCGTCCCGTGCTCCTCGGACCGGTGTCGTTCCTGATGCTCTCCAAGATGGCCGACGGCTCGGCACTCGAGCTGCTCGACAGGTTGTTGCCCGTGTATGCCGGGATCCTCTCGCGTTTGCGCGCGGCGGGGGCGGGATGGGTGCAGCTCGACGAACCGCTGCTCGTCACCGACCTCGCCGCCGACGTACCGGACGCGTACCGGCGCGCGTACGCGGCGATTCGTGAGGCAGTGCCGGAGCTGCATCTCCTCGTTGCCACCTATTTCGGCGGCATCGGCGACAACCTGGAGCTGGCGGCATCACTGCCGGTGGATGGCATGCACGTGGATCTTGTACGCGCGCCGGAGCGACTCGACGACCTGTCGCGAGCGTGGCCCGCGGAGCGGGTTCTGTCGGCCGGCGTGGTGGATGGGCGCAACGTGTGGCGCACGGATCTGGACGCGGCGCTCGCCGTGCTGCGCCGCATCGCCCGCGTGCGCGGCGGCGAACGCCTCTGGGTGGGTCCGTCCTGCTCGCTCATGCACGTACCGGTGGATCTCTCTCTGGAAGAGCGGCTCGATCCGGAGATCCGGAGCTGGCTCGCCTTCGGCACCGAGAAGCTCTCGGAGATCGCGGCGCTCGCGGCCGCGGTCGATGGCGGTGACGCAGCCGGCGAGGCGCCTCGGTTCGCGGAGAGCCGGCGAGCCGTACACGACCGGCGCGACTCGCCACGCGTGCACGATTCGACCGTGGAGGCGCGGCGCGCGGCGGTGAGCGACGAGCAACGGCGCCGCGCGAGTCCCTTCCCCGCCCGGCGCGCCGCCCAGCGATCGCTCGGGCTTCCGAAGTTCCCGACCACCACGATCGGCTCCTTCCCGCAGACGCGCGAAGTCCGCGTCGCCCGCGCCGAGCATCGCGACGGCAGGCGCTCGCGCGCGGACTACGAAACATTCTTGCGGGACGAGATCCGCAGAACGATCGAAGTGCAGGAGTCGATCGGGCTCGACGTACTGGTCCACGGCGAGTTCGAGCGCAACGACATGGTGGAGTACTTCGGCGAGCGGCTCGCCGGCTTCGCGTTCAGCGAGAACGGCTGGGTGCAGAGCTACGGCTCGCGCTGCGTCAAGCCTCCCATCATCTATGGCGACGTGTCGCGCCCCGAACCGATGACGGTGGAATGGTCGCGCTACGCGCAGTCGCTCACCGAGTCGCCAGTGAAGGGGATGCTCACCGGGCCGGTAACCATCCTGCAGTGGTCGTTCGTGCGCGACGACCAGCCGCGCAGCGCCACGTGCGATCAGATCGCGCTGGCCATCCGCGACGAGGTCGTGGATCTGGAGGCCGCTGGGATCCGCGTCATCCAGATCGACGAGCCGGCGATCCGGGAGGGACTCCCGCTCAGGCGGGCGGAGTGGCCGGCGTATCTGGAGTGGGCGATCGCGAGCTTCCGGCTGGCGTCGTCCGGCGTGGCGGACTCCACGCAGATACACACGCACATGTGCTACTCGGAGTTCAACGACATCGTGGACGCCGTGGCCGCGATGGATGCGGATGTGGTGTCGATGGAGACCTCGAGATCGCGCATGGAGCTGCTGGATGCCTTCGCGCGCTTCGCATACCCCAACGACATCGGTCCCGGCGTTTACGACATCCACTCGCCACGCGTGCCGCGCGACGAGGAGATGGTGGAGCTGCTGCGCCGCGCCGCGCGAGTGATCGCGCCGGAGCAGCTATGGGTGAATCCCGACTGCGGGCTCAAGACGCGGCGCTGGGAGGAGGTGATTCCCTCGCTGGAGGGGATGGTGCGCGCCGCTCACCACCTGCGCGCGACGACGGGAGCGGCCGGGTAACGGCGGAGTCGGGTCGAACAACGACAAACAACGGGGTCAGGTCTCTTGGAGACCTGACCCCGTTGTTTGTCCGCCGCCTAGCCGGTCGCCAGCAGGCGCGCGAGCCAGGAGATGGCGGCGTCCTTTCCGGCACGCCGGTGCCACGCGAGCCAGTACTGGAACGAACCGGGCGAGATCGGCGGCGTCAGCACCACGAGGTCGTGGATGCGCGCGATCTCCGCGGCGATCGACGCGGGCAGCGTCGCGATCGCGTCGGACTCCGCTACCAGGTACGGCGCCAGCGCGAAGCCCTCCGCGCGAACGATGTAACGCGGCTCCCGCCCCGCGCTCCGGAGCGCGGCGCCGAGCCGGTCGGTCTTCATTCCCGGGACGGCTATCAGGATGTGCGGCCAACCGAGAAACTCCTCCAGCCGCGGCGCGGTCCCTTCCCGCACGGCCGCATCCCGCAGGAGCGGGTGGCCACGACGCACGACACATGTGAGCGTCTCCCTGAACAATCGGCGTGCATTCACGGCGCCGGTCGGTTGCGAACCGGTGACGATCAGGTCGATATCGGCGCTCGCGAGCCGCCGGAGCGACGCCGCGCTCGAGGACTCGATCGTCAACGTGCACCCGGGCGCCCGCTCGGCGAACGCGCGGAGCTTCGGACGGATCACACGCATCACGCCGAAGTCGGTGGCTGCGACGCGAAACTCCCGGTCGGCTTCGGCGGGAACGAACTCGTCCGGAGCGAGGAAGAAGCGGCCGTCCGCAAGCCACTCGGTCAGCGGAACGAGCAGGCTCTCCGCGCGCCGCGTGAGGAGCATGGCGCTGCCACTCTTCACCAGCAACGGATCGCCCAGCTGCTTGCGCAGCCGGGCGAGGCTCCTACTCACCGTCGGTTGCGTCACGCCGAGGATCTCCGCCGTCCGTGTCACACTGCGTGTCTGGAGCAGCAGATGGAGAACGCCCATGAGGCGGAGATCGACGTCCCTAGAAACGGCTCGTCACGCCCAGGAAGAACCGGCGCCCAGGCTGATAGTATGCGAAGCCTGACTCCGAAGAAACCGTCGTGTCGAACACGTTCCGCACGCCGGTTCGCAGCATGAGCTGCTCCGATATCCAGATGCTCGCGGCCGGATCCACCATCGTGTACGACTCGGTGATGACGTCGTCGGGGCCGAGCTGGCTGCCGACGTACTGCGCGGATAGCGAGAGATTCACGCGATCCGTGGTGCGCCAGTCGAGCGCGGCGAAGCCGGAGAGCTCGGGAGTGGTGATGAGCTCCCTGTCGGTGTCGAGATTCTTCGCCTCGATCATCCAGGTGGCGTTGGCGCGGAGCGTGAGCGAGCGGGCCAGCGGAACCGCCGCCGTGCCCTCGAGCCCGCGGGTGCGCGCGTGCTGCACGTTCTCCATCCTCGTCCACCAGGTACCCTGGTAGTAGCCGAGCGGCGCGTATTCGATCTTGTTCTCGAAGTCGGTGGTGAAGTACGTGACGCCGGCATTCACACGGTTCCTCTCGAGCCGCACGCCGACCTCGTAGTTCGTGCTCTCCTCCGGCTCCAGATCGGGGTTCCCCGCCATGTAGCAGCCGCCGCTCTCGTAGCCCATGTCGGCGAGCCCCCTGCAGCCGTTGCCGCGCGAGAAGGTGGCGGCGCCGGCGCTGTTCTCCTTGAGCGTCGGCGCGCGGAAGCCACGCGACACGCCGCCGCGAAGAGTCCAGCTCTCGAATGGGTGATAGACGAGATACGCGCGCGGGCTCACGTGTTCGCCATATCTGTCGTGGCTGTCGAGCCGCGCGCCGGCGGTGAGCAGGAGGCTGGAGCTGAGCGCCATCTGGTCTTCGGCGAAGATCGCCGCCGTCGATCCCGTGAGCGTGGCACCATCCACGGCATTGCCGGCGTAATCCATGGGTATGGTGCCGATGGTCTGCGTGTTGGTGAGCTCTTCGTGCCGGTACTGCCCGCCGATGGTCAGCGCATGCGGCACGACGAGCATCGCCGCGCCACTCAGGCTCCCCTCCACTATCACGTCTTCCGCCGTGGCTCTTCCATCATCACCGATGTCGTTGTCGTAACGGTTCCGATACACATCGACTCTCGTGGATCCGAACGACCAGCGCCCTTCGTATCCGGCGCGCAGCCCCACGCGCTCGAGATGCGCCGCGCCCCAACCGCTCTGCAGTTCGCCGGCGCTGTCGGGGACGGACGGCGCGAGCGCTTCCTGCAGTCCGTACGATCCCGCCAGAGCGAAGGAATGCCCCCGCCACGCGCTCCACCGGAGCTCGGCGTTGGCCGTGCGGTCGGCTGCGCCGCTGGCACCGAGCGCGCCGCCGTCTATGTCGATCCCGTCCGCGTTTCGGCGTACGTAGCCGGCGCCGAATTTCAGGCCGACGCTGGACGACAGCGGTCCGGTGGCGCTGGCTGTGAGCTGATACGAGTCACCGCGATCCGAGCGTCCGGGGAGCGTGTAGTCGGTCCTCACGCTTCCGCGCCAGTAGGGAGCTATGGGACGTGTGATGATGTTGACCACACCGCCCATCGCATCCGAGCCGTACAGCGCCGACATCGGTCCCCGCACGATCTCGATGCGCTCGATCGTCTCTGGGGAGATCCAGTCCAGATCCTGGCGTCCCATGTCGGGGCGGTAGGTGACGTCGCGCGACGTGCCCTGGCGCCGCCCGTCGATCAGGATCAGCGTGTAATTATCGGGGAGGCCGCGCAGCTTGATCTTGGACATGTCGCCGGTGGCGCCGAGTCCGCCGGTCACGCCGGGGAGGCGGCCCAGAAGCTCGCCGAGGCTCTGGACGGGCTCGCGTTCCAGCTCGGCGCGCGAGATGACGCTGACGGAGGCGGGCGCGTTGCGCACGTCGACGCCCGAGCCCGAGGCCGTGACGACGACCGGCGCTATCGTGACGGCGCTGTCGGCCGTGGTATCGGCTGCGGGGCGCTGTGCCACGGCGCCCTGACTCGCGCCGATCGCGAGCGCGGCGACGAGGAGCGCCGCGCGGGACCCGCCGGCGCGCCGGCGGGTCGACTTCCTGCAGATTGGAGCCGAGAACATATGAACAGGCGGTTGAGGGCAGAGCCCATGAAGTCGGAGAGCGGCTGCTATGGCTGGCGCCTTCGATGCGCGCCGCAAGAGCAAGAGAGAGATGCTGGCCGCGCGAGCTCGCGGCGCTGCTCCGCGATGCGCTGTGCGGATGAGAATAGTTCTCATCTAGCATGGGGTCAATGTCGCAGAACGCATATCCGACATTTTTTATCGGAATTTGACTCCGGGCGGATCCCGGTAAACATTGCCGGGATATTCAAGCCTCTACGGAGCAACCATGTTGACGCCCCCGCCCCCG
>CAZTTY010000068.1:0-23656 GCA_964616815.1 uncultured Gemmatimonadaceae bacterium | reverse complement strand
GCCCCCGCCCCCCACCCCGCCTACTCCGCCGCCAGACCGCATCGAAGGCGAACGGCTTCGCGCTCCTCGTCCCCTGTCCGCATCGTCGCACCCATCGATTCGCCGCGCGTCGACGCGAGCGTGGCCTCATCCGGCAGAGCACGGCACCGCGCATACCCTCGTCGAGACCGAGCGCGGCTCCCTCCGCCGCTGTAGCTGCTGCGGCGGGCTCGAGCTCCGGTTCGGCAACGCCATTCTGGGACTCACGGCCGAGGATCTCGGGACCGTGCATTCCGCGCTCGTGGAGGCGGAGCTCAGCGCCGGCGATCGCAGCGACATACTGCTCCTGCTGCGCAACAACACCTCCGGCTGGGTGTTCGATCGCTCCGAAGCCGCCGAGCTGCGGCAGCTCCTGGTGCGCGCCTGCATCCTGCTCGACGGGTGACCGGCGGGGTCAGGTACTCGATGTAGAGGTCCCGGCAGCGACGCTGCCGGGACCTGTACATTGAGTGCCTTGTTCACCGAGGTAATCGGGGCACCCTCAGCGGGCGCCCCCGGCCATCCACGGCCACGAGCACGAACTGCCCCTCGCACGCCAGCATGCGCGCCGCGCGCCGCATGGGCTCCACCCACATCTGGACGTTCACGGTCATCGAGCTGCGCCCCACGGCGGTCACCCTGGCCACGAGCTCGACGATGCTACCGACCGGAACCGCATGATGGAAGTCGATCGCGTTGCTGTGCGCCGTGACCACCTTCCGGCGGCACCAGCGCGTCGCGCACACGGACGCCGCCTGGTCCATCCAACCCATCGCCTGACCGCCGAAGAGCGTGTCGTAGTGATTGGCATCCGTCGGGAAAACCGGATAGACCATACGAGTCTCGGCGGCCGGGGCAGCCGGCGCGGCCGGGCCGGCTGCTCGCGGCGGCCGCTTGCGCCGGGCGGGCGGTCGCGGCCGAGCGGCGCGTTCCGTCAGTCCCACGTCAGCGCCGCCGCCGACTGGTACTCCGTCACCCGCGTCTCGAAGAAGTTCTTCTCCTTCCGCAGGTCCACCGCCTCGCTCATCCACGGGAACGGGTTCGGCGAACCGTAGCGCGTGGAGAGGCCGATCCGCTCGAGGCGCCGGTCGGCGATGTGCTGCACGTAGTCGCGGAAGAGACTCGCGTTCAGACCGAGCACTCCGCGAGGGAGGCAATCCTCCGCGTAGGCGATCTCGAGCTCCACCGCGCGCGCGATCCGCTCCGAGGTCTTCTCGCGCAGCGCCGCCGTCCACAGCTCCGGATTCTCGGCGATGATTCCGTTGATCAGGTCGATCCCGAAGTTGAGGTGCGTAGACTCGTCGCGCAGGATGTACTGGAACTGCTGTCCCACGCCGGTCATCCGGTTCTGCCGGTGGAAGGAGAGCATCATGGCGAAGCCGGAGTAGAAGAAGATTCCCTCCATCACCACGTAGTAACCGATGAGATTCTCGAGGAACTGCCGCGCGCCCTCGGTAGTGCGCGTGGTGAAGTCCGGCTGCAGTACCGCCTCGGTGAGCTCCATCTCCAGCGCGTCCTTGTCGGCGATGCTGTTCACCTCGCGGTGCATGCGGAAGACATCGGCGCCATCGAGCTCGAGACTTTCCACGATGTAGTGGAAGGCGTGCGTGTGGATCGCCTCCTCGAACGCCTGGCGGAGGAGGTACTGCCGGCACTCCGGGTTGGTGACGTGCGCGAAGATGGCGAGGATGATGTTGTTGGCGACCAGGCTCTCGGCGGTGGAAAAGAAACCGAGGTTGCGGAGGATGACGCGTCGCTCGTCGGGCGAGAGCGCCTCGCCCTTCCAGAGCGCGATGTCGCGCGCCATGGGGATCTCCTGCGGCTGCCAGTGATTGCGGCAGCCGTTGAGGTAGTGCTCCCACGCCCACTCGTACTTGAGAGGCATGAGCTGGTTCACGTCGACCGCGCGGGCGTTGATGAGGCGCTTGTCGGCGGCGCTCGAAGAAGTCGTGGCCATTGTATGGTCCTGGAGTTGGGTGGGAAGAGAGGTGTTCACTGGCAGCTCTCGCAGTCGCCGTCGAGGTTGCAGACGGGCGCCGTTGCCGATGTGCCGATACCGGGCGAAGCAGCGGAGCGAGCCCCGCCCGACCCGCTGCCCGTCGCTTCACCGCCATCTCCGGAGGCGTGATGTTCCGCGCCGTGAGGCGCCGCGCCGTGCGGTTCTGCTCTATGAGGCCCCACGCCGTCATGCTCCGCGCCTTCGCGATCCACGTGGATCGCCGACGACGCGCTCCGCGAGCGCATCCACCGCGGCTGGATCCCCCTGCGATTGATGTCCACAGTCGACTGCTCCACCCCGCCCGCACCCAGCGACCGCAGGTAGTACGTAGTCTTGAGCCCCTTCTCCCACGCCAGCATGTACATGTCGCTCAGACGCCGCCCGCTCGCCGTGCCCATGTACAGGTTCAACGACTGGCCCATGTCGATCCACTTCTGACGTCGCGCCGCGCACTCCACCAGCCACTCGCCTTCGATCTCGAACGCGGTGAGGTACTTCTCCTTCAGCTCTTCGGGGATGCGCTCGATGTCGGCCAGCGCGCCGTCGTGGTACTTGAGGTCCTCGACCATCCGCGCATCCCAGAGTCCGAGCCGCCGGAGATCCACCACCAGCGACTCGTTCACCATCGTGAACTCCCCGGAGAGGTTGGACTTCACGTAGAGATTCTTGTACGTCGGCTCGATCGACGCGGACACGCCGCAGATGTTCGCGATCGTGGCCGTCGGCGCGATTGCCATGACGTTGCTGTTGCGCATCCCGTGCGCGCGGATCGACTCGCGCACCGGCGACCAGTCCAGCCGTGATTGCCGCGAGAGCGGAACCGGTACGCCGCGTTCGCGCTCCAGCAGCTCCAGCGTGTCGAGCGGCAGGAGACCGCGATCCCACTTCGACCCCTCGAAGCTCGCGTACCTGCCGCGCTCGCGCGCCAGCTCCGACGATGCCATGATCGCGTGGTACGCTACGAGCTCCATGCTCTCGTCCGCGAAGTCGGCGGCCGCGTCGGAGGCGTAGCTGATCCCCAGCGTGTAGAGCGCATCCTGGAAGCCCATCACGCCGAGCCCCACCGGCCGGTGCCGCAGGTTCGCGTTCCGCGCCTCGGGGATCGGATAGAGGTTGATGTCGATTACATCGTCCAGCATCCGCATTGCAGTCTTCACGGTCGCCGCCAGCCGCTCGCGGTCAATACCGGAAGGCGTCACGTGCGCGGCGAGGTTCACCGAGCCCAGGTTGCACACCGCCGCCTCGTCGCGGCTCGTGTTGAGCAGGATCTCGGTGCAGAGGTTGGAGCTGTGCACCACGCCCGCGTGGTCCTGCGGGCTGCGGATGTTGGAGGGATCCTTCCAGGTGAGCCATGGATGCCCGGTCTCGAAGAGCATGGCGAGCATCTTCCGCCAGAGGTCGAGCGCCTCCACGCGCTTCGCTCCCGGGATCTCGCCCGCGTCGGCCGCGGCCTCGTAGCGCACGTAGCGCTCGCGGAAGGCGGCGCCGTAGAGGTCGTGCAGATCGGGGACGTCGTCGGGCGAGAAGAGCGTCCACCGCCCCCGCTCGCGCACGCGCTCCATGAAGAGATCGGGGATCCAGTTCGCGATGTGCATGTCGTGCGTGCGGCGCCGGTCGTCGCCGGTGTTCTTGCGCAGCTCGAGAAACGACTCGATGTCCAGGTGCCACGTCTCCAGATATGCGCAGGTGGCGCCCTGCCGCTTCCCGCCCTGGTTCACCGCGATGGCGGTGTCGTTGGCCACCTTCAGGAATGGAATCACGCCCTGGCTCGGCCCGCCGGTTCCGCGTATCAGACTCCCGAGCGCGCGCACGTTGGTCCAGTCGTTGCCCAGACCGCCGCTCCACTTGGAGAGCAGCGCGTTGTCGCGGATGGCCTTGAAGATGTCGCCCAGATCGTCGTGCACGGTGGTGAGGAAGCACGACGATAGTTGCGGGTGCCGAGTTCCCGAGTTGAAGAGCGTGGGCGTGGAGCTGCAGAACGCGAAGCTCGAGAGTACGCGGTAGAACTCGATCGCGCGCGATTCGCGCTCCGCCTCGGCTTCGCCGAGCGCGAGTCCCATCGCAACACGCATCCAGAACCACTGCGGGAGCTCTACGCGCTTCTTCTCGTGCTGGATGAGGTAGCGGTCGTAGAGCGTCTGCGCACCGATGAAGCCGAAGGCGAGGTCGCGCCCGGCGTCGAGCGCGGCGGCGAGACGCGGGAGGTCGTAGCTCGCCAGCCTCTCGTCGAGGCGGCCGCGGGTCACGCCATCGCCAATGTACGCCGGGAAGCGCTCCGCGTAGAGCGACCGCATCTCGCCAAAGGAAGCGGGATGGCCCACCACCTCGGCGTAAAGATCGCCGAGCAGTAACCGGGCGGCGAGCGTGCCGTACTCCGGCGCCTGCTCCACGCGCGAGCGCGCGGCGAGTATGGCGGCGGCGCTCACTTCAGAACGCGTAACACCGTCGTAAGCCGTGGCCAGCGCTTCGTTGGCGACGAGCTGCGGGTCCACATCGGCGCCGAGCCCTTCGGCGGCCTCCGCGATGCGCGAGCGGAGCACCGCTCCCTCGAGGATGGACTCGCTCCCATCGGCCTCGCGGATGCGGAGCCTGGGCCCCCGGCGCCGCTCGGCGCGCGCTTCGCGATAGAGGATGTAGCGGCGCGCCACGGCGTGGTGACCCGCATCCATCAACGCACGCTCCACCTCGTCCTGAATGGTCTCGATGGGGAACGCGGTGTCGACCGGATGCGTGGCGAGCCAGAGCTCCACCGAATCGGTGACCCGTTCAATGGCCTCGTACGAGCGCGCGTCGAAGGCGTCGGGGTACGGCACCTTCGCCTCGGCGCGAAAAGCCATCTCGATGGCGTGCGCTATCCGCGAGCGGTCGTAGGGAACGGTGCGGCCGTCGCGTTTGATGACGGCGGATGGCGGGTGCGGGGGCAGGTCGAGCGACGAGGGGACTTCGTGCTCGGCCGTGATCAGAGTGTCTGAGTCCATCCTTCCTCCGGCGTCGTGCGACAGCCGCCGTTAGGAAGGAGGGGACGCCGTCGACCCGATGACCGGGTCGGGCCACACAGGCCACGCGCGGCAACCACGCTCCTTTCAGGCGAAGGAGGTCGTCACGACAAGCGGCTCGTGGGTGGGCATTCGGGCTTGGCAGAAGTGCCTTACCGTTGCGCGACAGCGCCGGATTCACACCGGACTTTCCCCAGTCTTGCAGCCGGCCACGGCAGCCGGCACCACGAGCATTTCCTTGCTTGCTTCTGGAAGGGATCATACGTGGAAGCAAGCAAGCCGGCAAGGTTCGGCCCCCGTCGCTTAATTTTCCAGACATGGGTGACCCGTCCAGCATGCCAGCGTCAGAGGCGCCGCGCGCATGGCGCACCGATCTCCCCGCTCGCGCCGTATACTCGGAGGGCGCGGGGATAGCTCGTGCCATACCGCGCGCAGTGCGCGTCGTGCAGAGCTTCGACGAGCTTCCGGACATCGTGCGCGATGCGCGACGTGACCGGCTCACGATCATCCCGCGCGGCTCGGGGAGCGGGATGCCGGGCGGCGCGGTCGGCGACGGCGTCATCCTCGACCTCTCGCGCCTGAACGACATCGCTCCTGTAGACGTCGAGATGAAGCGTGTGTGGGTGGCCGCCGGCGCCGTGCGGAACGCGGTGGACTCCGCTGCCCGCGCCGTCGGGCTGCGCTTCCCGGTGGACCCGTCCAGCGGCGCCTTCTGCACCGTGGGCGGGATGGCTTCCACCAACGCCGCGGGGCCGCACACGCTCCGCTTCGGCGCGATGCGCGAGTGGGTGACCGCGCTCGACTGCGTCTTCGACGACGGGACGCGCGCC
This sequence comes from uncultured Gemmatimonadaceae bacterium, assembly GCA_964616815.1. Lineage (GTDB taxonomy): Bacteria > Gemmatimonadota > Gemmatimonadetes > Gemmatimonadales > Gemmatimonadaceae > JADGGM01. Next base: position 17,813 of record CAZTTY010000068.1, on the reverse strand, counting down.
ATCGTGCGCCGCGGCACGCCGCCGCCCGCCGGCATCCCCGCCATCGAGCGCTTCCTCGGCAGTGCGCGCCGTGCCATCCTCGCCGCGCCGCCCTCGCTCCTCGAGCACGCCGGCGTACGGAAGGAGTCGTCGGGCTACGGCCTCGCCGCGTATGCGAGGAGCGGCGAGCTGGTGGAGCTCCTCGTGGGGAGCGAGGGGACGCTGGCCATCATCGCGGCGGTGGAGCTCTCGCTCGCTCCGCTCCCCGGCGCCACGAGCAGCATTCTCGCCGAGTTCCCCACGCTGGAGGCTGCGGTGGAAGGCGCGATCCGCGCGCGCGAGTCGGGCGCCAGCGCGTGCGAGCTCCTCGACCGGACCTTCCTCGACGTAGCCGCGCGCGGCGGTTCGGACGCGGGCATCGCTCCTTCGAGCGAAGCGGTGCTCCTCGCCGAAGTGGAGGGCGACGACGAGCCCGCCGCCGCGGTCGCGGCGCGCGCGATCGGCCGCACCTTCGAGGACGCCGGCGCCACTGCGGTGCGACTCGCCATCGACCCCACCATGGAGCGCGAGCTCTGGTCGCTGCGCCACGCCGCGAGCCCCACCCTCGCGCGGCTCGATCCCGAGCTCAAGTCGATGCAGTTCATCGAGGACGGTGCCGTTCCGCCCGAGCGGCTCCCGGAATACGTCCGCGGCGTGCGCGCGGCGCTCGAGCGACGAGGGCTCCGCGGCGTGATCTTCGGCCACGCCGCCGACGCCCACGCGCACGTCAACCCGCTCATAGACGTCCGCCTCCCCGACTGGCGCGAGCGCGTGGCCGCGCTGCTCGACGATGTGGTGGCGCTCACCGCCCGGCTCGGTGGCACCCTAGCGGGCGAGCACGGCGACGGCCGCCTGCGCACGCCGCTCCTCGAGCGCGTGTGGCCGCGCGAGACGCTGGAGCTCTTCGCCCTCGTGAAACAGGCCTTCGACCCCGAGTCGATCTTCAATCCCGGCGTGAAGGTGCCCGTCGCCGGCCAGCATGCGCTCGGCGCCATCAAGTACGACCCGTCGCTCCCTTCCCTGCCGCCCGCCGCGCGCGCCGCGCTGGACACGGTGGAACGCGACCGCGCGTACTCGTCGTCACGGCTCGCGCTTCTGGAGGCCGAGCAGCAGTAGATTGGCCTCGCGCCAATGCCGCCTCCCATCGAGCGCCATCCAGCGTTACTCTTGTCTGTCCGAGTATCGTCGTCCCCGCGACTTGCTCCGCAGTCGTCCCCGCGAAAGCGGGGACCCATGTTCGATGGAGTAACATGGATTCCCGCTTTCGCGGGAATGACAGTGGCGTGAGTCCCAGCCTCCACGGGAATGACGCTGCCCCGTGTGCAGTTCCTGCTGTCTGCCGTCTGCTTCCTGCTCTCTTCTCTCTGCTCTCCGCTCCCTCTCACCCTCCTCGCCGTGCCCGAGTACATCTACGAGCCGACCGTCTCTCTCCTCGCGCGCCCCGCGTTCGCAGAGCCATCGCACCTTCCGGTCGCCTGGCTGGGCGACTCCACGGACGGCGAACGTCTCGCCGAGTTCGCGGGCCGGCTCTGCTACATGAGCCAGCGGAACCCGGCGAGTCGCGCCACGCGCGACTACCTCGAGAACATCAAGAAGCAGGGGCACGGGAGCGTCCTCGAGCACGCCAACTACTCGGTCCTTCTCGAGGGTGTGAGCCGCTCGCTCACCCACGAGCTCGTACGACATCGTGCGGGCTGGGCATTTTCGCAACTTTCCCAACGCTATGTCGACGAGTCCGACGCCCACTTCGTAGTCCCGCCGGCGATCATCGGCGACGAGGCGCTCGAGGCGGCATGGCGCGCCCAGATCGAGTCGGCGCAGAGCGCCTACGTCGCGCTCGTGGAGAAGCTGATGGAGCAGTACTCCTGGGTGGAGAGCCGCGTCCACCGCCGGAAGATGGCGCGCGAGGCGGCGCGCGGCGTCCTCCCCAACTCCACCGAGACCAAGATCGTCGTCACCGGCAACGCCCGCGCCTGGCGCACGATGCTCGAGCTCCGCTCCAGCGAGGGCGCCGAGCAGGAGATCCGCCGCCTCTCCATCAAACTGCTCCGCCTCCTCCAGTCAGAGGCCCCCGGCTTCTTCTCCGACTTCGAGATCTACATGGCCGACGACAAGAGAGAGGCGGCGCGGGTGGGATACCATAAGGTCTGAGAAGAGAGCAGATTGCGCGCCAACTCACTCCCACTTATTATGCGCCGGCCTTCGAGCTGGCATCGTGCTTGCGCAGTAATCTGCCGAGCACCAAGTCGCGAAGCTCGCCACTAGCGGGCCCTCCGAAGCGGAGGTGGCAGGCGCGGTGACGTTCATGTTACGAGAGTCGTCTGCAAGCCACCGATGGAGGACGCATGACGCGTATAGGGTTCGTCTACAACCAGAAGCCCGACCTGCCCGCACTCCGGCTCGAGGACAGTGACCCTCAGTCGGATGACGAGCCTCCGAGTAGCGCCCCATCAGACGATCAGTTCGCCGAGTGGGACAGCGCTGAGACCATCGCCGCGGTAGAGAACGCGCTCTCTGCGCTCGGGGAAGTCGTCCGGCTCGAGGCCGACGCCGACTTCCCCGACCGGCTCCGCCACTCCAGAATCGACCTCGCCTTCAACATCGCCGAAGGACTCCGCGGCCCCAATCGCGAGGCCCACGTCCCGGCGATCTGCGAATTCTTCGGAGTTCCCTACTCCGGCTCCGACCCCTTCACACTTTCCCTCTGCCTCGACAAGGCGCGCACCAAAGAGTGCCTCGCCTGGCACGGCATCCCGACGGCGCCGTTCGCCGTCGTTCGGAGCGGCTCTAGTCTCGACGCTGCTCTTGCCGCCGCCTCCCGCCGCGCGCTCCGCTTCCCGCTCTTCGTCAAGCCGGTCCACGAGGGCTCGTCCAAGGGGATCACCGAGCGGAATTTCTGCCGCGACGCCGAAGAGCTCGAAGCTCAGGTGACCTTCCTCCTCGAGAAGTACGAGCAGCCCGTGCTCATCGAGGAGTATCTCCCGGGCGCCGAGTTCACCTGCGCCGTGCTCGGCAACGGCGACACGGCCGTCGTGCTTCCCATGGTAGGGATGCGCTACGACGCGCTCCCCGAGGGCGCGCTCCCGGTGTACGGCTACGAGGCGAAGTGGCTCTGGGACCGCCCCGACAACCCGCTCGAGATCTTCGAGTGCCCCGCGCTCGTCGACGATGCGCTCCGCCGCTCGATCGAAGCCACTGTACTCGCCACCTATCGCGCGCTCGGCTGTCGCGACTGGTCGCGCGTCGACGTTCGCGTCGACGCGGCCGGCGTCCCGAACGTCGTCGAGGTCAATCCGCTTCCCGGGATCCTTCCGGATCCCGCTGACAACTCGTGCCTCCCCAAGGCCGCTCGCGCCGCCGGGATGAGCTACGAGGAGCTGATCCAGGCGTGCGCGCGGCACGCCGCCGAGCGGCAGGGGGTTGCCCTGCCGACTACCCTGGGTCGTGGTGAGAGCGGCGCCCCTCGGCGCGCCACCGCGAGAGGGAGGGCTGTCTCATGAAGATCGGCTTGTTGTTCGACGGCGCATCCGCGCTCGGCGCGAGCCCGGATGTCCTCATACTCGACACGCTCGAAGCGCTCGAGCGTGTGCTCACCACGGAAGGCAACCAGGTGGTGAGGATCAGCGCGCACACGGATGCGCGCTGGATCGAACGCGTGAGGAAGGGAAAGTTCGACCTCGTCTTCAACATGTGCGAGGGGATCGACGGAATAGCCGCGCTCGAGCCGGCGGCCGCATCGATGCTCGAGCTCTTAGGCGTGCCCTTCACCGGCGCGTCGTCGTGGACCACCGCGCTCTCGCTCAGGAAGCACGTGGTGAACTCCCTTCTCGACCGGGCCGGACTCCCCGTGCCGCGCTTCGCGCTCGCGCGTCCTGGTGCGCCGCTCCCCACCGTCGGCTTCCCGACCATCTGCAAGCCGGCCGCTGAAGACGCGTCCATCGGGATCGAGCAGCGCTCCGTGGTTCGCACCAACCGTGCGCTCGCCCAGCGCGTGGCGTCGATGCACGAGCGCTGGCCCGAGGTACTGGTGCAGCGCTACATCGACGGGCGCGAGGTGAACGTGGGCATTCTCGGCGACACCGTTCTCCCCGTCTCCGAGATCCGCTTCGACCACATGCCAAAGGGGAAGTGGCGGATCGTGTCGTACCGCTCGAAGTGGGAGACCGGCAGCGACGAAGACATGGGCAGCGAGCCCCATTGCCCGGCGGAGCTGCCGGCGAAGCTCACCGCGGAAGTGAAGAAGCTGGCGCTGGCCGCCTGGCAGCTATTGGGCGGGCACGGCTACGGCAGAGTGGACATGCGCATCGACCGCGCCGGCCGGCCGTGGATCCTGGAAGTGAACGCCAACCCCGACATCGCGCCCGACGCCGGGCTCGCGCGCATGGCGCGCGCGGCGGGGATGGATTACGCGGAGCTCGTGAGCACCGTTTGCGAGCTCGCGCTCGCGCGGCACGCGCTCCCCGAGAGCGAGAGGTGGGCGATTGCACAGCGGCTCTCCGGAGTGGCTTCGGTAGCCGCGGCTACCGAAGCCACCGCGCTCGAGCTCTTCTCCAACGGCAGATAGGAGAGAGTGGACGTTCCCCTGCGGCTGGGCGAGCTGGTGCCCGGCCACCGCGACCGCCTCGCGGAGATACTCCGTGGTACCGGAGCTTTCTCCGACGACGAGGTACTCGTGGGCATCGAGCTCTTCGATGCGGCGATTACCAGCGAAGCATCCCCCGACACCGACTACTCCTTCCTCGGCGCCTTCACCCCGGAAGAAGAACTGGTCGGCTACGCCTGCTACGGCCCGACGCCGGGCACCGACCGCGTCCACGATCTCTACTGGATCGCCGTGGACGCGGCCGCGCACGGAGCAGGCATTGGAACCGCAATCCTCACAGAGGTAGAACGAAGGCTTCAGCAGCGGCACGCCCGCATGTTGGTGGCAGAGACTTCGTCCCGGTCCGACTACGCGGCCACGCGCGACTTCTACGGTCGCCGCGGCTACGCCGAGTCCGCCCGCGTGCGCGACTTCTACGCGCCCGGCGACGACCGGATCATCTTCACAAAAAGGTTCCAACACTCGCCTGACGGCGGGGAGCATAGTCACCATGAGTGAGTGGCAGAAGATACTCAAGGAAGATGCGATAGCGTCGCTCGACAGGCTGGCCGAGAAGTTCGGCAGCGACGTGATAGATGTGGAGGCGCTCAAGCCGGCATTCGAGAATTTCCAGATGCGCATCACGCCGGCGGCGCTCGAGCAGATCAAGGAAGTGGGCGACCCGATGTGGAATCAGTACGTGCCCACGGTCCAGGAGCTCGACATCCACGACGGGATCATCGACTCGCTCGATGAAGACGCCGATTCACCGGTGCCGAACATCACGCACCGCTACCCCGACCGCGTGCTGTTCCTGGTGAGCCCCGTGTGCGCGTCGTACTGCCGCTTCTGCACCCGCAGGCGCAAGGTAGGCGACCCCGAGAAGATTCCGCTCAACCAGTACGACTCCGCGTTCGAGTACATCGCGAGCCATCCGGAGATCCGCGACGTGATCATGTCGGGCGGCGACCCGATGATGCTCTCCGACCGCCGGCTCGATTACATCCTCGGTCGGCTGAGAGCCATCCCGCACGTGGAGATCATCCGGCTGGGGAGCCGCATCACCTCGCACCTCCCCGACCGGATCACGCCGGAGATCTGCGAGATCATCAAGAAGTACCACCCCGTGTACATGAACACCCACTTCAACCATCCGAGCGAGCTCACGCCGGCGAGCGTCGCGGCGCTCGGGCGTCTCGCGGATGCCGGCGTGCCGCTCGGCTGCCAGACCGTGCTCCTGAAGGGCGTGAACGACGACCCGAAGGTGATGCTCGAGCTGATGCAGAAGCTGCTCAAGGCGCGGGTGCGGCCGTACTACATCTACATGGCCGACCAGGTGGCCGGCGGCGAGCACTTCCGCACGACCGTGCAGAAGGGACTGGAGATCATCCAGGCGCTGCGCGGCTGGACCTCGGGGCTCGCCGTGCCGCACTTCGTGATCGACTCCCCCGGCGGCGGCGGGAAGGTGCCGCTCCTCCCGGAGTACGTGGAGTCCATCACCGACGACGAGGTGGTGTTCCGGAACTATCAGGGGCGGCGCTTCGTGTACAAGCAGCCGAAGGTGGCCGCGTCGAACGGCTGCGGCGGCGGCGAGGATGCCGCGCCGAACGTAGTGCCGATCGAGATCGCGAAGACCGCCAAGGCGGCGCGGTCCGCGAAGCCAGCCAAGGCGCCGCGCCGGCGAGCCGCAGGCAAGCCGAGAGAGAGAAGCCAGGCAGGATAAAAGAATCGAGTCAGACCCCAATCGCCCAAGCGCGATTGGGGTCTGACTCCACTCGCCCTCGCCGTCCGCCCGGCCCCCCGCCTCCGCCGCTCACTTCACCACCTTGCCGAACTCCTTCACCTGATCCCCCACTACTTTCTCATCGCCGACGACCACGATGGTCATTCGCGAGGGATCGAGGTACTTCCGCGTCATCTGCTGAACCTGCGCCGGTGTCACTCCCCGGACTCGCTGCACCCAGTCGGTGAGATAGGAATCGGGCAACCCCTGCAGATCTATGAACGCGAGCTGGCCGATGATGCCGCCGCGCGTGGAGTTCTGGAGCACGAACGTGCCCGCGAGATAGTTCTGGACGCCGGCGAGCTCCGAGCTGGGAGGAGCCGCGCCCCGCAGCCGGTCCACCTCGCCGAGTATCTCCTTTATCGATGGACCGGTGAACTGCGTCGTGACGTCTGCCTGCTCGGCCCAGTACGCGTCGTGGTAACGCGTGGAGACCTGGCTGAACGGTGAGTACGTGTAGCCCTTCTGCTCGCGGATGTTGCTGGTGATGCGCGAAGCGAAAGAGCCGCCCAGGAGTGCGTCGGTGACGAGGAGCGGCAGGTAGTCCGGGCTCGTGGGCCCGGCCACGGGCAATCCGATCAGGAGCGTGGACTGCGGCGCACCCGGGCGATCGATCAGGTACACGGCCCGGGTGCTGTTCGGATGCGGCGCCGGTACGCGCGCGGCCGTGCCGCGCTTCCAGCTCGCGAACGAATCGTGGATTGCCTTCTCCACGGCCGCCGCGTCGAACTGCCCGACCACGTAGAGGTGGGCGCGCGCGGCACCGAAGTTGGCGTCGTAGAACTTTCGTATGTCGGCCGTGGTGAAGCTCTGCACCATTTCCGGTGTCGGATATATTCGCCCGTAGGGATGATCCGGGTAGAGCACCGCGCGGAACTTCTGCAGCGCGAGCGGCTGCGGCTGCGTCATCGTGACGGCGAGCTGGCGCAGGCGGTTGTCCTTGATGCGGGCGAGCTCGGAGTCGGGGAACGCCGGATTGCGAACCAGGTCGGCCACCAGCGCGGTCATCCGCGGCGCGAACTCCGACAGTACGGAGCCGCCGATCGTCGTACGGTCCATCCCGACCGACACGTCCAGCGAGCCGCCCATGGATGCCGCCTCGCGTGCGAGCCGCTCCGCGCTCCGCGTCGTGGTGCCCTGCTGCATCAGGTCGCCCATGACATCGGCCAGCGATACCTGGTCCGCAGCTTCGTCCACGTTCCCGGCGCGTACCACGAGATCCACGTCCACCTTCGGAAGCGCGCCGTACGGTACGAGCGTGACGACCATCCCGTTGGGGAGCGTGAGCTCGCGCTTCTCGGGGAGCTTGAACGACACCGGCGGTCCGGCCGGCGGAGGAGCTTCCTTCTGCGCGGCCGACGGTAGTGCAGCCGACATCACGAGCAGCGCCGGAAGTAGTATCAGGCGCGACACGGCGCCGGCGGTTTTCGCGGTCGTCATCACGATCCCCTCCCATCGTTCGAGTGTGCTCCGGTGGTCGAATCGCCCGACGAAGCGGCCGCCCCCGGCTCCACGATCAGCACGGTCCTGTTGGTGGACCGGAGATACTCCTGCGCCGTCCTGCTGATGAGCTCCGGCGTGACGGCTCGCAGATGACTCTCTATCCGGTTGATCCGCGCCGGATCGCCATCGAAGAGCGCGAAGGACGCCAGAAGGTCGGCGCGGCCGAATCCGAACATGCCGCCCAGTGTGTCGTACAGATCGGAGCGCATCTTCACGAGAGCACGATCGAGCGTGGCCTGATCCACCGGCGTGGTGCGCAGCGAGTCTATCACCGCGTCCATCACGCCGAGTATGGAGTCCGCCGAGACGTCCTTGTCGTGGATGAGCGACGCCATCCAGAGCATCGGACCCTCGTAATCGTACATGTTGCCGAGCAGGTTGATGCCGCCGCTCACATCGCCCGTGAGTCCCCGGCGCTGCACCAGCGCCTGGTAGAGACGGCTGTCCTTTCCCTGCAGGAGCATCTGATCGATGACGCCCATGGCGTAGTACTCGGGCGTCCCGCGCTCGGGCATGTGGTACGCGATCGCCAGCGCGGGCCGCGGCGCCAGAGGATCCTTCTTCGTGACGCGCTTCCCGGCGGTCTGACGCGGCTCCGTGAGATCGGGCATCGGCGGCCGCTCCGTCGACGGGATGTCCCCGAAGTACTCCTGGATCCACTGTTTCGCCTGCGCGGGATCGAAGTCTCCCACCACGACGAGCGCCGCGTTGTTGGGCGAGTAGTACTGCTCGAAGAAGCTCTTCGCGTCCCCGAGCGTGGCGGCGTCGATGTCGGCCAGATCGCCGTAGAAGTTGTGCGCGTTGTACCAGTTCGTGTTCGCCGCCTGCGGCATGTCGAGCCAGGGGAATCCGCCGTACGGCTGATTGAGCACGTTCACCCGCACTTCGTTCTTCACCACCCCCTGCTGGTTGGTGAGGTTGTCCTGCGTGATGTCCAGCCCGCGCATCCGGTCGGCCTCGGCCCAGAGCATCGTGCGCAGCGTGTTGGACGGCACTATCTCGAAGTAGTTGGTGAAGTCGAAGCGGGTGGACCCGTTGAGGATGCCGCCGTTCGCCTGGATCAGCTTCACGAATTCCATCTTCCCGAGATTTGCCGAGCCCTGGAACATGAGGTGCTCGAAGAGATGCGCGAAGCCGGTGCGGTCGCGTGGCTCGATGCGGAAGCCGATGTGATAGTAGACCGCCACGGTCACGATCGGTGCCGATGTATCGGGCGAGAGAACCACTTTCAGCCCGTTCTGCAGCGTGTCGTACATGACGGGGAAATCGATCTTCTCCTGGGCCGGCACCTGCGGAGGAGCGGCCGCGACGGCAGCCACACATGCGAGCACCGCGATACCGGCACGTACGATTCCAGTATTCATGTTCTCTGCGCTAGGGTTGGCGGGCGGCACGCGAACAGTCGCGGCCCCTGCAGCACACATATCGAAGCGGGGCGTGTGCTGGTTTCACACGCCCCGTCCGCTCCTTCATGCTTCGGCCAGCATCTCGTCTCTCGAAGAGTCCGCTACTACTCTGCTCGCCGCGTCGACGGGCATCTCCTCGTAGCCGCGAAATCGCCCGCTGAACGACGCCCTTCCGTGCGTCATCGAGCTCAGCTCGGTCGCGTAGAGATGCAGTTCCGCTTCGGGAATCACGGCGTGAACCACCGTCCCGCGTCCGTCGGGACTCGCTTCCGTACCGAGTATCTGCCCGCGGCGCGCCGAGACGTCGCCCATCACGTCGCCGAGATATTCGTCGGGCGTCCTCACGGTCAGCTCCTGGAGCGGCTCGAGGATCACGGGTTTGCACCTGGCGGCTACGCTTCGGAAGGCGAGTATCCCCGCCATCTTGAACGACATCTCGTTCGAGTCGACCGAGTGGTACGATCCGTCGAAGCACTCCACCCGAAAATCCACCATCGGATAGCCTGCGACCACGCCGCGCGCCGCCGCCTCCTGGATTCCCTTGTCCACGGCCGGAACGAGCTTCGACGGGATGGCACCGCCCACGATCCGGTCGTCGAACACGTAGCCCTCGCCGCGAGGCAACGGCATCATCCGTATCCAGCAGTCGCCGAACTGGCCGCGGCCGCCAGTCTGCTTCTTGTGCCGCCCCTGTCCCTCGCCTCTCTCCCTGATGGTCTCCCGGTAGGCGATGCGCGGCCGGGTGAGCTCGCCGCTCACACCGAACTTTCGTCGCAGCTTCGACATGCTCACCTCGAGATGCCGTTCGCCCATCCCGGCCACCACCGTTTCGTGCGTCTCGGGATTGTAGTGCGTCTGGAAAGTGGGATCCTCGTCGTGCAGGCGGTGCAGCCCCTGCTGCAGCTTCTCCTCGTCGTTGCGCGACGTGGCGTGCACCGCGAGCGTGACGATGGGTTCGGGCAGGCGGATGTCCGGCAGGCGAACCGGGTGCTCGCGCGTGGATAGCGTATCGTTGGTGTGCGTATTCCGCAGTTTGGCCACGCAGCCGATGTCGCCCGCGTGCAGGCGCGGCACCTCGGTGCGGTCGCGCCCCTGCGCGATCGAGAGGTGGCCGAGCTTCTCCGCGGTGTTCCGGGTGGCGTTGAACACTTCCTGGCCGTTGGCCGCCGAGCCGGAGAAGATTCGAAAGAAGGAGACATCGCCCACGTGCGGCTCGGTGAGTGTCTTGAACACCAGCGCGCTGAACGGCGCATCGTCATCGGCGTGGATCTCGACCACGTCCTCCCCCTCGGCGCCGTGCAGCGCGTGCAGCTCTTCCATCTCGTACGCCGATGGCATGAGCTCGACGAGTTTGGTGAGAAGCGCGCGGGTTCCGTACGTGAGATCGGCCGATATGCAGAAGAGCGGAAACAGTTCGCCGCGCTTCATCCCTTCCTTCATGGCGGCGATCGCTTCGTCGCGGCCGATCTCCTCGCCCTCGAGGTAGCGCTCGAGTAGCGAGTCGTCGGTGGTGGCGATGGTCTCGATGAGCTCCTGGTAGTAGCGGTCGAACTGCGCCTGCTGCTCGGGCGGGATGTCGGTCTCGTCGTACTCGCCGCTCCTGGTCCCTTTCCGGTAGACGTGCGCCCTGCGCGAGAAGAGGTTGATGATCGCACGGAAATCGGCCCCCTCGCCCACCGGGATCTCGACTGGTATCACCTTGCCGGTGAGCCGCTCCTTGATGGACTGGAAGGCGTGGTCGAAGCTCGCGTGCTCCTTGTCCAGCAGCGATACCACGAAGAGCACCGGATCGCGGCGCGCGAGCGCTTCGCGGAACATGATCTCCGTCCCGACCTCCACGCCGGCGGTCGCGCTCACCACCACCAGCGCGCCGTCGGCGGCGGCGAGCCCCGCTATCGCATCGCCCTGGAAATCCAGGTAGCCCGGTGTGTCGATGAGATTGATCCTGGTGCCCATCCATTCGGCGCAGGCGCATCCGAGGTTGATCGAGTACTTTCGCTCCAGCTCCTCCGGCGCGAAGTCGGTGAGCGCCGAGCCATCGTTCACCGATCCATGGCGCTTGCTGGTACCGGATGCGAAAGCGAGCGCGTCGACCAGAGTGGTCTTCCCGCTCGCTCCATGCCCGACCACAGCCACATTGCGGATCTCCGAGCTGCCGTATTCCCGCATGGTGGACTCCTCTCACGCAGCGGTCGCGGCCGTGAGCGTGTGCTCGCGTGGCGCGGCCTGTGTTCGTCACCGGGCCGGCACGAGCTGCCCCGTGCGCGACCCCTCGTCACCCTGGCTGCCGGCACGTATCGCCGGGCACGGACGCGTTCGGCGCGACTGCGCCTGGCCTGTCGGTGCCGAGAGCTGCTATTTCGCTATGCTACGCCCGGGTCGTGGAGGGGGCAAGGTGGGAACGGCCGTTCTCCCTCTTTCGTTTCTACAAAAAAGCGGACGGAAAAGAAGGTCTGGTTCAGTCCCCCTCGAATTCGTAGGCGAGTGCATCGGCCTGCCGGAAGTTCTCCAGGAAACCCTCGAATTTCGCGGCGGCCCAACGTGTGTGCTCGGCCACCGGGTCGAGCGTGATGTTGATCGCGCGCCAGGCTCCCTCTGGCCAGTCGGGCATCGAGAGGCCGGCCACGAGACGACGTATCGCACCACCGGACTGCGCGAGCACCGTCTCGGATAGAGACGTGAGCTTCTCCAGCGGTATGTGGAGGTCTCTCGTCACCAGCTCGCCCGTGCTCTCGTCGCGCCAGGCGGCGTCGCCCACGGCCCCCCGTTCGGGCCAGACACCCAGGTGTCGGAAAGCGCCCTCGTCATCGCCCGCGCCGCGGCTTTCGAGCGCCGCGGCGATCGCCAGAGCGAGCGACTCCGCCCGAGGGGTGCCATACAACGTCACTACATCCCTCGCCCTGCGCGCTGATGAGTGCTGCGCCGGGACGGAATCCACCCGCGCCAGTATTGGCGACTTCTCGGAGCCTTCCTCGAGCATTACGAGGAAGTTCATGATTCCTCCGGTTGGAGTTGGACCACCAATCGTGAAGGCCCCGCGCCTGCGCCGCCGGTGGTCGAGCCAATCGACCGCTGGAAAAGCAAGAGCGGGGCCGCGCTCGGCATCACCTGCTCCCGCCCTTGCAACACGCTATTGGACAGCGACTTCCGGCACATGCGCCGGCTCCGCCGTCCTCGCCGCGACTCGGCTGGTGTCTCGCCACGGCGACAGGCGCGTGTAGCGATGCGACGATCAGTCGCCGGCCAGCACTTCTCCGCTTCGCCCCACTCCGAGTCTCACGCCCAGCGCCAGTCCCGCCGCCATGACGAGGTAGAAGAGCGCCACCTCCCACGGCGAGAGCGTTCCATGGAGTCCCGCCGCGTAGATTGCGGGAAGCGCCAACCGATTGACGAGCCAGATCAGCAGGGCGTAAGCGATCGCGGCGCCCATGAGGCGCATGCCGCGCAGGCGCGCGGCAAAGAGCGCGAAGATGGCGCCCGTCAGCACCAGCACCGCCAGATGCAGGAGGAGCGCTGCGGGGGTGACCGCCCAGTCGAAACCCTGCATCATCAGGGCGCGCGTGCCGAAAAAGGGACGCGCGATGGAGTTCAGTGGCTGCAGCGCGGCGTCTCGCGACCGCCCGAAGCCAATCAGGACGCCGAGAGTCGCCGCCCACGCGACGATCCCGGCCTGCACACCACGTCTCAAACGTTCGCTCGGCACGCGGAAAGAATAGCGCCCTCGGTACACTCCTCGACAGGGGCAGTTCTTGGCGGCGGCGTCCGGGAGCGATAAGTTGGCGTCTATGCTCGAAGCTGGCGATGATATTCCGACCGTGCTGGTCGTGGAGGATGATCCGGATCTGCGTACCGTGCTCTCCCGCATCCTGAGTGGTGAGGGCTACCAGATCATCACCGCGGAGGATGGCGAGAGCGGCGCGGCGGAGGCGCTAGCCCGCACCCCCAATCTCGTGATTCTCGACGTCGGCCTTCCCGTGAAGGATGGCGTGACCGTGATACGCGAGCTCCGCGAGCGCGGCTTCCGGTCGCCGGCACTCATGCTCACGGCGCGCGGCTCCCTGGCCGACCGCGTCACGGGCCTGGATGCCGGCGCCGACGACTACCTCCCCAAACCCTTCGAGCTACCCGAGCTCCTCGCCCGGGTGAAGGCGCTGCTGCGCCGGGCCAGTATCAATCTCGACGGCACCATGCTCCGAGTGCGCGACATCGTACTCGACCCCATCCGACGCCGCGTCGAGCGCGCCGGCCAGGAGATCGATCTCAGCGGCCGCGAGTTCGCTCTCCTCGAGTACCTCATGCGCAACGAGGGCCGCGTGGTGAGCCGCCAGATGATCGGCGAACAGGCCTGGCACCAACCCCCCGAGCCCTCCACCAACGTCGTCGACGTCTACATCGCCTACCTCCGCAAGAAACTCGGCCACACCAGCAACAACCCGCTGATCGAAACGGTGAGGAAAACGGGGTATGTGATGCGGGAGGAGAGAGAAGGAAGCAGGAAGCAGGAAGCAGGAAACAGGGAAGTGCACACGTTCCATGGTCATCCCCGCGAAAGCAGGGATCCGGGTTCGACCGAGTAACATGGATGCCCGCTCACGCGGGCATGACTGCGAGGCGTGTGAAGTTCCTGTTTCCTGTTCCCTGTTGCCTGTTTCCTCGGTAGTCCCTGCTTCCTCCCCCCTCCCCCCTCACCGGTACCCCTCGGCCTGGAGGAGGAACAGCTCGGCGTAGAGGCCGCCGCGGGCCACGAGCTCGGCGTGGGTGCCTTCCTCGACCACGCGGCCGTGCTGGAGGACGAGTATGCGGTCGGCCATGCGCACGGTGGAGAAGCGATGCGAGATCAGCACGGCCATGCGACCCGAGACCAGCTCGGAGAAGCGGCGGAAGACCTCGTATTCGGCGCGCGCGTCGAGCGCTGAAGTGGGCTCGTCCAGGATGAGGAGCTGCGCCTCCCGCATGTATGCACGGCCGAGAGCTACTTTCTGCCATTCGCCGCCGGAGAGATCCACACCACCTTCGAAGCGGCGGCCGAGCATCTGGCGATAGCCATCGCCGAGACGGGGGAGGAGCGATGTCGCCAGCGAGCGCTCGGCGGCGCCGCGGATCGCCGGGGGCGTGTCGCCGTCGAGCGCCTCGATCGCTTCGTGTGCGTCGAAGTAGTCGCGCACGTCGCCGATCTCGCCCACGCCGATGTTCTCGTCGAAGCGCATGTCGAAGCGAACGAAGTCCTGGAAGATGACACCGATGGCCCGGCGCACGCCCGCGAGGTCGTAGTCGCGCAGGTCGACGCCATCGAGCAGGATGCGCCCCTCCGTGGGATCGTACAGACGGGCGAGAAGCTTGGTGATCGTCGTCTTCCCCGCCCCGTTCTCGCCCACGAGCGCTATCCGCTCGCCGGGGCGCAGCACGAAGTTCACGTGCCGGATCGCCCACCGGTCGCTCTCGGGGTAGCGGAAGCCCACGTCCTCGAACACGAAACCCGCCCCGATCGGCTGCGGCACCGGGAGCGCATCTGGCTTCGAGACGATCTTCGGCCGCATCTCGAAGAAGTCGAACATGTCCTTCAGGTAGAGCGCCTGCTCCACGACATCACTCCCGGTTAGAAGGATCCGCTGGATGATGTCGCGGCTCCGCTGGAAGGACGCGGCGAGGAAGGTGAGCGAACCGATGGTGATGGCGCCGGTTACCGTCCGGAGCAGGATTATGGCGTAAGCTCCGTAATAGCCGAGCGTGCCGAGGATGGAGAGAAGCGCGGCGACTACTCCCTTGCGAATCGACAGCCGCTTGTTGGCTTCGTAGTAGCGGTCGGCGAGCACGCGATAGCGCTCCACCAGCCAACCGGCGAGGCCGAACATCTGGACCTCGCGCGCGGTACGGTCGCTCGCGCCCAGGTAGCGGAGATAGTCGAGCTGCCGCCGCTCGGGGGTCCAGCGGTAGAGGAGCGAGTACTCCAGCGACGCGTAGTGCGTCTCGCCGAGGAAAGCGGGGATCACCGCGACGACCAGCAGCAGGAGGAGCCACGGGCTGTAGGCCAGCAGCGCGGCGCCGAGCGAGGCGAGGGTGAGGGAGTCCTGCGCCATGGAAAGGAGCTGCGAGAGGAGCCCGATCCTGCCGGTGGTCTGGCGGCGTGCGCGTTCGAGCTGATCGTAGAAGGCCGGATCTTCGAACTGCGCGAGGTCCAGCGTGGCGGCGTGCTCCATGAGCCGCACGCTGGTGTGGTTGGAGAAGAGGTCGCCCAGGAGGCTCTCCACGAGCGTGGACGCGCGCGCCAGCACCTCGCCCACGACCACGATGGCGATCTCCAGCGCCACCAGCTCCCAGAGCCGGTCGAGCTCGGCGGTGCCTTCACGTAGAGCCACCACCGCGTCGATGATCAGCTTCCCGACCCAGAAAGTGGCCACGGGAACGAAGGCGCGCGCGACGCGGAGTATCGCGATCGCGACGGTGTAGCCGCGGTGCGTCTCCCACACGAGCCCGATGAGGCGTGGCACGTAGCGGAGCGCGGCGGCGCGTTCGCGCCAGCTCGGGATCTGTTCCGGGTCGCGCGGGGCGCCACGCTTCGGTCTCGACGGCATGTGAGGATTCGTCATCGCGGGATGAACGCGCCGCGGTCCGTTCGGGTTCGCGGCGGAACGGGGTCGTGGCCCGCACGTCCTACTATGCCAATAGTTGACAAATGGCCCGCGATGTGTAGTTTGTTACTATCGTCATAGTAACAAAGGAGGCAGCGTGGACGAACTGCTACTCGGTGACCGCGAGCTGGACGTGATGGGCGTGGTCTGGGAGCTCGGCTCCGGAACGGTGGCCGAGGTGCGCGAGCGCCTCGAGGCCGACCTCGCGTACACTACCGTGCTCACCATCCTCAGGAACCTGGAGGCCAAGGGATTCCTGCGGCACGAAACCGAAGGGAAGGCACACCGGTACTTCCCGAGCGTGGCGCGACGCGCCGCACGCCGGAGCGCGGTTTCCCGGCTCATCGACAAACTGTTCCACGGCTCGCCCGAGCAGCTCCTGGCGCAGCTCGTGGAGGATCGCGCGCTCACGTCCGAGGACCTCGGTCGCATTCGCCAGCGGATGCGCGAGATCGAGAGCGAGAGCAAGTCGCCGGAGCGCGCCGCGCGGCCGGCGCCGCGCGCGTCCGGCGGGAGGAGAAAGAGATGATCGCGTCGTGGATGCTCTTCGCCGGCGGCACGGCCGTCCTTTTCGCGGCGGCGGCGCTCGCGGCCGAGCGCGGCGTGTCCGCGGTGCGCCGGCCGACCCGCACGATCTGGCTCGCGGCGTTCGTGGCGTCGATCGGGTGGCCGCTCCTGGCGCTGGCGCTCTCCCTTTTCGGCGAGGTCCACGGTGCCGCGATTCCCCTTCTGGAGTTGGCGGCGCTCGTCGGCGAGGCGCCGGCGCCGGCCGCGGCCACCTGGATCTCGAAAGCGACCCCCAAGCTCGACCCGCGGCTCATCGCGCTCTGGGCACTGGCGACAACCGCGCTGCTCATCCAGCTCGCCCGTGCCTGGTTCGCGCTGGAGCGACGGCGGGCATCGTGGCGATCGCACGCCGTGGAGGGAGCGGCGGTCAGGCTCTCCCGCGACATCGGACCAGCGGTGATCGGACTGCGCTCCATGGACATCGTCCTGCCGGAGTGGGCGCTCACCCTGGAACCGCCGCTCCTGCGGATGGTGCTCCGGCACGAGGAAGAGCACCGGCGCCGCCACGATCCGCGGATCC
Source organism: uncultured Gemmatimonadaceae bacterium (assembly GCA_964616815.1). Lineage (GTDB taxonomy): Bacteria > Gemmatimonadota > Gemmatimonadetes > Gemmatimonadales > Gemmatimonadaceae > JADGGM01. The sequence goes on along the minus strand of CAZTTY010000068.1, from coordinate 805 downwards.
TGTTCGTCGTCTCGATCGCCCTGGCGCTCGCACCGTGGAATCCGGCTCTCTGGTGGTGTGCCCACCGCCTTCGCCTCGCGATGGAGCTCGACTGCGACGCCCGGGTCATGGCATCGCACTACGATCGCGATCGCTACGGCCTGCTGCTGATGTTGCTGGCTCAGTATCGGGGGTCGCGTGTCGCGCGCTTCGCGCCGGCGCTCACCAACCCGAAATCGAATCTCGAACGGAGGATAATCGCCATGCGCACGACCACGCCCAAGTTCGTCCGCACCAGAGTTCTGACCTTCTCCACCCTCGCTGCGGTGGCGGTAGCCGTCGCCTGCTCGGTCGACAGCCCGGAAGCCGTGAAGCCGTCGAAATCCACGGCCGCTGCGCTGCCGGTCAACGACACCACGGCGTTCTTCGAATACCAGGTGGAGCAGCCGGTCACCTTGGCGGAGGGGAACCCGGCTCCACGCTACCCCGAGTCGCTGGAGAAGGCGCGCGTGGAGGGCACGGTGATCGCGCAGTTCGTGGTGAGCACCGCGGGGAAGCCGGAGCTCGACACCTTCGAGGTGCTGAAGTCCTCGAACGAGCTGTTCACGCGGGCCGTGCGCGAGGTGCTGCCCGAGCTGCGTTTCACGGCGGCCGAAGTGGGCGGCGAGAGGGTACGCCAGCTCGTCCAGATGCCTTTCGGCTTCCGGATACCGCAAGAGGCGCCAGCGCGGTAAACACCCAGGTGGCACCTGGAGGGATCGATTGCTGAAACGATAGGGCCGGCACAGCCATGGCCGGGGCCATGGCCCCGGCCATGGCTGTGCCG
>CAZTTY010000067.1:0-23796 GCA_964616815.1 uncultured Gemmatimonadaceae bacterium | reverse complement strand
AGCGGATGAGAGCCGAAGAGCCGTTCGTTTGCGGCGGAGTCGACGCCCAGCGCCTGCCGCGTCTGCAGGCCGCAGACGTGCAGGAGCTTCGCGTTGCGTGCCAGGGCGCCGCGTACGGCGGCCGCCACCGAGGCGATCGTGTGGATGGGTACGGCGAGGACCACGATCCCCGCGTCGGCGCACGCCTCCGCGAGCCCCGCTTCTTCGGAGTCGCTGATGCGGACGCCGGCGCCGACGGCCTGCTCGCGGTCGGAGGCCGAGGCGCTCCAGCCGCGAACTTCCACCTCCTGCGCGAGGAGCGCGCGAGCGAGGGAGCCGCCGATGCAGCCGAGTCCGATTACTGCCACGGGCCGGGGAGCCATTACGGATTTGCGGTCGAGCACCGGGAAATCGGGTGAAGCGGGTGCCGGAACGGGGGTTGGAAAGCTGCGCAGTCGGTCATGGCGAGAGAAAGTAGCGGGCGGCTTTTCGATCAGGAAGCACGCGTAGTATTTCGATTGACAGGCCGGCCGGAGTTTGGTAGATTGCAGGTGCCCGAACAAGAGCCGAAGCTCGGGTCGCCAGGCGGGTTGCCAAGGTAGATCCTGAGGTACATCACATGCGCATTCGTAACGTGTTGAGTATCATGGCGTTTCAGCAGATCTACGGGGCCGGTCCGGACGAGCCGGTGCAATGGGCGATGCCAATCACCAGTAACGCGGCGCGCGCGGAGCGCGCGGGAGGAGATGGAAACCTCGAAGGAGAGCATCGTGGAGGTCGCAGAGGCCGCCTGGCGGTGCTGGAGACGTTGCGCAAAACGGCTGGAGGAGTCATGAGCGGCCGGTCCGGGCGGCGCAAGTCGGCCAAGATAGTGGCGGCTGCCAAGGCTTCCGCGCCTACGGAGCTCATGCGCATCCGCGAGCTCGATCCGCAGGCTGCATGCGGAGAAGGTACTACGGTGATGCAGCTTTTCAGGGTGGATGACCTGCCTTTCGGAAATGATACCACTCACTTGGTCTTCTTCGACCGTCATGGGTGGTATTGCGCGCACGGCCGGGAGTGTCCGGCGGTTGCGGCAGTCCGAAAGCGCTTCAAGCTTGGGACTCAGACGAAATAGGTTGGACTGGACATGATAGCGAGACACGAAGCACGCAGCGAACAGCAGATCGAGGACGTGTGGGCCAGACTTGCGGCGCCCCTCCCTCCTGGTGTAACGGCATGGCGGCAGGACGGCAGACCCATCATGCGCGATGGCAAGTTCTTCGCGCGGTTCGTCTCCTACATCGACGCGCAGACGGTTCGCGAGCGATTGGACAGCGTGGTTCCCGGCGAGTGGAACCTCACCATCGAGCTCCTCCCCGCTCCGTCCGGAACGGGTGAAAACGACTTCCCCGATCCCGTGGCGTGCGCTTTCAAGGCGCGCCTTCAGATCCTCGGCGTCGTGCGTGAGGATGTGGGCACGGGCAAGGACTACAAGCAGGCATCCACGGACGCCTTCAAGCGAGTGGCCGTACGCTTCGGGATCGGCCACGAGCTGTACGAGATGGGGCAGAACTGGGTGCAGGTGGATGGAGACGGCAAGTACGCAAAGCCGGTCGAGGATCCACAGGCAGCCTACGACCGCCGGCAGGCGCGTCTTCGCGCCGCGAAGGACGATGATCCGGCCGTGGCGGGCCAGGAGAGTCAGCCGCTCGAGTTCAAGCGGGCCACGCTTCCGAACGACGTTCCGCCATGTCCCAAGTGCGGCGGCAAGATGTGGGACAACCGGCTCGGCAAGCGCAACCCGCGGGCACCGGATTTCAAGTGCCGCGACCGCGGTTGCGACGGCGTCGTCTGGCCGCCCAGAGCTGCGCGCGCTACCGGCAAGCGCGGCGCGAAGCAGAGCGAGGAGGCTGGCGAGCGGGAGTCGGAGGCAGAAGCGCTCGCGACGGCAGAAGATGGTTCGGTACAGCTCGAGGAGAACGAAATTCCATTCTGACGCGCGCTCCGCTTCCGCTCGCGTCACGTGAACTGGAACGGGGCGGCCTGCTCGGCCGCCCCGTTCCAGTTTCGACGGATGTCGATCCCCGATCCCCGATCTCCTTCAGAGCGGGTCGGGCATCACGGAGAGGAATGCGCTGCTCGTTGCCGGATTGATGGTGAGCTCCGGATGCTGCCCTTCATTGAGCGTCACCATGTCAGAGAGCAGGTCCTCGCTGCCGCCGATCGGGTGTACCAGCAGTTGGAGAGTGTTGCCCACCTGGATACTCCCCCTGGGCACTTTGAGCACACCGGTGGTAAGCCCCGTGACGATGCCCAGCCGATACTTGTGCCCGAGGTAATAGCTGTATACCACCTGATCCTCCCACCCGGTATTCATGACCACGAGTCGGACGGGCTCTCCGCTGGGGTACACACCGGATGTTCGCGAAGGATGCCGCCAGCAGGCAAGGGAGATAGTTGCCACCAGCACTGCCTTCGCCCATGCACGCTTCTTCATAGACCACCCCCGACTGGAGTGCACTACGGCGCTTGTGGGGCCATGGGCGGACGCGGTGAAGATCGAGTCGCGGCGCCCGCCGGAAGGACGAGTCAGTCGCGGCCGCGCCATCCGCATCGTGCCATCAAAGTTACGCCGGCAGCACTTCGGGTGCCAGAGGAGATCCATCGCCATCAGGTTACCCGCTGGCGCAGCCACTCGGCCTCCTGCATGATCGCCTTCCCCAGCGCATGCGCGACGAACGCGAGTGGAGAGCGGCCGCCGAACGCCTCGATTATCGCATACAGCGATGCTGGTGGAAACGTCCGTCCATGGGAGATCGCCGTGATCTCTTCCCAGGTGGACGGTTCGAATTTCGACTTGAACGAGTCGAGCCCCTCGAAATTGTAGAAGCGCCGCCCATGCGCTCTCACCCAGCGCAGCGTGGCGCGGAGCCACAATGGGTTCGGGAGCCGATCGTAGCTCGAGTGACGCGATAGTGGAGCGAGTCCGAGCGTGACGTAGCGAGCGCCCTCGTCGGCCAGCACGCGCATGGCCCGGTCTATCAGTAGCTCGGCGGTTCCGTTGGGCGCGCCGTGGCCGCGAATGATCTGCTCGATGAGCCATCCGGAGCGGGCGGGAACCGGCGAGGCGACGAGGAATCCCACCACGTGCCCGCTCCGCTCGGCTACGAAGACGCGCCGGTCGGTGAGACGGTCGAGCGTCTCCGGCTCGACGAGGAAGTGAAGCGTGGGGAGGCGTCGGGTGGCGAGCCACTCGGCGAGGCGTTGGCGCAGTTCAGGCGCCGAGGCGGCACGCGACGGCGGCCAGAGCGAAACATCGACGCCCTTGTTGCGAGCGCGATTGAGCTGCGCTCGCAGCGACGCCTTGCCCCTCACGATCGATGACCAGCCCGCCGGATCCCAGCTCGGTTGTGCTCCCAGCCCCACGATGCTGTGCATGCCGTCGCGTCGATAGACCGACTCGAGACGCTCCCCCGCCCCGAAGAAGCAGACGCGTTCGCCGCACGAGCGCGCGAACTCCTCGAACTCGGCGGCGACGTCGGCGATGCGCTCGCTCGCGCACACCGGAGCGCCCGCCACCACGAGCACGCGGCCGCTGCGCACGTACCCGAGAGCCGCGTCGCCGCGGGCGGAGAACCAGTGCGCGATGCCGGGATTGAGAATCTGATACGCGGTCGCGTTCCAGCCGTGGCGCAGCACCAGTTCTCGTGCCCGTTCGATATGTACCCGGGGCGGGAATCGAACCCGCACTCCCTTGCGGGAAGGAGATTTTAAGTCTCCCGCGTCTGCCATTTCGCCACCCGGGCGCTCCACGACTCCCACCGATCCTCTCTCCCTCCTCCCACGATCCCTCGCCGCGCTGCGGTACGAGTGCTACGGTGCCAGCGCGCCCGAGGTCGGAAGCGCGGTACCGTAACGCTCGTTGATTCCCCGAGCTATGAGGTCCGCGAGCAGCACCTGGCCCGCTGCCGACGGGTGCACCCCGTCCAGCGAAAAGTACGCGCCGAACGGCGCCGCGGGGTTCGTGAGGTCGGGCACGAGGGGTATCTCACCTGTTGCACGCATCTGCCGTAGAGTGGGGTTCGGGTCCACGTACGCCCACCCTCGCCCCTCGGCGATGTTCTCGATCGCGGCGTTGTAGTCTGCCACCCGCTGCGTGATGGTCGCCACCTCTCCGGCGTCGAGCACGAATATGTCGCCCAGAAGTCCGGGGTGGCCGGCGAGAGGTGCGCAGGCGATGGTATCGGGCTGCGTGCCCGCGCGGATCGCCATGAGCAGGCGGAAATCCACCAGCGACTGGGTGCTCGGCGTGCAGCTCGCATCCACCTCGAGCGTCCTGCCAACGTATTGATCCGCGGCGGCCTTCACCAGCGGGTTCAGGATTGCCGCGCCGGGTATGAAGAGAGGGATCGCCGTCACGTCGACGACTCCTACGAGAACGCCGGCCCGGCCCATGGGTCCGCGGCGCCCGCTTTCTGCAGCTCCGCCGGCTTCCAACTGGCTCACTACGTCGGTGTATTTCTCGGTGAACGTGTCCACGTCCGTGAGCCCCGGCGATACGCCCGGGAGCGGCGTGAGTATCCCGGAGACGGCCGCGGTCAGCACGTCGTTGTTACCGATCCATACGCTCACGAACGTTGGATCGGCTTCGAGCGCGCGCTGCACCTGCGTCCGCCCGCCGAGGATGAGCGTCGAGAGCGCGTTGCTCGCGCCCTGGCCGAGCGGGTCGGTGGGATCGGATACCGTGGCGTTGGGCACCGCCACGTTGTTGATGATGGCCCGGCCATCCGCGTCCGCGCGCAGCATGCACGTGGTGTCCGCTCCGCCGCCCACGCGGTGGCCGGTGAGGATGTCATCGATGGGCGGCGGGCACCCGGGAGGCGACAGATAGGGAACGCTGAACGGCGTACGCATCCTGGCCGCGAGCAGTACTGCGTAGCTCTCGTTTTGAGTGGAGGCGTTGATACCCCCCGACTGCACCCCCGCGGTGATGCTGTTGCCGAGCGCCACGTAGCTCGTGAAGATCGGATCGAGCGGCGGCTCCGGCCGGACGAGATCCTTCGTGTCGCTGCACCCGGCGACCACCGCACTCAGAGCGAGGGCGGCCGCCGCCCGGGCGAGCCATTCCTTGCGTGTCATGTTGGTGCTCTCCCTGTGGGCGGTTTTCAGAAGTTGGCCCGGAGGCTCACCGAAAAGACGTTCGCGTCCAGCGTGTAGAAGCCGGAGTTCAACTGCGCCGCGGTAGCGCCGCCCGTGCCTCCGGGAGCGATCCCCGAGCCCTCCGGCCGCTCCACGATCCGGCCGCGCCGCCCGTCCGTGTCCACACGCAGATAACCGAGATCCACCGTGTAATGCAGCGTGATGGGTATCCCCACGCCGACGGTGTAGTTCTTCCTGTTCATGTCCGGGAGAAGCGGCGTGACGGTGATGTCGGGTGCGGGTGTACGGATGTAATTGAAGCCCGCGCGCCCCTTGATCCCGATCGCAAAGGCGCGCTCGACGCCGGCGCGGATCGACCAGGAATCGTCGTACTCCTCCACGAGCTCCCGGTCGGGTGGCGGGTTTGTCCCGCCGAAATCGATGGGCAGGCGGTCGAACGAAGAGAACCTGGTCCATGACACGCCGGCCGAAAGCACGGTATGGGTGATGCCGGTGTAGCCGAGATCGAGCTGGAGCTGCGAGGGATGCCGGATCCGTGTGGAGACGCTGCGCGCCGAGAGCGGTGCGTCCGCGGCGAACTGAGTGGCCAGGAACTGGTCGAGCGGCAGGCCGGCCGGCGCGTCGAGCGGATTCCCGGCCGGGATCACCAGCCCGGTGTTCACCTGCCGGAAGGTCGCATCGGCGTCATCGTAGTCGAAGGTGAGCTGCGACAGGTATCTGACACCGAGCTGCAGGTTGGGCGTGAGCGCGCCGTGCAGGCCGACGTTGAATCCGAAGGCGGTGGCGCTCCCCTTCAGCGTGGCGCGCGCGAACTCGGTGCGCGCGGCGACGCCGAGCATGCCGAAGGTGATCGGTGTGCCGTCCAGGGCGCCCGCCGTCTGCGACGCGAGGTCGATCGACTGGCGCAGCTTCACCCTGGAGTAGCCGAGCACCGGGCCGCCCCCCACCGACCAGCCTGGCGCGAAGCGCCAAGCGAAGTTGGGCTGCACGTAGACGGTCTGCAGCGATGCTTCGAGCGCCGTGAAGCGACCCGGGAAGTCATCGCGCCAGCGGGAAGTCAGCCCGTATGGGACGTACGCACCGAGTCCCACCGCCCACTTCCCGCCGGGGTCGCCATAGTTGACGAAGAGGTGCGGCGGGAACTCGACTGGCGCGTTGGCGTCGTACACGTTTGCCGAAGTGTCCGCCGTGAAGGATCCGCTGACGCCGATGGCCGCGATGCCGGCATATGCAGACCACCACGGCAGATTCACGGCCGCGGCGGGGTTCCAGTAGATCACGGATGGGTCGCCGCAGGTGGCCGCCGTGGCCGCCGAGCCTCGCGTCATCGCGCAGGTTCCGATCTCGTTGAGCTGGAACCCCTGCGCCGACGCCGGCTCGAGCGTGCCCGTGAGGAGCGCTGCGGCGAGCAAAGAAGAACCGAGAAGCCTCATGGCGTTCCCTCCAGGCAAGAGTCGAGGAGCCTCGGCGTCGCGCTACGCTCAGCCGGGGGCCAGCAGTGCTGGCGGATTCATTAGTTGTACAGAACAGTATCCCCAACCGGTACGGGAAGGGAGCGACGCGCGTACGTGGCGCGGCGGCTCTCGTCAGGGGTGCACGCCGAGGGCGTGCACCGCGTACCAGGCGCACCACGCCAGCAGCCCCGCCAGCGCCGCATCGCCGCCGTTCGCCACCGCGCGCCCATCCGAATCCACTAGCTCCGCGGCGAAGCCGTTGTCGAGCGGCGCGCGCCGCAGCCACTGCAGCACCTCTCCGGCATCCGGACCGAGGAGTCGCGCGCACTGCTGGGCCAGCGATGCCGGTTCCGTGCCCAGCCCGCGTACGGTGCGCCGATACACGGAGTCGTAACGCTCCACCGCCTCGTAGAGCGGGAGCCAGTAGGCCGAGGCGCTCGGGTCGTCGTCGATGTGTGCGTGCCCCGCCAGGTCTATTGCCGAGGCGAAGATCACCTTCCCTTCGCGCTCCAGCGCGAAGTGCCGGCGGAGCGCGGCACGCACCGCCTCCGGGTCCTCCACCGAGCGCGCGCTTTCCTCATCGAGCGTGCGGCGGAGCACGTCGAGCGCCTGCGCTACCACCGCGTTGCCGTGCAGGGTGAAGGTGTGCGGCGCCGGCAAGCCGGAGGGGAGCACTTCCGTGCTGTACAGCGGAACGTGGGCATCGCGCCTTGAGTCGAGGTCCTCCCACGAGGCGTACAACGTGTCGGCGACCACAGGCTCCTCGACGATCTGTTCGTCGCCGGTTTCGCGGATGTAGCGGTCGGTCGCGATGGCGAAGGCCGCCACGCCCTCGAGCAGGAATCCGGGCTCGAACAGCGTCCCGTCCAGGTAGTGGACTCCACTGCCGGGCCCGTAGCCGTGCAGCTCGCAGGCGCGCAGGAGAAGCTCGCGCGCCAGGCCAGGATCGGCCAGCAGGATCGCCGGGAGAGTCCAGGCGAGCGCCTCCCAGTCGCGCACGGTCACGCCGCGCCCGTTCCACGGTGCGCGCGAGCGCACCAGATAGAAATGCGCGTCGTCCAGCGCCCGTCCCGCGCCGTAGAAGTAGGCGAACATCAGGTTGCGGTTCACGAGCCGGTCCATACCGTCGTGGCCGACAGTCTGCTCGAGGTCGCGGAGCGAATCGCGCGTGATCGACAGGAGCTCCGTCCACCCGCGGCGCCGCATCGCCGCCACGGTGGCTTCGGCGCCATCGCGCTCCGGGCCGGCGGCGATGTAGAACGCTTCGCTGTGCCCCTCGCCCGGTGCCAGCGTGAACTCGCGGCGCAGCGCGAATCCCGGCGCGTCCCCCTCACGCACCTCGACCCCGGCCGAGTCGTGCGCGGCGACCGCGAGGGCGGCGAGCGCGGGCTGTGCTTTCCCCTCCAGAATCACGACGTCGCCGGCCCCGACGGAAACACGATGCGCGTCGTCCGCGGCGCGGGGGGATCGGACGCGAATCTGGCGATGGCCCAGCACCCCTTCCAGCGACAGCCCGATTCGCCGCTCCTCGTTGCCACGGTTCTCGACCGCTATGGCGTACACCGCCCCGGCCAGATCGGCGTCGCGCCCGAACGGAGCGCAGAGCGTGCCGCGCACGAGCAGCGTGTCCACCGTGCAGACGAACGTGGGCAGCCAGTTGAGCGCGCGCTCCCACGCCAGACCGTGCTCGCCAAGCTCGCGCTTCGTCCCGTCCACCGTGAGCACGGGCCGCAGCAGCGGTTCGCCCTGTCCATCGAGGAAGCGCGCCGAGCCGGCGAACTCCACGGCGGCACGTGCGCTGCGATGCAGGACTCCGAGCGCGTAGAGCGCGCCGTCGGCCGGATGGATGCAGGGGAGCGACAACCAGTGATTGCCGGTGACCTGCCACGGGATGCCGGATCTCGGCAGAGTGCTCACGAGACCCTCGTCATCACGGAAGAGCGTGCTTCGCATCGCGTCGGAACCATGCGCTGGAATATACGCGTGGCGCCGGTGCGCGGCGCACCCGCCTCCCATGGCGGCACTGGAGTGCGACTGCACACTTTGCTACCTTGCCGTTTTCCCCATGGATGGGGAGCTCACGGTAAGTTCATTCCCTTCCCTACGCCGTTGACGCGTTTTCCGCACCGCGCTTCAGCCGATCATCGACCGCATACGGCCAGCATGCCGGATCCCTCTCCGCGCGCGCCGCGCACAGCGGCCGCGACGATCCTCGCGGTGCTGGCGATCGCGCTGGCGTCCTCCGTCTCTCTCCGCGCGCAGGCGGTGGTCGGATTTGGCGACGACGCCACCACGCTCCCCGCTGGCATGGTTCGCCTGAGCTTCCTGAACGAGTGGACCAGATTCGAGCAGCGCTTCGACGCTTCGAATGGGGCGCGGCTGGACGTCGACGCACGAGTCCGGAGCACGCCGATCGCGCTGGAGATCGGCCTGCTCGACAGGCTGACAGTGGGTGCGCTGGTCCCATCGGTCGGCACTTACGGCGTGATGACCTGGTATCCGCCGGCGGCCACGCAAGGTCACGCGGATTCGGTGCGCATGTTCGGTCAGAGCGCGGTGGGAGATACGGAGGCGTGGGCGAAGCTGGTCTGGCTCGGCGCGCAGAGCGAACGGGCGCGTACGCTGCCGAACGGTTTCCACGTGCGCAGCGCGCTGACCGGCCTCGTCAGGGTCGGCACGGGCTCACCGCCGCACGCCTCCCACCGCGTGGCGATCGGCACCGGCGACGCACAGACGGATGTGGGAGCCGCGTCGCAGTGGGATTTCATTTTCGGCCGACGCGCCTGGCTGAGCCTGGCCGGCCGCTACGTTCGTCAGCTCCCGACCACGCGCGTGGTGCGCATAGCGCCGCGCGACTATCCGTTCGCCGACGCCGTGCTGGCCAGCTCGCGTATCGAACCCGGCGACTACTACGAGCTCGAAGCGACGCCGCGACTCGCCCTCGGCCAGCACTTCATGGTGGGCGCCCGCTTCATGCATCGACATGACGCGGCCACCACGTATACCGCCACGGAGGGGAGTGCGGACCCGTCCGTTCTGGACGTGGCCAGCACCTCCGCGACGGTGTACGGATTCGGAGTGGTCTACTCATCGGTGGCGTCCTACGTTGCCGGCCGGACGTCGATTCCGCTGGAGGTCACGCTCCAGTACACGCACACCGACCGCTGGCTCTCCGGCGTCCCGCCGAGCGTCTTCGCCACGCCCACGCGATCCACCATCGCCGTCGGCGCCAGGTTCTACGCGCGCTTCTGGGGGGTGAACGACGGGGTCAGGCACTGAACGTAGAGGAGCCGGCGTCGCCACCGGCTCCTCTACGTTTGCTGCCCGACCCCCTCTACCGTCGCCCCTAGAAGCTCGCGCGCGTGGGCGAGACTGACGTCGCTCTCCGGGTCGCCGCCGAGCATGCGCGCCACCTCGCGAACACGCTCTTCGCCGGCCACGACGCGGGTGTCGGTGGCGGTCACGCCGCCCCGCTCGCACTTGCTGACGACTATGTGATGGTGTGCGCGCGAGGCGATCTGCGCGAGGTGGGTGATGGCGAGAACCTGGTGCCGGCCGGCGACGCGGCGCATGGTGTCGCCCACCTGCAGCCCCACGCGACCGCCGATGCCGGCATCCACTTCGTCGAAGATCAGCGTGGGGACGTGGTCGATGCGCGCCAGGATCGTCTCGAGCGCGAGCATCAGCCGCGAGAGCTCGCCGCCGGACGCCACGCGCGCCAGCGCTCGCGCCTCGTGCCCCACGTTGAGCGCGACCCGGAATTCCACGTCCTCCCTACCGGTCGCGGCGATCGCGGCGCGCGGCGTAAGCGCGACCATGAATTTGCCGTGCGGTATACCGAGCGCGGGAAGGAGCTCGCCCACAGCGCGCGCCAGCTTCTTCGCCCCCGCCGCTCTGCGACGCGAGAGCGCGGCGGCGGCCTCGTCGAGCGCCTTCACTATCGCCGCCCGGCGCTGCTCCAGCTCGCGAAGATCGAATCCGGCGCCGTCCACCAGATCCAGCTCGGCCCGGGCTTCACGACCCGTGCGCAGAACGTCCGCCACCGAGGGGCCGTACTTTCTGGCGAGGCGAAAGATCAGATCACGGCGACGCTGTACCTCCTCCAGGCGCGCGGGGTCGAGCTCCACCGAAGAGGCGTATTCGTCGAGCTGCCTCGAGAGCTCTTCCAGCGAATAGTATGCACCGTCGAACAGCTCCTGCATCCGTGACAGCGACGGATCCATGCGCTGCGCCGACAGCAGCGCCTTCCCGCCCTGGGCGAGGTGCTGCAGCACCGACTCTTCGCCGCCGTCGAGCAGCGCCGCGAAACCGGCGACCACCGACCGCAGCTCATCGGCGTGCTCGAGGCGCTGCGCCTCCTCCTCCAGCGCCGCGTCCTCGCCCTCGTGGAGCTTCGCCTCTTCCACCTCCGAGACCACGTGGCGAAGGTAGTCGGCCCGCCGCTGGGCGTCGGCGCGCCGCCGTGCGAGGTCGTCCATCTCACGGACCGTAGCCGCCAGCTCATCGTGCCGCGCGCGCACGCGATGGGCCTCTTCTCCGGCACCGGCGAAGGCATCGAGAATTCGCCGTTGCGCCTCCGGGTCCAGCAGCGTCTCGGCCTCGCGCTGGCCGTGCAGGTTCACCGCCAGTCTCCCCACTTCGGCGAGCACGCCGGCGGTGGTGCTGCAGCCGTTGACCCAGGCGCGCGTTCGACCGCTCGACGCGATCTCGCGGCGCAGGACGAGGGTGTTCTCATCCACGTCGATCCCGCGCTCGTCCAGGAGCGCGGCGAGGGCGGGCGTATTCGTGGAGTCGAACACGCCTTCGATCACGGCACGGTCCGCCCCGGTACGGATGCTCTCCACGCTGGCGCGTTCGCCGAGCAGGAGCGAGAGCGCGCCCACGATGATGGACTTCCCAGCACCCGTCTCGCCGGTGAGCACGTTGAGCCCCCCGGCGAGCGGCAGCGTGACGCTATCGATTATCGCGTAGTTACGGACTCGAAGTTCGGTCAGCACCTTTTGCTCTCGTCACGCCCACGAACGCCGCCCCAGCCCAGCTTCCGCCTCATGCGCGAGAAGAACGTGCTGTCACGGAAGTGCACTACGAGCACGGGGTGTTCGGCGCGTCGCGCCAGAAGCGTATCGTCGGCCGTGAATGTACTGCCCACCTGCCCATCCACCGTCACCAGAAGCTCCTCCGGCCCATCGTTCGCACGCACCTCCACCTCCGCGCTGGGCGGGAGCACCACGGGGCGCACGGCGAGCGTATGCGGCGAGATCGGCGTGATCACGATCGATTCCACCGTGGGCACCACCACGGGTCCGCCGGCAGAGAGGCTGTAGGCGGTCGAGCCGGTGGGTGTGGCGATTATCAGCCCGTCGGCGGCGTACGCCCCGATCAGCTCTCCGTTGACCCACACTTCGAGGTGTACGACGCGCGCGAAGCCGCCCTTGTGCAGCACGATGTCGTTGAGCGCGCGCCAGCGCTCGCTGTCGTAGCGCGAAGTGTGTCCCGCCAGCGCCATCCTCCGCTGCACCACGTAGTCGCCGGCGACGTATCGCTCCAGCGCCAGCTCGAGCTCGCCATCATCGCCGCCGCACGCGGTGAGAAAACCGAGGCGTCCGAGGTTGATGCCGAGAATGGGGATGGGGTTGTCGCCCACGAAGCGCGCACCGCGGAGCATGGTGCCGTCGCCGCCGAGCGTGACGAGGGCGTCGATCCCCGACGCGTCGTGGAGCGGTTCGGTGCCGGGGACGAGATGCTGCAGCTCCGCCTCGAAGGCGAGCTCGATGTCCAGCTCCGGGGCCTTGCGACGCAGCGTGGCGAGGACCCCGTCGAGCCCCTCGTAGCTGCGATTCCCCACCACGCCGAGGCGTGTCACCCGGTGAGCGCCTCGCTGTCGTGCAGAACGCGCACGCGCCGCGCTATGCCGGCCGCGTCGAGCCCGAGGAGCTCGAGCTGCCGCTTGCGCGGCGCCTGCTCCACGAACCGGTCGGGCACTCCGTGTACCGCCACGCGTACGGACGGGTCGAGCGTGCCGACGACCTGCGCCATGTAGGCACCGAATCCGTTCACCACAGTGCCTTCCTCGACTACGAGCACGTGCTTGTGCCGCGCGAGAACCGCGTTGAGGGTGACCTCGTCGTACGGTTTGAGGTAGCGGCAGTCGACCACGCTCACGTCGATCCCCTCGGCCGCGAGCTCCTTCGCCGCCGCGAGCGACGGGAGCACCATCGTGCCTACCGCGAGGATCACGAAGTCGCCGCCCTGCCGGAGGACTTCCCACGTACCCTCGCGAATGGCGGGAATCTCCGGGAGGGGGGGCGCGATGTCGGGGGCGGCGTCGCGCGGGTAGCGTATCGAAGTAGGTCCGTCCTCGCGCGCGGCGGCCGTACGCAGAAGCGCGAGCATCTGCGCGGAGTCGCGGGGTGCGGTCACCACCATTCCGGGCACGGCCAGCATGTAAGCGATGTCGTACAGTCCCATGTGCGTGGGCCCGTCCTCGCCCACGAGGCCCGCGCGGTCCATGCAGAAGGTGACCGGGAGCTGCTGCAGCGCCACGTCGTGGATCACGTTGTCGTAGGCGCGCTGGAGAAAGGTCGAATAGATGGCGCACACCGGGTGCAGCCCCCGCGTGGCGAGGCCCGCGGCGAAGGTCACTGCGTGTCCCTCCGCGATCCCGACGTCGAAGAAGCGCTTCGGGAAGCGCTTCGCGAAAGCCGCGGTCCCCGTGCCGGCGGGCATCGCTGCCGTGATCGCGACGATCTTCGCGTTCTCCTCGGCCAGCTCGGTGAGCCCGCGGCCGAAGACGGCGGTGTACGCCGGGTTGGCCGAAGATGCGGCGCGCTGCTTGCCCGTGGCCGGGTCGTGGCCGGCCGGGAGCGCGTGCCACTTCTGGGCGTGGTCGCCGGCCGGAAAACCCTTCCCTTTCTGCGTGATCACGTGCACAAGCCGCGGCGTGCGCATCCCCTCGACCGCCGTGAGCGTGTCGATGAGAGCATCCATGTCGTGTCCATCGATGGGTCCGAAGTAGCGGAAGCCCAGCTCCTCGAAGAGCACGCCCGGAGTGAGGAAGCTCTTCATGCTCTCCTCCCACTTCCGCACCACCGAACCTATTCCCGAGAGCGGGCCGGGCAGCTCGTCCATCACCTTGCCCATGGCGCCGCGCACGCGGTTGTAGATCGGGTTGCGCTGGATGGAGGTGAGGTAACGCGAGATGGCGCCGACGTTGGGCGCGATGGACATCTCGTTGTCGTTGAGGATGACGATGAAGTCGCGATCGGAAGCGCCGGCGTTGTTGAGCCCCTCGTACGAGAGGCCGCAGGTGAGAGCCCCGTCGCCCACGACCGCGGCGACGCGGAAGTCCTCTCCCTTTATGTCGCGCGCCACGGCCATTCCGAGCGCCGCCGAGATGGCGGTGGCCGCATGGCCGGCGCCGAAGGTGTCGTACTCGCTTTCCTCGCGCTTGAGGAAGCCCGAGATTCCGCCCTCCTGGCGCAATGTCTCGAAACGGTCCTTTCGGCCGGTGATCATCTTGTGCGGGTACCCCTGGTGCCCCACATCCCACACGAGTTGATCGCGCGGCGTATCGAACACGTAGTGGAGCGCCACCGCCAGCTCCACCACTCCGAGCCCCGCGCCGATGTGCCCTCCAGTTCGCGAGCAACTGTCGATGAGGGCGGTGCGGATCTCCTGCGCCAGCGCGCGCAGCTCCTGGCGCGAGCGCTTTCTGAGGTCGGATGGAAAGTCGATATCGGGGAGTACAGGCATCTTCGCTATGGTGTGTGCTCGAGCTCAGTGTGTACCGTGGACACTGGAGAATAACCGTCTGCGCGGGGGTTGGGTCACGACTTGCGGTTCACGACGAACGCCGACAGGCGCGCCAGCTCCGGCGTGAGGAGCCCCGCCGCCTCCAGCGCGGCGCGTCCCTCCGCCGCGAGGCGAGCGGCCCGCTCCACCGCTCCATCCACTCCGAGCAGCCCTGGATAAGTGCTCTTTCCGAGGACCGCATCGCGGCCGGCGGTCTTGCCCAGCGCGGCCGTAGTGGAAGTGGCGTCCAGAACATCGTCCGCGATCTGAAAGGCGAGTCCCACGGCCTCGCCGAAGCGTTCCAACGCGCGCGAGCTCGGGACGTCGGCACCCGCCGCCATGCCACCTATCCTGACCGAGGCAGCGATGAGTGCGCCGGTCTTCGACTTGTGGACGCGTTCGAGCTCCGAGAGCGACAGCGAGCGACCCTCCCCCTCGAGGTCGAGGAGCTGCCCGCCCACCATCCCTCCGGCTCCGGACGCGCGCATCAGCTCACGAACGATCGCCTTCCGCGACGCGCGAGGCAAGCCGAGTGAGAGCGCGGAATCGCCGGCGGCGCGCGCGGCGAGGGGGACCATGGCTACGCCGGCCAGGGTAGCCACGCGCGGGCCGAAGAGGCGATGCGTGGTAGGCCGCCCGCGGCGCACTATGTCGTCGTCCATGCAGGGGAGATCGTCGTGCACCAGGGAGTAGGCGTGCACGATCTCCACGGATGCGGCCAGCGCGCGGGCATCGCCTCTCTCCCCGCCACCGCATGCCCGGTACGACGCGAGGACGAGCAGAGGTCGCAGCCGCTTCCCCTCCCCGAGGATGCTGTAGCGAACGGCCTCGGCCACCTCCGCCGGGAGCACGTCCAGGTACCGGTCGCAGAGCTCCTCCAGCGCGGTCTGAACGCCGCGGCGCGCGGCCGTCAGATCGGGATCTGCCCGCTCAGTCGTCGGAGTCGGCAAGCTCGAAGCTCCCATCGCTCCGCTCTACCAGGAGGCGCACCTGCCCCTCCACCGCCTCCAGCGCCTTCGATGCGCTTCGCAGGCGCTCCACCCCCTCCTCGAACAGCGCCAGCGCGCGATCGAGCTCGACATCGTCGCGCTCCAGCTCCGCGACGATGCTTTCGATCCGGGCCACGTCTTCCTCGTACGACATCGCAGTCAACCTGTTGAGGTATCGGACGACGAGCGCTCGGCGCCGGCGTCCGCCGTGGCTTCAATCTCGCCGTCGCGGAGGGTGAGCCGGAAGTGCAGCCCCGGGGTGAAGTCGGCCCGGTTCGTGAGGGGGACGCCCGAGTCGTCGCGCGCGACCGCGAAGCCGCGGGCCAGCGTGGCGAGCGGGCTGAGCGCGTGCAGCCGGCCCGCCGCATTCTCGAGCCGTGCCCGCCGCCGCTCACCGGAGCGGAGCGCGACGAGGCGGAGGTCGCGTGCGCCGCGCGAGAGCCGTGTCCGGGCGGCCCCGGCGCGACGCTGGAGGCCGTACCGCATTGCGGCAGCGTACGACGCGAGCTGCGATGCGAGGTCCGTGAGCACCGGCACGGCCGCTTCGGCCGCGGCCGATGGCGTCGGCGCGCGCAGGTCCGCCACCATGTCGCACAGCGTGACGTCCACCTCGTGTCCCACCGCCGATATCGTGGGAACGCTGCACCCGGCGAGGGCGCGCGCAACGCGTTCGTCGTTGAATGCCCAGAGATCCTCCCGTGCCCCGCCACCGCGACCAACTATCGCGATGTCCGCCTCGCTCCAGCGACTCACGCGCTCGATGGCGGCGACCAGCTCCTCCACCGCACCGTCGCCCTGCACGCGCGCCGGCACGACCACGACCTCCACCACCGGGCAGCGTCTGCGCACCACGGCGAGTATGTCGTGCAGCGCGGCGCCATCGGGGCTGGTCACCACGGCCACGCGGCGCGGGAAGTCGGGGAGCGGGCGCTTTCGCTCGGCGGCGAGCAGCCCCTCGGCCTTCAGCTTCGCTATCGAGAGCTCGAGCGCCTTGCGCCAGAGACCATCGCCCGCGGCCTCCATGGCCGTGATCCGGAACTGGATGTCGCCGCGCGCCGGATAGACAGTGAGCTGGCCGAGGGCGCTGAGCTGCATGCCGTCGTCCGGCGCGGCGGGGATGCGCTGGCGGTCGCGCGACCACACCACGCAGCGGAGCTGCGCCGACTCGTCCCGAAGGCAGAAGTACCAGTGTCCGTTGCGATGCGCCTTGAAATCGCTCACCTCGCCGCGGATCCAGAGCGGCGTGAAGGCGCCTTCCACCACGTCCTTCGCTATGCGGGTGAGCGTGGAAATGGCGATGGCCGACTCCGGCCTCGCGCCCGGGTCGGCGCTCGGGGGCGCACCCACACGCGACGCCGTTCCACCGGCCGCCTTTCGCCGTCCACGCGGCTCCGGAGGGTGGGCGGGCGCCCCGCCGTTCTCGACGGCGAAAAGATCGAGCTCGCCGGACTGCTCGCGCGCGGCGCCGCGACCGGCGCCGCGCTCCCGCCGCGCGCTCACGTCGACGGGCGCTCCATCTGCTCGGCGGCTTTCACCGTGTTGCGGAGCAGCATCGCGATGGTCATCGGACCCACGCCGCCCGGAACCGGCGTGATCAGCGAAGCCACTTCCTTCGCGCTCTCGAAATCCACGTCGCCGACGAGCCTGTAGCCTCGCCGCGCGGAAGCATCATCCACGCGATTGATGCCGACATCGATCACCACCGCGCCCGGCCGGAGCATGTCGCCGGTGATCATCGCCGGTTTCCCCACCGCCGCGATGAGGATGTCCGCGCGCCGCACGTGCGCCGCGAGGTCGCGCGTGGCGCTGTGGCAAACCGTGACCGTGGAGTTGGCGCCTTCGGCCGACTGGATCATGAGCGCCGCCATCGGCTTCCCGACGATGTTGCTGCGCCCCACGATCACGCATTCCGCGCCGCGCGTGGCGACTCCGCTTCTGACGAGAAGTTCCTGCACACCCGCCGGCGTGCAGGGCACGAAGCCATCGCGCTCGCCGATGAGGTTCTTCCCGACGTTCACCGGGTGGAAGCCGTCCACGTCCTTGTCCGGCCGGATGCGGCGGATCACGGTATCGGCGTCGAGATGCCGGGGGAGCGGCATCTGCACGAGTATCCCGTGAATCGCCGGGTCCGCGTTCAGCGCATCCACCCGTGCCAGGAGCTCCGCCTGGGAGGTATCCGCCGGAAGTACGATCGTCTCGCTGTGGATCCCCGCCTCCTCGCACGCCTTCCCCTTGCTCCGCACGTAGACCGCGCTCGCCGGATCGTCGCCCACGAGCACGACCGCCAGGCCGGGTCGGACGCCCGCGGACGAGAGTCGCGCGACATCGTTCGCCACCTGCTCGCGAACGGAACGCGCTACCGCGGCGCCATCGATGATCTCAGCGGGCAAAGTCCACCGCCCGCTGCTCGCGTATCACCACCACCTTGATCTGACCGGGATATTGCAATTCGCCCTCGATTCGCCGGGCGATCTCCTCGCTCAGCGACGTCATTCTGAAGTCATCCACGTCATCGGGGCTCACGATCACGCGTATCTCGCGCCCCGCCTGGATCGCGAAAACCTTCTCCACGCCGTTGTAGCTCGATGCGATGCGCTCGAGACCTTCCAGTCGCTTCACGTACGTCTCGAACGCTTCCCGCCTCGCACCCGGCCGCGAGCCGGAGATCGCGTCGGCGGCCTGCACCAGCACCGAAACCTCGCTCTCGTGCGGCACATCGTCATGGTGCGCCGCGATGCAGTTGATCACCAGCGGGTCCTCGCCGTAGCGGGTGGCGACTTCCACGCCGAGCTGGACGTGCGTGCCTTCGTGCTCGTGCGTGAGCACCTTGCCGATGTCGTGGAGCAGCGCGCCGCGTCGCGCCATCACTGCATCGAGCTCGAGCTCGGTGGCCATGATCCCGGCGAGATGCGCGACCTCGATGGAATGCCGCAGTATGTTCTGACCGTAGCTGGTCCGGTAATGCATCCGCCCGATGAGTTTGATGAGCTCGGCGTGCAGTCCGTGGGCGCCGACTTCGTAGGCGGCCTGCTCACCCATTTCCTGGATGGCCGCCTCCACCTCCTTCTGCGCCCTGGCCACGACTTCCTCGATCCGGCCGGGGTGGATGCGCCCGTCGGAAACGAGCTTCGAGAGCGCCAGCCGCGCCACTTCGCGACGTACCGGATCGAAGCAGGATACCACGACCGTGTCGGGTGTGTCGTCGATTATCACATCCACCCCCGTCGCCAGCTCGAAGGCGCGGATGTTACGCCCTTCCCGACCGATGATTCGACCCTTCATTTCGTCGTTGGGGAGCGGAACGGAGGAGACGCTGATCTCCGAGGTGTGTTCCGCGGCAATACGCTGGACGGCCAGGGCCACGATTTTTCTGGCCTCGCGGTCGGCGTTTCGGCGGGCGGTCTCGCGGATCTCGCGAATCTGATTGGCGGCTTCGGCTCTGGCCTCTTCCGCCAGGCGGTTGATCAATTCCGCCTTGGCCTCCTCACGCGACATCCCGGCCAGTTGCTCCAGCCGCTTCCGCGCTTCGCCGAGGACTCGCTCCAGCTCCTCGCTCTGCTCGTTCGCCGCCTTCTCTCGCCTGCCGATCTCGCTCGCGCGCCGGCCGGCCTCTTTCTCCCGCTGCTCGAGAATGTCGAACTTTCGGTCGAGACCGGATTCGCGTTCCTGGACTCGACGCTCGGCTCTCTCGAGCTCCTCTCGTCGTCGGGCAGCCTCGGCTTCCCACGCTTCACGAAGCCTGATGGACTCTTCCTTTCCTTCCACCACCGCGGATTTCTGGAGCGTTTCCGCTTCTCGCCGCGCATCATTGAGGATGCGTCTGGCGGTCTCCTCCGCCGTGGTACCCGCGGCAGCCTGCGCACTTCGCTCCGCGGCGCGGCCGCGCACTCTCCCGAGGACAAAAAAAGCCGCGGCGGCGATGATGATGGCAGCGCCCGACGCGGCGATTAGCGCAGTCTCGCTCATTTGATCTATGCTCCAACGCGACCGCATCGCCGCGTGGCTTGGGGAGTACCCGCCGGGGTCCACGCGTCGGCCCGGTGGGGCGGGTCTCGGTCGCGCACCGCCGAACGGCGCGGGGGCGGAGACGCTAACCGCAACGAGCGCTTGATCCTACGTGGTCAACCGGCTACCTGAACAGAAATTATCGGTCAAGGGAATAAAAGGCAATCAGTCGCCCCGCTTCCCCGGCGGCAGCATTCTGCGTACACCGTTGGAAAGACCCCGGAGCTTCTCGGCCATCTCTTCCGGGGCGCTGCGTGCGTTGAAGTATTCCGCGGTGATCTGCAGCGCGGCGAGGATGGCCGCCTTGTGCGATTCGACTACCGCTCCCGCGTTCATCAGGTTGCGGATCGTATCATCCACGTACGCGGCGACTTCGCGGGTGCGCTCGGGGGATTCGTCGCTGCGGATGGTGTACTCTTCTCCTACGATCGTCACCTTGACCGTGGATCGCCGCGTGCTCATCGCTCCACGCTCCCGATCTGATGTTGCTGGCGGAGGAAGCGCACGCGGTCGAGGAGCTGCCGGGTACGCTGCCGGGCGGCCTCGAGCCGCAGGCGAAGATCCTGGTTCTCGCGGCGCAACGCCGCCACGACCTGGCTCTCGGTCGCGGCGGACGGCGCCGGGGCGGCGGTTGCTCCGGCCGCGGTTGCGGGACGCGCTGCCGCCGCCGGTTCGCTCGCGAGTCGATCCGCGCTCTGGCGGGCGAGGCGCGCTTCGTTCGCTTTCAGCCGGGCCTCCGCCTCGTGGGCGCGGCGCCGCCAGGCGGCCATCTCGTCGCCCAGTGCCCTGATGAGCTGCTCGAGCTCGCGAAACGCCGCGAGGTCAGGTCGTGCGCTGTCGGACACCTAACTCTCCTTCGAGGGTTCTGAGGAGTTTCTGCCGGCGACCGGCGATCTCTTTGTCCCGTAGAGTGCGCTCCGGATGGCGGAAGGTCAATCGCCAGGCCAGACTCCGCATACCGGCCGGCACGCCCTCGCCGCGGTATTCGTCGAAGAGCTCGAGGCGTTCGAGGAGCTCGCCGGACGCGCGGCGTATGACCTCCTCGACCCGCGCCGCCGCGAGCTCTCCGGGGACGAGCAGCGCGATATCGAAGTCGGCGGCGGGAGTGGCGGGGAGCGGCCTGTAGCGCACGACGCGCGCGGAGAGGCCGGAAGCGGCGAGTGCCGGTGCGCGATCTTCCGGGCGTATTCGCGCGCCGCGGTCCGCCACGGGGCTCGATTCGATCGCCACCAGCGACAGCTCCACTCCGTACGCCTCCCCGGCCCACACCGGTGCATCCAGCGCGAGCCGCCTCACCGACCCGCGTACCCCACCATCCGCCGCGACCCGCCAGAGGAGGCCGCTTTCGAGATCGGAACCTTCAGCCGCCCGCAACTCCACCGTGGCACCCGGAAACGCCGCGGCCGCCACTTCCAGCGCGAGCCCCTTGGCGTCCCACTCGTCGGTATCGGGTGGGTGCTGCTCGGTCCAGTGTGCCGGATGTCTGGCGCCGGTCACGAGCGCGGCCACGTGCAGCTCCTCGGCGGGCAGCGCGCTTCCCGTCGGGAAGAACACCGAGCCGATCTCGAAGATCCGGATGTCGCGCCGCATCTGCGCGAAGTTGTACTCGGCCCGGCGGGAAAGCGTGTCGAGCAGCTCGCGCCGCAGATACGACTCGTTCTCCGCCAGCGGGTTGGCCACGCGGGCGAAGCCCTCGGCCGCGCCGGCCACGAAGGGCATGGGTCGCGTCTCGAGCAGTCCTACCGCCACGAGGCGCTCCCGCACCCGGCGGCTGATGAGCTCCACCGGCGAATCCGGGACCGTGCCGGGCCGGAAGGCGCGCAGCTCCGGGGGGAAGGTATCGTAACCGCGCAGGCGAGCCACTTCCTCGACGAGGTCCACCTCGCCGGTCACGTCGGGGCGCCAGCTCGGTACCACCACATCGAGCTGCCCGGAGCCGTCCTCCTCCACCGCGAATCCGACGGCCGCCAGGAGGCGCGCGGTCTCCGCCGCAGGTACTTCCACGCCGAGCAGCCGCGATATGCGCGAAGGGCGCAGCTTCAGGCGGCTCCGTTCGCTGGGCGACGCATGGATGTCCACCGGCGCGTCGGCCGCCGTTCCGCCGGCGATCGCGACGAGCATCTCCACCGCCCGGGCGAGCGCGCGCGGCTGGAGCTCCCTGTCCACGCCGCGCTCGAACCGATAGCTGGCGTCGGTAGATACGCCGAGGCGGCGCCGTGCGCGCCGCACGTGGGCCGGCTCGAAGAAGGCGACTTCCAGGAAGACGTCGCTGGTGGACTCCGTGACTTCGCTGTCGCCACCGCCGATCACACCGGCGATCGCCTGCGCGCGCTCGCCGTCGGCGATCACCGTCAGCGACTCGTCGAGTGTGCGCTCGACGCCGTCGAGCGTGAGAAGCTTCTCGCCCGCCCGCGCACGGCGCACGACGATCCCGGGTCCGGCGAGTCTGGCCGCGTCGAATGCATGCATGGGCTGCCCCAGCTCGTGCAGCACGTAGTTCGTGATGTCGACGACGTTGTTGATGGGGCGGGAGCCGATCGCAATGAGTCGATCGGCGAGCCAGTCCGGGCTCGCTGCCACCTTCACGCCGCGCACTACCACACCCATGTAGCGCGGGCAGTACCCGGCGTCTTCCACGCGTACCTCCACGCCGCCGGTGCTCGCCCGCTCGCGCGCCTCGATGGGTGGCGTGGCGGCAGCGGCGCCGCGCTCGCGCGCTCCGTCGTCGGTCGTGGGGAGCTTCGGAAGGCGGAACTCGGAATCCAGCGCGGCGGCGAGCTCCCGCGCGATTCCCAGATGCGAGAGCAGATCGGGCCTGTTGGGCGTGACGTCGATGACCAGCCGCGAATCGCCCGCGTCGATGGCGGCGAGGAACGGAGTGCCCGGTCGCGCGTCGGTCTCGAGCTCCAGGATTCCGTCGTGCTCCTGTCCGAGTCCCAGCTCGCGTGCCGAGCAGAGCATGCCGTTCGATACGGCGCCTCTGATCTTGCGCTTCTCCAGCTTCAGACCGCCAGGCAGCGTGGAGCCGGCCGGAGCGAAGGGATAACTCGAGCCGGCGCGAACGTTGGGCGCGCCGCATACGACGTCGAGCAACTCGCCGTCGGGGAGGCCCGCATCCACCCGGGTGACCCACAGATGGTCGGAATTCGGGTGCGGTGCGGCCTCCACCACACGGCCGATCACTACATCGGCGAGATCCTCGCGCAGCCGTACGATCTCGTCCACCGTGCAGCAGCGCGCGGTGATCAAGTCGCGCATCCGCTCCACGCTGAGCGAGGTGCCGGGGAGGAACGCGGAGAGCCAGCGGTGCGAGGCGTTCATGTCGCGAACTGCTCCAGGAAGCGCACGTCGGAGTCGTAAAGGAGGCGGATGTCGGGGATTTCGTAGCGGAGCATGGCGATCCGAGCCGGCCCCATACCGAAGGCCCAGCCCGTATATCGTTCGCTGTCGAGCCCGGCCGCTTCGAGCACGGCGGGGTGGATCATACCCGAGCCGAGGATCTCCATCCACCCCGTCCCCTTGCACGACGCACAGCCCGAGCCGCCGCAGATGCGGCAGGCCACGTCCATCTCGGCGGAGGGTTCCGTGAAGGGGAAATAGCTCGGGCGGAAGCGTGTGGGCACCTCGCCGAAGAATCGGTTCGCGAAGTGCGTGAGCGTGGCCTTCAGGTCCACGAAACTCACGCCTTCGTCCACCGCCATCCCCTCGATCTGGGCGAACATGGGCGCGTGCGACGCATCGAAGAAGTCGCGACGGTAGACATTGCCGGGCGCGAGGATGCGTATGGGAGGTTCGTGGCTCTGGAGGGTGCGCACCTGCACGGGCGACGTGTGCGTGCGGAGCAGCGCGTCTTCGCCGGCACCCTCTAGGTAGAGAGTGTCGTGCATGTCCATGGCCGGGTGGTCGGCCGGGAAGTTGAGCGCTCCGAAGTTGTACCACTCGAGCTCGGCCTCGGGGCCGGTGGCGATGCTGAAGCCGAGCTCGGCGAAGATCGCTGCGATCTCTTCGATGACGAGGGTGACCGGGTGCTTCGCACCATGCCAGCGCTGCCGCGCGGGCATCGAGAGGTCGAGCGCGGGAATGGCGGGCGCGCGGGAGCCCACCTCCGCTCGACGCGCGTCGAGCGCGGAGGCGAGGCTCTCCTTCACGCGGTTGATGGCTGCGCCGGCGGCGGGGCGCTCCGCCTCGGGGATGGAGGGGAGCTGGCGCATCAGCTCGGTGAGGCGACCGCTCCTGCGCGACAGGAGCTCGTTGCGCGCCACGTCGATCGCCTCGAAGGAGTCGGCGGCGGCGATGGTGGCCGCGCCTTCGCGCTCCACCGCGTCGGCGGCGGCGAGAAAGTCGGGGAGAGACATGAGTCGTAAAATACCGGGCGAGGTCGGGTCGAACGACGGGGTCGGGTCTTTAATGTAGAGGTCCCGTGAGCGACGCTCACG
>CAZTTY010000066.1:0-24329 GCA_964616815.1 uncultured Gemmatimonadaceae bacterium | reverse complement strand
TGCTCGCGGCCAACCCGCTGCGTCTTGGCGAAGTGGTGGTTACCGGCGCCGGGACGGAGAATACGCGTGAGAGGCTTGGCACCGTAATCAACACGGTGGATTCGGCGCTGATCCAGAGGAGCAATGAGCCGAACATCGTGAATGCGATCGCCGGCAAGGCGCCGAACGTGAACATCACGTCGCAGTCCGGTGAGCCGGGCGCCTCGTCGTACATCCGCATCCGCGGCATCAAGTCATTGTCGGGTAATGCTCAGCCGCTGTTCGTAGTCGACGGCGTGCCCATCGACAACAGCACGGTGGCAACGGGGTCGTCGGTAGGCAGCACCGTGGCGCCGAACCGCGCCTCCGACATCGATCCAAACGACATCGAGTCGATCAACATCCTCAAGGGACCAGCCGCCGCAGCCATCTACGGTGCCCGCGCGTCGGATGGCGTCATTCTGATCACGACCAAGAGTGGCAGGGCGGGTCCGACTCGTTATGCGCTCCGGTC
This sequence comes from uncultured Gemmatimonadaceae bacterium, assembly GCA_964616815.1. Taxonomy (GTDB): domain Bacteria; phylum Gemmatimonadota; class Gemmatimonadetes; order Gemmatimonadales; family Gemmatimonadaceae; genus JADGGM01. Next base: position 23,836 of record CAZTTY010000066.1, on the reverse strand, counting down.
GACGTACTCTTTCGATGACGTCAACCGGGACATCCCGCTCCAATCGAAGTTCGGCCAAGGGCTGGGAGGTGTAGCCGGGGGTTGTAGCGAGCTCGGATGTAGCGGCGCGTCGACGTCTTTTGGTCCGGAGCTCGCCGCCGGTACGCCAGTGTATGACCATTTCAACGAACTGTTCCACACGGGTCATTCGTTGGACGCCGATCTCACCGTTTCCGGCGGCAATGATCGTACGACGTTCTTCGTGTCTGCGGGGTACCTGGACCAGAATGGCACCATCATCGGTCCGAACAACTGGTACAAGAAGGCCAACGGTCGCCTCAAAGGCTCTCACCGGATCTTCGATCGGCTTACGGTCTCGGGGAACATCAACTACATCGATGCGAAAGGAGCGTTCACTCAGAAGGGCTCCAATACATCGGGCATCCTTCTCGGTGGCCTCCGTTCTCCACCGGAGTTCAACCAGTTTCCGTATCTGGATCCAGCGACGGGATTGCAGCGGTCCTACCGGTATCCGCATCCCGATCCGTCGTCGGTGGCGAGCACTCGCGGTTACGACAACCCTGTGTTCACGATTTTCGAATCGAAGAACGATGGAGAAGTCAACCGCACGATCGGCAACATCAATCTCGACTACCAGGCAACGGACTGGCTGGATGTGAAGTACACGCTCGGCGGAGACTACTACGCCGACTGGCGTCTGGAAGCGCTGCCGCAGACCGCGAGCGCGTTTCCGGCGGGCACAGTCACGCGCGCCGACATTCTCAACTACCAGATCGACCACAACCTCGTAGCAACGGCGGATCACACCTTCTCGCCCGACTTCTCCGGTACGCTGACTATCGGGCAGAACCTGAACTCGCGTCGCTACCGTGGAACGTGGGCATATGGCTACAATCTCATAGCGCCGCAGCCGTACTCGCTCGACAACACCGTGCAGTGGGAGTCCAGCGAAGGGAAAAACACGATTCACACGGAGTCGTACTTCGGGCAGCTTACCGCGAATCTGTACGATCAACTGTTCCTGACTGCGGCGCTGCGTAACGATGGCTTCTCGACGTTCGGCAAGTCGGAGCCTCGTGCATGGTATCCCAAGGCGAGCGCTGCGTGGGTATTTACGAGCGCTCTGGGCAACACGGATCAATCGGGCGTCTTCAGCTACGGTAAGCTCCGCGTGGCCTACGGCGAGACGGGCAAGCCGCCCGGAGTCTATCAGACGCTTACCACCTTCAGCAGCGGGAATTTCTCCAATGGCTGGGGTGATTACTTGAATTCGACCTTGGGCGGATTTGGCGGCCTCTTCAGCCCGGGCGGCCCCGGCAACGACAACATCAAGCCCGAGCGTCAGAAGGAGCTGGAGTTCGGCGCCGACTTCGGCTTCTTCGATCAGAAGGCGGACATGGGCATCACGCGCTATCGGAATACGTCGACGGACGTGATTCTCCGTGTCCCTCGTCCTCCCACGAGCGGCTATAGCTCCGCGTTGTTGAACGGTGCCAAGATTCGCAACTCCGGGTGGGAGGCCACGCTGAACTACCGGCCGATAACCTCTGAGAACCTCAGTTGGGAGATTGGCCTTCAGTGGGCCAAGAACAAGACGGAAGTGCTGTATCTGAACGGTGCCGACTACTTCGACGGCGGTGGCGTCGGTGGCGGGACGTTCAGTGGGTCGTACGGCGCCGCGACAGTGGGATACGGCTTCGGGATCCGCGGCTACGATTTCGCGCGTTGCGGGATCACTACAGCCGTTGATATCTCTGCCGGATGCGCCAACGCCCCGAAGGGAGCGCTGTACATTGGCGATGATGGTTTCCCGATCCTCGATCCCGAGGACCGGCCGATTGGCAACGCCGAGCCCGACTGGACGGGGTCGATTCGTACCAGCATCCGCTATGGCAGGATCCAGTTCTCCGCCCTGGTCGACCACAAACAGGGTGGCGTGGTGTGGAACGGGACGCGTGGTGCACTCCGTAACTTCGGCACCAGCAAAGACACGGAGATCCGTGGAGCAACGCGCACCTTCGGGGACGATTACATGCCCGGTGCGGTGGCCGGTCCCGGAGCTGGAACGCCGGTGGTCATTAATGAAGGCTGGTTCGCCGGTACCGATGACCCCGAACACCGCGGCTACGGCGACGGTCTCGGTGGGGGATTTGGCCCGGTGGCGGCCCAGTTCATGGAGGATGGGACCTACACGAAACTTCGTGAGGTTTCCGTCGCGTATACGTTCGATCAGCCGTGGGTCGACAGAACGCTGGGGCTGAGCAGTGTCGATTTGCGTGTATCGGGTCGCAATCTGGCTATCTGGACCGACTATACCGGTATGGATCCCGAGGCCAACCTCGGCGGGGCGGAAAACCTGATCCAGGGGATCGACTACTTCAACAACCCGCAGACTCGGTCGATCGTGATTTCGATCGGCTTGAACCGTTGAGGCGAGAGGATATCGATCGTGACAAATAGATACCTGAAAGCCGCCTTGTCGGTGGCCCTTCCGGCGCTTCTTCTGGCCGGCTGCAGTGACTTTCTGAAGTGCTCCGAGTGCGTCAGAGACCCTGACAGCCCGACTCAAGCGACCGCTCAGCAGCGGTTCGTGGCGGCGCAGGCAGCGCTCTGGGAAGAGATGAACGGCGATCTCGCACGGCTCGTCGCCATGTGGATGCAGACGATGTCGGGAACCGACCGCCAATTCATCACGTACGGCACGTACGTCATAGGAAACGCCGACTATGACGGAGAGTTTTCACGACCGTACCGGCCAATGCTCCTCGACCTGAAATACATCCAGCAGGCCTCGAGCGAGGGAGGCGATCAGGTCTTCCAGGGTATAGCTCAGGTTGTCGAGGCCTGGGTGATCGGGACTGTGGCCGACATCTGGGGTGACGTGCCGTACAGCCAGGCCGCCAGCCCGGATTCCTTCCCGACGCCGGTGTATGACGCTCAGCAGGATGTGTATGCAAGTCTACAGACGCTCCTGGACAATGCCATCCAGAATCTGGGTGGATCGGGCGCCGGTCCCGGACCTTCGGACCTCGTATATGATGGCGATGCGGACAAGTGGATTGCGCTCGCACACACATTGAAGGCGCGCCTCTATCTACACACTGCCGAGGTCGACCCCAGCTCGTATGCAAAGGCTCTCGCTGAGGCCGAGTTGGGGATCTCCTCCAACGATGGGGACTATGTGGTCCCCTACGAGGCATCTACCGGTAAGAACAACAACTGGTGGCAGTTCATGATTCGCGAAAGGAACGGGTACGTGAGTCCAGGGAAGAAGCTGGTAGACGTCCTGACTACGAACCATGATCCTCGCCTCGAGGAGTACTTCGCTGCTCCCGCGGGCAAGGACTCGATCGTCGGCGCAGCGCCGGGCCAGAAGATCAACGCCGATATTGCCGTTCTCAATCCCACTGGCCGGGGTGCCGAGGATTATTACCAGCCGCTGGTCACGTACAACGAGAATCTGCTCATAAAGGCGGAGGCTCTCTATCAGGCCGGGGAGACCGCTGCCGCGCTGGACACGCTCAACGCTGAGCGAGCTGCATGGGGGGAAGAGACGCCTTGGCATTCGGCTCTGACGATTCCTGCGTTGGATGGCCTGAGCGGTGCTCCTCTCCTCGAAGCAATCATGACGGAGAAGTACATCGTGCTCTTCCAGAACATGGAATCCTGGAATGACTACAAGCGCACCTGTATCCCGGCGTTGGTGCCGGTTACAGGGAATTCCGAGGTTCCTGGACGGGTGCCCTATAGTGCAACGGAACTGCAGACCAACGGTGACAACGTGCCGGAGGACAAGCCGCGTAACTGGAACGATCCAAACGCTTGCACTGCGCCGTAACTCGACGGCGCGCAGAATCTGTATGCTGTAAATGAAGCGTCCGGCCTCAGAATGATGGCCGGACGCTTTACCATCGCGGCCGGGCGACTCCGCTCATGCCGCGGACGTCAGGAGCTTGACGCGCCACTGGCGGCCGCGCCAAGTTCATTCTCTCCAACATTTCGCCGACAGTGTTCACGATGCGTATTACACCGGGAATATTCCTCCTGCTGTGTGGCTGCTACGTCAATGTCCCGCTCGAGACCGCGCCGGCCCCGGGTGAGAAGGTTCATGTGGCTCTCACCGACCGTGGTTCAGTGGATCTGGCCCAGTATCTGGGAAGAGGCGTGGCCGGCGTCGATGGGCGACTCCTGGAAAGCGCGGACAGTGCGCTCTCTGTTTCGGTGTCGCAGGTGGTTACTCAATCGGGCGATGACCAGCTCTGGAAGGGCGAGAGAGTCACGATACCGCGCGAGGCGATCGCTTCGGTCCAGGGGCGCAAGCTCTCTTTCTGGCGATCTGGACTGATCGGGGGAGCGGTCGCGGCCGCCGCATTTCTTATCGGTTCCCAGGCTGGAGGATCGTCGGGAGGGGGGAAGAAAGGAGGGCCCCCACCGGTGGCCCAATAGTCCATGGCCCTCATCTCGTCATCGTATCGAGAGCGCCGACCTCGAGAGATCGGTCTCCAAGGTCCAGTCGAGACGCATCCATGGCCTCACTGTGACGGAACTGCTGACGACGCTTTCGCTCGAACCGACTGGATCGCCAAGAAGCTGGATCGTGGACGCCTGTCCGACTACCCAATAGGGAATCGTGAGCTCGGTCGTTTTGCTCCCCACCGCCATTCCGAGCCTCGTACGCTGCCCGCCGTGCAGGACGTACACGACCACGTTCACCCAGTTGTGGTTTTCCACGCGGAGGGATACGGGACCCGAGGGAGTTGGCGCGCTCTCGCTCTTCTTCCCTCTCGAGCAGTTCGCCGTCGTCACCGAGAGCAGGAGCATCATCAGTGCAAATCGCGTGGGTCGCATCGCTCAATATGTAATGGCTGTTCCCGGGTCGTGCCGTCCCGCCAAATCACGAGCTTTTTCCCTCGTCCGTCAAGTCGAAGAGGTGGGATACTCGATGGAGGGCAAACGCGACAGCTCTACGACGACTGTCGCGTTTGCTTCCCCGTGAATAGCTGACTCCGACCAGCATGTCCGAGCTCGATCGACTTGCCGACCTCGTACGCGCGGGGCGCGTCACCGTGCTCTCCGGCGCGGGGATCTCCACCGAGTCGGGGATCCCCGACTACCGCGGCCCCGAGGGGAAGCAGCGCGTGACTCCGATGATGTACCAGGAGTTCGTGGGCGCCGTCGCCAACCGGCAGCGCTACTGGGCGCGGAGCTTCGTCGGATGGCGGCGCTTCGCCGCTGCGGCCCCCAACAGCGGCCACTACGCGGTGGCGAAGCTGCAGCAGGCCGGCCTCGTCGGCGGGATCATCACGCAGAACGTGGATGGGCTGCACCAGCGCGCCGGGAGCCGCGATGTGCTCGAGCTGCATGGCGCGCTCGATCGCGTGGTGTGCCTGAACTGCGGGAACCGCTCATCGCGCGTGGAGCTCGAGGAGCGGATGCGTGCCGCCAACCCCGACTTCGTCGCCGCGCCGCACGAGATTCGCCCCGACGGCGATGTGGTGATCGACGAGGAGGAGGTGCGCCGCTTCCAGCTCGTACGCTGCCTGGTATGCGGATCCGACCTCCTCAAACCCGATGTGATCTTCTTCGGCGAGTCTGTGCCGAAGGAGCTGGTCGCGCGCTGCTTCGCCGAGCTCGAGCGCTCCGGAGCACTGCTCGTGCTGGGTTCATCCCTCCATGTGATGTCGGGCTACCGATTCGTGCTCCGCGCGGCGGAGCGCGCCATTCCCGTGGCCATCGTCACGCGCGGCGTCACCCGCGGCGACGAGCAGGCCACGATCCGGATCGACGCGCCGCTCGGCGAGACGCTCTCCCGCCTCGAGGAGCTCGCGGTCGATCCACCGGGAGTCCGATCGGCACTCTCGCGGGAATGACGTCCGCATGGTCGCGCGCTGCCGCCACACTGCATCAGCGACCCGACCCCGTAGTTTCCGTCGTCTTCCCGCCGCCCGCGCTGCGGCGGCGGAAGCTCCACGGAATCGTGCGGAGGCGCAGCTCGATCTGCAACGACGTGCGGTTCGCCGCCGCGAGTCGGCGAGCGTGCGTCGCGAGCAGATCGCTCCGCGTGACGATCCCGACGAGCCTTGCGGGGTTGGCTCGCGTTACTACCGGGAGCCGGCCCACCTGCTCACGGACCATGTGGTCCGCCGCCTCGCGAGCGGTGTTCGTGTCGTAGATGATCACCGGCGAGCGCGTCAGGATGTCCTTCACCTTGCTGTCTATCTCCAGCTCGAGGTTGAGCAGGTTCCGGCGCGTCACCACGCCTAGGAGCTGTCCGTCGTCATCCACCACCGGGAATCCCTGGTGCAGCGAGTCGGGGTCGCGCGAGGCCATCCAGTCGCGAACATCCTCCACGTAGTCGTCGCCCTTCAGCGCCACCACCTCGGGCGATGCTATGTCGCGCACGGGGACCTGGGAGAGGAAGTCCACTTCGTAATCGGACTCCACGTTGGTGCCGCGGCGCGCGATCTTCTCCGTCATGATGGTGTGCTTCATTATGAGGAGCGACGCGAGGTATGCCGTGCTGCAACCGCCGAGGAGCGGGAGCAGCCCCATGGGCTGACGCGTGGTTTCGAAGGCGAACACCACCGATGTGAGCAGCGCGCGCGATGCGCCCGCGAAGATCGCGGCCATCCCTACCAGGGCGGCGATGCGCGGGTCGACGCCGAGCTGCGGCGCCAGCGCGACGGTTGCCGTGCCGAGCACCGCGCCGAGCCCTCCGCCGATGGTGAACAACGGCGCCAGCGTACCGCCCGATGTCCCGCTCCCGAGCGCTATCGCCCACGAGATGAACTTGAGGATCACCAGAAAGAGCAGCGCATTGCCGACCAGGTCGCCGGAGACGATTTTCTCGATGTTGTCGTAGCCCACGCCCATCGTGTGCGGCGCGAAGTAGCCGATCACGCCCACCGCCACGGCGCCTATGGCGGGCCACCACATCCAGTGTATGGGAAGCTTGTCGAAGGCATCTTCCACGAGGTAGACGGCTCGCGTCACGTAGACGCCCGCGATGCCGATCACCGCGCCGAGGATGATGTACGCGGCGAGCGCCTCGCCGCTCGGCTGCGCGAGGTTGGGCATCGGGAACACCGGCGCCGAACCGAGGAATGCCATGCGCACGCCGGTCGCGGTGGCGCTGGCCAGCGCCACCGGGACCAGCGATCGGGCACGGTACTCGAAGAGGAGGAGCTCGATGGCGAGGAGCACCGCCGAGACGGGGCTGCCGAACGTGGCCGCCATACCGGCCGCGGCGCCCGCGGCGAGGAGGATCTTGCGCTCGTCGGCGGTGATCCGCACGAGCTGACCGGCCAGCGATCCCAGCGCGCCGCCGGTGGCGATGATGGGTCCCTCGGCGCCGAACGGACCGCCGGTTCCGATGGCGATCGCCGACGATACCGGCTTGAGAATCGTGATCCTGGGAGCGATGCGGCTCTGGTTGAAGAGCACGGTCTCCATCGCTTCGGGAATGCCGTGACCACGGATGGCGGGCGATCCGTAGCGGGCCATGATGCCCACTATGATGCCGCCGATCACGGGCACCAGGATGACCCACAGGCCGAGCTGGTTGTCGGCCGGTGATGCGAAGGAAGTGGACCACCGGGCGTGGAAGGCTATGTTGGTAATCAACCCGATGAGCCGCATCAGCACTATGGCGATGAAGCCCGAGCCGAAGGCCACCAGGATGGCGATGCCGCTTATGAGTATTATGCGGCGCTGGTTCTCCGTTCGTTGATGAGGAACGTGGGCGGCGTCGAGCGCGGGACCGAGCGAGGGGGCTACGGGCAGCCCGTCGGTGGTCGAGGCGCGCGAAGCCTCGTGATCTGCCATGAGCTTGTTCTCGTTGTATTGCATAGGAGCCCCGACGGACGACATCGCGATGATGCCGGCGGTGCTCGTATGATCGATGAAGAATGCGAACCGGCCAGCGGCCCGCCGGCTGGCGGTCGCCCGTACCTGGTCGAGCTTTGTATTGACTCCAATATATCAGCACGGGTCACGCCACGCGGAGGGGGTGGCGGCGGCCGGGGGAGGGGACTACGGTGCCCGCTTCCGCCGGGTATGACGGTGCCTGGAACCAGCCCGCGGCCCGATCGTCCTCATTGATGACTCCATTCTCGAGAGGTCCCGTGCCGGCAACAGCGCTTCGCCCCCGATCCGCCACCGAGATCATCGATGCCTCGTTCCAGCTTCTGAGGCAGCACTACGCGCAGCTCGCGGCGATCGCGATGGTCTCGCTCATGCCCTACATAGCCGTCGTGGCGGTGAGCCGCGCGGAGAGCGTGACTCCGGGCTCCACTTTCCTCGTACTCATCCTGCAGTGGATCTGCGGCTCGATCGCCGAGGCGGCGGTCGTGGTGGGGGTCTCCGGCGCATATCTGGAGGGTACCGCCGACATCCACCGCTCCCTCGTCACCGCCATCAGGAGGACGCCGGCGATCATCCTGGCGGGTGTTCTCCGTGGATTCGCCGCCGGTCTCGCGACGCTCACGTTTTTCTTTCCCGGCCTGTACGTGCTCGTGCGAACCTTCGCGATCACTCCCGTCCTGATGCTCGAGGAGCGGTCCGCCGACGAGTCGCTGTCCAGGTCGTGGTCTCTCGCCAGGGGCGAGTTCTGGAAGATCTTCGGCACCATGATGCTCGCCTGGCTGATCTTCATCACGCTCTACTTTCTGCTGGTCTTCCTCGTGGGGATGTTCGCCGGGCTGGTCGCGTCATCCAACCCGCGACTCACGTCGCTCCTGGTGGCGATTCTCCTGGCGCTGGTGTTCCCCATCACCTGCGTCGTGACGACTCTCCTCTATTACGACATCCGGGTGCGCCGCGAGGGGTTCGACCTCGAGCTGCTGGCGCTGGAAGCCGATCCGTCGGCGCCGATAGCCTGATCGATCCGGCGTCGCAGCTCTTCGGCGCCCGGCCTGAGCGCGCCGAAGTGGCGCCAGAGGAGCGTTCCGTCGGGCGCGATCAGGAACGTCTCGGGTAGCCCCACGGTCTGGTAGAGTCGCTGCATGCGGCCTTCGCCATCGCGCCCGATCGTGAAGGTGGCGCCGTGCTCTTCGATGAACGCACGCACGCCGTCGTCGCTCCCGAGGTCCACGCTCACGGCCAGGATGCGGAGCCCTTTCCCGTCGTAGTCCCGGTGCAACTGCTCCAGCTCGGGGAATTCCTCCTGGCACGGACCGCACCAGGTGGCCCACAGGTTCAGCAGGGTGAGCTGCTCGCCCGGTCCGACGCTCGCGCTGTCGCCCGCGAGCGTGCGAACGGTGAACGCGGGCACCGGCTCGCCGGCGGCCAGCGGTCGAAATTTCGCGTCCGACGAGCTGCACGCACCGGCCGCCAGCAGCAGCGCGAAGTACGCCGAGGATGCCCTCGCGACGGCCCTCATCTCAGCTCTCCGCTGCGCACCAGCACCTGGCTCTGCCCCACCTCGGAGAGACCCATGCTCGCGTGCGGGTCGCTCATGTCCGGCCGCTCGGCCGCCACGGTGCGCGCGTACTCCGCGCTCTGTGAGGTCCACGCCACGGTGAGCCGCTTTCCGTTGAGCGCGAGCACGGGGAAGCCGGCGGAGAGCCCCTGGGCGCTCACGTAGCTCGTGGGCGAGAAGTCATCGCCCCCGTCGCGCGAGATGCGCAGCGCGATGCGCGGAGTCTGCAGCGTGCCGTCGTCCCAGGCCACCACCACCGTCCCGGAATCGCCGACGGCGAGCTGCACGTGCGCGGGCTGCGAGAAGTCGGCCGTGCCGAGCGGTGTGACGCGCTGGAAGCTCCGGCCGCCGTCGTCGGAGCGCGCGTAGAACACGCCGGCGGCGCCTTCCTTTCCGCTCCACCACGTCACGTGGAGTCTGTTCAGCGAATCGACGGCCATCGCCGGGCCGGCGTGGGGGCAGGCATCCACCTGCCACCCGTCGGTCTGCACGCGCACGGGAGGCGTCCAGCTCGTACCTCGATCGTCCGAGCGCGCCACTACGATCTCGCGGACGTTGCCCTGGAGCACGGCACGCCACGCGGCATACACCACGCCGTCCGGCGCGCTCGCGAGGGCGGTGCGACAGCACGGACACGCTTCCCCCGTGGAGATCGCGTGGTTGGGCTCCCACGTACGTCCGCCGTCGTCCGACCGGGTGGCGAAGGCGTGCGACTTCCCGCTGCGGCCGTCGAGCCACGCGGCGTAGATTGTGCCATCGCGCGCGATGTGCAGCGCGTGAAAGTTGTGCGAACCGAATGCGCTGTCGTCGGTGATGGTGACCGGCTCGTCCCACGTCTTTCCACCGTCCGCCGAGCGCGCGAAGCGGAGCGCGGCGAGCGGGAAGCGGCGGCCGGGCACTACCTTGCCCACCACGTAGAGAGCGTCCAGCGAGCCGTCGCTGGCATACGCGATCTTCGGCGGCGACTCGCCGTGCGGCTCGATCGGGCCGAGCGAGTCGCGCAGCTCGGAGGGCGCGCTCCCGTCCACCGAGACGTACAGGCGTCCGTCGCTTCCACCTTCCGGCGCGGATACCCACGCGGCGGCCTGACGGCCGTCGTGGGCGACGGCGAACATCGGTGCCGCGCCCACCGAAGTGGGCGCGCTGATGGTCCGTGCATCGGAGAGCTCGACGCTCTCTCTGCCGCTGCAGCCGGCGAGCAGCGCCGCCATCGCGCTCGCGATGGCGACTGCCCGCGCGCCGCGCGGATCGATCGTGATCATTTCCGTCCGCTCCTCTGCCAGTCGTAGCTCACGCCGGCGTAGATGGTTCGCGGGGTTCCGGGATTGTACTGCATCCCCTGGAACGCGGTGTACGTGGCGATCTCCGCGTAGCGGCGATCGGCCAGGTTGATGGCGCGCGCGAAGATCTGGATGCTCGGCGCCACGAAATAGTTGGCGTGCAGGTTGAACAGCTCGTGGCCCGCGTAATAATGCGTGTTGGCCGGGTCCGCGGGGTAGCGGCCCGTATGGTTCCATTCGAACGCCACCCTCCCGCCTCCGAGGAAGCCGGGCGAGAAGGTCAGGAGGACGCTCGCGAGGTCGCGCGGCGCGACGTCGATCGACTTGCCGTCGTAGCTCACCGTGGAGCTGGGCGACCAGCGTACGTACTCCTGGTGCGCGATCGAGTAGCTCGCGTCGAGGCGGACGCGAGGCACGAGCTGCGCTCCGACGCTCGCCTCGATCCCCTTGTGGCGCGTCTTCCCGGCGTTGGTGGCCACTCGCTGGTTGTCGGGGCGCACGTAGTTGATGATGTCGTCGTGGATGGTCATGTCGTACGCCGAGAGCTGGTAGACCAGCTTCCCCCACCCCTGTCCGCGCACGCCGACTTCGTAGCTGTCCACGGTGACCGGTTCGAGGTCCACGGTGTTGTCTGCGGATCCCTGCTGAAAGAGCTGCCCCTGCGACGGCGCGCGGAATCCGTGGCGGTACGAGGCGTACAGGCTGGCCGCGCGGTCGATGTCGAAGGTGGCGCCGAACTTGGGGCTCAGGTGCGAGTAGTTCACCGTCGTGCTGGCCGGGATCCGGTGCGACGCGTCGGCGGCCTGGTCGGGTGCGATCTTCGTGTCGTACACGTAGCCGGCGAGATCGAGTCTCAATCCTCCGTTGAGCTTGAGGCGCGGTGTCGGGTTCAGCTCGACGTGGACGTACGGCGAGAGCGAGCGGTACGTCACGCTGTAGTCGTACTGCCGCGCTCCGGTCTGGTAGCTCGCCCAGATCTGCTCGGGACCCTGCGCGGAGGTGATGATCTGGTCGGCGGTGAAGCTTCCCGGGCTGTAATCCAGGTCCAGGCCACCTATGAAGCGCGTGCGCAGCGGCTGGAAGTCGCGCCGGTACTTCGCGAGGAGACCGGCGGAATAGTTGCGCGTGTCCCAGATCTGCGGGTCGTAAGTGAGCTGCCAGGACGGGATGAGCTGCAGCAGGTCGTAGCGCGCGTACGGCGTGAGACTCACCGTCGAGTTCCCCGCCCCCCATTCGAGAGCAGACGAGAAGCGCAGCGCGTCGACCTTGCGGAAGGCGATCGGCGAGCGGTTCAAGGTGCTGAGCGCGTCGTAGTCCGTCTGACCGAGCGTGTAGACATCGTGCTGATCGACGTGGGTGCCGGTGAGCACGGTGTGCGCGGTCGGTCCGGTGCTGCCCTCGTAATCCCAGCGAACGGTACCGCTCTGGCGGTCGTAGTCGGAGCCGTCGCGCCACCCCTGGCTGCGCGTGAGGTTCAGGTCGCCGCGGATGCCGCCGTTCGAGAATGGAGTGCCCGCCGTGGCGAGCAGACGTTCGTAGCCGTACTCCCCCCCTTCCAGCGAGAGCCTGGCTTCGGGTGTGGCCGGCGGCGGTTCGGTGAGGACGTTCACCACGCCCGCGATGGCATCGCTGCCGTAGAGCGCGGTGCCCGGTCCCTTGAGGATCTCCACGCCACCTGCCTGCGGCAGGTTCACCTCGTAGAGTGCGTTGTGGTTGAAGAAACCTGTGGCGCGGGTGGGGACGCCATCCTCGAGGTAGAGGTACATCGGCTTGGTGGTGATGGGCTGGCGGATGGCCATGCTGTGCCCTTCACCCGAGAGCTCGGAGACGTGGACGCCGGGAAGGCGGTCGAGCAGTTGCGCCGGGTGTGACGCATGCGAATCGCGAATCTGGTCGGCATCGAGCACGTCGATGGTGACCGACGATTCGCTCCGCCGCTCGGCTTCGCGCGTGGCGCTCACGACCACCGGCTCGAGCACGGCCGCCGCTTCACGGAGCGCGAGCTCGACGCTGGCGGTCGCGCCGTCGCGGACCTCGACTGTCCGCACGAGCGAGTCGAGCCCGAGCCGGCGCGCGATGATGGTATGCGTCCCGGCGGGGACGTCCGCTATGTGGAAGTGCCCGTCAGCATCGGAGAGCGCGCCGAGGCGCGTGCCCCGAACCATCACGGCGACGCCGGCGATGGGAGCGGCATCGTGCGCCGAGCGTGTGACGCCCTCTATGGCGCCCACCCCTTGGGCGGAGAGAGGGAGGGGGAGCGCGGCCGCCGCCATGGCCGCGGCCGCTACTATGGTGAAAGCGACCCCCGGCGCTCTCGCGCCGCGGAGAATCGCGCCGAACACGTTCGGCATTTCTTTCCTCTGTCGGAGATCTGGATGCGCGGGCCCGTACGCCGGCCGCTCGACGGCGGTCGCGCGAAGACGTGGCCCGGCGGTCCCGTATCGGAGATCCGCACCGTCCCTCGGTGGACGGCCGCGCGTGCTGGATCACGCGCCGGCGTTACGCCGAGCGTTCCGACAGAGTGGGAGGGCCGTTGGCGAAGGGGATGAAATACGCGCTGGCGGCCGCGCTGCGCGCGTATGCGGGGAGCTCCGGTGCGGCGGACGCGACGACCGCGACCGTGGGGAGCTCGAGGCGCTGCGACGGCAGGGTGACGGCGTTCGCGAGGCAGGCGAACCCCGTGCAGCAGCAGTGTGAATGGTCCTGCCCGGGCTGGTGGTCGCCGTGCGACCGCGTGGCGTCCGCCCGTTCGTGGCCGGCCATCGGCGCGTGGGCGCCATCGCCGGCGCCCGCCGCCATGGCGGCGGCGAGGGCGGGGTCGTGAACCGGGCAGATGTGCGTGGCCTCCCCCATCCCCAGAGTGAGGAGGAGGAAGAGACCCAGGAGGGCCCCCGCCACCGGCCGCCGCGCCCGATTCCCACGCATTGAGGATGGTTAATGGGGGGAGGTGGGTGGGGGAAGGGGGAAGGGGGCGATAAAGCAGGGGACAGGGGACAGGAAACAGGGAACAGGGAACAGGAAACGGGAAACGGGAAACGGGAAACAGTAGGCGGCGGAGGACTGGCTCCGCCGCTGGCCCCGGCCTTGCGCGTGGGAGCTCCAGAGGGAGGAGCGATGGCGGAGAAGGGGAAGGTTTCGTATACGGGGTCGGCGGCGGATTTCATACCGCCGCGCCCCACGCTGGCCGCGCTGAAAAGAGCGGCCTTACACTGTCGCGGGTGCGATCTCTACGCGGTGGGGACCCAGACGGTGTTCGGTGAGGGGCCGCGCGCCGCCGCTCTCATGTTCGTGGGCGAGCAGCCCGGCGACGTGGAAGACCGTTCCGGCGAGCCGTTCGTCGGACCATCCGGGAAGCTGCTCGACGCGGCGCTCGCCGCCGCCGGGATCGAACGGTCCCACGTCTACGTCACCAACGCGGTGAAGCACTTCAAGTGGGAGCGCGGCGAGAAGGGGAAGCGGCGCATCCACAGGAAGCCGAACGCCATGGAGATCCGCGCCTGCCGCCCCTGGCTGGAGGAGGAGATCGCGCTGGTGAAGCCGAGCGCGATCGTCTGCCTCGGCGCGACGGCCGCGCAGTCGCTCCTCGGCAAGGGCTTCCGCGTGACGCGGCATCGCGGCGAGGTGATCGAATCGGAATGGGCCGATGCGATCTTCGCTACCGTACACCCGTCCGCCATACTGCGCACTCCCGCCGCCGCACGGGAGCGCGCCGAGCGCGAGTTCTTCGCCGACATCGCCCGCGCGAGGGAGTTCGTGACGTCGCCCACGGGATCGACAGACGAATCGACACGCGACGGGAGCGGGTCCTCGACGTAGAGAAACCTCATCGCTCCGGATCGACGACCCGGCCTCATCGCTTGCCTCATCGGAGGGAGTACATGCACGCACGGAGATGGATGTTCGCGCTCGCCGTCCCGCTGGTGGCAGCGGGATGCGCGGTTTCCACTCAGCAGGAAGTCGCCCTCGGCGCGGAGTACGCGGCTCAGGTCGACTCGCAGCTCCCGATCATCCACGACGCGCAGCTCCAGCGCTACGTCGACCTGCTGGGGGATTCCATAGCGCGCGTAACCAGTCGGGCGGATCTCGACTGGCACTTCTCCATCGTCAACACCGACGTGGTCAATGCCTTCGCACTACCGGGCGGCTTCGTCTACGTGAACCGCGGGATCGTGGAGAACTCGAGCACTATGGACGAGCTGGCCGGGGTGATGGCGCACGAGATCGCGCACGTGGTGAAGCGCCATTCCGTGAAGCAGATGCAGCAGGCGCAGGGGGCCAATGTGGGCGTCACGATCACGTGCATCCTCACGAGGGTCTGCGAGAGCCAGTTGGGCCAGGCGGTGATCAACGTGGGTGGCACGCTCGCGTTCGCGAAGTTCAGCCGCGAAGACGAGGCCGAGGCGGACGAGGAGGGCTTCAGCTATCTCGTTCGCGCGGGAATCAGCCCGGAAGGGATGGTGTCTTTCTTCCAGAAGCTGCTGGATATGGAACGGGAGAGCGGGGGCTCGTCGGTGCCGGCATGGTTCTCGGACCACCCGCTGACGCAGGACCGCATCGCGGACATCCAGAAGCTCCTGGATCAGCTCCCTCCGGCCAGATTGGGCACCCTCACGGAAGACACTCGCGCCTTCCAGGACTTCAAGGCGCGGATCGCGGCGCTCCCGCCGGCGCCTCCGCCAGAGGAGCCGGCGCTATAGAAGGGGAAGCCGCTACCGCCTCATTCCAGCCGCACTATGTACAACCGGGCCCCTTTGTAACGGACGTTGCCGCCGCCGCTGTCGAGCGCTCCGATTATGGTGCGGCCCGAGGCGGCAGTGCCCAGGATGAAGTACGAACCGCCGGCCGATGGAGCCGTCGCGCTCACCGACTGGCCGGAAGAGAGCTGGGTGGGGACGAGGGGGTACACCCCCTGGTTCACTGCAGCTTCCACGTCCCGCATGTCCCAGCTCCTGTAGCTGTAGCGCGTGGAGATGCCGGGCACGTTGGCGTCGTCCACGAAGTTCGCCACCATCCAACCCGCCATCAGCGAATCGAACGGGACTCCAGCGCGCTTCGTGAGATTTGCGACGCCCGCTTCCGGACCGGCCACGAGCGCGCGCGTGAAGGCGGGCAGGTCGCCAGCTCCGTAGTGGTCGGCGCTCCAGCGCAGGAGCGCCCACGCCGCCCCGCGGACCGCGAGCGAAGTGTCGGCGTGCGTGCTCGTCGCGCCGAGCTTGCCGGGTGCCCGGAGCCAGTTGCGGAAGCGCACGAGGTTCTGGCCGAAGAAGGCGTTGAAGTCCTTGAGGCTGTCCGTCTGATCGGCCACGTCGTCGATCGTGAGCTCCTTGTCATCCGCGAAGCCGTTCTCCGCCCGCCCCACGATCTCCTCGGCGAGGTGCGACAGCCCTTCGTTCAGCCACGTGCTCTCGTCGGGCGCGTCCTCGCGGATGCGCACGCCGAGATTGATCATGTGCTGGAATTCGTGCGCGATGGTACCGCGCGTGTTCTCCCGTACGTCGGCGGAGGTGCGCCGGTCGCTGAACTGCCCGTTGGGGTCGGGAACGATCAGGTAGAAGATCTCCGCCAGGTTGCTCTGCGCGCACGCGCTGGTCGGAAAGAGATCGCCCCCGAAGAAGAATCCCTGGGTGACGGACTCCGAGCCGCGGTCGGTGGCCGCGTTGACGACCGGCGTATACAGCAGCACCACGTGCCCGTTCGCGTCGATGTCAGACGAGTTTCCGAAGTGCGCGATGTCGGTGGGGTAGATGATGTCGTCGAATTCGGCGGCGATGGCGGTGAAGTCGGACGGCGTGAATCCTCCGGAGGGCGCCTTCACATCCTGCACGAGGATGCCGTGCTCCCCGACCGCCTTCACCACCGCTTTCACGCTGGTGTAGTTGGTACAGGCGTTGGATGCGGTGGGATCCGGCACCTTGTAGGTGAGCGTGTCGCCGAGGCTGGGAGCGGACGCCGCGCTCACGCCGCCCGCGGGCCCCGTGGAGCGAAGGAGCGATGCGGCACTCCGCATGCTGCCGGCGCTCCCCAACCGCAGTACCTGGCGCTCCATCGCCCGGAAGCGAGCCTCGGCCGCGACGCTCGCTCTCGCCTCGGACGCCAGCGTGGAAGGCTCGATCGTGCGCGCCGGCGCGGCGCCGCGCGATCGAGCCGTCGCCAGGGGCGCGGCATCGGCCAGCACGTCCGCACCTCCCGAGGAGTCGGCCACGACGATCGTCGGGATGCTGTCGGGATCGGTGTTGGCGTTCGCCGCCACCACGAGGAAAACGCCATCCTCGCCGTCGTCGGTGGCGAGCTCGGTGCAGCCGATTGCGGCCGGGTCGCTGACGACCTTCACGTCGCCCGTGGCGAGCGAGACCAGGGTGGGAGTGCTCCCATCGCCGCAGGGGTTGAGCCCTCCGCCCCCGGGGGGAGGACCGACCGAATCCCCGCTGCTGCAGGCGCAGACGGCGAAGAGGGCGGCCAGTGAAGTCGTCCTGATTATGTCCATAGATTGGGCGCGCACGATGCAGGGAGTGTGCTAGCTACTTCGCCGAAACGGGCCCTGAGCTCCGCCGGTGCCGCGTGACTCTCCAGCCCGCCGGCCGGAGCGAACGCTAAGTTTAGCGCATGAACCGGAAGGCCGTGAGCCATCTTCGCCGTGTGGACCCCGTCATGGCGCGCGTAATTGAGCGCGTGGGGCCGTGCCGTTTTCGCGTCGACGACGGCGGTACGCACTTCGACGCCATCGCCAGATCGATCGTCTACCAGCAGCTCTCCGGGAGCGCGGCCGCCACGATTCACTCGCGTCTGATCGCACTGTACGAGGGAGCGAATCCGGAGCCGTCTCTCCTGCTCGCCATGCCCGACGAACTGCTCCGCGGTGCCGGGTTGTCGCGCCAGAAGATCTCGTATCTCAGGGATCTGGCCGAGCGCGCGGCGTCGGGAGAGATACCGCTCGCCGCGATCCACGAGATGGATGATGATGCGGTGATAGACGCGCTCACGCGGATCAAGGGCGTGGGCCGCTGGACGGCGCAGATGTTCTTGATGTTCAGGCTCGGCCGCCCCGACGTGCTTCCCGAGCTCGACCTCGGCGTGCGCAAGGCGATCCAGCTCGCGTATCGCACCCGGAAGCTGCCCGACGCCGAGCGCGTGCGCCGGATAGGAAAGTGCTGGGGTCCCTACCGCACGATCGCGAGCTGGTATCTCTGGGCGAGCATCGACATGAAGGATTCGCTCCCGGTGCAGCGCGGGGCGGCGCGCAAGGTCGCGCCGGAATGACGGACGGAGCCGGCGACGGGTACCGCTGCTACGCCGTATGCGCGCTCGGACTCGAGGCGCTTCTCGCGGCCGAGATCCGCGCGCTCGGCGAGGGCCAGCGCATCGTCGGCGAGGAGCCTGGCGGGGTGGAGCTCGATGCATCCGGCGAGGTGCTGTATCGCGCGAACATCCATCTCCGAACGGCGAGCCGGCTGCTCGTGCGTCTGGGCGCGTTCCACGCGCGCGCGCTGGGCGAGCTCGAGCGGAGAGCGCGGGAGCTCCCGTGGGAGCGCTTCGTCGCGCCGGGTCGCGCGGTTCGCATCCGCGTGTCGTCGCGCAAGTCGCGGCTCTATCACACGGGCGCGGTGGCGGAGCGCGTGGCGGGCGCGATGATGTCGCGGAGCGGGGGCATCGTGGACTCGACGGCGATCGGCAGCGCGGTGGGAGAGCGCGCGGGGGAGGAGAGCTCCGGCGCCGTGGACGACGACGGTTCCCACGGCGGGAGCCAGCTCGTGGTGGTGCGCGTGTTCCACGATCGCTGCACCGTCAGCATCGACTCTTCGGGCGCGCTTCTGCATCGGCGCGGCTACCGTCTCGCGACCGCGAAGGCTCCTCTACGCGAGACGCTCGCCGCGGCGCTGCTGCTGGCGAGCAAGTGGGATCCGCGCGCACCGCTGCTCGATCCGATGTGCGGCGCGGGCACGATCGTGATAGAGGGCGCCCTCATCGCCCGGCGCATCGCGCCCGGGTTGCGGCGCGGATTTGCATTTCAGGAGTGGCCCGGGTTCGATCCCGTGCTCTGGGAGCGCGTGAGCGCCGATGCGCGCGCCATGATACTGCCGGCCGCCCCGTCGCGCATACAGGGCTCCGACCGCGATGCGGGTGCGGTGGCCGCCGCGATGGCCAACGCCGAGCGTGCGGGCGTGGCCGGCGACATCGAGCTCACGCATCGGGCGCTCTCCGCCATCGAGCCGCCGCACGAGATCGGCTGGGTCGTCAGCAATCCGCCGTACGGCGCGCGCGTGGGATCGGTGGCGCGTCTCGGGAATCTCTATTCCCGGATCGGCAAGGTGGTAGAGGCCCGGTGCCCGGGCTGGAACGTGGCGCTGCTCTCGGCCAACCGGCGTCTCGATTCCCGCGTCGGCATACCGTTTTCCACTGCCTTCGAAACGCGCAACGGCGGCATCGCCGTGCGTGCGCTGACTACGTGACTACGGGAACGGCCCCTCGACGTGGAGGGGCTGTTCCCGTCAGTCCTCGTCGGGTACGAAGACTGACAACAGCACGCTCACGATGCTCACCACCAGCGCTCCCCAGAAGGCGGCGGCGAAGCCGGCGACGTGGAAGCCGAGGCCCAGGGAGACCGAGAAGGCGCTGGTGAGCCAGAGCATCAGCGCGTTGATGACGAAGATGAACAGGCCGAGCGTGAGGAGCACCAGCGGGCAGGTCAGGAGCTTGAGGACCGGCCGGACGACGGCGTTCACCAGCCCGAAGATCAGCGCGACGATGAGCAGCGACAGCCAGCCGCCGGTGAACGTGATGCCGTTCACGAGCGCCACGGCCGCCCAGAGGGAGATGGCGGTGATGACCAGTCGGAGCAGAAAGCGCATTTCGGAGTTCCGGGTGTGAGTGGCGCGCGGCGGGCTGTCGGCTCGACAGCCCGCCGTCGTACCTCAGCGCGAGCCGCCGGCCGAGTAGGTCACCTTCCAGATTCGGCCGCCCTCGTCGTCGGTGATGAAGAGCGATCCGTCGGGCCCCTGCGCCAGTCCCATGGGGCGGTGCGCCGCGTTGCTGCGCGATTCTCCCTCACCCGCGAAACCGTCGGCGAAAGTCTCGAACTCCGAGCCGGGCACGCCGCCGTTCGCCGGGACGAACGCCACGAGGAAGCCGGCCTGCGGCTCGGGCGCACGGTTCCACGAGCCGTGGAACGCGACGAAGACACCGCCCCGATAGTGCTCGGGGAACTGCGTGCCGGTGTAGAAGATCGCCGACTCGGGCGCCCAGTGCCCGGGGAATACCGTGACGGGCTCCTTCCGGTCGGCGCAGCGGCCGACCTCCTTGCCGTCGCCGCCGTACTCGGGCGCGAGTACCAGGCCCTTCGTCTCGAAGCTGTAGAAGCAGTAGGGCCAGCCGAAGTCATCGCCCTCGTTCACCTGCACCAGCTCCTCGGCGGGATTCTCGGCGCTCTGCCTGGCGTCGAAGTGCTCGGGCCAGCTCTGGAAGAGCTGGTCGCGGCCGTGCTGCGTGGCGTAGAGCTTTCCGTCGGCCGGGTTGATCGCGAGGCCCATCGCGTTCCGGATCCCGGTGGCGAAGTGGTTCGCCTGCGACGGCTTCTGATCCTTGCCGTCGGCGTCGAACTCCCAGATCCCGGCGCGCGTCTCGAGCTCGGTGCACGGATCGTGGCCCGGCGATCCCTTCTCGCGGTCCTTCACCTGGCAGGAGTTGGTGCGCGATCCGATGTTCAGGTACATCGTCCCCGCGTCATCGAAGATGAAGTTGCGCGCGGCGTGGCCGCCCGTGGGGAGTCCGGTGACCACCGTCTCCGGAGTGCCGGAGGGAGTGAGGCTCCCGGCGGAGAGCGGATAGCGAACGATGTCGGTTTTCGCGTCGGCGTAGAGATAGCCGTCGTGCAGCCCGATCCCGGTTCCGCCGGCCTTGCCGAAGGCGGCGCTGGAATCGGCGCGTCCGTCGTGGTCCGAGTCGCGCAGCGCGACGATGCCCCCTTCGCCCGTGCCGCCCTCGACCCCGCCGCTCGATTCGAGAAGCTGCACGAACACGTCGCCGTCGTCGGCCACCGCGATGTGCCGCGGTCCGCCCGACAGATCGGCGAACACGGTCGCGCAGAAGCCGCCGGGGAGAGTGATCCCTCCGTTGTCGCCGGCGCACGCGCTCGGCGCCGCGCCGTCCGGCGAGTTCGCGCCGGCGCTGCCGTCGGATGCGACGTCGCCGGTGTTCGCTCCGCCGCACGCTGCGAGCAGCGCTCCCATGAGCGTCGCCATCGCCAACCCACGTCCCTGGATCATCATCGTTCGAGGCCCTCGCTCGATAGTAAGACGTACCCTCTCGCCGCGTTACAGCCGCGCGGTACTATGCGCTCCCGTATGCCACGGGCCGTACGAAGGTGCGACCGGGAAAGGTAATGGGGAAGGGCGGAGCGTTCGGGCGTCGAACGTCATCGAGATCCGTCGGCGCGCCTCCTGCCCGCGAGCCAGACGAGGCGCAGGAGGAACAGCGTGCCGAAGATCAGCGCGTAGATGAGCGGCTCGGTGATGTCCTTCTTGACGGCCCACCAGAAGTGGATCACGCCCAGCACGGCCACGACGTACACCAGGCGGTGCAGCGACCGCCAGCGCGCGCCGCCGAGCCGGCGCACCATGGCGTTGGTGGAGGTGATGGCAAGCGGGATGAGGAGGAGGAACGCGGCCATCCCGATGGTGATGTAGGGATGCGCGACCACGTCGTGCACGATGTCGCCGAAGTCGAAGAACATGTCGACGCCGATGTACATCGAGAGATGTAGCGCGGCGTACGAGAACGCGAACAGACCGAACATGCGGCGGTAGCGCACCAGCCAGTTCCACCCCGTCAGGCGTCTGAGCGGCGTGATGGAGAGCGTGATGATGAGGAAACGGAGCGTCCACTTCCCGGTGAAGTGCTCCGCCTCGGTGATCGGGTTGGCGCCGAGCAGGCTGGTGTTTCGCGCGAAGTCGGAGTACAGCGCCCAGATCACCCAGGCGGCCGGGAGGAGGGAGAGCGCGAAGAGTGCCGGCTTGAGCCACGCAGGCGCCCGGAAGGAGCGCGGGCGACTGCGCCGCGCGGCGGGAGCGGTCGCGCCGGCGGCATCGGTGGAGCGTGCCGCGGCCTCGCTCAAAAATTCTTCCTCAGATCCATTCCGGAGTAGAGACTCGCGACCTGATCCGCGTAGCCGTTGAACATGAGCGTGGGGCGGCGGCGGAACTCGCCGATGCGGCGCTCCTTCGCCTGGCTCCAGCGAGGGTGGTCGACTTCGGGATTCACGTTCGCGTAGAAGCCGTACTCGTTGGGCGCGGCGATGTTCCAGGTCGTGGCCGGCTGCCGCTCCGTGAAGGTGATCTTCACGATCGACTTGGCGCCCTTGAATCCGTACTTCCACGGGATCACGTGCCGGAGCGGCGCGCCGTTCTGGTTGGGCAGCTCCTTCCCGTAGAGGCCCACGGCGAAGATGGCCAGCGGGTTCATCGCTTCGTCCAGGCGCAGCGCTTCCGTGTAGGGCCAATTCAGGATCGGCCGGCGCTGCCCGGGCATCTGCTTCGGATCGAGGAGCGTGGTGAGCTGGATGTACTTCGCCGACGCGCGCGGCTTCACCGTCTCGATCACCTTCGCCATCGGAAAGCCGAGCCACGGGATCACCATCGACCACCCTTCGACGCAGCGGTGGCGGTAGAGGCGCTCCTCGAGCTGGTAGGGCGCGAGGAAGTCCTCCAGGTGGTACTTCGCCGGCTTGTCGACCAGCCCGGCTACCTCGAGCGTCCACGGCTCGGCGCGGAAGCTCTTCGCATTGGCGGCCGGATCGCTCTTGTCGGTTCCGAACTCGTAGAAGTTGTTGTAGCCGGTGACGTCGTCGTACGGCGTGAGCTCGTCATCCAGCGGCGCGTCGCCGGAGGCATCCATCGAGTCGGCGCGAGCCGAGGATGCGTCGCAGCCTGCCAGCGATGCGCCGAGCAGCGAGCTTCCCGCGAGCGCGGCCAGTCCCATTCCTCCCGCTCTCCCCAGGAAGCCTCGCCGGTCGATGTAGTCTTTCTCGTCGGTGATCTCGGACGGTCGGATGTCGCTGGCTTTTCTGATGAGCATGGTGCCGATCCTCGATTGCGAGCCGTAGGCCGTGTCCGAGTAAAATACAGCGTGGGGCGTGAGTGGTTCCTGCTCCCTTCCCGTTGACATTCCCCACCTCCCCTCTCACATTCCGGCATTACGTTCCGCGGTGATTTGTAGCGATTGCGACCGCGTTAGAAATTCCGCTAAACCGTTCGCGTGAACTGTGTATACAGCCCGGGAGCGGTAGTCGCTCACCGGGCTTTTGTGTGTCGTGTCCGGTGAGCTCATCTTCAAGGGCCGCCTCGATGACTCATCCCTCCTCTGCCGATTCCTTCGTTTTCTCCAGCGAGTCGGTGTCCGAAGGACACCCCGACAAGCTCGCCGATCGCATCAGCGATGCCGTGCTCGACTTGCACCTTCGCTCCGACCCGCGTTCGCGCGTCGCCTGCGAGGTACTGACCACCCACAACTTCGTCTGCATCGCCGGCGAAACGCGCTGCAACAGCAAGATCTCGAAGGAAGAGATCGAGCTGGCGGCGCGGAAGGTGATACTCGACACGGGCTATACGGGCTTCGACCCGCGTTTCGGCCACGAGAGCGCGGTCATCGATGTGCGTCTGCAGCCGCAGTCCAACGAGATCGGTTGCGCGGTGGACGAGAAGTTGGCCGCCGAACTGCAGGGTGCCGGCGATCAGGGGTTGATGTTCGGATACGCCACCAACGAGACGCCGTCGCTCATGCCGGCACCCATCACGTACGCGCACGGCCTGGTGCACGAGCTCGCCCGCGCGCGCAAGGCGGATGACGTGGCATGGCTCCGTCCGGATGCGAAGTCGCAGGTGTCGATCCGGTACGTGGACGGGAAGCCCGTCGAGGCGAAGCGCATCGTGGTCTCGACCCAGCACTCGCCGTCGGCGTCGCAGGCCGAGATCCGCGACTATGTGATCGGCACCACCATCCCCGCGATCGTTCCCGCGGAGCTTCTCTCGAGCGGTTGGGAAGATCGTGTTCTGGTGAACCCGTCCGGCGCGTTCACCGAGGGCGGCCCCGCGACCGACACGGGTCTCACCGGCCGCAAGATCATCGTGGACACCTACGGCGGCATGGC
>CAZTTY010000065.1:20980-24668 GCA_964616815.1 uncultured Gemmatimonadaceae bacterium | reverse complement strand
TGGGAGGTATAACGCCTACTAGTACGGTAAGGAGTTTCAGTTGTGGCTGCGGTGACGGCAGCAACGCTGCCGAGCCCTCTACGCTTCGTGCCTGACCCCGTCGTTCAATTCCGCTTCCGCGACCAGTGGCTTCTGGGCGGGGCGGGACGCGAGCGACGCTCGAGGAGGTCGCGATAGTACTCGGCTATGCGCGAGCGAACCGTGGCTTCGGTGTCGTCGGGCGCGGCCTGGAAGGGGGCATAGCGGTGTTGATCGCCGGTCACGGCAAACCACCACCATGCTTCGGTACGGTTACCGCGCGGCTGCTCGACACTGCAGGTGAAGGTGCGGCCGTCATCCTCGAAGTGGATCTCCTGAATCATCTTCATCTCCGTCCGGAACAGCCCTAAATCTAGCCGCTTTCACGGACGAGTGTTGCGAAACGGCAACGGGTGGGGCGGGGCGGGCTACTTCACGTCTGCGACAGCTCTCCGAGCACCCGCTCCAGCCTCGCCCTCATCTCCTCCGCCACCGGGCGCAGCTCCTCGCTCTCGGAGAGCGAGAGCGCCTCCACGGGATCGAGCGCCGCGACCACGCTGCAACCCGGCGGATCAGCGGCGTATACCACCACGTTGCATGGGAGAAGAAGGCCGAGATCGCGCTCCAGCCCGAGCGCGCGGTGAGCGAGCTCGGGGCTGCACGCGCCGAGTATCACGTACGGCCTGAAAGTGACGTCGAGCTTCTGCTTCAGCGCGGTGGCCATGTCGACCTCGGAGAGGATCCCGAAGCCCTCGCGAGCCAGCGCCTTGCGAGTGCGGTCGAGCGCGAGCTCGAACGGGATCTCCATGGTCGTTCGCATTCCATAGCGCGTGCTCTGCTCGACCATCGGTTCCTCCGGCGGGATGCACGTCGCCTCGGGGCGGGGCGGGTGCGAATCGCGAACCCCTGCACGTTCCTTGCCGGAGCTCTGCATTTCCGCGCGGCGGATTCGCGTGCTGGCGCAGCACGGTCGAATTCGCTTATCATCACCTCGACATCGCAACCCGGGAAAGTGACATGCAAACCGACAGGCACAGGGCGCTGCGACGCCCACGCTCGAACCGACTCGTGGCCGGCGTGATCGCGGGCCTCGCCGACTACGCGGGGATGGACGTCACCCTCGCGCGAGTTCTCTACGTTGTCCTCTCGGTGATCTCGGCGGCATTCCCGGGCGCGCTCGTATACGTGCTCCTGTGGATCGTGATCCCCGAAGGGGAGTGAGCGATCATGTCCGGGACCGGATATCTGATCATGAAGGCGATCCACGTGCTCGCCGTGGTCGTCTTCCTGGGCAACATCATCGTGGGGGCGTTTTGGAAGGCGTACGCCGACCGTTCGGGAAACCCTCGCATCGTCGCGCACACCATCGCCGGCATCATCCGCGCTGATCGCTGGTTCACCATGCCTGCCGCGATTCTTCTCGTGGTCTTCGGCTTCGGAGCGGCCGGCATCGGCAGGGTCTCGCTCGCTCTACCGTGGATCACGTGGTCTATAGTGTTGATAGTCATATCGGCACTGGCGTTCATGCTCGGGATCGCTCCCGTGCAGCGGCGCATGCTCGCCGTCGCGCGGGCAGCAGTCGATAGTGGCGAATTAGACAGCGCGGAGTACGCACGTCTCTCGGCGAGGTGGGCACTGTGGGGAAGCGTGGCGACGGTGGCCCCTCTCATCGCTCTGGTGCTGATGGTATTCAAGCCGGCGTGAACGGTACCGTGGGTTCGCGACTCCGCGCGAAGCGGATTGCATCGCGCGCGGTGCTCTGTGCGCTCGCGACCGTAGCGGCCTGTCAATCGCGGGGAGCGCCGCCAGATGTGCAGCGCCCCGCGGCCGACGGCGCCGCTGCGTTCATCCGCGTGAATCAGGTCGGATATCTCCCGGTGGGCAGAAAGACCGCCGTCGTCTGCGCTCTCGCGCCTGCAGCGATCACATCCTTCGAGGTGCACGACGCCGGCGGGGAACGCGTATACGGGCCGGCCGAGGCGGTGGAGGAGCGCGGCTTCGGGCCGTGCGTCGAGACGTATCGGCTCGATTTCTCCCCGCTCGCCACGGAGGGCGAATACCGCGTCACCGCTGCCGGCCTCTCGTCGCGCCGGTTCAGGATCGCGGCGGATGTCTACGCCGGCGCCGCCGACACGCTGCTGTACTACATGCGCCAGCAGCGCTCGGGGTTCAACCCGGTCTTTCGCGACTCGGTGCACACGCACGATGGGATCATCGTGGACGATTCCATTCGCGGGGGCCAGTACATACCGGCCACGGGCGGCTGGGCGGATGCATCCGACTATCTGCAGTACGTCACCACGTCCGCCACGGCGACGTTCCAGATGATGCTGGCGTACCGCGACAACCCCGCGTCGTTCGGCGATGCGTTCGCCGCCGACGGCCTCCCCGGCGCGAACGGCGTCCCGGACGTGCTCGACGAAGCGCGCCAAGGACTGGAGTGGCTCGCGAAGCTCTTCCCCGGCGACGGCCGGGTCTACAACCAGATTGCCGATGACCGCGATCATCAGTTCTGGGATCTGCCCACCACCGATTCGGTGGACTACGGTTGGGGCAAAGGCGGTGCGCGGCCGGTGTACCCGTGCACCGGGCGACCGCAGGGGCTCTTCGACCACAGGAACCGCTCGGACGGGCTCGCATCGACTGCGGGCAAGTATGCTTCCGCGTTCGCGCTCGGCTCGCAGCTACTCGCCGACAGCGACCCCGCTTTCGCCCGCACGCTGGCCGAGCGCGCGCGTCAGGCGTACGAGATCGGCCGCACCCACCCCGGCGTCTGCCAGACGGCGCCGGGCACCGCGCCGTACTTCTACGAGGAGGACAACTGGACCGACGACATGGAGCTGGGCGCCGTCGAGCTCTTCTCGCTCACGGGCGACAGCGGCTACATCCGCCAGGCGATCGAGTATGCCGCGCGCGAGCCGGTGACTCCATGGATGGGTGCCGACACCGCGCGCCACTACCAGTGGTTCCCGTGGTACAACGCCGGGCATTACGAGATCTGGCGTACCGGCGACGCGAACGCGAGGCGCCGGATGGCCGACTATTACCGCCGTGGCATCGAACGCGTGGCTGTGCGCGCCGACAACGGCTTCCGGATCGGCATCCCGTTCGTCTGGTGCTCCAACGATCTCATGACGTCGTTCGCCACGCAGGCGCACCTGTATCGCACGATGTCGGGCGACGACAGCTACATCGAATACGAGACTGCGGCGCTCGACTGGCTTTTCGGTGTGAACCCGTGGGGCGTGTCGATGGTGGTTGGCTTCCCTTCGGCAGGCGTCACGGCCCGGGATCCACACTCCGTGGTGGCCGACAAGCTCGGCGTCGAGACGCTCACCGGTGGCCTGCTGGATGGCCCCGTGTACCGCTCGATCTTCCAGAACCTGAAGGGCATCTCCCTCCACGACGCCGACGAATACGCCCCGTTCAACACGGGCTTCATCGTGTACCACGACGACATGGGCGACTACTCCACCAACGAGCCGATCATGGACGGTACCGCCAACCTGACCTACATCCTCGGCGCGCTCGGCTCGAGGTAATCACCGCTCAGCCCGATCGGCAGTCGTGCCCCCCTACGCCGGGCCCGCCGTGTCGGGGGTGGCGTTGCGGGGTGGGGTGTTGGTGGTCCCGCCCCCCCGGACCGCGGGACTTAGGCCCCGCCGGGGGC
>CAZTTY010000065.1:0-20970 GCA_964616815.1 uncultured Gemmatimonadaceae bacterium | reverse complement strand
AATCACCGCTCAGCCCTATCGGCAGTCGTCCCCGCTTTCGCGGGGACGACAGTGACTGGTGTGCAGTTCCTGCTTCCTGTTTTCTGCTTCCCGCCCCCCGGTACCTCAGTACTTCGCCACCTCCGGATCCACCTCGTCGCTCCAGCGGGTGATTCCGCCGGCGAGGTTGTGCACGTGCACGAAGCCGGCATCGAGGAGCTGGCGCACAGCCTTCGCGCTGCGGCTGCCGCCCTTGCAGTGAACCACGATCTCGCGCGAGCGGTCGAGCTCGGGGATCGCTTCCGCGAACGTGCCGAGCGGGATCAGCCTGGCGCCGGGAATGCGCGCGATGTCCCACTCGTGCGGCTCGCGCACATCGATCAGATCGATCTCCTCGCCACGAGCCACGCGCTCGGCCAGGTCGGCCGGGGTGATCTCGGGGACGGCATTGGCGCGCGCTTCGGCCGCGGCCTTGCGTATTCCGCAGAACTCCTCGTAGTCGATCAGCTCCTTCAGCTCGTGCGTTCCGCATGCCGGGCACTCGGGGTCGCGCCGCAGCTTGAGCGTGCGGAAGTGGGCGCGCAGCGCATCCACCAGGAGCAGGCGGCCGATGAGCGGCTGGCCTATGCCGAGCAGCAGCTTGAGCGCCTCGGTGGCCTGCAGCATTCCCACCAGACCGGGGAGCACGCCGAGCACGCCGCCTTCCGCGCAGCTCGGAACGAGTCCCGGAGGGGGCGGCTCGCGGAAGAGGCACCGGTAGCACGGGCCACTCTCCGTGGCGAACACGGAAACCTGTCCCTCGAAGCGGAAGATGCTCCCGTACACGTTGGGAATCCCGCTCAGCACGCACGCGTCGTTCACGAGGTAGCGCGTGGGAAAGTTGTCCGTACCGTCGATCACCGCGTCGTAGCCGCGCACTATCTCGAGCGCGTTTTCCGAGGTGAGCCGGGTGTCGTACGTCTCCACATGTACGTGCGGGTTCACGTCGGTGATCCGGTCGCGTGCGGAGTCGAGCTTCGGTCTGCCGAGGTCCTTGGTGCCGTGGATCACCTGGCGGTGCAAGTTGGTGAGATCCACCAGGTCGAAGTCCACGAGCCCGATGTGTCCCACGCCCGCGGCGGCCAGGTAGAGACCGAGGGGCGAGCCGAGCCCGCCTGCGCCCACGAGGAGAACGCGCGAGCCCTTCAGCCGCCGCTGACCTTCCAGTCCTACCTCGGGGATGATGAGATGCCTGCTGTAGCGCAGCACCTCGTCGTTGTCGAGCTCCGGCAACTCGGCGATACGCCTCGCCACAGGATCGATGGCCGCTTCGGTCGCGCTCATTGCTTCAGCCTCCAGCTACCGTGGGTACTATGATCAGCTCGTCGCCATCGCTCGCAGCGGCAGCGAAGCCGCCCTGGAAGCGAATGTCCTCGTCGTTGAGGTAGAGCGTCACGAAGGGATACTGCTTTCCCTCCTCGTCGCGCAGACGGGGGCCGAGGGCGGGGAAGCGCGCGACGATGTCGTCGATCGCGTCGCCCACGGTGGCGCCCGTCGCCTCGATGGACGGTTGGTCTTCCGCCAGTCGCGCCAGAAGGTTGGGTAGATGTACGGTGATGCTCACTTCGCCACCTCTCCTATGGATGAAGTATGTGCCGCTTCCGAATGTTCCGCCGTAGCATCGCTGCCGGCGTCGCTCTCTCCCGGCTCGACTATTTCGAGTCCGCGAAGGCGGGGGGCCGACACGAACCAATCGGCCGCCACGCCGCGCGAGCGCCACGCGTCGGCCATCGCCGCAGCGGCTTGCTCCGCCAGCTCCGATTCGACCACGGCCACGATTGCCGAGCCAGAGCCGCTCAGTGTGGCGCCCACGGCACCGGCGTTCCGCGCCGCGAGCACCACCTGGTCGTACCCCTCCACCAGCGAGCGCCGATACGGGACGTGCAGTGGTCCCTCGACGCCGAGCGCCAGCATATCCGCGTCGCCGCGCTCGAGGCCCAGAACGAGCGCGGCGCTCGCGGCGGCCGCGACGCGCGCCTGGCCGTGAGCGATCTCCGCGGGGAGCGCCTCGCGCGCCCGATGCGTCTCCACGGCGAACGCCGGGATGGCGAATGCGAGCCGCAGCGAGGGATGCACCGCTATCGGGGCGAGGACGAGTCCGTCGGCGCCGCCCAGCGTGGCGAACACGGCGCCGCCGAGCGCACAGGGGCCGACGTTGTCGCCATGCCCCTCGAACTCGGCGCAGAGCCTGGCCATGGCGTGCTTCGTGAGTCCGAGCTCCAGCAGCGCGTTCGCCGCCGCCGTGCCGGCCAGGAGGGCGGCAGCCGACGACCCGAAGCCGCGCCCCACCGGGATATCGGACTCGGCATCGAGCACGAGACCGCCGGGCGGCTCGCGCCCGGCCGCTTCGCACGCCAGCGCGAAACCACGGTAGATGAGATCGCTCGACGCCGTACCGCCGAGCGTGGAAAGCGTGCCGCGCCGGGAGATCCGCACGGCGCTCTCGTCGCGCGGTACGATACGCGCGTCGACCTGCAGCCGGCGCTCCACGGCGATGCCGACACAGTCGAAGCCGCCGCCGAGGTTGGACGTCGATGCCGGCACCCGGATGCGTATCGTTGTCATCCGTGCTCCGCCGCCAGCGCGGCTACTTCGCGGAGCCGCGCATCGATGACCGGCGATTCCGGCAGCGCTCCGTCCAGCGCTTCCACCGTTTTGAGGCCGTTGCCGGTGATGCACAGCACGACTTCGTCATCGGGAGCGAAGCGTCCCTCCGCGGCGAGGGCGAGCGCGGCCGCAACCGTCACGCCACCCGCCGTCTCGGTGAATACTCCAGTCTCCTCTGCCAGCACTCGAATTCCCTTCACGAGCTCCTCGTCGCTCACGTGTGCCGCCCACCCGCCGCTCTCCTGGATCGACTTCGCCGCGTAGCGTCCGTCGGCGGGATTCCCGATCGCGATGGAGCGAGCGATGGTGTGCGGTATCTCCGGTGTGAACTCTCCGCCGTCTCGAACCAGACGCGCGATCGGCGCACACCCCGATGCCTGTGCCCCGAAGATGCGCGGCGCGGTGCCGTCCACCAGACCCGCCTTCGCGAACTCGGCGAAGCCCTTGCGCAGCTTGGTCACCAGCGACCCTCCCGCCATGGGAGCCACGACAGCGGTCGGCAGCCGCCAGCCGAGTTGCTCGGCGATCTCGAACGCCATCGTCTTGGAGCCCTCGCCGTAGTACGAGCGCAGGTTGACGTTCACGATACCCCATCCGAAGCGGTCGGCCACCTGTGCGCAGAGCCGGTTCACATCGTCGTAAGTTCCCCGCACGCGCACCAGCCTGGGCGCGAAGATGCTGGTGGCCACCACTTTCCCGAGCTCGAGGTCGTGCGGGATGAACACCCAGGCTGGAAGCCCCGCGCGCGCGGCCTGCGCCGCCACCGCGTTGGCGAGGTTACCAGTGGATGCGCACCCCACGGTCCCGATGCCGAAAGCCGCGGCCGCGTTGAGCGCGGCGGCCACCACCCGATCCTTGAACGAGAGCGAAGGGTGCGAGACGCTGTCGTTCTTGATCCATGCGCGCGCAACGCCCAGCCGCTTCGCGATGCCCGGCGCGTCCACCAGCGGCGTCCAGCCGACGTCGCGTGCGTACAGCGGCTCCCCCTCGAACGGAAGCCATTCACGGTAGCGCCAGAGCGACGTCGGCCTCGCCGAGATCGCCGCGCGGTCGGGGAAGTCGATCTTCGCGTCGTAGCATGGCTCGAGCGGACCGAGGCACTCGAAGCAGAGAGCCTGCGGCGCCGCATCCGTGGTGTGCCCGCAGTTGCGACAGCGGAGAGGGAGCGCGCGCGGCGCCGCGGAAGGGGCCGCCGCCGCGGCGCTGGACTCGAGAGTGGTGGTCATGGTTTCGGCGTGGTGAATTGGAACGCGCTCTCCCCCGTACCGGATGCGGCATGCACGTTGGCGCGCTCGTCGTGGAGAGTGCGCGAACGACGACTTGCGGCGTGGTCGCGGAGGCCGGGGCGGTGAAAAAAAGAGGCCGCTCCATTCTGGAAGCGGCCGGGGATGCTGCGATCACGTGTGCGATGGATCATCGGATGCGCGATTGCCTCCCCGGCGCCCTGGTGGCGTGGGTCATGGTCATGCCGCGCATCGCCATGGTCGACGACGCTGCGCCCTGGTTCACATGTACCTGTCGTGAAGGCATCGCTGTTTCCGCTGCGCGAGTGATGGGCTCGAGGATGGGCCGAAACGAACATCCGGAAAACAAGAGCGCCCGGGACACATGCCCGAGCGGTTCGCTTTTTAGCATGTTGTTTAACGTGGCTGCAATACGCGGGCAAATGACCACGGGGGCTCGATTGTGAAGTTCACTCTAAGTAGCATCGGTTAATCTGTCAAGCGGGCGCGCGGCCGGCGCGGGCGCCGCTGCCGGCTGCGCTCCGC
Source organism: uncultured Gemmatimonadaceae bacterium (assembly GCA_964616815.1). Classification (GTDB taxonomy): domain Bacteria; phylum Gemmatimonadota; class Gemmatimonadetes; order Gemmatimonadales; family Gemmatimonadaceae; genus JADGGM01. The sequence goes on along the minus strand of CAZTTY010000065.1, from coordinate 16,576 downwards.
TCCGTTCACCGCAGCGCCACCATCTGCGTGGACTGCACGGTCATCTCGGTGCCCTCGGGCAGCACTGCCTGCACGTCGCCCGCGCCGAGCGAGACGGCCGTTCCGGCGGCCGCTCCGAGCAGCCCGCCGAGTGCGATCTTGCCCAGGCTCGCGTTGCCGAGGATGGCGCCGAGCGCGGCGCCCGCAGCCGCGCCGATGCCCGCCTTTTTCAGAGTCTCCTCGCGGGTGTCGCCGCCCTGCGTCTGGAGCTCCGTGTTCGTGATCTTCGCGTCGAAGGCGTACCCCTGGCCGTTTATGGTCAGGGTGTCGAAGTCGAGTTTGATCGCGGCCTGATCGCCGGCGTGCTCCGACGCGTGAAGGCCCGTCACGGTGCCGTGCAGCACGGCTCCTTGTGGAACCACCACGTCTCCGCTCTCGGTGTTCAGCGCCTCGGCGACGGACGCGGTGAAGCTGTCGCCGACCTTGCTCTGCTCGGTGCCGAGCGTCTGGTCGAGCGTGACCTTCAGCGTGGTGCCGACGGGGATGGAGCTGGCGTCGGTCGGGAGCGGATTGGTGACTACTTCGCCGCCCGATTCCACCTGCGCCGTCCGCGCACAGCCGGCCGCGGCCAACGCGGCCAACGCTATTCCCGCGATGGATTTGAGCATGATCCTCCCCTCGTGTAGGTGTGCCCGTTTCGATGAGGCAATGCGGCTGGGAAGGGCAAGTTGCAGACCGTATGGTGGCCCGCCGTGTCCGGAAGCATCATTCGCGGCGAGCGCGGCCGCATCCGAGCGGCAGTGCCGCGCGGGTATCTTCGCTGGGACGCGAGATGGATCACCACGACACAGTGCGGAGGATCAACGAAATGAGATATCCCCGGCTCGACTCCCGGTTCGGCGACCGGGCGCGGCGCTCGACTGCCGCGCTCCGACTCGCGTGCGCGGTGGCCACGGTCGCCGGCGTCGCCTGCGCCGCGCCCGACTCCGCGACTGTCTCCGAAGCCGATGCTCCCACCGGCTCGCTGTTGATAGTGGGCGGTGGTCCGCAGCCGGATGCGCTGGTGCGCCGATTCGTGGAGCTCGCCGGCGGGGAGGGGAAGGCGCGCATAGTTGTCTTCGCCATGGCGAGCGAGTACGGCCAGGAGGGTGGCGATGAGAAGGTCGAGGATCTGCGCAGGCTCGGGGCGGAGGCGATCAATGTCTACATAACGCGCGAGCAGGCCGATCAGGATTCCATCGTCCACCTGCTGGACGACGCTACGGGCGTCTGGTTCGGTGGTGGCGACCAGTCGAGGCTCACGCGCGCCATCGGCGGGACCGAGGTCGAGCGGGCCATACACGAGCGCTACCGCGATGGCGCTGTGATCGGTGGTACGTCGGCGGGCGCGGCGGTCATGTCGACGCCGATGATCACCGGCGATGAACGACATCCCGGCGGCAGTCGACCCGACTCCACCGAGCCGTTCATGACCATCGCCCGGGACAACATCATCACCAGCACGGGCTTCGGGTTGATCGATGGCGCAATCCTTGATCAGCATTTTCTTCGGCGCAAGCGTCACAACCGCCTCGTCAGCGCTGTGCTGGAGCACCCGAAGCTGCTCGGCGTGGGGATAGACGAGTCCACCGCACTGCTCGTGCAACCCGACGGGAGGTGGCGCGTGCTCGGCGCGAGCGCGGTAGTCGTGTACGATGCGCGCAACGCAGCGATCATGTCGGCCGGCGCACCCGTGCTGGGTGGCGCCGGAATCGCGATGCACGTCCTTCCCGCCGGGAGCAGCTTCGACCCCCGCACGGGCGAGGCGGTTCTTCCCGGAGGTGAACAGCGATGACGCTCGATGGATCGAATGCCCGGGCCGCTGACGGTGCGCGTCGCGCCGGAGCGGAAGGGAGGCCTCCGTGCCGCTGACTCGAGACGATGTTCGGGACGCGATCGAGCGCGGCGGCGACGATCAGATGCAGCTCCTCAGGAAGCACCACGAGGATGCCTATCCCGCGAGCCGTCCCACGCCGGGCGACGTGGCGCGAGGGGAGGCGGACCGACTCAACGCCATGGGGCTGGGTGACGCGGCGGACTTCTCGCTCGCCGAAACCCGGGTGGAGCGCGTGGGCGATGAAGTCCGCCTGGTTCACGCGTTCGAATACGGACCGCGGGGTGTACGGCTCCTCACGGAACCGTACACCAACTACGGCTAGCACGGCGGCCGCCGGGAGAGCGGCGTCGGGGACGGGGGGACGGCGCGCCGCGCGGCGGCGCCGCTACGGCATCTTCATTCCCGCGCCCATCTTCGTGTACGACGACGGCGGCGCGAACAGCGAAGCATCGAGCTGCTTCGCTTCCACCTTGGTGGCGACCAGGCCGACCTCTTCCTGCCCGTCCTTGTGCATCACCACCTTGAGCGGAAAGGAGTCGTCGCCGATCGCCTTCTGCCATTCGGACGCGCTCCCGATGGATTGATTGCTGAATGCCCGGAACCCCCCCATGTCGCGCGCCACGCATACGTCCACCTGGCCGGCGTCCTCCTTGACGGTCCAGTAGTCGCACCTGTGGCCGGCCACCACCTCGCTCTTTCCGGTCTTGACCGGTTTGGCGCCGTTCGCGGAGGCCTCGAGCTCCTGAGTCTCGGGAAACTGCATCTCCATGTACGACTTCTGCGCCGGCAGCAGCATGTAGACTTTCCGCGCTTCGGGATTCAGGATCATCGCGGTCTGCTGGTTCTCGGCGTTCATGTCGAGACGGACGATCCCTTCGCGGATCGAGTACTGGAAACTGCGGCCGCCTTCCGTCTCGAAAGTCACCACGCCCTGGAACTGCTTCGAGGACTGCCCATGGGCGGTGGCCGGTGCGGCGACTGCCGCGGCGGCGAGGAGAGCGCCGCACAGCGAAGCAGCTTTGAATGATGAACCCATTGTTTCAACCTCGGATTTGGATTTCGAATGCAGGTGTGGGTGGATGGTGCGCGAGCGAAGCCGCCGTAGCGCCAGTCGTCCTCCACGTCGCCACACATACCGCTATTTTACGTCTGGAACCCCCATACAGGCCAGGATGCCGCCAATGAATCGACTCCAGAAACTCCACGACGCCGGCCAGTCGATCTGGCTCGACTTCATCGACCGTGAGATGCTGCGCGATGGCGAGCTCGAACGCCGCATCACGGCGGATTCGCTCACCGGGATGACGTCGAATCCGACGATCTTCGAAAAGGCGCTCGCCGAGGGCACGGCCTACGATGAGCAGCTCGTGAACGCTCCGGGCGGGCTCTCCGCGTGGGACCTCTTCGAGCTCATCGAGACAGACGACGTCCGCTCGGCGTGCGACATATTCGGCGCGGTTCACGAACGCACGGAGGGTGCCGACGGCTTCGTCTCGATCGAAGTGTCTCCCTCCAGCGCGCACGACACGGACGCCACGGTGCTCGAAGCGTGCCGGCTCTGGGCGATGGTCAGCCGCCCGAACGTGATGATAAAGGTGCCGGGTACGAAGGAGGGGGCCGCTGCCGTCGAGCGGCTCACGGCCGAGGGGGTGAACGTGAACATCACGCTCCTCTTCTCGCGCGACGCCTACGACGCGGTGATCGACGCCTACATGCGTGGACTGGAGGCGCGCGTGGCCGGCGGCAAGCCGATCCATCAGATATCGTCCGTGGCGTCTTTCTTCGTCAGCCGCGTGGACACCGAGGTCGACAAACGCATCGATGCGAAGCTCGAGGGAGCGGCATCCGACGTCGCGCAGCGGCTGGAGTCGCTGAAGGGCCGCATCGCGGTGGCCAACGCCAAGCTGGCGTACGCTCTCTTTCGCGAGCGTTTCGCCGGCGCGCGCTGGGAGGCTCTCGCCGCGCACGGCGCGCGATTGCAGCGGCCGCTATGGGCGAGCACGAGCACCAAGAACCCCGCCTATCGCGACGTCATGTACGTGGAAGACCTCATCGGTCCCGATACCGTCAACACGATGCCTCCCGCCACGATCGAGGCATTTCGCGATCACGGCGAGGTGAAGCAGACGGTGGACCGCGACGTCGACGAGGAGCGCAGGCTGCTCGCGGAGCTCGAGGAGCTCGGTATTTCTCTGGAGAGCGTCACCGACAAGTTGCTCGTGGATGGCCTGAAGAGCTTTCAGAAATCCTTCGAGTCGCTCATCGCGCGCATCGGGACGAAGACCAGCGAGCTCGCGAAGACGCCGGGTTGAGCGCCGCCGCGCTCAGCGCTCCGTCCACGAGGCGGCGTTCACGGCGAGTGCGTGATGGTCGGTCCACGGCGGTAGCGTGCGCTCGAGCGCCGCTGCCGCCGGTGTCGTCTCGAAGCGGCTCGCGGCCGCGCTCAGCGACAACGGCTCCGCGCCGCGCACGTCGAACGAGAGCAGCACTCCGCTGTCCGGTGGCGCGACCCAGTCGAGGCGGATGTAGCCGCCGGGCGCCGACGGCAGGCGGCCGGGGAGCGACCAGCCCGCGATCCGATCGCGTGGCAGGAGCAGCCTGATCCGGAAGGCCCCGGCGGAGCGGATGCGGAGCGCGATCGTCCGCGAGCCGCTGGTGCTCCGGGAGCTCTCGCCTTCCAACTGGATGTCGGGCGGCTCGAATCCGGTCGAACCGGCCGCGGCCACGAACTCGAGCGGCCGGTCCGTTCGTTCGGCGGGCCGCATGGCCTTCTCGCCAGCCAGAGCCGCCCGTGGCGTGATGTAATCCATCCCGTACACGTGCAGCGAACGCGTGGCGCCGTCTTCGTAGTGCACGATCCGAAGCCGCTGCGCGCGCCGCTCGGTGTAGCGCGGCTGCAGCAGGCTCGCACCCATCAGCAGCACGGCCGCGGCGAGCGCCCAACCGGTAGCGCGCCCCTCATTCCCCGCGACGCGGGCGCCCGGTACGAGCGCGAGCGCGAGGGCCCCCGCCGGGATCGCGAGAATGGCTCCCAGCACCAGGTCGGGCGGAATGGCCAGCGGGAGGCGTCCGAATACGGGGACGAACAGCATGGCGAGGAGGACCAGAAGCTGGAGCGTGAGCAGCCCGGCCGGCAGAGCGCCGAGCGCGAACCAGAGACGCCAGCGGTGCCCACGGTCGAGAGCGGAGGCGATGAGTGCGAGAGCGAGCCCGGCCACCCACCAGAGCGCGATGTAGGCGGAGCCGATGCGAGCGAGCGAGAGGAGGGCCAGCACGATCGTCCAGAACACGAGCAGAGCGGAGTGGGAAGCGGCCGCGACCCGGCCCCGCTCCGCCGCGGCACGCCTGCCGACCGCCCACTGCACGGACAGGGTGCCTCCGAGCGCCGCCACGGAGAACGCGGCCACTCCCCACCACGGATGCGCGTACCACGACATGGGGCGGCTCGCCAGCCACGCTGCACCGGCTCCCAGCGCCACGGCCGCCGCTACGCCCACGAGCGCAGAAGCCGTCAGCGCGAGGAGCGCCCACGCCATCTCACGCGCCGTCGCGAGCCCACGCACGCCCGCCGTAGCCAGAGCCGCCACGGCGAGCGCGGCAGCCAGCATGGCGAGCGCGGCCGCGGTCCGGTCGCCGTAGTGCACCATGAAGATGCCAAGCACGTCGTAGTAGACCGCGCGGCCATCATCCCGTGCCGTGAGGGGCCGCGATGCGAGCTCGCGCGCGAGCGCCAGCGCGTTCTCGCCCATCTGCTGAACGCTCCCGGGCGAGACGTTCCAAGTGCGATCGCGCTGGGTGTGGTACGCCCACCCGCCGCGGTACATGGCGATGTCCAGACCGGCAAGTTTCCCGAAGTCGCGGAAGATGCGGAAATCGGTGTCCGACGGAATCGCGCCGCTCTGGAAGATGTCCTGCCCCAGCACGGTGCCGTACGGATACGGTACCGAGCGCGCGTACGCGGACACGAGCCACTCGCCGCCTGCCCCCGCCTGGAAGAGGATCGCCTTTCCGTGCGGTCCCGCGCTCTCGAGGTTGACGAAGGCTCGCGCGTCGCGGAACCATGGATGGCTCACGAAGCCGTGCGAGCCGAGCAGTCCCTGCTCCTCGCCGTCGTTGATGAGGACGATGATCGAGTGCTCCAGCGGCGGGCCCGCCGCGAGCGCGCGCGCCACTTCCACCAGCGACGCCGCCGCGACGCCGTCGTCGCCCGCGCCCACGCTCCCCGGAGGCGTATCGTAGTGCGCCGAGAGGAGCACGGCGTCACGCGACCGACCCGGGATGCGCGCAAGCACGTTCCGGAGCGTGTACCCCACCGCCGCCCGGCTCGTCGAGCGCACCCCGCTCGCTTCCTGTACTTCCACTTCCACACCGGGAATTTCGCGGAGACGCGCCGTCAGATACTCCGCGGCGCGCCGTGCCCCCGGCGTGCCCGACACCCTGTAGCCGATGGAGTCCGCCAGATGCGAGAGCGCCGTCCACGCGCGCTCGGCGGAGAACTCGGATGCCGCGATCGACGCGGGCCTGGCGCGTGGCGGACGCTCGCGCCATACGATGAGCGCGACGAGCGCCACCACCAGCAGTGCGGCGGCTCCCCAGTAGCGATTCGGAAGCGGAGCTAGATTGCTCTCAAGCACGGCCGGGTTGCCCGGTCGGGTTCTGCCGAATACATCTGCGAATCCTCGCGACCTGAACGCTTCTCACCACGCACTCGTGTCCATCGACAGTCTCGCCTGTACCAAGATCGTCTGCACGCTCGGACCAGCTTCCTCGTCTCCCGCGGTGATCCGCGCGCTCATGGACGCCGGGATGGACGTGGCCCGGATCAACTTTTCGCACGGCACCCAAGATGGCCATACCGAAGTAATCCGTACAGTACGGCAGGTGGCCGCCGAGGTCGGGCGTCCCGTGGCGATACTGGGCGACCTGCAGGGGCCGCGGATCCGCGTGGGCACCCTCGCGGAGCCCGTGATGCTCACCGAGGGGAGCGATGTCGTGCTGGCGCCCGAAGCGGTGGTGCGCGCCGACGAGATACCCATCACCTACGACGCGCTCGCCGACGATGTGAAAGAAGGCGACCGCGTGCTGATGGATGACGGCCTGATAGACGTGGTGGTGTTGGATGTATCTCCTCCGCGTGTGCGCACGAGGGTAGTGCACGGGGGGCTGTTGAGGAGTCACAAGGGGATGAACCTCCCCGGAGTGGCCGTGTCCGCGCCTTCGATCACCGAGAAGGATCGCGCGGATGTGGCATTCGCCGTGGAGGCCGGTCTGGATTATCTGGCGCTCAGCTTCGTGCGCTCGGCGGCGGACATAGCGCAGCTCCGCACGCTGATTCCGCCGGGGATGCTGGTGATCGCCAAGATCGAAAAGGACACGGCGCTCGCCAACATCCACAGCATCGTGGAGGCCGCCAACGCGGTGATGGTGGCGCGCGGCGACCTCGGCGTGGAGCTTCCCTTCGAGGAGGTGCCGATCGCCCAGAAGCGCATCATCGCCATCTCGAACGCGCTCGGGCGGCCCGTGATCACGGCCACCCAGATGCTCGAGTCGATGATCTCTCACCCGCGCCCCACGCGCGCCGAAGCGAGCGACGTCGCCAACGCGATACTCGATGGCACCGACGCCGTGATGCTTTCGGCGGAGACCGCGACCGGGCAGTATCCCGAGCTGGCGGTGCGTGCGATGACGCGGATAATCGCCGAGATGGAGCGCCACCCGGTACCGCGGCCGGCGCGCATGATCGGGGGACGGAGACAGTCGGACACCGTGGTGTCCACCGAAGATGCCATAGCGGCCGCCACCGCGGCGGCCGCGGCGTCGCTGGAGGCACCGGTCGTGATGGTGATAACCAAGAGCGGTTTCACGGCCCGGATAGTGGCGTCGCACAGGCCGCCCGTGCCGATCATCGCGTTGACCGATTCCGAGCGGACCTACCGCCAGCTCGCGCTGGTATGGGGAGTGCAACCACTTCTCCTTCCACCGGCCGGGACGTACGAGGAAATGTTCGACCATGGTAGAGAAGTGGTGCAGAGGCTGGGCTTCGTGAAGCAGGGCGACCGCGTTCTCGTCACAGCGGGCGTGCCGTTCGACGTCCCGCGCACCACGAATCTTCTGCGCGTGGAAGTCGTGTGAAGCTCACGTTCCTCGGCACCGGAACCAGCTTCGGCGTGCCGCAGATCGGCTGCGGTTGTGCCGTGTGCAGGTCCACCGATCCGCGCGACCGGCGCACGCGCAGCGCGGCGCTGGTGGAAACCGACGCGGGGACTCGCCTTCTGCTCGACACCCCGCCCGAGCTCCGGCTGCAGCTCGTAGCCGCCGGAATCGATCGCGTGGACGCCGTGCTGTACACGCACGAGCACGCGGACCATACACACGGCATCGACGACCTGCGCGCCGTCTCGGTGCGGCGCGGTGCGGCGCTGCCGATATACGGACCGGAAGACACGCTGGACCACATAGCGCAGCGCTTCCCGTACATCTTCGATGACCGGATGCGCCCGCTGCCGGGTACCTCGAAACCCGAGGGCCACGCCCATCCGCTGCGGGAGGGCGAGCGCATCACGATCGGCGACGTGGACGTCACGCCCGTATCGGTACCGCACGGCCCCGTGACGGTGTTCGGCTACCGCATAGGCCCGCTGGCCTACGTGACCGATGCGAAGCGGATCCCCCCTTCGGCGATGGACGTACTTCGCGGCGCGAAGGTACTGGTGATCAACGCGCTGTTCAGGACCGAGCATCCCACGCACCTGAGCATCCCCGAGGCGGTGGCAGCGGCGCGGGAGCTCGGCGCGGAGCGCACCTTCCTGACGCACCTCACGCACGACAACCGGCATGCGGACCTGGAGGCGGAGCTGCCCTCCGGCGTGACGCCCGCCTTCGACGGACTCACGGTTCGCATCGACTCTCACGACAATCCCACATGACCATCCGCATCGATTACAGCAACATGCTGGCTGGCAACGTACCCGGCGCGATAGACGAGAGCACGTGGGCGGCCGCCGGCGACCGCTTCGCGGAGGCCCGGAAGGTGTTCGCCGAACGCCGCGCAACGGGAGAGCTGGGCTTCATGGACCTGGTCGAGGGACACGACAGCATCACCGAGCTGCGCCGCTTCGCCGACGGCGTGGGCCAGGCCTTCAACGATGTAGTGGTGCTCGGCATCGGCGGCTCGGCACTCGGCACCATAGCGCTCCGGAGCGCGCTCCGCTCCACGCGCTGGAACGAGCTGGACGATGAGGCACGCGATTTCTTTCCGCGCCTGCACGTGCTCGACAACATCGATCCGACCAGCATCGCTCCCTTCCTCGACCATCTGGACCTCGGGAGCACGCTGTTCATCGTCATCTCGAAGTCGGGCTCCACGGCTGAGACGATGTCGCAGTATCTCATAGTGCGCGGCAGGCTCGAGGCGGAGTTCCCGGATGGGCTGCAGCGGCATCTGGTATTCATCACCGACCCCTCGCACGGCGCGCTGCGCGCGCTGGCGCGCGAGGAGGGGATAGTCTCGCTCGACGTACCGGCCAACGTGGGCGGCCGCTACAGCGTGCTCTCGCCGGTCGGGCTCCTGCCCGCCGCGCTCATGGGCGTGGACGTACCCGCACTTCTCGCGGGCGCGCGGGAGATGGCCGATCGCTGCGAGAACGACCTCCTCGACGCGAACCCCGCGGGCGTGTTCGCGATGCTGCAGTGGCTGGCCGACACGCGGCACGGAATGCCCATCCAGGTGCTGATGCCGTACAGCGATGCCCTCGCTCGGATGGGCGACTGGTTCGTGCAGCTCTGGGCAGAGAGCCTCGGCAAGCTGCGCAACGGCAAGGAGTCGGTGGGGCCGACCCCGCTCGCGGCGGTGGGCGCTACCGATCAGCACAGCAAAGTACAGCTCTTCATGGAGGGGCCGCGCGACAAGACCGTGACGTTCATCTCCGTGGCCAGCCTGGAGCGCGATCTGGAGATCCCGCATCTGCACGCGGACATTCCGGAGCTGGCGTACCTCGGCGGGCATACCCTGGGCGAGCTGCTCGACGTGGAGCGGCGCGCCACCGCGGGCGCGCTGGCCGCGCACGGGCGGCCGAACATGACCATCATGCTCGACGGCATCGACGAATGGCACGTGGGCGGTCTCATCGTGCTGCTGGAGGCGGCGGCGATCTACTCCGGTGCCCTCTACGGGATCAACCCGCTCGACCAGCCCGGCGTGGAGCTCGGGAAGCAGTTCACCTACGGAATGCTGGGGCGTCCCGACGCCGAGAAGGCGCGCCGGGAGTGGGAGCAGCTTCCCAAGCCGGATCCGCGCCGCACGGTGTAGCGCAACCCTTGCGATAGGTGGTGGCCGCGGGCAGTTTCCCCACAGGGATCGGGGCCCGGGCGCGCTGGGCGCCGGCGCCGGCGGACGTCCCGCGAATCACAGAACGGGAGGCTCGATAGATGGAGGCTCGTACATCGGCGCCAGGGCGGCTCTTCGCTGGTGGTGTGACGCTGGAGAATGGCCGTGTCACGGTCACCGACGAGGCCGCGCTTCGGTCGGAGCACATGGATGACCTGGTGCGCCAGGCGGTGTTCAGCGATGGGCAGAAGAAGGATCACGCCCGCTGGCTGATCTGGGAGATCGGCCAGGCGGTGGGAGTTCGCGCCGCCTCGATCAACGAACTCTACCTCGCCCGCGGGCGCGGCGAGGTGGGCGGCTTCACCGTTCCGGCCATCAACGTGCGCGGCATGGCGTACGACACCGCGCGCGCCATTTTCCGGACCGCCGTGAAGATGAACGCGGGCGCGTTCATCCTCGAGATCGCGCGCTCCGAGATCGCCTATACCGACCAGCGGCCCAAGGAGTACGTGGCCGTGATGCTCGCCGCCGCGCTGCGCGAAGGTTTCCGCGGACCGGTGTTCATCCAGGGCGACCACTTCCAGGTGAACGCGAAGAAGTTCGCCGTTGACCCCGCGGGCGAGGTGGCCGCCGTGAAGCAGCTCGCGCTGGAAGCGATCTCCGAGGGGTTCTACAACATCGACGTGGACACCTCCACGCTGGTGGACATCTCTCTCCCCACGCTCGACGAGCAGCAGCGCCTCAACTACCACACCGCCGTCGACATCGTGCGCTACATCCGCGAAATAGAACCCGCGGGCGTGACGATCTCGGTGGGCGGCGAGATAGGCGAGGTGGGGACGCAGAACAGCACCGTGCCCGAGCTGCGCGCCTTCATGGATGGCTTCGACCGCTCGCTAGGCGATGGCGATAACGCAGGGCAGAAGGGGCTCTCGAAGATCAGCGTTCAGACGGGTACGTCGCACGGCGGCGTCGTGCTCGCCGACGGATCCATCGCCGATGTGAAGCTCGATCTGGCGGCGCTGGAGGAGCTCTCGAAGGTGGCGCGCGACGAGTACGGGCTCTCGGGCGCGGTGCAGCACGGCGCTTCCACGCTCCCCGACAACGCCTTTCACAACTTTCCGAGAATCGAGACGGCCGAGATCCATCTGGCCACGAACTTCCAGAACATCCTCTACGACAGGATCCCGGCGGAGCTGCGCCAGAAGATCTACCGCTGGCTCGACGAGAACACGGCCGCCGAGCGGAAGTCGAGCGACACGGACGAGCAGTTCTACTACAAGACCCGCAAGAAGGCGCTGGGGCCGTTCAAGAAGGAGCTCTGGGATCTTCCGGATGCTGTGAAGGCCGAGCTCGCATCGGCCTACGACCGGACCTTCGGCTTCCTCTTCGAGCAGTTGAAGGTGGGCAATACGGCGGAAGCCGTGAGCCGATATGTGAAGCCCCCGGTCCAGCATCGCTCGCCGGACAGCAGCAGGGGCGTGGTGGCTGCGCCGGACGACATGGAGGCGGGCGAATAGAAGACCGGGCGGCTCGCCTCTGGCTCGATTGCCTGCAGAGGCTGGTGGATCGGGCGGCGCACGAGATCAGAAACCCGCTCAACGGCGTGGCCGTGAATCTGGAGGTGGTTCGGAGTCGATTGGCGCGTGGATCCGGCGACCCGGCTTCGATCGGGCGCTTCGCCGAATCGGCTGCGAGCGAGTCGGAGCGCGCGGCGGAGCTCGTGCAGGCACTCCTCGAATTGGCGCGTCCCCTCGCCACGCCGGTAGATTTGTGGAGCGCGATGCTGCCGATGGTGGCGCTGCACCGTGCCATCGCGGGCGCATCCGCGAGGGCGGCGCCGAGCGCAGAGGTGGGAACCGCGCTCGCTTCGGTGACGCTCGACCGGCGCGGAGAGGCACCGCTCGCCGTTGCCGCGAGCGCGCCGGTAGCGCGACTCGCGCTCGCGGCGGCACTCGAGGCGGCGGCGGGCGCGGGGACCCCCGCCGTGGTGCGCTGCTCGATGGAAAGGCTCGCTGACGATGACGTGGAGGGCGCCGCACTGGTGGTTGCCACGATCCGCTGTGCTCCGCCGGTGCCGCCTCTCGACGATGCGGTGGTGGAGGCGATCGGGATTGGTGGTGTGGCGCTGAAGAGAGTCAGCGACGGGCTGGAGCTTCATTTCCGCGCCGCTGGGCGCGAGTAGAGGAACCGAAAGCATATATGCCGACAGCAAGGATCCTGATAGCCGACGACGAGCGCGCGATCACCGAAGGGCTCAGCGCCATCCTGCAGGACGAAGGGTACGAGGTGGACGTCGCCGTGGACGGCCAGAAGGCGCTCGACCAGCTCGAATCCGGCGAGTATGGAGTCGTGCTCGCCGACCTCAAGATGCCGAAGGTGGATGGCATAGCGCTTCTCAAGGCCATGCAGACCGGGTCGATCACCACCGAGTGCATCATCATCACCGGCCAGGCCACGGTGGACTCCGCGGTTCAGTCGATGCGTCAGGGAGCGTACGACTACATAGAGAAGCCGCTCACCGCCGAGAAGCTCAACAGGCTCAAGGCGTTGATCCCGAAGGCGCTCGACAAGTTCGATGTCAAGCGAGCCAACCTGGCCCTGACCTCCGAGCTGCAGGCGCTCACGCACTACGGCGAGCTCACGGGCCAGTCCGACGCGATGCGCAGCATGTATCGCGTGATCGACGCGGTGGCGCCCTCCACGGCCAGCGTCCTCATCCTCGGCGAATCCGGAACCGGGAAGGAGCTGGTGGCGAGGGCACTCCACCAGAAGAGCGAGCGGGCGAAGGGCCCCTTCTTCGCGCTCAACTGCGCGGCCCTCCCGAAGGACATCCTCGAGAACGAGCTCTTCGGCCACGAGAAGGGAGCGTTCACGGGCTCCACGAACGAGAAGCCCGGTGCCTTCGAGATGTCCGACGGTGGCACGCTTTTCCTGGATGAGGTGGCGGAGATGGCGCCCGACATCCAGGTCAAGCTGCTGCGCGCTCTGGAATCGCGCACGGTGCGCCGCCTGGGCGGGAAGAAGGAGATCTCCGTGGACATCCGCGTACTCGCCGCCACGAACAAGGATCTCCAGAAGGCGCTCGAGGAGGGTGACCTGCGCGAGGATCTCTACTATCGTCTCGCCGTGGTGGAGATCTTCATCCCGCCGCTCAGGGAGCGGATGGGCGACCTCAAACTCCTGGCCACCGAATTCCTGGGGCGCTTCTCGGAGCAGAACGGGAAGCGGCTCACCGGCTTCGACGAGGCCGCCATGGAGTGGACCCTCTCATACAACTGGCCGGGTAACGTGCGCGAGCTGAAGAACGCGGTGGAGCGCGCGGTGATCATGTCGCACGGGTCGACCATCACGGTGGACGACATCGTGCCCCGGCACCTCAGGAGCGCGGGCGACTCGGCGGGAACCGTCACGCTCCCCGTGGGTTCGACCATGGCGGACGCACGGCGTCAGATGGTGCTGCGGACGTTTTCCATGACCGGCGGCGATGCCGAGCGGACCGCGAAGATGCTGGGAATGCGCCTTGCCGAAGTACGCTCGGAGCTCGCGGCGCTGGTGGGTTCCAACGGCCAGAGCCATGAGACGGGAACATCGGCGCCGGCGAAGAAGAGCAGGAGCGGTTCGGCGTCGAAGGAGCGAGCTGCATCGAAGAGCAAGTCAAAGGGGCGGCGGTGAGGGATACATACGCCGTGGGAAGTCGACCAGGAGACCGGAAATGAGGCGTGATGAAGACTACGATGTCGATGAGCCGTACGTGGTGATCGAGAGACGTGGGAGCGGAACCGGAACATTCCTAGTGGGGTTGGCGATCGGCGCGGGACTCGCGCTGCTCTATGCGCCGCGCTCCGGCGAGGAGACCCGACGCGAGCTCCAGCGCGGTGCGCGGCGCGTGCGTGCCGCGGCCCGCGGCGCCGCGGAGGATCTCTCCGATTCCGTAGTGGACCACTACGAGCAGGCCAGACGGAACGTCGAAGACCGGCTGGAGCTCGCGCGCCACTCGCTGGAGTTCCGCAAGCGGCAGGCTGCCGAGGCGATCCGGGCCGGCCGCGAGGCCGCGCAGCAGGCGCGCGACGAGCTGGAGGCCAGGATCGCCGAGACCAAGGCCGCATACCACGCGGGTGCGGAAGTGGTGCGTGCCGACCGCCGGAACGCCGCCTCCGACGCGGATGCAGAGAGTCGAGCGGATAGCGCGCAGCCAGAGTAGCCTCCGCGAGCGGGTGGCGCGGCGCGCATCGGGCGTGGCGTCGCGCCCGCTGCTGGTGCGCTTCTGGTGGACGCTGAAAGACTACCTCAAGCGCATCTGGGACAACGCCGGCGACGACAACATCTTCTTTCTGGCCGGGGCGATCGCGTTCAACTTCCTCCTGGCCTCGGTACCGTTCGTCCTGCTTCTGCTCTCGGGACTCGGTTACATCCTCCATCAGAGCGCGGTCGAGTCCACGGCGAGCCTCTGGGCGTTCATCGATCAGCTCCTCCCGCCGCACGCACCGGGCACCGACACGCCCATACACAAGCTGATAAACGATGTCATAAACTCGCGCGGCTCCGTGGGGCTCTTCGGCCTGATCGGATTCGTGTGGTTCTCGACACGACTCTTCGGCACGCTGCGCACCGTGCTCGGGGAGGTGTTCGACATCGAGGAGGGGCGCAGCATCGTCGGCGGGAAGCTCTTCGACATCAAGCTCACCATCTTCAGCACCATACTCTTCGCCGCGTACACGTTCATCAACGCGTACCTCAAGCTGGCCACCTCGCGCGGCATGGAGATCGTCGAACGGCTCGGCATCCACGCGGAGGTGATGGGCCGCCTCGACTACTGGTTCGGAACGCTGATAGCCACGGCCTTCATCGTGCTGATGTTCTTCTCGCTCTACAAATTCATCCCCAACCGGCGCATCCGCTGGCAGTCCGCCATGCTCGCCGCGATAGTGACGAGCATACTCTTCGAGTTGGCCAAGAATCTCTTCACGGCGTACGTGGGGAAGTTCAACCCGGGGAGCCTCTATACCGGGACACTCTACGCGCTGGCGATAGTCGTGGCCTGGGTCTACTACTCCGCGGTGATCTTCATACTCGGCGGCGAGGTGGGGCGCATCTACGAGCTGCGCCGCGTCCGCAGGCTGCAGCGGGCCACACTCGAGGACTGAGGCCGTACCGTACGGGCGGGAGCGGGGGCACAGGTGCGCCTTCCCGTCGCTCCCGCGCACCCCTGCTATCTTCCCGCGTGACGGCGGGCGCCCGCCCGCCGCCGCCGGATGCGAGCCCCGTACCCACACCACATCAATGCGGATAGACCTGCGAAGCGATACGGTAACGCGCCCCACGCGCGCCATGCGCGAGGCGATGGCCGCCGCCGAAGTCGGCGACGACGTCCTGGATGGCGATCCCACGGTGCGCCGGCTGGAGGAGCGCATCGCCGAGCTGCTGGGCAAGGAGAAGGCGCTGTTCTTCCCCACGGGAACGATGGCCAACCAGACGGGCGTGTGGCTCCTCTCGCGCCCCGGTACGGAGATCCTGCTCGACGACGGCGCGCACATCATCCACTACGAGTACGCCGGTGCCGCGGCTCTGAGCGGCGTGCAGGTGCGCCCCGTGAGCGGTTCCGCGTCCGTCATGGATGCCGGCGCGCTCTCCGCCGCCATACGTCCGACGTCGCGCGTCGCGCCCGCGGCCAGCATGGTCTGCACGGAGAACACCCACAACGGCGCCGGCGGAAAGATCACGCCTCTGGACGAGCTGCGCGCGATTCACGATCTGGCGAAGGAGCATGGCCTCGGCGTACACCTGGATGGCGCGCGCCTGTGGAACGCGTCGGTGGCGAGCGGCACCGCTCTTCCCGACTTCGCCGCCTGCGCCGATACCGTGATGGTCTCCTTCTCGAAGGGGCTCGGCGCCCCGGTCGGCGCCGCGCTCGCGGGTCCCGGCGACGCGATCGAGGAAGGGTGGACCGTGCGCAAGCGCTTCGGCGGCGGCATGCGCCAGTCCGGCATACTCGCGGCGGCGGTGCTCCACGCGCTGGACCACCACATCGATCGCCTTGCCGACGATCACGCCAACGCGAGGACATTCGCCACGCTGGTCGATGGTACGGCCGGCGCCTCTGTCGTGCCGCCCGACACGAACATCGTCATGATCGATCTTCCGCCCGGCCGCGATGCGTTCGCGGTCGTCGCCGCCTGCGCCGAGCGTGGTGTGCTCACGTCTCCGTGGTCTTCGTCCCGCATCCGCGCCGTGTTCCACCTCGACGCCGACGCCGCAGCCGCGCAGAGCGCGGGGGCCGTGGTGGCCGAGGTGCTGGAGGGCGCGGGGTGAGGGGGGGGGAGGGGGAAGGGAACAGGAAACAGGAAACAGGGAAGTGCACACCCATGAAGTCATGCCTGCGGAAGCGGGCATGA
>CAZTTY010000064.1:0-24894 GCA_964616815.1 uncultured Gemmatimonadaceae bacterium | reverse complement strand
TGGGGGGCGGGGGCCGCGGGGCGGGCCGCCCCCACCCCCCACCAAACCCACCCGACCCCGTCGTTTGCCTCTCGTCCGTGCGCGAGCTTCCTCCACTTCAGCGCCACCCGTTCCATGGCGACGTGCGGGTGCCAGCGGAGCAGCGTCCAGCACTTCTCCAGCGCCGGGCGCCAGCGGCCCGCCGAGATGTCTTCGTGGATCTGCGTGATGACCTGCTCGGTGAAATACGACTGTACGCGCGCGATCCCGCTGCGACGCGCCGGCTCGAGATGCGGCTGGCGTCTGGTGAGGTCGCGCTGCGCGTGCAGCACCCGGATGATCGAGGCGAGCATGACCGGAGCGTTGCGGGTCATGTTGGCGCCGTGCTTCCGGTATTCCGCCACGGGTTCGTTGTACAGGTGGAACGGGAAGCGCCGTGCGAGGCGGATGTCCATGTCCCAGTCCTCGGCCGAGCGCAGCGTGGTGTCGAAGCCGCCTCCCACCGCCTCGATAGCCGCCCGCCGGTACATGACCGCCAGCGGATAGATGCCGCAGTGATTGATGAGAAGTTGCGCGAACTCATCGTCCGCGGCGGGGAAGGGCTCCCAGCGCCGGAGAAGCGAGCCGTCGGCCGCTATCGTGTGCATCCGCCCCGCGACGAAGCCACACCCGGCGTGGCATTCGTGCTGCGCGACCCCGCGCTCCAGTGCGTGCGGGAGGAGCCGATCATCCGAGTCGAGAAATACCAGGAGCTCCGCCGTGGTCGCCCGCAGGCCGGCATTGCGTGCCGCCGAGAGCCCCTGGTTGCGCTGCCTGATGTAGCGGACGCCGGCAAAGCACGCCGCCACGCCGCGCACATCATCGGGGGAGCCATCATCGATGACCACTACTTCCGATGGCGGAAAGGTCTGATCGAGTGCGCTCCCGATGGCGTCGCCCAGAAAGTGCGCCTGTCTGTAACACGGGATGACGACCGCGACTCGGGCCACTGGCGCCGGACTGCTCATTCTGCGGGCACCTTACGGCTGATGGTCCAACAGGGACGGGTGCAGACGTCAGGTTCCGTGCCGCGGACCGGCGCGTCCGCGAAGCGCCGTGGCAGCGTATGCTCCGCCATATGTGCTCCGCCGCGCGCACGGCCACGAGCGCCCCATCGCGCGAAAGTCAGCCGTGGGCCGGGCGCACCGCCGCGCGGGCGCGGCGCAGGAGGCGTTCGGCGACTCCGCGAGGGTAGTGGCGCAGCAGGAGCAGCATGCCGCGTGACGCGGCGAGCAGATGCTTCCCGCGGATGAGTGCGCGCACCTCGGCCACCAGCTCGCCGCCGTAATAGTCGCGGAAGAAACGCATCCCGTCCGCGAGCTGCCGCTCGCGGAATCGGTTGCCGCGCGCATGGCGGCGCTGCGCGTGCAGCACTTTCATGGTCGAGCCGAGCATCGCTCCCGGGTTGCTCGAGAGACTGCTCCGGTCCCGGCCGTAACGGCGGTAGTCGGCCACGAGAGCGTCGTGCGAGCTGGTCTGGTGGCGCCGCGCGATCCGGAGCAGCAGGTCGTAGTCTTCCGCCGAGCGTAGCGAGGCGTCGAACGCGCCCTCGAGCTCCAGGACGCGCCGCCGGAACATCACCGTTGCCAGCATCTCGATGTGGTTGCGCACCAGCATGCCGCCGTACAGATCTTCGTCGAGCGGTGGCCGCACGCGGCGGTCGAGCGGCGTGCCATCCGCGCTCATGAAGCGAAAGTCGCCGTAGGCGAAGGCGCTGCCGGGGTGGGACGCCAGACACTCGAGCCCGGCTGCCAGCGCTCCGGGAAGGAGCCTGTCGTCCGCGTCCAGGAACACTACGAACTCACCGCCGCTGGCGCGCAGGCCGGTATTGCGCGCCGCCGAGAGCCCCCGATTGCTCTGTCTGATGCAGCGTACTCCGGAGAAGCGCGCTGCCACGCCGCCGACGTCGTCCGGCGACCCGTCATCCACGACCACGATTTCCACGGCGGCGCCGCGTTGCGCGCACGCGCTGGAGATCGCTTCCGGGAGGAGATGGGCCTGCGAGTAGCAGGGGATCACGACCGAAACCGATTGCAGCGGTGTGCTCATGGCTCCGTACGGACGCTCCGCGCCGGCCTACCACCCGCTCGCCGGCCGAACGGGTTCGTCGCTCGAAAGGGCGGCCGTCGCCGGCGCGCACGCGAGTCCGACGTCCGCGACTCCGGCATACGATCTCGACTCCGCGATGCCGAACGACGCGGCCGGCGAATACCTGCACAGATGCGCCTGGGCCGGATTGTGGAAGACGTGGACCTGGATGTGATAGCGGCCCCGGACGAGGTGCGCCGCGAAATCGAAGTCGAGGTGGATCGTCTGACCGTCGCGCACGGTGCCGAGCCCCACTTCCTCGCAGCCGATGCCGCCATCGTACACGATCATGTTGTCGGTCGAGCGATAGATCACGAAGCCGAAGTGGAAATCGCTCAGCCTGGCGTGCGCGGCGTACTCGACCGAGAGCCTGAGCGGTACGCCCGGCTCCACCGAGGAGACGGGAGCGCCTTCGGCATCGGTGAGCGTCGCGCCGGTGATCTCGATGGCGGTGCCGGCGCCGGTGTCGTGCAGGGCGTCCGTGCCGTTCACGTACGCCGCCAGCGCGTCCTGTACCGGCCCGCACGCGCGCACCGCGCGGTTCAGGAAGATCCCGCGGTCGCAGAGCGACGCCACCTGCTGCAGATTGTGCGAAACGAAGACTATGGCCACGCCGCGCTGCTTGAAGAGCTTCATCCTGTCCAGGCAGCGCTGCTGGAACGCCATGTCGCCCACACTCAGCACCTCGTCGATTATCAGCACGTCGGGCTCGAGGTGCGCGGCGATGGAGAAGCCGAGCCGCGCGCTCATGCCGCTGGAGAATCGCTTCACCGGCGTGTCGATGAACTCGGCGAGGTCGGCGAAGTCGATGATGGCATCCATGGTGCGAGCGATCTCGCGCCGCTTCATTCCCAGGATCGCGCCCTGCAGGTAGATGTTCTCGCGCCCCGTGAGATCCGCGTGGAAGCCGGCCGCTACTTCGATCAGCGCCCCGGTGCGCCCGCGCACCGACGAAGTTCCGCGCGTGGGCTTGAGGATGCGCGTCAGGAGCTTCAGGATGGTGGACTTGCCGGCGCCGTTGGGACCGATGATTCCCAGCGCCTCGCCGGGCCTCACCTCGAACGACACGTCGCGGAGCGCCCAGAAGTCGCCGCTCCCATCCACCAGCTCATCGGCCGGCGGCTTGCCGCGAATCACTCTGCGGGTCGCGGCCGGGATGAGGTCGCGGAGACTGTCCGCACGTTCGCCGCGCCGGAATTTCTTCCATACGCCGTCGAACACCACGGCGGGTATGTGGGAGTCAGATCTCTTCGGCAAAGCGAAACTCCATCCGGTGGAACACCACCCAGCCGATCGCGAGCACGGCGACCGAGAGCGCAGCGGCGGCGGCGAAGGGCCCCGGATCGGGAAGCGTGCCGCGGAGAAGCACCGCGCGGTACGCGTCGATTATCGGAGTCATCGGATTCAGCATCAGCACCCGGGCCAGTCTTCCCCCCACGAGCTGCACGGGATAGACCACGGAGGTCGCGAACATCCAGACCGTGATCACTACCTCGAAGAGATACTTCACGTCGCGATAGAACAGATTGGCCATGGATAGAAGCAGCCCAACGCCGATGGTGAACGCCATCTGAACGAGCAGCACCACGGGCAGGAAGAGCACGGTCCAGGTCACGCCGATCCGGTAGTACACCATCAATGCGACCAGCACGACGAAGGCCACGGCGAAGTCGATGAGCGAAACGAGCACGGCCGAGAGCGGGAAAAGCTCGCGCGGGAAGTACACTTTGGTGACCAGCCCGCTGTTGCCCGTGAGCGACGCCACGGAGAAGCGGAGCGAGGTGGCGAAGAAGTTCCAGGGAAGGAGTCCCGCGAAGGCGAAGATGGGGTAGGGAATCCCGCCCGTGTCGAGCCGCGTGACCCGGGTGAAGATCACCGAGAAGATCACGGTGTTCAGCACGGGCATGAAGATGGCCCACCCGAACCCCATCACGGTTTGCTTGTAACGGATGAGCAGGTCGCGGCGCACGATGCTCACGAGGAGCTCGCGGAACTCGAGTTGTTCGCGAAGCATCTCGCGAACGTCTGCGCCGAGGCGTGTGATTGCGGCTGAAGACATCGGTGGCTGCGACTGGCGCGGGCGTCGCGGCGATCCGCGCGCCCGCGCCGTCGGGCCAGGCCGGTGCAAGAGGCAGGCCCCCCGGAACGGACGCGCCCGCCCCCTCGCGGACTACCCGCCGATCAGGGGGCGAGCGAGAAGCGCTGGATGCGTCCGCGCGGACCGACGGCCCATCCGGCACTCGGCGAAGCGAATGAGACCGCCCAGTACGATCCGCTGTCCAGCGGAGTCCAGCTTCGCCCCTCATCGAAAGTCGCGGCCGCTCCGCCCGGGCCCACCACCACCAGCGTGGGCACGCGCGCTCCGGGAACGTAGCTCCCCCCGTAGATGGCGCTGCGCAGCGGCGCGCGTGTGCCGGTGCGCCAGCTCCTACCGCCGTCGGAAGTGAAGGCCAGGTTGTCGATGCGCGCGGCGGTGTCCAGCATGGACCCTCCCATCACCACGCCGTGGAGATCGTCGCGAAACGCCACGGAGCCGATGCCCACCCCTTCTCCGGAGGGGAGCGAGGTGTTCGCGACGCTCCAGCTCGCGCCGCCATCCGCCGTGAACAGAACTCGCGTGGCGCTCGTGTTGCCCGTGCCGATCCACGCCCTGCCGGGCGCGCGCGCCGTGACGCAGCTCCCGCTCGATGCGAAGCTCCCTTCACCCGGAAGCGCGGGCGGCAGAGTGCCCGGCTCCGCGACAGCCCAGTGCGCGCCGCCATCGGCGGTGGCGATGACAGGGAAGCGCCCGTCCACTTCGTCGCTCATCGCGATGCCGTGCCGGGAGTCCCAGAACGCCATGCAGTCGTAGAATGCCTTCTCGATGTGGTTCGTGTACTGGAGCTGCCAGCTCTCGCCCCCGTCCACTGTCTTGTAGATCCGCGACAGGTCGCCGTTGCCGGCGCTCATGAGGTAGGCGGTGTCGGCGGCAATCGCTTCGACATCGCGAAACTCCAGAGAGTCTGCTCCGGGCACCACGCCGGCGCGCCACGTCGTCCCGCCATCGGTGGTGCGCAGCCACGTTCCACGGTGCCCGCTCACCCAGACGACCTCGGAGTCGACCACGCTCACCGACTGGAGCAGCGCCGTGGTGCCGCTGGTCTGCGTCGTCGACACGAACTTCGGGGCCGCGGCGTCGTCCGGGGAGCGCGCGTCTCCGCAGGCGGATGCGATCGCGAGGGCGAGCGCCGCGAGTGTGGCGGCCGCGGCGCGCGAGGTGGTGGGCCGGAGTCGGCGGCGGCAGCCGAGTGCGTGGGCGGAGGATGTGTTCATGTCGAGGGAGAGTCGGGAGGGTGGATCGTGCGAACAACGGCGACGGGAAAGGGGCCAGGCGGAACGGCAAAGTTGCGCCCGGCACACGCGCTTCGCCAGCGGCGCGCAGCGAACTCGGCCGGGACTTGCGGCGCCGGGTGCGGCGGCGGCATGGTTCGGGATGAAATCCACCTCCTACGTTCGCTGCACACGCGCAGTGGCAGTAGCTCTCGCGCTGGCGTTTTCGTTCTCGCTGACCGGTTGCGGCGGTTCCTCACGCGGCGCGGCTCCGTCGTCGGACGGCGCGGAGGCGCCGGCAGGCGCCTCCAATCCTCCTGCGAACGGGCACACGGTCGACTCGCTCATGGCCCGCTACGACCTGCCCGAGGGGCCGGGCGGGAGCGTGCTCGTCGTCCACGACGGCGAGGTAGCGTACATGCATTCGTACGGGCTGGCCGACGTGGAAGCGCGCGTGCGCGCCACCCCCGGCACCGACTACCGCCTCGCGTCGCTCAGCAAGCAGTTCACCGCCACGGCGATCATGCTGCTGGTGCGCGACGGGAAGCTCTCGTACGACGATCGCGTGATCGACATCCTGCCCGGCTTCCCCGCGTATGCGCGCGGCGTCACCGTGCGCCAGCTCCTCACGCACACGTCCGGCCTCTGGGCGTACGAGGACTTCGTTCCCGACACGGCCACCGAGCAGGTTCACGATCGCGACGTGCTCGACCTCATCGGCCGCGCCGACAGCACGTATTTCCCGCCCGGCTCGGCGTTCCGCTACAGCAATACCGGCTACGCCCTGCTCGCGCTCGTTGTCGAGCATGCGAGCGGCGAGCCGTATGCGCGCTTCCTGCACGATCGCATCTTCGAGCCGCTGGGGATGGACGGCACGGTAGCGTATCGAGAGGGGATCTCCACGGTCCCGGAGCGCGCCTTCGGCTACAGCAGGCGCGGCGACGGCTTCGCCCGTACGGACCAGAGCAGTACCAGCGCGGTGCTCGGCGACGGGGGGATCTACACATCGGTGTCGGACCTGGCGAAGTGGGATCGCGCGCTCGAGAACCACACGCTGGTGGGCGCGGATGCGCGGAAGCTTTCGTGGACGCCCGCCGCGCTGAGCGACGGCACGAAGACGAGCTACGGGTTCGGCTGGTTCGTGGACCATGACCGGGGGCGGCTGCGACTCACGCACAACGGGGAGACGCGCGGTTTCACCAACGCGATCGTCCGCTATCCGGATCAGCGGCTGACGGTGATCGTGCTCACCAACATCACCAACAGCGCGCCGTGGGATGTGGCGCAGGCGATCGCCAACGTGTGGCTGGGAGCCACGAATACGGCGCCCCGCGCGCCCGCGTGGCCCTTTCAGCGCACCGGTTCGTGAGTGGCGGTGCGAATCGCCGCCATCCTGCCGACCAGCTTCGACCAGTTCGCCCGGGCGTCGAGGCCGTCACGGTGGGATCGCCGCGCCTTTATGTCGCACTGAAGGCGATATTGCGTAAAAGGCGTCATTGCAATTATTTATGACATACATAACAAACTACATTATCAAGTCAATTCAGCGCGTGTGGGTTACCTCCGCACCGCAATGGATGGCGAACTTCGCCCGGCGCGCGGTGTTCGGCGCTTCACTTTGCGGCCCGCCTCTCACCCGGCGGCGACGTCGTGGTACCGGGTTTGCCGAGGCTGGTGGCGCCTTGCTTCGATGACCTGGCGTCGTCCGCGTTCCGCCGGCGGCCATCGCAAGCTTCCGAGTACGACCTCTGGAGGATGTCATTTCATGAAGAGCTCTATTTCCGTCCGCTCGGCTGCGCGCCTGCTGTGCGCACTCACCTTGGCGGCCGCGCTGGCCGCCTGCGGTGACGACAACGGCACGGGGCCGAACACGGGATCCATCACCGTGAGCGTCACCACCACCGGATCCGGGCCGAGTGCGTACACGATCAAAGTCGACGATGGCGCCGGCCAGGGCGTGGATGCGAACGGAGACGTTTCCATAGCCGTCGCAGCGGGCTCGCACTCGGTGGAGCTCACTGGCCAGGGAGCGTCCTGCACCGTGGGAGGCGACAACCCGCGCACCGTGGAAGTGTCATCGGGCGGGGACGCCGCCGTCAATTTCATGGTTACGTGTGGGCCGCCGGCGCCCGCCGTCATCGCTTTCGCGAGCTCGCGCTCGGGCGAGTACAACATCTACACGATCCTCGAGGATGGGAGCGGGCTCCTGCAGCTCACCTCGGACGAGGATCCCGATCTGTCCACGCTTCCGAGCTGGTCGCCCGACGGCTCGAAGATCGTCTATTCGTCCAACCGCGAGCGCACGAGCGACGGCCTCGACATATGGGTAATGGACGCGGACGGCTCGAACCAGACGCGGCTCACGACCGCGGACGGACAGAACGGCCGCGTGGCGTGGTCGCACGACGGAACGAAGATCGCCTTCGCGCAGATCCTGCAAGTCGGCGCGACCGACTATGTGGGCGAAATCTGGGTGATGAACGCCGACGGTTCCGACCAGCACGCGCTCACGAGCGACGGCGCTCTCGCGAACGGGCCCAGTTGGTCGCCGGACGACTCGAAGATCGTCTTCCAGTCGAACCGCGATGGTACCGACCAGATCTACGCGATGGACGCCGACGGGTCCAACATCACGCGGCTCACGAACGGCGCCTGGGGCGATCAACTCCCGGCGTGGTCACCCGACGGATCGAAGATCGCCTTCCAGTCGACGCGCGATGC
This sequence comes from uncultured Gemmatimonadaceae bacterium, assembly GCA_964616815.1. Classification (GTDB taxonomy): domain Bacteria; phylum Gemmatimonadota; class Gemmatimonadetes; order Gemmatimonadales; family Gemmatimonadaceae; genus JADGGM01. The sequence goes on along the minus strand of CAZTTY010000064.1, from coordinate 16,758 downwards.
TCCCGATCCGGGCGACGTCACCAACAAGGACTTCGAGATCTACGTCATGAACGCCGACGGAAGCTCGCCGGTCCGCCTCACGGATAACAACGTGCTCGACGGCAACGTGTCGTGGACCTCGAACGGCACGAAGCTGGTCTTCGATTCCCGGCGCGACGGCAACGAAGAGGTCTACGTGATGAACGCGGACGGCAGCGGCCCCGTGAACGTCACCAACAATGCTTCCGAGGATGGCTTCGCCAGCGCCCATCCGTGAGGGGGGGAGGGAGGAGGGGGCAGGAAGCAGGAAGCAGGAACTGCGATGGAACGTGTGCAGTTCCTGTTTCCTGTTCCCCGTCCCCCCGGTAGTTCCTGCTTCCTCCCCCGTCCCCCCGGCACATCCTCTGCGATGACTCGAAGGATGGGCGACGGCGTACCACCAGACTGGTGGTGCGCGGCGCCATCTCTTGTCGAGGATCGGTGATCGCATGAGCAAGCGGGAAGTCGTAGTAGTAACCGGAGCGTCCGCCGGACTCGGCCGCGCCATCGCGAGGCGTTTCGCCCGCGATGGTGCGGCCGTGGCACTTCTGGCGCGCGGCCGGGATGGGCTCGAGGGCGCGCGGCGCGACTGCGAGAGGCTGGGTGGGAAGGGGCTCGTCATCCCCACCGATGTGTCGGACGCGGCGGCGGTGGAGCGCGCTGCGGCGGAAGTAGAAGCCGGGCTCGGGCCCATCGATATCTGGGTCAACAACGCCATGGTCTCCGTATTCTCTCCCGTGAGGGAGATGCTCCCCGAGGAGTACCAGCGCGTCACCAACGTCACCTACTTGGGGGTAGTGCACGGAACGTTGGCGGCGCTGAAGCGGATGTCGGAGCGCGATCGCGGGGTGATCATCCAGGTGAGCAGCGCGCTGGCCTATCGCAGCATACCGCTCCAGTCGGCCTACTGCGCCGCCAAGCACGCGATCCTGGGCTTCACCGCGTCGCTTCGCACGGAGCTGATCCACGAACGCAGCAATGTTCGTGTCACACTCGTGCACATGCCGGCGCTGAACACGCCGCAGTTCTCCTGGGTCAAGAGCCTGCTTCCGCGCAGGCCGCAGCCCGTACCGCCGATCTTCGACCCGGAAGTCGGTGCCGATGCGGTTGCCTGGGCGGCGCGCAACGACTGCGGTCGCGAGCTCAGCGTGGGGTGGCCGAGCGTCGAGGCGGTGTATGGAAACAAGCTCGCGCCCGACTTCGCGGACAGATATCTCGCCAGGTCGGGTTACGCGTCGCAGCAGACCAGCGAGCCCGCGGATCCGGACCGGCCGAACAATCTGTGGGAGCCGCTTCCCGGCGACCACGGCGCGCACGGCCGCTTCGACAGCCGCTCACGGTCGTTCAGCGTCGAACTCTGGCTGCGCAAGCACCGCGAGCTGGTGGCCGTCACGGGGATCGGTCTGGCAGGCGTGCTGCTCGGCGCGCTGCGCGGGCGCGGTTGGGAGCGTGGACGAGGGCTGGGGAGCGGCGACGGGAGCGTGACGCGGCGTTGGCTGGAGCGGCCGCCGCGGTGGCGCTGAACACGTCCCGCGTGGCCCCGGGGCCGCGCGGGACGTGTTCAGCGCGCGCGGTCTTCGGAGCCGCCTGGTGGCGGCCCGGCTCGCCGATCGGCCCCGGGATCGCTCTGACGGCCACGATCGCCTTCCCCGCCGGAGGGATCGTCGCCGCCGGAAGGACGGTCGCCGCCGGGTAGACGGTCGTCGCCGGACGCGATGGCGAGGAGGTCGTGGACTTCCTCATCGGTGGTCTGGCCGAAGTCCTCGTACCATAGACCGACGGCGTAGAACGGTTCCGGCGTGATGGCGCAGACCATCTCGTCCACGAGCGCTCCGATCTCGTCGCACGTCTCGGGTGCCGCGGTAGGGACCGCGACCACGAGTCTCGCCGTTCCCTCTTCACGCAATGCCTCCACCGCGGCGCGCATCGTGGAGCCGGTGGCCAGGCCGTCGTCCACGAGTATCACCGTCCTGCCCGCGACGTCGGGGGGCGGTCTCCCACCACGGTAGCGGCGCTCGCGGCGCTCCAGCTCCACGCCCTCCTCGGCCGCCACCGCGTCGATCTCCGCATCGGTGATGCCGAACGTGCGGATCGCATCCTCGTTCACTATTCGCACGCCGCCGCTCGCGATGGCTCCGATGGCGTACTCCTCGTGCCCCGGCATCCCGAGCTTCCGCACGACGAATACATCCAGCGGCACCCCCAGCGCTTGCGCCACCTCGAACGCCACCGGCACTCCCCCGCGCGGGAGCGCGAGCACCAGCACGTCCGGTCTCCCGGCGTAGGCGGCGAGGCTGCGAGAGAGGACGCGCCCCGCGTCGACGCGGTCCCTGAACCGCCCGGTCATCGACTGCTCACCACCCCGGCGCTATCTGGAAGCCAAAGTGGCCGCCCTTGTCGGGGCGCTGGAACGGGTAGGCGTAGTACGCCTCGAGCACCAGGTAGCCAAGTATGTTCATGCGCGCCGACAGGCCGGTGCTGAAGACCGGGACGCGGCCCGTGGAACGGCGAGCGAACTCGATCGTGGGCGACTGATCGGCCGTCCACGCCACGCCGGCGTCCACGAACGGTGCGATCTCGGTTGCCACGTACGGGAAGTTGATGAGGCCGAGCTGCTCCGTGCCGAGCAGCGGGATGCGGATCTCGAAGTTCGCCACGCCGATACGACTTCCGATCAGGCGATCGAAGGCCGGGCAAGTGCTCGAGCTGCTGGCTCCGAAGCATTCCTGCTGCCTGAAGTTGTCGAATTCGTAGCCGCGCACGAGCTGCGGATCGCCCACGTACATGGGGTAGAGCCGCTGGTCTTCGGAGCCGTTGCCGTAGCGTCCCACGTGCACGGCGCGGAAGGCGAAGGTGATCGGGCGGGCGAAGAAGTAGCGCCGGTAGTCCGCCAGGACGTTGACGAAGTTGATTCCGCCGAACGTGGGGCCCACTTCGAAGCGGTAGCGTCCTCCCGCGATCGGCGATGTGAAGCCGAAGAACGAGTAGTCGCCCACGAGCGCAGCGCTCACCTGGCCGTAGCCGATCGAGGGCGGCTGATTGGGAATGTCTCCCTTCGGCAACTCGTACGCCTGATTCCCGACCACGAGGTAGCGCCGGTTTTCACCGCCGTATCCCACGTGGGTGTAGCCCGCGTTGAACTCGACGCGCCGCGTCATCGAGAACGGGTACTGCGTCATGAACGAGGCCTGCTCGTAATAGATGCGCTGCAGGAGCTGGTTGATTATGTACGCCGGATACTCGCCGCCGGGAACGCTCACGGTAGTGTCCTGGTACGCAACGAATCCCGTGAGATACGGCGTATGCGAGAGGCCGACTCCCCAGTTCAGGCGGTGCGACAGGTTCTGGTAGATGGCCTGTCCACCGAAGTTTCGGATGTCGCCTCCGCCGGAGATCTGCGCGCCCACCACGTTGTTCCCGAGCAGGTCGCTGAAGTACGCGGCCACGCCGCCGCCGGCCTGGATGCCGCCGTAGGGGCCAGACGCTACGCCGATACCCACGCCCGGCGAGCCGAGGTAGTCGATCGACAGCGATGACTTGTAGGCGGAAGTGGGGTAGCTCTCCTGCGGCGGCAGGCCGGTCGTGGCATCGTGGATGCGCCGCGTGATCAGTCCTCCGCCCGGTACGTTCGGAGGGAGTATGCCGCTCACGGTCAGCGTGTCGGGTGCGGTGGATGCCAGCGTCACGCCCTGTGCCGCCTGCGGATCCATCCTGCGAAGGACGTATCCACCATGATGGAACACGCTGAAGACGAGGCGGCCCGTCTGTTCCGCCACCGAGATGGCGGGCGACAGGTCGGTGATGCCGCTGATCCCCGTAGCCACCTTGGTGACCCTGTTGACGGCGCCCGACGCGAGGTCCACGCGGAAAACGTCGCTGATGCCCCCGCGGTCGGAGATGAAGTAGAGCTCCCGTCCGTCCGGCGTGAACTGCGGGTTGATGTGCTTCGCGCCATCGAACATCGGGACCAGCCGCGTCTCGCCCGTGGCGACGTCGCGGATGGCGATGTTCATCTTTCCGAAGCGGAGCTGGTCGAAGTCGGTGTCGGGACCGCTGTCCGTCGCGAAGGCGATCAACTTTCCGTCGGGCGACCAGGTCGGCTGCAGGTTGGCGTAGCGGTCGTCGGTGAGCTGCTCGAGCTTGCCGCTGGGGATGTCGTACGTGTAGATGTCGCTCAGCCCTCCGTGCATCCCCGAGAAGACCAGCTTGTCGCCGGCTCCCCACGACACGTCGTTGATCGCGCCGATCCCGTCGAACCGGAGCTGCCGCTCGGCGTCACCCGAAGCGATGTCGTAGATGCTTATGGCGTTGTCGCCGCCCGCGTAGACAATGAACGCGAACTTCTTTCCGTCGGGCGACCAGGCGCCCGCGGACGTCACGAAGCTGATCGCGTCGAAGTGGCTGTTGGTATTGGGGCTCGTGAGCTTCTTGACGATCTTTCCCGTCTCCACGTCCGCCACGTACAGCTCCGTGGAGAGCAGCGCGCGCGACGTGAAGAACGCCACGTATTTGCCGTCTGGACTCACCACCGGCGACACGTCCATCGCGCCCGGTTCGTTCACCGGCTCGAGTATCCGCTCCCCGGTGGAATCCGGGAGGGTGCGCCCCCGCTCGAGCGGGAGGTACTGCGCGCGCAGCGCCTCGAGCCACTGGGCCGAGAGCGTGTCCGAGTCGATGCCCAGAACCCCTCGCAGCGCGTTGTCCATCCCGCTCCTCACCGCGGTGCGGAACAGCACGGGGATCACCGCGTCGCCCCACCTGCCGCCGATGTACGCCCAGAACGCCTGGCCGTACCTGTACGGGAAGTAGCGGGGATCGCGGCCGAGCTGGCTGAGCGAGGGGAGGTCGTTCCGCACGGCGGCATCGCGCATCCACATCGCCGTGTTCGGGTCGTCGCGGCCGATCGACAGATACTCCGCCATGCCCTCCGAGATCCAGAGCGGAAGCCGCTGGAATCCCGCCATGCCGCCGGCGCCGAGCTTGTTGGAGATGTCGAACTGAAAGACGTGAACGAGCTCGTGCCCCACGAGGTGGTCGTCGTCGGCCGAGACGCCGTTGAACCGCACCACCACCCTGTCGCGCAGCGGCTCCGTGAAACCCTCCACACCCTGCGGGATGAGCCCTCCCGACAGGTTGGTCTGCTGGAAATCGGGCGGGTCGGCGTAGAAAACCAGCGGGCGCTTTTCGAACTCGTCGCCCAGCGCGGCGGAGTGGCGGGCGTACCAGCGCTCCGCCATGCGTCCCGCCTCGGCCACGGCCAGCGACTCGGCGGGGTAGTAGTACAGGTCGAAGTGCGCCGTGTGCATGGCGCGGAAATCGAAGTGCTGGTAGTTGACTTTGTTGCGACCGAAATACTGAGCCGCCGCACCACTGGCGGTAAGGGTGGTGGCCGTACACGCCACCACGACCGCGATAGCCAGGCTCGCAGTGGAGCCACAGCGCGTTCTCACCACGGATCTCATCCTCGTTTCACGGAAATGCCGCACGCCACCTCGCTCATGAGTCGCGCAAGCAACATACCAGCCGCGTCGACTCTTTTCTCCCACCCCATCCGCGCACCGAGGTCCGCAGCGCAGCATCCGATCCGAGGAGATCTTCCACTGGCACCGCCCGGGTGCACTGGTTCATCCTTCCGATGCCCCGAACCACACGACAATACCAGACCATATACGCCGTGTGCCGCGAGACTGTTCCGCCCCGGCGCTGGAGCCCATGCGAGCCCGACTGTCACATCTCCTCCGATACTTCATATTCTGGGTAGTCATCTTCGCCGCGGCGCGGCTGCTCTTCATGCTCTACTTCCACGCGAGTACCGCCGCACTGGGTATCCCGCTGGCGTGGGGCGCCATGATCCATGGCCTGAGAATGGATCTCTCCGCGGCGGGATATCTCAGCGCCCTCCCGGCGCTGGCGCTCGCGGCGAGCGCCTGGCTTCCGCTGAAGCTGGTCCGTCGCGCGCTGCGCGTCTACACCTGGATCGCGCTCGTGCTCGTGGCGCTGCTCACGGTGGTCGACCTCGGGATCTTCGAAGCCTGGGGATTCCGACTCGACGCGACGCCGCTGCAGTACATATCCACGCCGCACGAGATGCTCATCTCGAGCGAGTCGGCGCCGGTGTTCCGGCTCGCGCTGATCTTCGCCGCGCTGCTCGTGTTCGCGGGCGTACTGCTCCGAGTGATGTTTCGACCGGCCGGAGCGGCGGCGGGCGACGACGCTCCCGCGTCCCACGCGGGCCCGGCTCCGCGCGTCGCGCCCGCGCGTCGCGCGGCGATCTTCGCCGTGAGCTTTCTCGCGGCGGGGCTGCTGGTGATCCCGATCCGCGGCGGTCTGCAGTGGACGCCGCTCAACCAGAGCAGCGTCTATTTCTCCAGCCACGAGTTCGCGAACCAGGCGGCGCTCAACGTAGGCTGGAACTTCTTTCGGTCGCTCTCCTACGGCAGCGACGCGCCGGAGGGCAATCCGTACACCGAAATACCGGCGAGCCAGGCGAGGATGATCACCGACAGTCTCGTAGCGATCGGTGCCGGCGATCCTGCGCCGCTGCTGCGCGTAGCGCGGCCCAACGTGATCGTGCTCATCTGGGAGAGCCTCACGGCGAAGGTCGTGGGCCGGCTGGGAGGCGTGCCCGGCGTCACCCCCATGCTCGACTCCCTCTCCCATGAGGGGATCCTCTTCGACAGCCTCTATGCATCCGGCGACCGGAGCGCGCAGGGGCTGGTGGCGATCCTCAGCGGATTCCCCACGCTGCCGCACGTCCAGATCATGAACACTCCGCGCAAGGCGGCCGAGCTCCCGGCGCTGAGCCGCAGTTTCGACGATGCGGGGTACACGTCGTCGTTCTATTACGGCGGCGAGCTCGAGTTCGCGAACATCAAGGCCTATCTCATAAACTCGCGCTACGATCGGATAATCGGCGAGGACGCGTTCTCGAAGGCCGACCGCAATTCCAAGTGGGGCGCGCACGATCATGTGGTGCTCGCCAGGCTGCTCGCCGACGTGCCCCGGCTGCCGCGCCCTTTCTTCACCACCATCTTCACGCTCAGCAGCCACGAGCCCTTCGAGATCCCGATGGCGCCGCGCTTCCCCGGTGGGGAAGTCGACAGCATGTTCCTGAGCGCGCACGCCTACACCGACCGCAGCGTGGGCGATTTCATCCGCGCCGCCGAGCGGCAGCCCTGGTGGGACAGCACGCTGGTGGTGGTAGTGGGCGACCACGGACACCCGCTCCCGCGCGTGCACCCGAGCGATGGAGAGCAGGCTTCGGCGCGCTATCACATACCGATGCTCTGGCTGGGCGGCGCGCTCGCGGTGCGGGACAGCGTCGTGCACCGGATCGGGTCGCAGACCGACATAGCGCCGACGCTCCTCGATCAGCTCCGCATGGCCAGCGGTGGCTACAGGTGGGGACGCGATCTCCTCGCCGCGGGCGACGACTCCGCGTCGTTCGCGTGGTTCGCGTATCTGGACGGCTTCGGGTACGTGGATCAGCGCGGCCGGATCGTGTACGACGCGATCGGCCGGCGCGTCACGCAGCGCGCCGGCGCTGCTGGCGCGCCCGAAGTCCGCGCCGGCCTCTCCTGGCTGCGAGAGGCCTACCAGAGCTACCTGGACAAGGGAGAGACCGCCGGTGTGGGGCTCTGACGCGGATGGCTCGGCGGAGTCGCTGCCGAGCCATCCGCGCCGGGGATGCTGACCGTGCTTCAGGGAAGCGCGGTGATGATCAGGACGCCCGTATTGCCGCTGGCGTTCTTGGTGTCCTGATACTTGTACGTTCCGGGCGTGATGAAGCTGACGGAATCACTCTGCCCCTCCGTGAGCACGCCGGTGGACTGTTCGGGCACATTCGGCGGTACGTCGACGAAGGTGATCTGGTGTTCGCCGGCACCCGTGACGGTCCACTTGATGTAGTCGCCGACATAGACGGTGTCGTCCGGCGACGCCGGCAGCGTGTCGGGTGAGAAATCCGTCCCGTTCACCATTATCAGGTAGGTCTTCGGGTCCGGATTCGGGTTGCCGTCCCCCGGCCCTGTGCTGTCTTTCCCACAACCAAGTAGCACCGCCGCCGCAAGTGTGGCGATGATCGTCTTGCGCATGGTGTCCTCCAGTACGTGATCCGAGTGGCCTCGGCCCGCCAAGTGGTCCGTCGTGCGCCAGGCATCCCGGCCGGACGCAGCATACGGCCTCTTCCGCAAAAGGTCTGCCGCCGGCTCCTATCCCACTATCAGGCTGTAGCCGAGCAGCGCCAGGACTATCGCGGAGATCAGAACATACATCCAGTCGCGTTGAACGGCGAAGGCCACGAGCGTGAGCAGGACGCGTGCTACGGGGGTGGCGATCAGCAGCACGATCCCGAGCTGGACGATGGCGGCCGGTTGGAGCGCCAGCGCCCCCGAGATCACGCCGGTGAGGGTGCTGAGCATCTCTGGCTGGCCCCTGAACACCGAGTGGTCGGGGACGAGCGCGCCGTGGTGAATCATGAACGCGATGCCGCCCGCGATCGTGACCGCCGCCGCGATGAGTACGCCTGCCCGGAGCAGGTTGCCCACCATCTGCTCCACGCGCTCCTGGGCGGGAGCGTGGCCGCTGGCGCCCGCGGGCCGCTCAGATATTTCCCGTGATCCCATTGTAGAGCATCTCGAAGGCCATCACCACCACCACCACCGCGAAGATGAGGCGTAGGAGCGGCGTCCTGAAGCGGCGGAGCGCCCTGGCGCCGACCAGCGCACCGCACAGTACGCCCAGCATCACTGGGAAGGCGAGTCCGGGATCAATGTAGCCGCGATGCAGATACACGCCCGCGCTCGCGGCCGCCGTCACACCGATCATGAAGTTGCTCGTGGTGGTGGACACCTTGAACGGGAGCCGCATCGCGCGATCCATGGCGAGCACCTTGACCACGCCGGAGCCGATCCCCAGCAGCCCCGAAAGGATTCCCGCGATGTACATGACGCCGAAGCCGAGCGGCACCTGCTGCACCTGATAGAACCGCGGACCTTCGTCGCCGGGGTACGATGAATCGAGCTTGAGCCACTTCGAGATCGGATCCGGCTCGCCGTCCGATACGTGCTCCACGCGCTGCCGCGTGGTCTGCCACGCCGACTGCACCAGCACGAGCCCGAAGATGATCGCGATCACGCGCGGAGAGACGAGACCGGCGACGAAGGCGCCCGTGAGCGCGCCCACCGTGGTGGCGACTTCCAGGAGCATCCCGACCCGGACGTTGGTGAAGCCTTCCTTCACGTACGCGGCCGCGGCACCCGAGGAAGTGGCGATGACCGAAACGAGCGAGGCGCCGATGGCGTAGCGGATGTCCACCTTGAAAACGAGGGTGAGGAGCGGAACGATCACGATGCCGCCTCCCAGCCCCGTGAGCGCTCCGAGGAGGCCGGCCGCCAGCGCGCCGCCGAAGACGAGGATGCTCAGCTCGAGTACGTTCATGCGTCTTTCAGCATCTCTCGCGCGGCGTTGTAGCCGCAGGCGCCCATCACGCCGCCGCCCGGATGCGTGGCGGCGCCGCAGAGGTACAGCCCGCGCACCGGCGTGCGATAGTCGGCATAGCCCGGGAGCGGCCGCATGAAGAAGAGCTGGTCGAGGTTCATCGCTCCCTGGAAGATGTTCCCGCCGTAGAGGCCGAAGCGCCGCTCCAGATCCACGGGAGAGAGCACCTGACGATCCAGTACGGAGCGGCTGAAGTTGGGCGCGTACTCGTCGAGGACCTCGAAGCAGCGGTCCGCGAAGGACTCCTTCACATCGTCCCAGTCGCCTTCGCGGAGCCGCGCGGGCGCGTACTGGATGAACATCGACATGAGATGCTTCCCCGGGGGCGCCACCGTGGGATCCACGGCCGAGGGAATGGTACACTCGAGGATGGGCGACCGCGACGGCGCGCCGTACTTCGAGTCGTCGAAGGCGCGCTCCATGTAGTCGATCGTGGGGGCGATGTGGATCGTTCCGCGGTGCTCCGGCCCGGGCTCGCCGGAGCCCGCCCCGGCCCCCGAGCCCATCGCGCTGAATCGGGGGAGCTCGCTCAGCGCCACGTTGATCTTGAACGTGGCGCTCGAGTAGTCGATCGCCCGCACGTTCGCCAGGAACTGCTCGGGGAGCGCGGCCGCATCCACGAGGCCCACGAAGGTGTGGTGCGCGTCCGCGTTGGACGCGATCTGCCGCGCGTGGTATTCCGTACCGTCCACGAGCGCGACGCCGTAGGCGGTGTGCCCGCGCGTCAGCACGCGTGCGACGGGCGCGCCGGTTCGGATGTCCACTCCCCGCTCGCGCGCCGCGGCGGCGATGGAGTCGGAGATGCCGCCCATCCCGCCTCTCACGTAGCCCCACACCCCGCGTGCGCCGTTGCACTCGCCCATTACGTGGTGAAAGAGCACGTACGCCGTGCCCGGTGTCGAGGGCGATGCCGCCGCACCGATTATCGCGTCGGTCGCCAGCGGCGCGCGAAGCTGCTCCGACTCGAACCATCTCTCGAGCACGGAGCGTGCGTCGCCCGTGAGGATCTCGATGGCGCGCGCGCCGAGCTCCGGGCCGAGTCTGCGAAATCCGAGGCCCAGCCCGGCGAGCCGCAGGAGGTCGCGCGGTCGCTTCGACCACGGATCCGGCGGTGTCTGCATGAGCGTGGGCTCGATGAAATCGGCCACGCGCTCGAGCATCGCCTCGTAGCGCGGGAAGGCCTCGGCATCGCGAGTGGAGAACTTGCCGATCTCCTTCTGGTTGAAGGCCGGATCGGGGCCCAGCATGATGTACCGTCCGTCGGGGAAGGGCGTGAAGGACGATGGGTTGCGCGGGAGCAGCTCGAAGCCGTGGCGGTGCAGCTCGAGGTCGCGGATGATCTCGGGTCGGAGCAGGCTGTTGACGTACGCGCCGGTGGACACTCTGAACCCGGGGAAGACCTCCTCGGTGACACACGCGCCGCCCACCATCTCGCGGCGCTCGAGGACCAGCACCCGCTTGCCGGCGCGTGCGAGGTACGCGGCCGCGACGAGGCCGTTGTGACCGGCCCCTATGATTATTACATCGTAGTCAGCTCTCAAGGTGGCTCCGGAAGGCGGATCTTCGAGGGTGAGCGAAGGTAACCTCTGCCACGAACGCCTCGCGCGTCAAGATCGCCCGCACTAGCTTTGGGCCGTCGCAGAGGGAAATCGTGTCCTCCTCTTCGTCGCTCACCCCCGCCCCCGGAGATCACGCGTGGCACAGCTGCTGGTAGAGAGCCCTGACTCATCCGCGGACGGCACGGTCGTCACACCCACGCGCGCCGCGTGGACCGGTCTGGCCCTGCTCACGCTCATGAATCTGTTCAACTATCTCGACAGATTCGTGGTGCCGGCGATCGGGGAGAGCCTCAAGCACTCCGAGCTGCGACCTACCGACGAGCAGTTCGGCTTCCTCGCGAGCGGCTTCATCATCGTGTACATGCTGGCCGCTCCGTTCATCGGCTCCTTTGCCGACCGCGGCTCGCGACCGCGCATCCTCGCGCTCGGCGTGGGCGTGTGGAGTCTGGCTACGGCGGCGGGCGGGCTGGCCGCGAGCTACGGAGCGCTGCTCGCCTCGCGGGCGGCGGTCGGGATCGGCGAGGCAGCCTACGGTACGATCGCTCCCGCCCTCCTGGCCGACTACTTCCCCGAGCGGCTGCGCGGCAGGGTGTTCGCGATCTTCTTCGCGGCCACGCCGGTCGGCTCGGCGCTCGGCTACGTGGTGGGCGGCCTCGTCGACAAGCATTACGGGTGGCGGCACGCGTTCTACGTGGCCGGTCTCCCCGGCCTGCTGCTCGCGCTCCTCGCGCTCACCCTCTACGAGCCGCGCGCGTTGGCCCGGGGGAGGGGAGGCGCGGCGGAATCGGGGGACGCCCGCGCTCAGCGTGACGACGGTGCCAGGATCTCCGGAATCGCGCGCTACGTGGAGTTGGCGAAGAACCGGCTTTACCGGCTCACCATTCTGGGATACGCCGCCTACACCTTCGCGCTCGGCGGGATCGCCATCTGGATGCCCACCTTCCTCGAGCGTGTGCGCGGTCTGCCGCGCGAGGTGGCCACGGTACGCCTGGGCGCGATCCTGGTGGTGACCGGATTCATCGGCACCTTCATCGGCGGCTGGGTGGGCGACTATCTCCTGCGCCACACCAGGCGCGCCTACCTGTGGGTGGCGGGCGTCGCGACGCTCGCCGCCGCGCCGGTGGCATGGCTGGCGCTCACGCTGGAGAATCCGGCCGGCTACTGGAGTGCGCTGGTGGTGGCGGAGCTTCTCGTGTTCGCCTGCACCGGCCCGGTGAACTCGGCGGTGGTGGGGGAGGTGCCGGCGGGGATGCGCGCGTCTGCCATGGCCCTCTGCATCTTCACCATCCACATACTCGGCGACGTGCCGTCGCCGCCGCTGATCGGCGCCATCTCCGACGCGCGCGACCTCCAGCTCGCGGTAATGGTGATCCCGGCGGCGGTGCTGGTGGGCGGCCTGATCTGGTGCTGGGCGGCGTGGAGCCGCGATTCGCAAGAGGTCGTTGGCGCGGTGGAGCCGGGAGGTCAGTTGGCATGACGGCACCCCCGGAGCTCCTGTATCTCCTGGCCGGAGACCCGGCCGAGCTGGCGGAGACGCTATCGTCGATGCACGGTGCGGACGTGGCGGAGGCGCTCAACGCGCTGCGTCCCGAGGCGGCGGCGCGTGTGCTCGCGGCGCTTCCGTTCGACCTCGCCGTGCGCGTCTTCGACGAACCGGAGCTGGTCGATCGTCCGGAGATCTTCGAGCACATGGATCCGCAGGCCGCGGGTCCCATTATCGAAGCGATGTCCGCGGACCAGCAGGCCGAGCTCTTTCGCGAGCTTCCCGAGCGCGAACGAACCCGTATACTGCGGTCGCTGGATGCGGGCACTCGCGAGGGACTCTCTCTCCTCCTCCGTTATCCGACCACCGTGGCGGGCGGTCTCATGACCACCGAATTCGTCGGGGTGCAGCCCGACTGGACGGTGCAGCGCACGCTCGACTACATCGCGCAGGTCGGCGGCGCGAAGGAGACGGTGTACGCGATCTACGTGATCGACGGAGCCACGCAGCGCCTTCTGCACGTGGTGTCGCTGCGCGAGCTGGTGCTGGCGAGGCGCAATCTCTCGGTGGGCGAGGTGGGCGACCCGCAGCCTCCGGTAGGCGTGCCGCCGGACATGGATCGCGAGGACGTCGCGCGCGTGATCTCGAAGTACAATCTGCTCGCCGTCCCGGTGCTCGATCCGGAGGGCAGGATGCTCGGCATCGTGACGGTGGACGACGTGATCGATGCGATAGTCGAGGAGCAGACCGAGGACGTCCAGAAACTCGGCGGACTCGAGGCGCTGGAGGAGCCGTACATGGATGTCGGCCTCTTCGCAATGATCCGGAAGCGGGCCGGCTGGCTCGCGGCGCTGTTCCTCGGCGAGATGCTCACCGCCACGGCCATGGGCTACTTCGAGCACGAGATAAGCCGCGCCGTGGTGCTCGCGCTGTTCGTGCCGCTCATCATCAGCTCGGGCGGGAATTCCGGCTCACAGGCCACTTCGCTGATCATCCGCGCGATGGCGCTGCGCGAGCTGCGGCTGCGCGACTGGTGGCGCGTGGCGCTCCGCGAGCTCCCTTCGGGGATCATCCTGGGCCTCATCCTCGGGCTGATCGGATTCGTGCGGATCAGTCTCTGGCAGCAGCTCGGCTGGCAGGATTACGGCGAGCACCACGTGCTCGTTGCCCTCACGGTCTCTACGGCGCTCGTCGGTGTGGTCACCTTCGGGTCGCTGGCCGGCTCGATGCTCCCGTTCATCCTCAGGCGCCTGGGCTTCGATCCGGCCAGCGCCTCGGCGCCCTTCGTCGCTACCCTGGTGGACGTCACCGGCCTGATCATCTACTTCAGCGTGGCGCTGGTGATATTGCGCGGCACCCTGCTCTGAGACAGCGCGAGCCGGCGGGCGCGGTCAGGGCGCCCCGCCGTCGCCGCCGGTGTCCACTCGGTCGTGGCCGTACGCCTCGCGACGGATCGGGGCTGCGCTCTCCGCGCCGCCTATCTCCTCAGCGACCCGCTGCGCGTTGCGCCGGGTGACGAACCACACCCCGGCGCTGACGGCGAGCACCAGGGCCAGCGCTACGAGATCCTCGTGCCGGTGGATGCGACCGACGATCTCCACCGCGGTCCGTCCGAACGCCCACCCCAGCCCGATGAAGATCGTGCTCCAAACGATGGCGCTCGCGCAGCTTCCCGCAAGAAAAGTGACGGGCTTCACCCGAGCGGCTCCGCACGTGATGGGGAGCACCAGCCTGGCCCCGTAGGCGAAGCGCGTCGCGAGCGACGCTCGCCAGGGGTGGCGACGTACCGCGCCCAGGAGGTGTTCCGCGGGTGCGGCGAGCCAGCGCCAGCGGCTCACCGCGGACGCCACACGCGTGAGGCCGAGCGCGTAGAGTGCCACGTCGGCGAGCCAGCTCCCGGCAGCGCATGCGACGAGGGCGCGGAGCGCGTGCAGGTGTCCCTGGTGCGCCGCGAAGCCGGCCAGCACCGGAGCTGCCTCCTCGGCGACGATGCTGGCCGCCCCCAGGCTCACGTAGCCCCAGACGTGCGAGAGCCGGGCGAGAAGGTCGTGTGACGCGGTGAAGGTGAGGAGCATTCGATGCGGCCGGTGCCTCGTACGGAAGCCGGAAATGTAGGCGGCGGCACCGCCAACGAGGCGCTCCGGGCCCGCGGCGGCGAGGCGGCCGCGCTCGCGCGCTCGACAAAGAGCGGGCAAAGGGTGAGCTTGAACACTTCCGGGACGGCGGCGGCGCGTCACGATGGGTACGTGCCGCGGACTCGCCCATATTCCGTATCGGCATCCCATGCGCACGCATCACCTGCTCTGGATCGTACCGTTCGTTGCCGCCTGCGGCGAGGGCAGTTCCGGACCGGCGCCCATCACCTGCGCCACGTCGACCAGCGCGCGACAGACCGCGGCGGTCGTGGATCTCCAGCCGGGCGAGTCCGCCAGCTTCCTCACTTCCGCTACGGCTGCGGGATGTCTGGAGATCGAGCCGCGGGCGGACAGCCGCTACATACTCGGCGTAGTGAACGTATCGCCCAACGCTGCGGCGACCACCTCGTTCAGGTTGACTGGCGGCGATCCCGAGGCTCCGCAGGCGGCGCTGGTGGCGCGGAGTCGAGCCGGCGCCGGCGCGACGAACCTGCGCAGCTTTCTCGTTGGCACCCCCGAGCAGAAGAGACGCGAGGCCGACCGCCTCCACCGGCGGGTACTCGAGGCCGATCGTCGCCTGGTGCAGCGCCGCGGCAATCCCGCCTCGGCCATCGCACGCCTGCGCGCACGCGCCGAGCTCGAAGGCGCGCAGGCCAGGCGCGCGCCCGTCGCCCGCGCGCTCGACCCGCAGGTGGGAGATCTGCTTCCTCTCCACATCCGCGACATCGAGCGCGATGTGGGCGATACGATCTGTGTCAGGGGATTCGACGTTCAGGCGCGCACGGTATTCGTGGGCGACAAGACGATCCTCCTCGAGGATGTGAACTCACCGGTGAAAGGTCAGATCGATTCGTTCTACGACAGCATCGGCCGGGAGTTCGACGACGTGATCTACCCGATGCTGGTGGAGAACTTCGGCGATCCACTGGCGTTCGACGCGCAGCTCGGCGGGAAGGGGAAGGTGCTGATGCTCTTCTCACCGGTGCTCAACGAGAATTTCGGAGGCGTGGCCGGCTTCGTGAGCGCCTGCGATTTCTACCCTTACGATGCGGCCGAGGGCCCCGATCAGAACACGGTGGGCAACGACGCGGCGATCTTCTACGCGTACGTCCCCGACGATGCCACGATGACGGCGATCGACAGGTGGCAGGGCTTCGTGCGAGGGGTGCTGGCGCACGAGGCCAAGCACATCGCCTCGTACGCCGCGAAGTTCGCCAACGGAGCGAGCGCACTGGAGGAAAGCTGGCTGGAGGAGTCCACCGCGCAGATCGCGTCGGAGATCTACCAGCGCAACTTCTCTCACTCGCCCTGGAAGAACCCCACGTCCTTCCTGGCGAGCGTGGGGTGCGAGCCACCGCTCACCGAGCGCAACGGATGCACCGGCGACCATCCGCAGGTGATGATGCACCATTTCACTTTTCTCTACGACTACCTGGAGAGCGGTCACTCCGAGACGCCCATCGGTTCGTCGGGGAACGCCTACTACGGCGGAGGTTGGTCGTTCGTGCGCTGGGCCATCGACCAGTACGCGCCATCGGAGTCGGGGATCCTGCACGCGATGACGCAGAGCACGACCACCTTCGGAGTGGACAACATCGTGAGCCGCGTGAACGCCACCTTCGGCGACCTGGTGGCCGGCTGGTCACTGGCGAGCGCCGCGGCGGGAGTGGCGAACTTCGCGCCGGAGAGCGCGCGGCTCGGCTTCCCGAGCTGGAAGCAGGGCGAGATCTTCGCCGGCATGCACGACGAGCTGGTACTCGCCTCGAGCGGGGAGCCGGCCTTTCCGCTCGTCTACCCGCTGGTGCCCGACACGCTCTCGTTCGGAGACTTCACGGCGAACATCGGCTTTCTGCACGGCGGCGGTGCGGCGCTGTTCGATCTTCGCAGCGCGACCGCCGAACGTCAGCCGATTCAGATCACCGCGGCCGGCGGGGAGCCGCTTCCGGCCGACAGTCCGGTGCGGACCGCCATCGTGCGGGTGAAGTAGATCGTGGCGCCGGCGTGGGGGGCCCCCCGCGCGCCCCCGGGGGGGGGCCCCCGCCAACCCCCCCCCCGCCACCGGGGG
>CAZTTY010000063.1:0-25590 GCA_964616815.1 uncultured Gemmatimonadaceae bacterium | reverse complement strand
TAGGCTCAGCAGCCAGACGGCTCCGGCGTCAGCCGGCGAC
The DNA here is from genome assembly GCA_964616815.1 of uncultured Gemmatimonadaceae bacterium. Lineage (GTDB taxonomy): Bacteria > Gemmatimonadota > Gemmatimonadetes > Gemmatimonadales > Gemmatimonadaceae > JADGGM01. Next base: position 25,550 of record CAZTTY010000063.1, on the reverse strand, counting down.
CGAACCCCAGAAGCGGGGGGGGCGGCGACATGGCCGCCGGGGGGGTGTTTGGGGGGAGGGGGTGGGGGTGGGGCGGTCTCCGTGACGGTCACCACGGCGCTCGCGCTCACGCCGCTCGAGGTGGCCGTGATCTTCGCCGTGCCCGCCGCCACGCCGGTCACCACGCCGGCGGAGCTCACGGTCGCCACCGCGGGTTTGTCGCTGGCCCACGTCACGGCGGGCGAGGCGACCGCGGCGCCCAGCGTATCGGTGACGCTGGCGGCGAGAGTGACCTTGTCCGCCACCTCCACCGAGTCCTTTGCGGGCGAGACCACGATGGAGGGCTTCTTCGGCGCGGACTTCGCCGCCACGTCCACCACCGCCTGCGCGCTCTGCGTGCCGGCTATGGCGATGATGTTGGCCTGGCCCGGCTTGCGAGCCTGGACCACGCCGTTGCTGTCGACCGTGGCTACAGTGGTGTCGGAAGAGACCCAGACCACAGCGTGGCCGTCGATGATGTTTCCTTCGGTATCCTCGAGCTTTACGTCGAGTGAAGAGTTGGCGCCGGCCACGATGCTGAGCGATGCCGGCTGGACGGTGATGCTTCCGATCGAAGCCGACGGCAGCATGTCGGCCGAAGATGTGATCGGTGGCGTGTCTATGCACGCGGTAAAAGCCAGAGCAATGGCGGCGATGAGCGCCGCATTGGTCGTGCGAGGGACGCGCATGTCGATGACTCCTGTAAAACGGAGTTCGGTTCGGCAGCCCGACTGGCATGGCGGCCCTTGCGGGTGCTGTAGCCTCGTGGCTTTGCGTCGCCGGCTTTCGCCGGCTTTGCCCTTGTCGCGCGGGCGACGTGCCCCCTTGCGATCGCGCCGTGAAGGGTGGTGCTAGTGTCCACCACAGACGAGCCTCGGACACAGGCGTTACCCCCTTCCCGGATGTGCGCGCTGGCGTGAAGAAGAGTGCCAGATGCGATACTCTTTTGCGGGCGATTCGCTACCGATGTGTCAAACGTTTTGCCATCTGAATTCCCGCCCTCGGGCGCTGCAAAATCGAGAGGGCCGGGCAGATGCCCGACCCTCCCGATTTTGCATGCGCTCCGAGTCGCGACCAGCTCAGATTTTGCTCTTCTTCACCAGAATCAGCGACTCGGAGTTGCGCAGCTTCACGGTGGTCACCGAGGCGCCCAGCGTGCCATCTGCGTGGAGCGGGAGCCACGTCTCGCCAGCAGGGAGCGCCACTTCCACCGCCGTGGCGTCCTTGTAATTCTGGGCCCCCCATCCACGCTGCGCGCGGAGCAGTACGAGAGCGCGATCGAACTCGCGCTGGTAAACCGTGTACGGCTGCCCCGTCGGATCTACCCCGGTGGCCTTCTCGCTGCGCGCGTTCACGGGGTGGCCGATGTTCGCCTCGATCGCGGGAAGCCAGTAGTCCGAGAGCGGCGTCGTCCAGTTCGGCGCCTTGAGATGCAGGTAGAGCCCATCGGGACTCTGCCCCACCACCATGTAGTAGCTCGCGAGCTCCCACATCCGCAGCCGCTGACCGCTGGTCGCGTAGTTGCCCCTCGGGTATTCGGACGCATGCTCGTCGGCCCACGACGCGGGGTAGGGGCTCTCCATGTCCACCTCCACCCCCGCCGCCAGCAGCTCCTCCACCCAGCGCCAGCGCTCGAACATCTGCGTCTTCATCGGGTTGTTGAAGAGCTCCAGGTGCACGGCGCCCGCGGCCACCGCGTTGGCGCGGTCGAAGGGCTTCGTGTACTCGGCCGTGTTCAGCATGACAGTCTTGCTTCCTATCTCGCTCTTCACCGCCGCTAGCAGCGACGTGTAGTCGGCCTCGTAACGCGCCGCGTCGAACTCCACCGCCCCGCGCACGCGGGGGATGATGTCGCCCGACGAAGCTTCATCGATGAACACGCCGTTGGCACTCTGCGCGAGGCGCCGATAGCGATCCACGGTGTATGCGCGCGCTCCCGCGTCGGACGGGTTGATCATCCAGCGCTCGGACTCCCAGATGCGCACTTTCAGCCGGGTGCCCTCGCTCTTCGAGCTGGAGGCATGCAGGAACGCGTCCTCCAGGCGGTACTGTGTGTGTGCCGCGTACCACGCCTTCATGTCGTCGTAGTACGTCGACGATAGGTACGGTTTCTGGCTGGTGTTGGCCGGCGTCAGCAGCGTCCAGAAGAGCGTGTACGGAAGCTGGACTACCGTGGGATTGGCCGCCTGCCACGCCTCCGTGCCGCCGGAGAGCGCGGCATCGAAATGCTGTCCCGCCCAGGCGCGCTCGGCGGGCGTCCACTGGTAGTAGAAATCCGTGGCGAGCGTGCGGATGTGGCTCCAGTGCGGCGAGCTCGCGCTGTAGCCGGTGGCGAGCGAGCCGAGGGCGCTTCCACCCGGCGTGGGATCGGGCGCGGCCAACGAATCGGTAGCGCTCGAATCGGGGCCCGGCGAGCCGGCGTCGGAGGGGTCGGGCGCCTCGCTCTCGCTGTCGCTAGTCGCCTCGCGCACTACCACGGTCGCGAAGCCGAAGGCGTTGGACGTGAGCGCCACTACGCTGAGCTTCCCGGGCCTGCGCCCGGTGATCTTTCCGCCGCCCACCGAGGCGACGGAGGGGTCGTTGGAGCCCCAGTGGACAGTGGGGCCGTCGGAGTCACCGTCGCTCCCCCCCTCGGCGGCGCCGGGGAGCTTCGCGGTGAGAGTGATGCTCTCGCCCACCTCCACGGTGTCCACCGCGGGGGTGATGACCAGTGTCTCGTAGCCGGCCGCGATGGCGGCCTGGATGTCCGCCGGGAAGGCGGGTGCCGCGGTGGGGGGCTCGTCCGAGCAGGCCGCGGCCGATGCGATGGCAGCCACGGCTGCCGCAAGCGTTCGTAAGCGCACTTCGTGCTCCTGTGGGTTCCACGGCAACCCGACGAGCGTGGCGCTGCGAAGTGCGCTGTAGCTTCGTGGCTTTGCGTCCCCCCCTTTCGAAGGGTTTGCCCTTGTCGCGGACCCGTCCAGGGTCCGTACGATCGCGCCGCTTGGGTTCTCAGTGTCGGGACAGGCCGCGCTCGATCCAGCTACTCACGAACGGCCGCCCTGCGAGATGCGATAGTACGGGCAACATGGGATGCCGGACACATCGGCTCAACGGATGCAAAAAGTTTTACAGCGAGCCTGACTGAACGCACAGTCAAACGGCGAGCGAACGTCTCTTCGCTCGCCGCCAACCTTGACCTACAAACGTTACCATAGATCTACCCGGGCTAACTCCGTTGCTCCTTCGAACGCGCGCTGGCCGAGCGGTCAACCACCCGCTCCAGGCCGCGCAGCATCACCGCGGTATCGTACTCCCAGTTGTACCGATCGAGGATCGCGCGCCGGCCGGCCGCACCGTGTCGCTCGCGCACGTCGGGATCCGCCAGGCGCCGGATCGCAGCCGCCAACGACGTGGCGTCCCCGCCCTGGAACACTTCCCCGGCTCCAGTCGCGCGGGTGATCCGCTCGAAGGGCGCCGGATTGGAGCTCACCACCGGGAGGCTCACGGCCATGTAGTCGAAGAGCTTGTTGGGAATGCTCGTGTTCCACTGCTCGTTCACGTGGTGCGGGAGTACGCCGATGTCCGCCTCCTGCACCGCCCTGAGCGCCGTCTCGCGATCCACGTAGCCGAGGAATTCGATTTCGGCATCCGTGAGCCCATGCTCGCGCGCCCGGTCCTGAAAGAGCTGGGAGTCGCGCCCCTTCCCCACTATCGTGGCCTTCACCGGGAAGCCGTCGCGGTGCAGGATGGCCACCGCATCCACCATCTCCATTATCCCGCGCGGCACTTCCAGATGCCCGAGATAGACCAGACCGGGCGGCTGCCCCTCGGGACGCCGACGCCGTTCCGGTGCCGATTCCGCGCGCGAGCGCGGCGGGGTGTTCGACACCACATCTATCCGCTCGGCCGGGATCCCCATCTCCACCAGCCGCTCCGCCATCTCCTCGATCACCACCATCACCCGGTCCGCGCGCCGCACGCTCTGCTTCTCCACCAGCGCCGCGGCGGTGGGGTTGCGCAGCAGGTGATCGGCGGGCCGGTGCACTCCGGCGTCGAACACCATCCGCAGCATCGCCGGATAGTTCTCGGCGATGTCGAGCACCACGGGAACCCCATGCCGGTGTCCCGCCCACAACGCCGTCGGTGCGAGCGGGATGTCGCGACAGATCACCACATCCGGCCGCAGCCGCCGCGTCGTGCGGTCGAGTAGCGACAGCCAGCGCGGGTTGAAGAACGCCGGAAAGCCGAGCGCCTTGTCGAGCGCCCGGCCGGCCCAGCGCATGGGGGACATGCGGTGCACGGTGCCCTCGGGGAGACGCTCCACTCCCTGCTCGCGGCGCACGTTGCGGGCGGCGATGTGCACGTCGTGTCCGGCGCTGGCGAGCGTGGCGCAGATCTTCTCCGTCCGTACGTCCCATGGGTAGTCGGCATCCCATACGTACAGAATGCGCAGCCGTCGCTGCGCGAGCGGCGCACGGTACTCGCCGATCAGCGGTCCCATGGGCTCCGTGGATGCTTCCGTGATCTCCGAGGCAGTCATTCGGTTCTGCTTCTCCCCAGGATGGTCAATGCGAGCGCGCCGCGCGCGGCGCGCGCTCACGCTCGCGGATCGGAACCAGGAGCCGCGTCGGGACGCGCAGCCACTCCATCATCGCCTTTATGTCGCTCGGCGTCACCATGTAGTGAGTGGGCAGCGTGAACAGCGTGCGCGCCAGCTCCTCCGCGCCCGGCGTCGGCGGTTCCCCGCCGGCGAGACACGGCCGCAGCTCCTCTTGTTCGTGCAGCGCCTGTGGGTAGCCGCGCAGGATCCCCATGTCCGCACGCTCGGCGCGCGAGCCGCGGTCGAGGATGGGATAGCGCAGGTAGCCGCTGGCACCCCCCTGCACCGGCCTCACCGGCCGGATGTCGGCGCCCTCGAGCGCCGCCATCTCCAGCACCGTGGCGGTGCGCCGCCGCCCCGCCACGTCGGCCGGCGCCTGGGCCAGCGCGCGCCGCACGAGCGATGCCGCGGCCCACGAGAGCGCGCGCGGCTCGTGCGCCGGATGATAGACCATCTCCCCGAGGTGCAGCCCCGGGATCGAAGACGGGATGCCGTAGAGCGATGGCCGGCCGAGGAGCCACTGGGCGCCGACCCCGGCGAGTTCGCGCACCCCGGCCGGACGCCTGCCGAGCGCGTTGCGCATCTCGGAGAACGAGTCGGCGAGCGCGGGGTCATGCAGCAGCAGCGCACCGCCGCTCCCGCCCGTGGTCCCCTTGCCGCGCCCGAAGCTGAGCACGGAGAGCACGCCAAAGGAGCCTAACAGGCGATCGTCGAGCATCCCCCCGGCCCCCTGGGCAGCATCCTCGATGACCGGGACCCCGGCCGAGTCGGCGAGCCGCTGCACGCCTCGCATGTTGGCGGGGAATCCGTAGAGGTGCGCGATCACGATGGCGTCCACGCCGCGCGCGATCGCGGCCGCGAGCGAATCGAGGTCGGGGCTCAGCGTGGCGGGATCGATGTCGTAGAGACGCACGCGCGCTCCGGCAAAGCGAGCGGCGGCCGCCAGATCCACGCATGCGTAGCCCGGATAGGCGACAGTCACGGCGGCTCCCCCATCCCCACTCTCTCCGCCCCGCCTCCCCGCCACCAGACGGAGCGCGGCCACCAGCGCCGAAGTCCCGCTGTCGGTGAGCGCCACGCGCGAGGCGTCGTACCGCACCCTCAGCTCGCGCATGAGCTCCGTCGGGAGGCGGGCGTCGTGGGCGAGCACATCGGCTAGCGCGGCGCCCATGGCGCCCGCCTCCACCCGCGAAGCAACCGGCAACTGGCGTCTGCCCATCACGGGATGAAGCGGACTATCCGGGGACCGAGGGCGGTGGCCACCGGCGTGGGGAGTCGCTTCCAGAGCCGCGGCCCCCACGAATAGCTGGAATCGTCGGGCGACGGCGTCGCTGCGCTCCTGCCATCCCCGGCCGCGCGGTCGTACCACCAGAGCTGCTCGTCGCGCGAGCCCCATTGGAGCTTGAACCGATGAGTTCCCGCCCCGGGCGAGCAGCGGCCGAAGTTGAAGAGCAAGATGCCCTCTTCTATGGCGCGCTCCATGAAGCTCCAGTACAGCAGCATGTTCGGAGCGATCCGCTTGTGCTCCACGAGCGCCGACGCCCAGGTCATCTCGAACTCGCTTCCCCAGCGGAAACCGCAGCCGCACGCCACCGGCTCCCCGCCCAGGTACGCGCAGCCGAACCAGACTTCGTCTCCGAAGGTGTCGGCGATGCTCTCGAAGAGCCGCCGGGGCTGGGTGGGCGTTCCGAGGTCGCGCATGTGCCGCGCGAACACCTCGAAGAACGGCGCCACCTGGTCGCGACCGAAGCGGACCGCCACCCCCTCCTTCCGCGGGCGCCGCACCTGGCTCCGCACTTTCGCATCGAGCGCCTTCCAGAGCATGTCGGAATCGGCGGGGAGGTCGAGGAGCACGGTGACCTTGCGGTGTGATGCCGGCAGGTCGATGGGCAGCGGAACGCGACTGCGCAGCTCCAGGAGGCGGGCGCCGTCGCGCGCGGCAATGTCGCTCGCCTCCGCCACGAGCGCGCGCACCGCCTCGTCGCCGCCGAGCGGTCCGCCGTAGTTGAGAAACGGCATCGACACGATGAAGTGCCCGAAGAGCAGGCTCTTCACGCGCACCAGCGGCAGCACGCCGCACAGCGCACCGGAGTCATCGTGCGCCGCGAGGTAGATGCACTGGTGGCCGAAGACGCGTTCGATGACGTGCTTCCAGCCGATGAGATGGAAATGCGTCCAACCCGGCGCCGACCGCACGAAAGCATCCCATGTGGCGTCGGCGCCGGTGAAGTGGCTTACGCGCATGTCAATCCGCTGCGCTCGATACCTTGGCCGTTAGAGGAGGCGCCGGCGGATGCAGTTGGAGACACTGCCTCGCCGACGTGAACCGGAACTCCGCCAGCAGCCGATCCAGCCGCGGCACGGTTCGGGTGAGACCTCCGTAATGCCTGATCCGCGTGTGCAGCGGCACGCGGATGCGCGGCTGCGCGGGATCGAGCTCCCAGGGATGAATATAGAAGGTGGCCGGAATCCCGCTCTCGTCGTACTCGCGGAAGGCGCGGCGCGTGACGGAGTAGGGGAAGTGGCGCAGGTAGGCGCCGCCGGCCGCGGGGACTCGCAGCCCACGCCAGCGTGTGGTGGCGAGCGGAAGCTCGCAGAGCGAACCCGCCTTCCGATGGATCAGGTGCGGTATGGTCGGCGCCGCCGGGTATCCGTACCCGGGGCGCCTGATCGGGAAGAGGCTGGAGTCGTACTGATAGCCCTCCTCCAGAAGGATGTCGAATGCCCATTCCCCACCAGGCTTGATGGAGAAGTTGGGGGCGCGAAAGCCCGTCACCTGCGCGCCGCACGCACTTTCCAGCGCCAGTCTGGAAGTACGAACGTCCTCGCGAAACTCCGCGGGCGTGAGTGTATCCACGCGCCTGTGCCAGAACCCGTGCGAAGCCACCTCGTGACCGAGGTCGTGGATGCGACGCACGATCGCGGGGTAGCGCTCGGCGATCCACCCGAGAGTGAAGAAGGTGCCTTTCGCGCCGTGTTTCTCCAGGAGCGAGAGCACGGCGTCCATCGACTGCTCTATGCGGCTGGGATAGCCGGTCCACTCATCGCGCGACACGATGTCTTCGAAAGCCCCGACCTGGAAGTACTCTTCCACGTCGACCGTAAAGATGTGTTCCACCGGAGTGCGCGCGGACGTCATCGTGACCTTCGTCACGCTGGTCCCAGTCGGAATTTTTTTTCCATGGTTGGGCATGCGGTTCTGCAGTTATGATGCCACTCAGCGCGCCGGGAAATTCCCGCGTCGGCGGCGAGTGGAAGACCGGGACCCATCCTACAGACGAGCCGCTGCATAATGCGGTGACACAACTCACCCGGGCGCTGGGTGCGGCGACATGGCGCGCCCCCGAACCTGTAGGCTCGGAGCAACGATGGAAAGGTGGCCTCTTGAAGATACACTGCACCTACCACGTGCGGCTCGAACGCCTTACCTTCGCCTCGCCGCGCGATCGAGCGTGCGGCGAGTCGGCTCATCTTCGGTCCACTTCGGGAACAGCTAGATGCCTCGATCCACCAGCCTGCTGTTGCGTGCGATGCGAAACCCTGGCCGGGCGGCGCGGGCGCTGTCGGTCCGTACGCGCGGGTGGCGCTGCAAAGCCTGGTGCCGCCTGCGCGGGGTTCGCCTCGAGACCGGCAGGAATTTCCGGATCTCGGGCCGGCTCGTAGTGCGCGGCCCGGGCCGGGTGGTATTCGGTGACGACGTGCTGATCGACGGTACGGTCACGCCATGGACCTACAGCGAGGATGCCGTGATCCGGGTCGGGAGCGGCTCCTACGTGAACGGCACGCGCTTCGGCTGCCAGCGCGAGATTACCATCGGCGACGGTGCGATCCTGGGCGACGCGCGGCTGATGGACACCGACTTTCACAGCACGCTCGCGAGCCGGCACGATCCGGACGCCCCGATCCGCGTTGCACCGATCCACATAGCCGAGAATGTATGGATCGCCGCGGCGGTGGGCGTTCTCCCCGGTACGCGCATCGGGCGCAATTCGGTGGTCGGCTTCGGCGCGGTATGCGCCGGCGAATACCCGGCCGATGTGATCATCGCGGGGAACCCGGCCGCGGTGATCCGGCCGATCGGAGCGGCGGGGTCGGGTACTTGATGCAGAGCTCCCGGCAGCGTTGCTGCTGAGATCTCTACATCAAGCACCCGCCCCCGCCGCTCCGTCGTTGACCGCACGGACCCCTGCGGCGACCTTTCGAACCGTGAGTGGATTCTTCGTTGCATTCGATGCGATGCTCGGGGTACTCAGGCTGCTGCTCCTCGTTCTGGCCTGCGTGCTCTTCGTGGTGTTCGCGGTCGACTGGATGGTGCGCACGCGCCGCATCAATCCTTTCGGGCCGGTGGCGCGCTTCTTCAGGCGCGCGGTCGATCCGCTGATCATGCCGGTGGAGCGGCGCATCGTGCGCGCCGGGGGAACACCCGCCAGCGCGCCGTGGTGGACGCTGGTCGCTGTGGTGGTGGGTGGCATTCTCCTCCTCCTGGCGCTGCAGTTCCTCCGCGACATGATCGCGTCCACCATACTCTCGGCCAGCGCCGGTCCCCGCGGCCTGTACATGCTCCTGGTGAGCTGGACCTTCGGCATCCTGCAGATCGCGCTGATCGTTCGGATCATCGCCTCCTGGATCAGGCTCAACCCTTACGGGCGACTGGTTCGCTGGTCGGTCTCCCTCACCGAGTGGCTGCTGCGTCCGCTCCGTTCCGTCATCCCGCCGTTCGGAATGATTGACGTGACGCCGATCGTCGCGTACTTCATTCTCGTACTACTCGAAGGGCTCATGCGCTCCATCGGATGACGCACTGGCTGGACGTACGCGAGCGGGGCGACGGCGTTCGCTTCGCGGTGCACGTTCGTCCTCGCTCGCCGCGGAGCGTGGTGGAAGGGCTGCGCGAAGGCGCGTTGCGGGTACGGCTCGCCGCTCCGCCGGTGGACGGCGCCGCCAATGAAGAGCTGGTGCGGCTGCTCGCGGATGTGCTGGGCGTCGCGAAGAGGGATGTGAGCATCGCGGCGGGAGCGTCTTCGCGCTCCAAGCTCGTGGATGTTCGTGGGGTGAGTGTGGAGTCCGTTCGTTCCCTGGTCACCGAAGTCGAATCTCACGGGTGAGAATGGCGACGATTCTACTCATTGGCACCGATGGCGCCCTCCTCGAAGGGATGGCCCAACTGCTCGCCGGCTGCGGCCACGCCACGTCCACGGCCCACTCGCTCGCGGAGGGCCGTTCGCTAGCCGCCTCGCGGCAGCCGCTGGCGGTTCTCGTGGAAACCGGGCTCGCGCTCTCCGATCCGCTAGGGATCCCGGCTCCGATCGCGCGCGGCGGTGCGGTGCTGCTGTACCGAACCGATGAGAGACCTTCCGCCGTCATCCCGCCGGTGCTTCAGCGGCTCGTGCTCGCCGATCTCGCGCTCCCGCTCGAACGGCACCGACTGCTCGCGCTGGTCTCACGCATGGCCGAGCGAGCGTTCGCCACCGGGCGTCGCGATCTGCGCGAGGAGCACCGCCCGCACTGAGCACCCCTTGCTCCCGGCTCCGTGCGAGCGTACACTGCACTGAGACAAATCGGAGTTCCGTGGCGATTTACGGCAAATTGCGGCCACGTAAAACATCCCGCTAAAGCGCCGGCCTGGTGCCTGTGCGCGCCGGGCTTTTTTCGCATCGGTAATCGAATAGAAATGACATCTTCCAGCGGCAGCTCCGGGTATCTGCGCGCCCTCGAGCGCGGTGTTCTCGTGTACGACGGTGCCATGGGCACCAACATCCAGCGTTACGCGCTGGGCGCCGACGACTTCGGCGGCACGAGCTACGAAGGGTGCAACGACTTCCTGGTCATCACGCGCCCCGACGTGATCGGCGAGATCCACGATTCCTTCCTTGCCGTGGGCTGCGACGTGGTCGAGACGTGCACGTTCCAGAGCACGCCGCGCCGGCTGCACGAGTGGGGACTCGGCGATCGCGTGCGCGACGTGAACTTCAACGCCGCCCGGATCGCGCGCGCCGCGTGCGACCGCTACGCCACTCCTGAAAGACCCCGCTTCGTGGCCGGCTCCATGGGCCCCACCGGGATGCTCCCCGCCAGCGATGACCCGATGCTCTCCGCCATCACCTGGGACGAGCTCAGCGAGAACTACCGCGCGCAGGCCGAGGCGCTGGTGGAAGGCGGCGTGGACGTCCTCCTCATCGAGACGGCGCAGGACATCCTCGAGGTGAAGGCGGCCGTCGCCGGGATCGAACGGCTCTTCGCGCAGATCGGACGCAGGGTGCCGCTGCAGGTGCAGGTAACGCTCGACACGAGCGGCCGTATGCTCCTCGGAACCGACATCGCCAGCGCGATGACCACCCTCGAAGCACTCGGCGTCGATGTGATCGGCCTCAACTGCTCCACCGGTCCGGAGCACATGCGCGAGCCGATCCGCTACCTCGCCGAGCACGCGTCGCGTCCTGTATCGTGCATCCCCAACGCCGGCCTCCCGATCAACACGGGCGTGGGCGACGCCGTGTATCCGCTGGAGCCCGAGCCTCTGGCCAACGCGCTCTCGGAGTTCGTCCGCGACTTCGGCGTGCGCGTGGTGGGCGGCTGCTGCGGCACCACGCCGGAGCATCTCGATGCGGTGGTGAGAGCCGTGAGAGCCGTCGAGGCCGAGGGGGAAAAGAAGCGGGAGAAGGCGACCAGCGTGCCGCGTGCGAGCTCCGCGATGCGCGCGATCACCCTGCACCAGGATCCGCCGCCGCTGCTCATAGGCGAGCGCGTGAACGCGCAGGGCTCGCGCAAGGTGAAGCAGTTCCTTCTCGCCGACGACTACGAGGGGCTGGTTGGCGTGGCACGGCAGCAGGTGGATTCGGGCGCGCACGTGCTCGACGTCTGCGTGGCGCTCACCGAGCGCGCCGATGAAGCCGAGCAGATGGCGCGCACGGTGAAGCTCCTCTCGATGAGCGTCGAGACGCCCATCATGGTGGATTCCACCGAGCCCGAAGTGGTGGAGCGCGCGCTCGAGCACATCCCCGGCCGCGCGATAGTGAACTCGATCAACATGGAGAACGGCCGCGCGCGGATCGAGGCAGTGCTCCCGATCGTGAAGCGCCACGGCGCGGCAGTGGTCGCACTCACCATAGATGAAGTCGGGATGGCGAAGACGCGCGAGCGGAAGCTCGAGGTGGCGCGCCGCATCCACGACATCGCGGTGAAGGAGTACGGGCTCCGCTCCGAGGATCTCATCTTCGACGATCTCACGTTCACCCTCGCGACCGGCGAGGCGGAGTGGCTCGACAGCGCGCACGAGACCATCGAGGGGATCCGGCTCATCAAGCAGGAGCTCCCCGGCGTGTTCACTTCGCTCGGCGTGAGCAATGTCAGCTTCGGGCTGGGTACCGAGGCGCGCGCGGTTCTGAACTCCGTGTTCCTGCACCACTGCGTGCGCGCCGGGCTCGACATGGCGATCGTGAATCCCGCGCACGTCCGGCCGTACGCGGAGATCTCCACCGAGGAACGCGAGCTCGCCGACGACATGGTGTTCAACCGCCGTCCCGACTCGCTGCAGCGCTTCATCGAGCACTTCGACCGCGCTCCCGATGCGCAGCCCGCCGCCGGCGCGAAGCCGGTGGAGGACCCCACGGCCGGGATGACGCCCGACGAGAAGGTGCACTGGCAGATCGTGCACAGGAAGAAGGACGGGATCGAGGAGCTGCTCGACGTCGCCGGCGTACGAGAGAACCCCGTGCGTGTGCTCAACGAGGTGCTGCTCCCCGCGATGAAGGACGTGGGTGACAAGTTCGGCGCCGGCGAGCTGATTCTCCCCTTCGTTCTTCAGAGCGCCGAGGTGATGAAGCGCGCGGTGCGCCACCTGGAGCAGTTCCTGGAGCGCGCCGAGGGATACACGAAGGGGAAGGTGGTACTCGCCACCGTGTACGGCGACGTGCACGACATCGGCAAGTCGCTGGTCAACACCATCCTTTCCAACAACGGCTACACGGTGGTGGACCTCGGCAAGCAGGTCCCGGTGAATATCATCGTGGAGCGCGCGGTGGAGATCGGAGCCGACGCGATCGGCCTCTCGGCGCTCCTCGTTTCGACGTCGAAGCAGATGCCGATCTGCGTGCAGGAGCTCGACAAGCGCGGACTCGACATCCCGGTCATGATCGGAGGTGCCGCCATCAACCGCCGCTTCGGGCGCCGCGCACTGTTCGTGGACGGCGAGCGTCCCTACGCGCCCGGCGTCTTCTACTGCAAGGATGCCTTCGAAGGCCTCGACACCGTGGAAGCGCTGGTGGATGAAGTGCGCCGCGGCGAGCTGGTGGAGAACAATCTGGAGGCCGCCCGAAAGGACGTCTTCCTCCACACCGAGGTCGGCAAGGACGTGGCCGCGGGCACCGACGGCGGCCAGCGGAGCGACGTGGCGGCCGACAACCCCATCCCGAAGCCTCCTTTCTACGGCACGCGCACCATCCGCGACATCCCGCTGGACGAAGTATTCGCGCTCCTCGATCTGGATGAGCTCTACCGGCTGCAGTGGGGCGGTCGCGGCTCCGGCGAGGCGTTTCAGAAGGCCGTGCGGGAAGAGTTCGAGCCCACGCTCGCGCGCCTGAGCGAGGCGGCGAAGCGCGAAGGCTGGCTCGCGCCGCGCGTGGTGTACGGCTACTTCCCGGTGCAGTCCGAGGGGAACACGCTCATCGTGTACGACCCCGCCGCATACGCGAGCGACGCAGGTTCGCTGCGCGAGCTCGTGCGCTTCGACTTCCCGCGCCAGGCGGGGCGCGACCGGCTCTGCCTGGCCGACTACTACCGCTCGGTAGAGTCGGGCGAGGTGGACGTCGCGGCGTTCCAGGTGGTGACGATGGGCGACGCTGCCACCCGCCTCTTCGAGCGCCTGCAGGAGGCCGGCGACTACACGGAAGCCTTTTACACGCACGGGCTCTCGGTGGAGGCCGCGGAGGCGCTCGCCGAGTGGACGCACCGCCGCGTGCGCCGCGAGCTCGGCCTCGGCGAGGAGGCCGGGAAGCGCTACTCGTGGGGCTACCCGGCGTGCCCCGACATCGAGCAGCACCGGCAGGTGTTCGAGCTGCTACCCGCGGTGGAGGCGCTGGGGATGGATCTCACGGTGGCGTTCCAGCTCATGCCCGAGCAGTCGACGGCGGCCATAGTGGCGCATCACCCGGAGGCGAGGTACTACGCGGTGCGTTCGGGCGGCGAGCGTGACATGGGACCCGCGACGGCGGCGGGAGTTTCCTGACGTGCCGGCCCCGCGCGACGCGCGCGAGCTCCTCGACCCGGAGCGCGTCGTCATCTTCGATGGCGCGATGGGCACCATGCTCTACGCCCGGGGGGTGTTCATCAACCAGTGTTACGATGAGCTGAACCTGCGGTCGCCGGAGCTGGTGCGCGAGGTGCACGATGCCTACGTCCGCGCGGGCGCGGAGGTGCTGGAGACGAACAGCTTCGGCGCGAACCGCCTCAAGCTCGCTCAGTACGGCCTCGAGTCGCAGGTTGAGTCGATCAACCGGCGCGCGGCGGCCATCGCCCGCGCCGCCGCGGGCGACACGGCGCTGGTGGCCGGCGCCATCGGACCGCTGGGAGTGCGGCTGGAGCCCTTCGGGCCCACGTCGCTCGCCGAGGCACGCGCGCTCTTCCGCGAGCAGATGGCCGCGCTGCGCGATGGCGGCGCCGACCTCTTCATAATCGAGACCTTCACCGATCTCGTCGAGATGGAGCAGGCCATCCTCGCGGCCCGCGATGTGGATGCGGACGCGATCGTGATCGCCCAGATGACCATCGGCACCGACGGCCTCACTCCCTTCGGTGCCGCGCCAGAGGACGTGGCCCGCTCGCTCGACGGATACGGAGCCGACATCGCGGGACTCAACTGCTCGGTGGGACCGCAGACCATTCTCGAAGCCATCGAGAGGATGGCCACGGCCACCGACCGGCGGCTGAGCGCCCAACCCAACGCCGGGATGCCGCGCGACGTGGGCGGCCGCACGATGTACATGGCGAGCCCGGAATACATGGCGACCTACTGCAGGCACCTCGTCCACGCCGGCGCGCGCGTGGTGGGAGGCTGCTGCGGAACCACCCCCGAGCACGTCCGTGCGCTGGTGGAGGGAGTGCGGCCGCTGGCCCCGCGCCGCGGGCGGAGTACCGTGCGCGCCGGGCGCCGCGCCGATGCTCGCGATGCCGGGCCCGCCGCCGCGAGCGCGCCAGTCGCCGCCGCCGAAGCTACAGCACAGGCGCCCGCGCTCGACGGCGTGGCGCCCATTCCCTTCGCCGAGCGTTCGCGCTGGGCGGCGAAGATCGCGCGCGGCGAATTCGTGCGATCGGTGGAGATCGTACCGCCGCGAGGAGTGGATGCCGGCGCCATGCTGGAGGGAGTGGCCGCGCTGGCGCGCGCCGGCGTGGACGCGGTGAACGTACCCGACGGCCCGCGCGCGCAGAGCCGCATGGGCGCTCTCATGACCAGCCTCCTCATCGAGCAGCAGCTCGGAATCGAGACGGTCACGCACTACTGCTGCCGCGATCGCAATCTTCTCGGGATGCTGAGCGACCTCCTGGGCGCATCGGCCATGGGGATCAGAAACCTGCTCATCATCACGGGCGATCCGCCCAAGATGGGACCGTATCCCGATGCGACCGCCGTGTTCGACATCGATTCGATCGGCCTCACCAACCTGGTCAACCGGCTCAACCACGGCGTGGACCCGGGCGGGCACGCCATCGGCAAGCCGACATCCTTCGCCATAGGCGTGGGCGTGAACCCGGCCGCCATCGACCCGGCGCACGAGCTGCGCCGCTTCGAGTGGAAAGCGGCCGCGGGGGCGGAGTTCGCCATCACGCAACCGGTATTCGACTGCGCGCAGCTCGAGCGCTTCATCGGATCGATCGAGAAGCTGAACATCCCCGTGGTGGCCGGCATCTGGCCGCTCGTCTCCGCGCGCAACGCCGAGTTCCTCGCCAACGAAGTGCCGGGCGTCGTGGTGCCCGACGAGGTGCTGGCGCGGATGCGGAGCGCGAGCGACCGCTCGAGGGAGCACGCGGTGGCCGAGGGAATCACGATCGCCCGCGAGATGCTCGAGCGCGTGCGCGGCGCCGTTCAGGGCGCTCAGGTGTCCGCTCCGTTCGGCAAGGTGGACCTCGCTCTCGAAGTGCTCGCGAGCTGAAAGTGGGGCGCGCCGCGGTGGGCGCGCCGCGCTTCCCTGGAGCGGCGAACGAGGCGAACTTTGCTGCGCGGGTCGAAGCACCGCGGTCGCGCGGACGGCGCGATGCGCCGGAGTTGGCGAGTGCTGGAGGGAGAAGATGAAAGCGATTCTGCTGATCGATCATGGCTCCGTGAAGGCGGAGGCCAATCACATGCTCGAGTGCATGGGTGCGCTCGTACAGCAGCTCGCGGGTTCCGAGGCGATCGTACGGATCGCCCACATGGAGCTCGCCGAGCCCGGAGTGGACGACGGCTTCGCGGCGTGCGTAGCGGCGGGAGCCACCGAGGTGGTGGCATTCCCTTACATGCTCTCACCGGGGAAGCATTCCACGCGCGACATCCCGCGCATGGTCGCGAGCGCCGCCGCACGCTTCCCCCGTGTGAGCTACACGGTCACCGCGGCGTTCGGCGTCAACGAGCGTCTGGCCGAGGCCGTGCTCGAACGGGTGGGCGTGCCCGTGGTCGCGACGATCGGAGCGGCCGCGACGGCCGATGCCGAGTGCCGCAGCGCGTGCACGCGCCCCGACGGCACTCCCGAGCGCTACTGCGGCGATGGATGTCGCGCTAGCTTGCACGCATGACCACTGACCTCGACGCGTCGCATCAGGCGCTCAGCACGCTCTCCGACGAGGAGACCATGTTCCGCGACGCCGTCGCGGAGTTCGCCGAAGAGGAGATCCGCCCGCGCGTGCGGGCCATGGAGCAGGCCGGCCGGCTCGACCCCGAGATCATCCCGAAATTCTTCGAGCTCGGCCTCATGGGGATCGAGGTCCCCGAGCGCTACGGGGGTGCCGGCGGCACGCTGATGATGATGACGCTCGCGGTCGAGGCGATGAGCCGCGTCGATGCATCGGCCGCGATCCTCATGGACGTACAGAACACGCTGGTCAATTACCCCATCACCCGCTACGGAAGCGACGCCCAGAAGCAGAAGTACCTGCCCATGCTCACGGGCGGCACGGTGGGCGCCTACGCGCTCTCCGAGGCGGGGTCGGGCTCCGATGCCTTCGGGCTGGCCACGCGCGCCGAGCGCAAGGGCGACGACTGGGTGCTCGATGGCCGCAAACTCTGGATCACCAACGGCGCGGAGGCCGGTGTCTACGTCATCTTCGCCAACGCCGATCCCTCCGCCGGCTACCGCGGCATCACCGCGTTCATCGTCGAGCGCGACTTCCCCGGCTTCTCCGTCGGGAAGAAGGAACAGAAGCTCGGCATCCGCGCCTCGAGCACCACGGAGCTGATCCTCGACCAGTGCCGGGTGCCGGCCGGCAACGTGCTGGGCCCCGAGGGCAAGGGCTACAAGATCGCGATCGAGACGCTCAACGAAGGGCGCATCGGGATCGGCGCGCAGATGATCGGCGTGGCGCGCGGCGCGCTCGACACCACGCTCGCGTACGTGAAGGAGCGCCAGCAGTTCGGAAAGTCGATCGCCGAGTTCCAGGGCGTGCAGTTCCAGCTCGCGCAGGCGGCCACCGAGCTGGAGGCAGCGCGGCTCATGGTGTACAACGCCGCGCGCCTCAAGGATGCCGGCCGCCCCTTCACGGAGGAGGCGGCCATGGCCAAGCTGTTCTCTTCGCAGGTGTGCGAGCGGGTCACCTCGCTGTGCGTGGAGCTGCACGGCGGCTACGGCTATACCGTCGACTACCCCGTGGAGAAGTACTACCGCGACGCCAAGATCGGCGCGATCTACGAGGGGACGTCCAACATGCAGCTCCAGACCATCGCGAAGTCGCTGCTGAGCCGCTCGTAGGCCGCCGCCGGCCGCGGCGCGGCCGGCGGCGGCGGCTCACGGCTTCACGACCTGGAGCGCCTGGTACAGGTACGGTACCGAGCCCACGATCCAGACTATCACCGCCGCCATCGCGGCCTTCTGCCTGGATATGTTGCCGGTGACGCTCAGACCTATCGCCAGAAGTACGGTGGTCCAGATCACGAACACGTCCACGCGGCCGAGCATGGCGGCCAGCACCGGCTGCTGCATCCCGTTCACGAAGTGGCCGAGACTCGCCGTGACGCTCCACTGCGATGTGATCTTCGAAGGGTCCAGCACCAGGGCGAGGATGGCCGCCGCGACCGAGGCGAGGACCCGCGGGAACGACGCGAAGGTGGCCACCATCATGGCATCGCCCAGGCGCTGCTCGGCGTCGAAGAGCTTCCCCACGATCCAGAGCAGGAGGCCGACCACCAGCACCGAGATCGGCGTGATGACGATCACGCTCACGGAGTAGTAGATCGGCGTCAGCCGTCGCACACCCTCGATCTGCTCGGGCGTTAGCTGTGGACTCTTGGCCTGCATCTGCGCCAGCGTCTGCGGCCAGAGCGCGTCGAACACCGGCTGCATGAGCGAGAGCGTGCCGACTACGAGTGCCGCCACGAGCACCGTGTAAATCAGCAGCGCCAGCCAGAACCCGCGCCCCTTGCGGCGCGCGAAGACTTTCGCGGGCGAGGCGAAAATTTCGATGATATCCTCGAAGATGGACGAGCTTTTCGGGGCGGCCGCTGTGGTCATGGTCGATTCCTTGTCGGTTGAGGACGCTGCATGATTGCGCTTCACACCGGTATGCACAAGAGGCGACGACAGGGGCGTGGACGGGCGCCAGGAGAGGCGGCGGAGCGCGCAGCCCCGGCGACTCGCGACGGAGTGCGCGAATCCGGTCGCACCGCGTTCGAAAGATGATGCTCCGCCCCGATGGCGAAGCCATACTGGAGCCATGTCCCCCCCTTGCATCTACCCCCACGCCGAGGCGAAGGTATGGGCATGGTCGCTCCGATCGATTTCTACACTGCCGAAATGGTTCGCGAGCTCAACCAGTGCGCAGCCGGCGGTTGGCCGCGCTACGAGACAGCGCATGGCGAGCTCCTCGTGAGCCCCGCACCGCGCGCGTGGCATCAGGAGATCGCCCGGCGCATCCTCATCTCGCTGAGCCGCTATCTGGACAGCGAGCGCATCGGCCACCCCTTCGCCTCGCCCGCTGATGTCTCATGGGGGCTGCCCGATGTGCTGCTCCAGCCCGACATCTTCGTCGTCCCGGTCGCCAGTGCAAAGTCGCTCGACTGGTCGCGTATGCGCGAGTTGCTGCTCGCCATCGAAGTGACCAGCCCGAGCTCCGCGCGCGCCGATCGCTTCGCCAAGCGGCTGATCCACCAGAAGCGCGGCACGGAATGCTACTGGATGATCGACCCCGACGAGCGCAGCGCAGAAGTCTGGCTCCCGAACGACCTGTCGCCGCGAATCGCGAGCGAGCAGATCATCTGGTTGCCACGGGGCGCCGTCCTCCCCTTCATCCTTTCGCTCGAGGATCTGTTCGCGCCGATCTGAGGAGGAGTCATGGAGCTCACCGGAATTCATCACCTCACAGCGATCTCTGCGGCCATCAGCGAGAACCACCGCTTCTACACGCAGACGCTCGGCATGCGTCTCGTGAAGCGTTCGGTGAACCAGGACGACGTGAGCGCCTATCACCTCTTCTACTCCGACGCGAAGGGCACACCGGGCACCGACGTCACCTTCTTCGACTGGCCGATGGAGCGCGAAGCGCGCGGCACCCACTCGATAGTCGGAACCCAGCTCCGCGTGGACGGCCGCGACTCGCTCGACTTCTGGGCGGCCCACCTGGCCGAGCGCGGCGCGCCCGCCGGAGAGGTCGCGGAGCGCGACGGCCGCCTCGTTCTCGACTTCGAGGACCCGGAGGGTCAGCGCCTCTCGCTGGTGGACGACGGCGGCGCGGGCGAGGCCTTTCCGTGGGAGCGTAGTCCCGTCCCCGCCGAGCACCAGATCAGGGGACTCGGCCCCATCATGCTCAGCGTTCCGGATCTCGCCCCCACCGATGCGCTGCTCCAGCGCGCGCTCGGAATGCGACCGGTGCGCGAGTACCCCTTCCCCGGGAATTCCCGGCACACCGTGCACGTGTACGAGATGGGCCACGGCGGGGCCGCCGCCGAGCTGCACGTGGCCGTGCAGCCCGACCTGCGTCCCGCACGCCAGGGCGCTGGCGGCGTGCACCACGTCGCTTTCCGCACCCCCACGTTCGAAGAGCACGCGGAGTGGGTCGAGCGCGTTTCCGAGCTCCGAATCCCCAACAGCGGGCTGGTGGATCGCTACTACTTCCGCAGCCTGTACTTCCGTGAGCCGAACGGGATCCTCTTCGAGATCGCGTCCGACGGACCGGGCTTCGCGGTGGACGAGGACGAGGCGACGCTGGGCGAGAAGGTGGTGCTGCCGCCCTTTCTCGAGCCGCGCCGGGCCGAGATCGTGGCCAACCTCCAGCCCATAGACTGACCGGCGGCTGCACCGGGAGCGGCGAGGATCGCGTGGACGAGCATCGGGTCGGCGGGACCGGCCGCGGGCTTCCATCAGGCGCCGCCCACGCTCGGCAACCAGTACGACGGCGACCGCTTCCGCCTCACCGGTACGAAGTGGTTCACATCGGCAACCACACCGCAGATGGCGATGACGCTCGCGCGCATCGAGGGCGCACCGGAGGGGAGCAGAGGGCTGAGCCTCTTCTACCTGGAGCTGCGCGACCTCGACGGGACGCCGAACGGGATCCGCTTGCACCGGCTGAAAGACAAGCTGGGGACCCGCGCGCTCCCCACCGCGGAGCTGCCACTGGAGGGGACGCCCGCGTGGCTGGTGGGAGATGATGGCCGCGGCGTGCGTACTATCGCGACGCTGTTCAACATCACACGCATCCACAACGCCTGTGCTTCCGTGGCCGGGATGCGACGCGCCGGGTCGCGCGCCCCGGCCCACGTCGTTCACCCGGTGGGTCCGTGCAGCAGCGCCGATCGGATCCGAACCGCCTTCGCCGGCGCGGCGGGATCGGCGCTCACGCGCATCGAGAACCGCTCGTCCACCTGCAGCGCCCCCACCAGCTCCACTATCTGGTCGCCGCGCTGCACGTCGAAGGTGACCCGCGCCCCGGCACGTGTCCCGAGCATCTCGCGCAGCCGCGCCACGAAGCGGCGTTCGGTGACGAGCATACCGTTCACGGAGAGGAGATAGTCGCCCGATCTCATCCCCGCATCGTCCGCGGTGGAGCCGGGCGCCACCGCGCGAACCACCAGGCCGCCGGAATCGGCGGCCGTGGTCACGCCGAGCACCGGGATGCGCACGGTGTCCACCACCAGCTTCATCCCGGCCAGCGGCAGGACCGCGCTCCACGGATATGGTTCGCGACCATCCACGTAGCGCGCCTGGAAATCGGCGAACGACTTGCCGCCCGCCGCGGCAGCCACCGCGCTCCACCACTGTTCGGCGGTGAATCCCCTCCCCTTCTCGTAGCTCTCCCGGTAGAGACGCCGCATCACGTCGTCGAGCGACGATCCGTTGTCGCTCGCATCGCGGATTAGCACGTCCAGCATCAGGCCGGCGAGCGCACCCTTCGGATAGTAGATGGTGCTCGTGCCGTCTTCCGGATGGACCCAGGTGGAGAGCGACGCATCTTCCAGCGCCACGGGCGGCGCATTGGCCACCTCCACCATCTTCTCCGCGATCGCCTCGAAGAAGGCCACCGAGTCGATCACGCCCGCGCGTACGCGCGACACATCGGCGTAGTAATCGGTGATCCCCTCGCTCATCCAGAGCCAGGTGGTTGGCTGCTCATCGGAGTACTCGTACGGCCAGAGGTCGGCGGGCCGCAGCCGCTTGACGTTCCACGCATGGAAGATCTCGTGCGCGTATATCGCCGTGAGTATCGGCTGGCCTATGGCGAGCGGAGTGGTCACGTCCACGTGCGAGTTCTGGTGCTCGAGCCCGGAGATGGCGCCGTAGCCCGAGTCGGCGATCTGCATCAGCGTGTAGTCCGTGAACGGGAGCTCGTCGAACACTTTCGCCTGCACGTCGATTATGCGCGACAGTTCGTCGAAGTCCCTCGCACGCACGTCGTCGGGGATGCTCCCTTCCGGATAGGCCGCGATCCGGAGCCACCCCTTTCCCGCCCGCGCGCTGTCGAGATCGAAGCGCCCGATGAAGAACGGCATGTCGACCAGGTCGTGGTAGCTCGTGGCCGTATAGCTGCCGGGTACCGGCCCGGGCGCCATACCGGTCGCCACGCGCCAGCCGCCTTCGGTGAGGATGCGCACCGTGGCGGGGAAGTCGAAGCTTCTCCCCTCGGGATAGGGGAAGACGTTGGTGCCGTTGAAGAGGAGAAAGTCGGCGCGTGACCACGACATCGCGTTGTCCAGCGTATCGGCCAGGTAGTCGAACGACACCGTGACTTTTCCCGCTCCGGCCGGACGCACGCGCCAGCTGTCGTAGTCGACCTTGTCCCACTGCAGCGCGCGGCCGTCGTCGCCGCGCGCGGCGAAGCCCGACACGCCGCGCGCGAAGTAGCTGATCTCGTAGGCACCCGGCGTCCACGCCGGTATCGAGAGCACCACCGGCTCTTCGGAGGCCGCCTCGAACGACATCGCCACGTGCATCGAGCGGCGCAGCGCCGAGATGGAGTCGAAGGTGACGTCGTACACGATGCTCGAGATCGGCGCGGATCGTATGCTTCCGCGCGGCGCCGTCGGCGCGGCCGCCGCCTGCGCGGACGCGGCCGGGGTGGTGAACAGGGCGACCACCAGCGCGGTCGCGCCCATCCAGGGCAGGAGTGATCGCATCGATGTCCCGGGAACAGGGTGATGAACGCCCGCGCGGCGCGTCGGGCCGGAAGAGCGCCGTGCGCCGTTTCGCGCGCCCGCCAGCTAATGGAAACGTAATCCATCTCTAATACGGCCGGCGTTAACGCCGCGCTCCTGGCCGTGGTCTCCCCGTACGACGCGACGGCGGCACGGGCCCGCCCGCCGCGACCCCGCCGCCGCGCGCTCGGCCGCGGCAGGTGACGATTCCGGACCACGCCCGCACTGGAGATGTCGATGAGACTCGCTTCGATGGGGTCGATGGCGATCGCGCTGATGATGGTCGCCGGCTGTGAGCAGAGCGCCGTCCAGTCGGAGGTCCGGCAGCAGTCGGGCTTCGCCGCCGAGTCGTCCGTGCCCGAGTATTCGCTTCGGGAGGCGAAAGTCGCGGCCGATGTGGCGGGAGCGAGCGCCGCCCCGAGCCCTCCGGCGCCGCGGACGGACGCCGCCGGCTCCGGGTTTCCCGCCTCGGCGAGCGCCGCCGACTCCATGCCGCCGGCCATGATCATCCGCACCGGCACGGCGAGCGTGGAGGTGGACTCGCTGGAAGCGGGGATCGCCGCCGTGCGCGCGCTCGCCGCGCGCCTCGGTGGCTACGTGGCCAATACTTCGACGCAGGCGGGCAGCGCGCAGGTCCACTCGGCCACGCTGCAGCTCAGGTTCCCCGCGGCGCGCTTCGATGACGCGCTCGCCGCCCTCCGGCCGATCGGCAGGCTCGAGTCGAGCAGCGTCGAGGCCGAAGACGTGGGAGAGGAATACGTGGACGTGGGCGCCAGGGTGGCGAACGCGCGGCGGCTGGAACAGCGGCTCGTGCAGATACTCGCCACCCGCACCGGTAAGCTCTCCGACGTACTCGCGGTGGAGCGCGAGCTGGCGCGCGTGCGGGGGGAGATCGACCGCCACGAAGGGCGGCTCCGCTACCTGCGCGCGCACTCCGCCACGAGCACCCTGACCGTCACGGTCCACGAGCCGCTGCCGATAGTGGGCCAGCAGGGGAGCGGCGGAGTGATGGCGGAGTCTTTCAGACAGGCGTGGCGCAATTTCGTGAACTTCGTAGCGGGCTTCATCGCGGCACTCGGCACGCTCATCCCGCTCGCCGTGCTGCTCGGGGTCGCGGGCTATGCGGGGGTCAGAGTGACTCGCCGCGTGAAACGCCCGGTCGCGGCGGGCGCCGGCGAACCGGTTGCGTGACGGCGCGCCGGCAGCGGCGCTCTCTTCCCCCACGCGTGGCGCGGGGACCATATTCCGCGAATCGGCGCGGCGGCAGCCCCTGCCGCCGCGCCGATCGTTTTCCGCCGCCCACCATCGTGCGTGACCCCACGCACCCACCGGCTCGCACCAGACGCGATGACAATTCCCTTTCGTACGCACACGCTTCTAGCCACGAGCGCGTTGCTCTGTGCCGCCCCGCTCGCGGCACAGCGGCAGACGCAGCCCGCAGACATGATAGTCACTGCCCAGCGCATCTACACCGTGGACCGGGATCGTCCGCTGGTGCAGGCGCTCGCGGTGCGCGACGGGCACATAATCTACGCCGGGCCCGTCGCGGGCGCCCGCGCCCTCGCGGGGAGCTCCACGCGCACGCTCGACTTTCCCGGCCGCACCGTCATCCCGGGGATGGTGGACGCGCACGGCCATCTCATGGGACTCGGCGAAGCGCTGCAGTCGGTTGACCTCGTGGGCACGAGATCCTACGACGAGGTGATCCAGCGTGTGGTGGAGCGCGCCAGGACCACGCCGCCGGGCACGTGGATCGAGGGGCGCGGCTGGGATCAGAACGACTGGGGCGACACCCGCTTCCCCACTCACGAAAAGCTCTCCAGCGCCATTCCAGACCACCCCGTGGTGCTCGCGCGCGTCGATGGCCACGCGCTGCTCGCCAACGCGAAGGCGATGCAGGCGGCGCGCGTGACGAAGTCCACGCGTGATCCCGAGGGCGGCCGTATCCTGAAGCTGCCCGACGGCAACCCTTCGGGCGTGTTCGTGGACAACGCGCAGTCGCTCGTCTACCGGGCGGTACCGGCGATGACTCGCGAACAGAAGCGTGAAGCGCTCGCCGCCGCGGTGGCGGAGGCGAACCGGTGGGGGCTCGTGGGCGTGCACGACGCCGGCGAATCGCGCTCCACGATCGACGTGCTCGAGGAGATGGCGAAGGAGGGAAAACTCGACCTCCGCGCCTACGTGATGATCGGCGACGACTCCGCCGCCATCGCGCACTACTTCGAGCGCGGACCGCAGAGCGCGCTCTACGATGGGCACCTCTGGATCCGCAGCATCAAGCTCTACGCCGACGGGGCGCTCGGATCGCGCGGAGCGGCGCTGCTGGATCCGTACAGCGACGATCCGCACAACTACGGGCTGCTCGTTTCGACACCCGAGCATCTGCAGACCATCGCGGAAGAGGCGCTGCGGCACGGCTTCCAGGTCTGCACGCACGCCATCGGCGACCGCGGGAACCGGGTGGTGCTCGACGCGTACGAGGCGGCGCTCAAAGAGATCCCCACGGCCGACCATCGCTTCAGGGTGGAGCATGCTCAGATCCTCCACCACGCCGACATCCCGAGATTCGCGGAGCTGGGAGTCATCCCCTCCATGCAGGCCGTCCACCAGACGAGCGACATGTACTGGGCCGAGCAGCGGCTCGGCGGCGGGCGTCTGTACGGCGCATACGCGTGGCGCGCGCTCCTCGAAACCGGCGTGGTGATCCCCGACGGGAGCGACTTCCCGGTGGAGAGCGTGAACCCGCTTCGCTCCTTCCACTCGGCGGTGAGCCGCGAGGATGAGAACGACTGGCCCCCTGGCGGCTGGCATCCTGAGGAGAAGATGACGCGTCAGGAAGCGCTGGAGGGGATGACCATCTGGCCGGCATACGCCGCCTTCCAGGAGGACATCATGGGTTCGCTCACGCCGGGCAAGTATGCGGATTTCGTGGTCCTGGACCGCGACATCATGACCGTCCCGGAGGGGGACATTCTGGGGACCCGGGTGCTGGCCACGTATATTGGAGGGAAGGCGGTATACGAGCGCAAGTGACGGTCCGGCCCGGAGTTCGGTCACCTCGGACGCGTCCGGCGCCGACTTCTGACGTGTTGCTGACGCTCGACGCCCATACTCCGGGCTGAAGGGGCGGGCCGGATCGCCGGC
>CAZTTY010000062.1:0-26023 GCA_964616815.1 uncultured Gemmatimonadaceae bacterium | reverse complement strand
CCGCGCGCCGCAACGTACTTCATCGCCGTGTCCAGAGCCCGGTCCGCGAGCTCCGCCGGAGGCTCGGGCACGGAGTCGTTGATGAGCGCCTCCGCATTGTCCTTGAAGATGCCGGTCGGCATTCCGCTCGCATCGCGGACCACCGTACCGCCAGCCACATCCGGCGTTTCCCGTGTCACTCCCGCCGCTCGCATCGCCACAGAGTTGGCGAGCCCCATGTGGCCATCGAGGCGATGGATCCACACCGGATTGTCGGGCGTGACGGAATCGATCCAGTCGCGGCGCGGCAGCTCCCCGCCCCACAGTTGATGATCCCAGTCGCCGCCGATGATCCAGGTGCCCGGCTCTATCGTGGCCGCGAATGCCTTTATGCGCGCCGTGAACTCCTCGGGGGTCTTCGCGTCGCGCAACTGCACGGACGAGAGCCTGAAGCCGGCCGGGACGAAGTGCACGTGCGTGTCACCGAACCCCGGCACGACCATCGCACCCTGCGCGTCGATCACCCGCGCTCCCCCGCCAACGGACTCTCTCGCCTCCGCGCTCGACCCGACCACAACGATCGTGTCGCCGCGCACCGCCACACCCTCCGCCCATGGCTGCGCGGGATTCCCGGTCCAGACCCGGGCGTTGACCACGGCGAGCTCGGTGGTCGCTCGATCGCCGCCACCATCGCTCGAGCAGGCGGCGGCGAGGAGGATGGCCAGAGCACAGGTGGCAAGTCGAAGAATCGGCATCGCTGCGGTTTCCGTGAAAGGGACCTGGTTGGTGACGCCGGCGCCGCCGGAGCGAATCGGCCGGCGGGAACGACCCGCGGAGAGCGCCCGCATCAACGACGCTCGGGCGCCATCCACCACTGGCTCGTGGGTAGCGGCTTCCTCCGGGGCCACACCTCATCGAGCGTGGCCGCATCGTAGAGGCGGCCGTTCTTCATCACGTACCGTATGGAGTTGGTGTTGCGGATGTCGTCGAGCGGATTCCTGTCGAGCACCTGCACGTCCGCCAGCTTGCCGACTTCCAGCGAACCCAGATCGCGCACGTGACCGATCGCGTGAGCTCCGACCATCGTGGCCGACCGCAGTACGGCGTGCGGCTCCATCCCGCCCATCGCCAGCCCCCACATCTCGAAGTGGTAGCCGATACCCTGAAGCTGACCGTGCGCGCCGACCGCCACGTGCCCACCGGCTTCGGCGATCCGCGCCGCCTCCCTCGCGTACTTCGGGAAGGCATACAACGAGTCGCGCCGCCACTGGGATGAAGAAGCCTTGGCTTCCAGATAGCTTCGCGGCCAGAAGCGCTGCAGCTTCTCCTCCGCGTACATGTCGTAGCGCGAAGTGAAGTACTCCTGCAGATTCGGCCCGCCATACGCGATTATGAGTGCCGGTGTGTACGTCACACCGCTCTGCACCATCAGCTGGACGACATCCTGGTACAGAGGGTAGGTGGGAAGCGTGTGCTCCTCGCCCGCGTGACCATCGAGCACGTGCGTCAGGTCGAGCATGAAGTCGGCGTCTCCCTCGTTCGTGGGAGACAGCTTCAACTCGCCCGCGGCCTGCACGAACCACTGCCGGTGCCGGCGGTCTCCCACCGCGTACATCTTCACCGTCTCCGAGCGGAAGAACTCGGAATACCTCCGCAGCACGTTGCGCGCATCGGCAAGAGAGTTCACATCCTCGTTGCCGAAGATCGCCCGCGTCGTGCTGAATATGCGGGGGCCGATGATGTCGCCGGCGGCCACCCGGTCGGAATAGTCGATGACGTCGAACGTGCCCGTCTGCGGATCGCGCGTGGAGGTGACTCCGTACGCGAGGTTCGCGTAATACTGCCACGGCTCGGTTCTATGGAGCCCCCACGCCACCGCGTACATGTGAGCGTGCGTATCGACGTAGCCCGGGACCAGCGTCTTGCCGGATACGTCCAGCACCTTCGCCCCGGCCGGGATCTCAACGCTGCCACGCTCGCCGACGCCGACGATCCTGCTGCCGCGCACCACGAGATCTCCGTTCTCGATCACTTCCGGCCCGTTCATCGTGATGAGTCGGGCTCCCCGGAAGACGATCACGCTGTCCGAGGGCGGCCTGTCGCGCGGTACGGAGATTCGTATGTCGACGCGGGTCGGCCTGCGGGCCGCGGCCCCGCGCTGGGCGGAGTCCAGCGCGGCCATGTCGTAGAGAAAGAGCGAGGCACCGATCGAATAGAAGGGCGTTCTCCCGTCCGGGCTCCAACCCACGTATGTGGCGCCGATCTCCGAGAGGCGCTGTACCGGGACCGGGCCGCTCCCACCGCGCTGCAGCGAGATGGTGGGCGGCGCGCCGCCGGGCGGCAGCGATACGAGATACGC
The DNA here is from genome assembly GCA_964616815.1 of uncultured Gemmatimonadaceae bacterium. Taxonomy (GTDB): domain Bacteria; phylum Gemmatimonadota; class Gemmatimonadetes; order Gemmatimonadales; family Gemmatimonadaceae; genus JADGGM01. Next base: position 23,685 of record CAZTTY010000062.1, on the reverse strand, counting down.
GTTCTGCATACCGAGGACCATGGCGTGAGCGCCGTCGGGCGAGAGCACGATATCGTCGGCCGGTCCCGTGCCGGAGCTGTTCCACGGAAGCTGATTCGCGCGCAGAAGCAGGCGTCGGTCGGAGCCATCGAGCCGCTGCGAGAACAGTCCGTTGTGCTCGGCGTCGTAGAGGAGGAACCGTCCCGTGTCGGGTCCGAAGTGCGGGATCCCGTAGTACGGCGGATTGAGACGGTTCAGATACTCCATCCGCGTCACCGTCCGCGCCTCGCCGCCTCCCGCGGGCATCCACATGAGATCCGCATCCAGATCCGAAGCCCCGGCGAAGCCCTGCTCGCTGATCTCGAAGCGGTCGGCGTTGGAAGTGCGCGCGAAGAGCAATCCGGTACCGTCGGGAGTGTAGGCCAGCTTCTCGTAGTAGGCGCTCGCGGCGGAGATCTTCTCCGGCGCGCCGCCGTCGACGCGCACGCGGTAGATGTCGCCGCCGCTGCTGTCGGTCCACGTCACGAATGCGATCGTCCGGCCATCCGGCGACCACGTGGGGGCGTATTCGCTGACGTGGAACCGCGAGAGCCGGCGTGGATTGCGCGCTTCGAGCGTGGCACCCGGCGTGCGATCCGCGGGTAGCTCCGCCACCCACACCCGATCGAGTGCGACGAACGTCACGCGCTTTCCATCCGGCGATATCCGGGGAAATCGAATCTGCCGCACGACGACGAGCGAGTCGTCGATCGTGTACTGGAACTGCGTGGACGCGCCCATCGGCACGTCCACGTCCGCGGTGAACGGAATCTGCTGCGCGCGTCCGGATGGCACCGCGATCTTCCACAGCTTCCCGCCGTACGATGCCACCAGCGACCGGCTGTCCGGAGTGAAGGCCATCCCCGGCATGAGATCGCGGGTCGGTTTCGTCTGCTGCTGATCGTGCTGCGCCTCGGTCGAGAGCCAACGTTCGTCCCCGGACGCCAGATCGCGGAGGCGCAGCGCCGTGGCGCCGTCTCTGCGCGTGGCGTAGACGAGCCATTTTCCGTCCGGGCTCGGGATCGGGCGGAACGCTCCCGCCTCGCGGTTGGTTCTCCGCACGACCTGCCCCGACTCGACATCCAGCGTGAAGAGCTGAGGGTTGCGGCTCGTGGAATACCAGATCCGACCGGCGTCCGCGAAGCGCGCACCGAGATGCGTCGCGTCGCCGCCCCCGCCCCCGCCCGGCCCCGGACGCCCGCCACCTTCTCCGGCGGGGCGGGCTCCGGTGAGCCGCTGCCCCCTTCCTCCATCCAGCATGAACAGGTAGAGGTCGAACGGAGTGAAGCCGCGCCGCGACAGCCCGGTGGCCGCCGGACCGTTGTTGTGCGAAACGAGCACTCCGGATCCGTCGGGCGTCCAGGTGGGCGAGACGTAATCGTATCCAAAGCCCTCCGTATCGCTCAACCGTCGGACGTCCGTGCCGTCGGCATTCATGACCCACAGGTTCGGCGCACCGTTCCTGTCGCTCACGAACGCGATCTTCCCTCCGTCGGGTGAAAACGCCGGCATCGCATCGAACGCCTGACCACCGGTGATCCGCGCGGCCTTCCCTCCCTCGATCGGGAGCGTGTAGATGTCGCCGAGCAGGTCGAAGACCAGCCTGGATCCGTCCGGCGCGACGTCGACCGACATCCACGTTCCCTCATCGGTCGTGAAGGCGAGAGATCGCGGAGTAGGGAGCGTGAGCGTGTCGGGAACGGCGCTCCTCCCCGAGGCGCCGCCGCCGCGCTGGGCCAACGCCGATGTGCCAGTGGTACACGCCTGAAACGCTATCAACGCCGCGAGCAGCGCGATCGAACGCACGGGCTCGCGTACGGAGAAGGCCGCCGCCGAAAACGACATCATGCCCTTCCTCCCCAGGTGTCAGTTCTCTCCGAGCGCGAACGCCACCAGCTTCGCGGTGGTACCCACGCCCGTCGCGATCACTATGTACTGCCGACCCTCGCCGGTCCGGTACGTCATGGGGCTCGCGTAACCGATCTGTCCGAGCTCCCACTCGCCGAGATATTCTCCCGTGCGCGAATCGATCGCGTAGAGAACGCGGCCGCCGCCGGTGGTGAATATCAGCCCGCCCGCGGTGACCAGCGACCCGGGCGACCCCGCCACACCGAGGCGCTCCGGGAGGTCGACACCTTCCAGAGCCGGGTGATCACGGACGCGCGGCGTGTCGCCCAGCGGGATCGTCCACTTCGTATCGCCCGTGTTGAGGTCGATGGCGGTGAGCGTTCCGTAAGGCGGCTTGATGATGGGCAGCCGGCCCGCCTCGCGCGACGTACCCTCGGGGCCGTCGCGAAAGGCGACTCCGAGCGACGAGTGGGTCAGGTCCACCATGTATGGCGCGTCGATCGTATCGCTGGGCGTTTCCACCTTCACGATGCGAAAGAGCGCCGGCGAGTTCGTCGCCTTGACGTACGCCCAGCCCGTGGTCGGATCCACGGATGCCCCGCCCCATCCCGAACCGCCGATCGCGCCAGGCACGACCACGGTTCCCTCCTCCGATGGAGGGGTGTAGAGCGGCCCGATTCGGTATCGCTCGATCTCCGCGAGAGCAGCCCTGCGTACTTCGGGCGTGAAGTCGACCAGATCATCGAGTGTGAAGCCCTGCCTCGCGTAGGGGGCCGGCTTCGTGGGAAAGGGCTGCGTCGGCGAAGTCCGCTCGCCGGGGACGTCGCTCTCGGGCACCGGCCGCTCCTCGATCGGCCAGAGCGGCTCCCCGGTGAGACGGTCGAACACGAACAGGAATCCCTGCTTGGTGGGCACCACTACCGCGTCCACCATCCGTCCGTCGTGCTCCACCGTCACGAGGTTCGGCGGGGCCGGAAGATCGTAGTCCCAGAGCCCATGGTGCGCGACCTGGAAGTGCCACACGCGCTTCCCGGTCCGCGCGTCCAGACACACGATCGATTCGGCGAAGAGGTTGTCGCCCTTGCGTTCTCCCCCGTACCAGTCGTTGCTCGGGGTGCCGACCGGCAGGTACACGAGCCCCCGGGCGCTGTCCACCGTGAACGGGGCCCATACATTCGTATGCCCCGCGTACTTCCACGACCCATCTTCCCAGCTCTCGTTCCCCGCCTGCCCCGGGCGCGGCACGGTCTCGAAGCGCCACACTCTCCTTCCCGTGCGCACGTCGAAGGCCTGCACATCGCCCGGCGGGTCGCCGCGGTACGCCAGTCGATCGCCCACCGCGTTCCCCACGATCACGAGATCACCCCAGACTACCGGCGGAGAGGAGCTGGCGAAATGCTCCGGCCGCACCACCCGCGAGAGATCTTCCACCATGGAAACCTCGCCGCCGGTGCCGAAGCTGGAGATCGGCTTCCCCGTGGACGCATCCAGGGCGATCAGGCGCCAGCGCGTGTTGATGAATACGCGACGCTCGCCACCATCGGACCACGTGGCCACGCCGCGGTGCACGAAGCCCGTGCCCACGTTCGGTTGACCGTATGTCTTCCACGCCTGCGGGTCGAAGCTCCACAGTTCGCGACCGTCGGCGGCATCCAGCGCCACCACGCGATTGTAGGGCGTGGAGAGATACAACGTGTCGTTCACCGCGATGGGCGTGACCTGAAACATCCCCGGGCGCGCCGACTTCTGCCCTTCGCTCGCCGGGATCGGGGTCTCGCGCGGCTCCCAGGTGAAGGCGACCGCCAGCCGCGCCACGTTCTCGCGATTCACGTCGGCGAGCGGCGAGTACTTCGAGCCCCCGGCATCGTTGCCGTACGAGGACCAGCCCACTCGGAGCGATGGACTCGCGCGCCACTCGCCCCCGAACGCGAGGAGCGCCACGATCGCGCCTCCTACGAGGACGACCGCGGCGAGGAGAAGCGCCCGGGACCGCCCGGAGCGAACGGACCGCGGGCGCCGCGAGGAGCCGGGGCCGCCGCGACGCGCGACGACCCCGGCCGAAGAGCGGATCACGCGTCTTCGTTCAGACATCCCTGGAAGGCGGGATGATTGCGCTCGGCCGGCAGCGGATAGGCGACGATCTGAGTGCCGTACGTACCGCCCTTGAAGTAGGCGCCGCTCGGGAAGACATCCTCGGCGTCGCGGCCGTACTGTCGAATGAGGCGGCGCATGTCACCCCAGCGGTGGATCGTGAGGTACATCCACATGGCCCGCTCCTGGAAGACGAGGTCGACCCTGCCATCCGCCGTGCCGGGGTCGGCCAGCGGCGACAGCGAAGCGTCGAGCGCGAGCCCCGAGATGTCGATACCGCGGGCACGCAGGTCGTTCAGCGTAGTGAGCCACGCGGCGTCGCTCGCCTTCAACTGTGCCTCCGCCTCGACGAGGCGCGCTTCGACACCGCTCGCCACCGGGAACGGGCTGCTGAAGTCCGTGGCCCAGGGCACGCCGGGTGGATAGATGGGCGTGCTGCCATCCTGGCCGTTGCGCAGGAAAGGCTGCGCCCGAACGCGCGGATCGGCGCCGTAGTCCAGGCCGTTCGCCGTCTCCTTCCCCGTCCCCGTGAGAGTCCCGTTGAGCGGAAGGCCGAAGTTGGCGTTCAGGATGTAATCGGGGAGGACGTTGTAGACGGATGACGTGGAGTAGTCGATGTTGTAGACGAAGTCCGTCGGAACCTCCGGAGAGCCCGAGCCGTCGCCGCCCGCCTGCACCACCTCCGCCGCCTCCGCCTGTCTGTCGAGATCGACCAGAGCGCGCGCCTTCCCGATGCGCGCGAGGTTTCGGAGATCGTCGCCGGCCGGCATGCTGGCCAGCGCGCTGTCGAAGTCCGCCACCGCCTGCTCGAAGAGATCGGCGTTCGTGTACACGTTCATGTCGTACACGGCACCGCCGTTTTCGTCGAACGACGAGAGCGTGAGGCCGTTGCAGTACATCTCCGCGATGATGCTCGTGCTGAGGCCGCGGATGGCGTACAGCTCTCCGATCAGCGAGCCGGTGGCATCGTCGTCGGGGAGGTACTCGTGCATGGCGGCTATCGCCGTGGCCACCGCGTACCGCACGCTGGAGTAGTCGTCCCACACGTTGAGGCCGTGAGGGTTGTCCTCCTCCGGCCAGTTCCGCAGCTCGACGGCGTTGAAGTTCTGTCGCGCATTTATCAACTGGTCGGTGAACAGCGCATCCATCAGCCAGGCACGCACCTGCGGCCCGCCGGCCGTCATCACCGCGAACTGTCGGATGGCGGCCGCCCGCATCGCCAGCGCACCCGAGGGATTGGCCGCCTGTGAAGGTGTGACCATGTCCGTGGATACATCCAGGAGGTCGCCCCAACTGCAGGAGGTGAGCAGTGCCGCGAGCGCCACGCAGCGCACGTAGCGCCGGAGCGGACGCCGCGCCTTCGTTACGGACGAACCAGGTGCTGACGGACGCGGCCCGTAATCGGGAGTCTCTCGCATTATAGGCCTCAGGTCAGAAAGTGAGTGTGACGCGCGCGAGGAAGTACCGGAGTGGCGGCACTATCCAGTTGTCGTTGAACTGCCCGCCGGCCTCGGGGTCGAGTCCCGGATACTTCGACCAGAGCGTGGCCAGGTTGCGGCCGGTGAGCGAGAGGGTGCCGTTGGGGATCCGCGAGAGCGGTCCGATCGATCCCGGGAGGTCGAAGTTGAGCGACAGCTCGCGCAGCTTGATGAAATCCGCGGGCTCGACGTAGCCCCAGTTCGTGCGCGCTCCCGTCGTGGCCGCCACGCACTTGGCCTGCAGCTCCAGCGGCGCGCCCGGGTCGTTCGCCTCGTACGCGCTGCCGCCGTTACACCGGTCGCGCCCTCCGCCGAAGTAGTGGTAGTTGCCTCCACGGTAGTCGAGCAGCGCGGTGAGCCTCAGCCGTCGGTCGAGGAAGCCGAGCGTGCTCGAGAGCTGCGTCTGGTCGACCGGCTGAACCGGTCCGATGTAGGCCCAGTCATCGCCCACGGTCACCTCGGACTCCGTGATTATCCCGTCGCCGTTGGCGTCGGAGAAGCCGAGCAGCGGCCGGCTCCACGCGCCGTTGATCGGATATCCCGGGATCGTCCGCTGCAGCGCGGGCGCGGGCAGCGGCTGGTCGTTGAGAACGATCACTTCGTTGGTGTTGTGCGAACCGCTGAGGCGCACATCCCAACTGAGCGCGGGGATGTCGAGCGCGCGCACATCGACGGCGTACTCGAAGCCCTTGTTGTCCACCCGGCCCACGTTGATCGGGTAGAGCGTGGCCGTTCCGAGCGACGGGGCGAGCAGGGAGTTGGTGATGCCGTTCCGGTTCGCCTTCCGGTACAGCGTGAACTCCAGGTTGACGCGCTCGTCGAAGATCGTGGCGTCGAAACCACCCTCGATCTCCGTGGTGATCTCCGGCTTGATGGCCGGGTTGAAGCCATCCTCCAGCATGAGGGTCGGAAGGGTGGCGCCGGCATACTGGACGGTGCGCGGCTCCAGCACGGCGATGGCCTGCGTCGGCCCCGGTGCCGACCCGGACTTGCCCCATGAAACGCGGAGCCGGAGTCTGTCGAGGAAGCCGTCGGTGGGGAAGAAGTCCTCGTCGGAGATGACGTACGACGCCTGCGCGCGGGGGTAGATCGGCCGCTTCGCATCGGGGCCGAACACGTTCGCCGCATCGTACCTGACGCCGCCGCTCACGTAGAGCAGATCCCGCCAGACGAACTGCTGGTCCAGGAATACACCGTACGATGCGCGCTGCAGGATGCCCTCTGCATCGATGGACTTCGTACCGGCCGAGGGAATCGTCTTCGTCCCCGGTGCCAGGCCGTAGCCGGAGAACTGCACCTCGTACTGGTCGTCCTTGAACCACTGGCCGCCGGCGGAAGTCCGGGAGGTCAGGTCGCTCCTGAGAGCGAAGCGCGCCGAAGCGCCGACGTCCACGGAGTAGCGCGCCAGGTCGGTGAGCGCCTTCCGGTAGCCGCCCGAGCGGCCCCTGAGCTGGCCCCATCCGCCATTGGTGCCTTCGCCAACGGCCGCGTACTGCTCGGCGCTCTGGGCGCTGCGGTCGAGGCCGAGCGTGGCGTGCGCTTCGAGCCAGTCGATCGGACGAACCGTGTACGCCAGATTCCCCGTGAAACGCCTCTCCGTCTCGGGCTGCATCACGGACATGATGTCGCCCAGGTGCTGGGCTGCGTAGCCGTTGAAAGCGGTGCGATAGCCGGGTGCCGTGAGCCCCTGGATCTGGATTCCCTGGAAGAAGCTTCCGTTGAACGGAGTCCTGAGCTTGCGGTCCGTGTAGGCGCTGGAGACCGTGAGCTCCGAATTGTCCGAAAGCTGCGCGTCGAAGTTTCCGCGGAAGCTCATCTCCGTCTGCGCATTCGGATGGATCTGCTCATCGCGGGGGCTGCTGCCGAGGAGGTTCGTGAGCCGGGTGATCTCGCCGTCGGGCATCGTGTACGGACCGACCTCCTCCGTGCGCTCGGCGGAGGTGTAGTAGCGGATCCTGTCGCTGCCGCCCGAGACGGAGACTCCGAGCGCCTTGCGGGTGCCCATCTTTCCGAACGGAGTGGTCTCCGAGTTTTCGAACGGGTTGAACGAAGTGAGGCTGTCGATGGCGCACTGTCCGGCCGCGCTCTGCGACGGGCGGCACTGGACCGCGGCGCCGGCGGGGAGGCCGGTCCCGCCGTCGATGTTACGACCCCAGCTCCGGTAGTTGGTGGGCCACTCGACCGGCTGGTCGTTGAGGCCGTACTCGCCCCATGCGCGCCAGCTCGTGCCGCCCGCGCGGCCGCGCTTCGTCTTGACGATCACCACGCCGTTGTTGGCCTGGGTGCCGTAGAGCGCGGTGGCGGAGGGTCCCTTGATCACCTCGATGGACTCGACGTCCTGCATGTTGAGCGAGGAGATCGTGCTGTTGCCGTTCTGGGTGAAGCTGCGGTTCACGTCGCCGGCCACCATGCGCATGCCGTCGATGATCCAGAGCGGATCGCTGGAGGCGCCGACGCTGGTCTGGCCTCTGATGACGACCGCGGGCGAGCCGCCGATGGTGCCGGAGCCCTGGACGACGGTGACGCCTGGCACCCGCGAGGTGAGGACCTCGGTGGCCGAGGTGACGCCGCTTCCGCTGACGAGGGAATCGGCGCCGATGACCGCGACGACGTTGCCGACCGCGCGGCGCGACTGCTGTCCGGTGGCGGTTGTGACGATCTCCTCGAGTTCGATGACACTGCGCGCGACGGTGAAGTCGACGGTGACTTCCCCGCCATCGGGCACGGAGACGTCTTTCGTAGTCGGGGCGTATCCGATGCGCGCGAAACGTACGGTCTGCGCGCCGGCGGGCACGCCGCGGATGACGTAGACGCCGTTGTTGTCGGTGGTGGCACCCAGTCGGGTGCCGACGATGACGACGGGCGCGCTGGGGACGGGGAGGCCCCCGGCGGAATCGACGACGGTGCCGCGGACTACACCGGTCGCCTGGGCGGCGGCGTCCGGCGCGGCGGCTGCCGTGAAGACGAGACCGAGCGCGATGCAGATGGCGCGCGCTCTGGCGCGCCTTATCGGACCACTCATGGCTGCCTCGGGAGGTGGGTGGGAGGTGACGGGATGAGTTGCCGGCACGTGATGCGGCGAACAGGCGTGCGGTGCTGCTGGCCGACGGTGCTCCGTGGAGCGGGAGTGGGCCCAATATACGAGCCGGACCCGGCCACGCAAGATACCAGACCGCCATACCACTTCGAGGAGCCATTGCGGTATACCGTTTTCCGTGTAATCTTGCCGGTCGTCCGGCGGACTCGCCGGCCACGCCTCCGCGCCGCGCTCCCCTCCACGCCGATCCGGCCTCACCACCCGAACCCCGATGCCCCAGCACGAGCTGCGACGCACGCTCGGTACGACCGACCTCGTCCTGATCGTCATGGGCACCGTGGTCGGCTCGGGAATCTTCCTCGTCCCCGGCGCCGTCATGCGCATGGCCGGCGGCTCGGTCGGTCCGTCCCTGCTCGTATGGGTCCTCGGCGGAGTGCTCTCGCTCCTCGGCGCGCTGACCTACGCCGAGCTGGGCGCCATGAAGACGAATACCGGCGGCCTCTACGTCTTCATACGCGACGCCTTCGGCCCGCTGCCCGCCTTCCTGTACGGCTGGACGAGCTTCCTCGTCATCTCCACCGGCGGCATGGCCACCCTCGCGGTCGCCTTCGCGGGCTACGTCGATCAGGCGCTCCCGCTGGGCGTGGCCGGATCGAGGATCGTGGCCGTCGCCATGATCGCCATACTCGTAGTGGTCAACGTACGCGGCGCGCGCAGCGGCGCGACGCTGCAGAACTGGACCAGCAGCTTCAAGGTCATCGCGCTCGTGGCACTCTCGATCGTGCTCATCGCGTTCGGCGATTCCGGAGCGCCCGCCGGGCCGCTGTGGCCCGCGAGCTTCACCCCCGCGCTGGCCTCCGGTATCGGCGCCGCCATGATCGGCGTGCTGTGGTCGTACGAGGGCTGGCAGTACGTGACGTTCTCCTCCGGCGAGGCTACCGATCCGCAGCGGACGATCCCGCGCGCGATCGTACTGGCCACGGCGATCATCGTGCTGCTCTACGTTCTCGCGAACGTGGCCTACATCGCGGCGCTGGGCGCCGCCGACGCCGCACGCACCGACCACGCCGCCGCCGACGCCGTCACCCGGATCTTCGGACCCGCCGCGGGCCGGGTGGTCACGGCGGTGATACTCGTGTCCATCTTCAGCGCGGCCAACAGCCTCCTCCTGACCACGCCCCGGATGTACTTCGCCATGGCGCGCGACGGGGTGTTCTTCCGCCGCCTCGCCGTGGTGCACCCCCGCTACCGGACTCCGAGCTTCGCGATCTGCGCCATGGGCGCATGGTCGGCGCTGCTCGCCGTGAGCGGCACGTTCGAGCAGTTGCTCACCTACGTCGTATTCGCCGGCTGGATCTTCTACGCCCTCGGCGCAGCCAGCGTGTTCGTCTTCAGAAAGCGGCTCCCGGACGCGCCACGGCCGTTCCGCGTCCCCGCCTATCCGATCACTCCGCTGCTCTTCATCGCTTCGGCGACCGTGCTCGTCCTGAACACGGTCGCGGCCCAGCCCCAGCGTGCCGCCGGCGGCATCGTCGTCGTCCTCATCGGCATACCGGCGTACCTGGCATGGCGACGGCGCGCCGCGGCTCCGGCCGCGGATCGGCAAATCCACCAGTCCGCAGAATGACTTCCCTATCTGATTCCGTAGATGCTGTGATCGAGGAGACCGTCGAGGCGCTCCGCGACGATCTCACGCTGTTCCTCCAGACTCTGGTACGTACGCCGAGCATCTCGGGCGCCGAGCAGGAGGCGCAGCATCTGCTCGCCGAAAAATACCGCAGCCTCGGTCTGGAGACCGAGATCATCTCGTCGGAGCGGGCGGAGCTCGAACGCCATCCGGCCTTCTGTGACGACGGCTTTCCGTTCGTGGATCGGCTGAACGTCGTCGCTCGCTGGCCGGGAACCGGCGGCGGCCGCTCGCTCATCCTGAACGGTCACATCGATGTGGTGCCCCCGGGCGACATCGACAAGTGGTCGCTCGATCCGTGGGGCGGCGAGATCCGCGACGGCTGCATCTACGGACGCGGCTCCTGCGACATGAAGGCCGGCCTCGCGGCCGCGGCCTTCGCCATCCAGGCGCTGCGCGCGATGGACGTCGCGCCGGCGGGCGACGTGATGCTGCAGAGCGTGATCGGAGAGGAGTCGGGCGGGGTGGGCTCGCTCACCACGATCGTGCGAGGCTATCGCGCGGACGCGTGCATCATCATGGAGCCGAGCACGCTCGACATCTGCACGGTGCAGTCGGGCGCGCTCACGTTTCGTCTGACGGTACACGGGCGTGCCGCGCACGCCGCCCTCAAGTCGCGCGGGACGAGCGCGATCGACGAGTTCGCGCCCATCGCCCTCGCGATGCTGCGTCTGAACGAGGAGCGCCACCGCAGCCGGAGCCATCCGCTCTTCCTGGACCCGTCGAACATCGCGCCGATCAGCATCGGCACGGTGCGCGCTGGAGACTGGCACTCGTCGGTGCCCGACCTGCTGGTCGCCGAGGGGCGATTCGGCGTGTTTCCCGACGAATCGATCGAGGACGCGCGCTCCGCCATGATGGCCGCGCTGGACGAGGCGGCCGCGGCCAGCAGTTGGCTCGCCGAGCACACGCCGGTGCTCGAGTGGTTCGAGGGCCAGTTCGAGTCGGGCGAGACTGCGCCCGACGCGCCGATCGTGAGCGCGCTGAGGCGGGGCCACCAGCGGCTCACCGGCCGGCGGCCCGCGCTGCGCGGCGTGCCGTACGGCGCGGACCTCCGACTTTTCACGCGCCACGCCGGGATCCCGACCGTCCTGTACGGACCGGGAGATGTGGACTTCGCTCACGCGGCGGACGAGCGCGTCGACATCGACGAAGTGGTGACGTGCGCGAAGGTGCTGGCTCGAACGATACTGGAGTGGTGCGGCGAGCCGGCGTAGACTCCGCGCGCGCTAGCGACGGCGCCTGATCTTGCGGGGTGCGGCCGGCCGCACCTGACCACCATCCGAGGCGGTCGAAGCGTGCCAGCTCCCGCGCTCGCCGTACTGCCCGATCACGCTCAGCAGGCGCTCCGCGGCGTGCTGCCAGTTCATCTCGGTGGCGAGTTGGGCGCCCTTGGCGTCGCCCTTCTGGATCGCACGGATGATCGCTTCGTGCTCGCTGAGGGAGTTGGGCAGCTCGCCGAGCAGCACGCCGATATAGGCGCGCGCGTAGCGCTCGATCTGCGGCTTGATGGCCCTGTGCAGCGCCAGCATGCGCGGGCCCGCCACGGCCTCGACGAAGATGCGATGGAACTCCAGGTCGAGATCGAATACGCGCGACAGCTCGCGCAGCACGTGCAGCGCGGTTTCGAGTTCGCGGTTGATGGAGCGTAGACTGGCGACGAGCTCCTTGCGTTCCGCCACGGGCCGCATGGCCACGCGGCGGGCGGCGAGTCCCTCGAGATGGCCGACTATCAGATAGAGCTCCTCGCCGTCCTCGCGCGTCATGGGGGCGACGATGAGGCGCTGCTCCGCACCGTTGCCGGCCGAAGTGATGAAGCCGTCGCGCTGCAGACGGTGGAGGGCGCTCCGGACGGGCGTCCTGCTGACGCCGAGCCGGTCCGCGACGGTGCGTTCCGTGATGCGCGCGCCGGGTGGGAGCTGCCCCCATACGATGAGTTCACGCAGTTCGCGGAAGACGCGCGAGGCGTTGTCGTCGCGGGTTCGCGGCCTGGCGGAGCCGTTGCCGGTGGAATCGGAGCGCGCCGTGTTGCGCGGCGCAGCGGATCGGGATCGTGTGGGCACGAGGGCAACGTTACGCGTACGGGTGGTCTTCCGCAAGCATCCTCGTTCCGGGTGCCGCGTTCGCGCGCGTGCACGGAGCGCGTATTGCGCGCGCGGATTCCGGGCTGTACAATGGCGGAAGTTGTCGACCCAGATGGTATACCTACCTGGAATACGAACTCGGCACATGCCACCACCCGGGAGCCGAACGCCGCAATGATCAGCCTCCACCACCCCGCCGCCCGCCCACTGGCCGAACGCGCGGCCCGCTGCCTGGCAATGTGCGCCGCCCTGGCCACCGCCGGAATCGGCGCCCACGCCCAGAACGGCCGCTCGCGCGCGAACGCGACACCGCCGGCCGGACTCCCCCTCGAAACCACCCGGACGGTCTCCTTCTCCACTTCGGAAGGAACCTGGATGTCGCTGGATGTCTCGCCCGATGGAAACACGATCGTCTTCGACCTCCTCGGCGACATCTATTCCATGGACGTCCGCGGCGGAACGGCCAGACCCATCTCCGGCGGCCCCGCCATGGATGCGCAGCCCCGCTTCTCGCCCGATGGCCGCAGCGTCGTCTTCGCCAGCGATCGGAGCGGCGCCGAGCAGGTGTGGATCATGGATGCGGATGGACGAAACGCCCGCCAGATCACGCGCGGCGACAATGCGCACTACGTCTCGCCGACCTGGACTCCCGATGGCGACTACATCGTCGTCGCCCGGGGCGTGTTCCAGACCGCAGCCTTCACGGATGCCTACGACATCTACATGTACCACACGCGCGGCGGCACGGGGATACGACTGCTGGGCGGCGGCGGCGCCGAGCGCGGACGCAACGCCATCGAGAACTTCCTCGGCCCCGCGTTCGGCAAGGACCCCCGCTACCTCTATTTCGCGCGGAAGCGTGGAGGGTGGGGCTACAACCTCCAGTTCCCCGGCTGGCAGGTGGCGACGTACGATCGCGAGACCGGGCGGGTGGCGACCCGCACCGGGGCATTCGGCAGCGGCATGCGGCCGGCGTTGAGCCCCGACGGCAGGTGGCTCACTTACGCTACCCGCGTCGACACCTCCACCGCGCTGCGCCTGCGCGATCTCGACACCGGCGACGAGACCACGCTCCTCGCCCACATCCAGCGCGATGACCAGGAGTCGCGCTTCTCGCGTGACCTCCTCCCCGGCTACGCGTTCACCCCCGACAGCCGCGCGATCGTGATCTCGTACGGCGGCGGATTCTGGCGGGTGGAAGTGCCGTCCGGACGCGCCACGTCGATCCCCTTCACCGCTCCGGTCGAGCAGCGGCTCGGCCCCCTCGCCAAGTTCGCCGTCCAGATACCGGATTCCACGATCACCGTGCGGCAGATTCGCGACGCGCGCCCATCCCCCGACGGGGAGCGTCTGGTGTTCACGGCGCTCGATCGGCTCTGGATCATGGATATGCCGGATGGCACGCCCCGCCGCCTCACCCGCGGCGAGGCGGGCGAGTTCGATCCCGCGTGGTCGCCCGACGGACGCTTCATCGCCTTCGTGACGTGGTCCGACGACAGCGGCGGCAGCATCCGACGGGTACGCGCCGACGGACGCGGCGAACCGGAGCGGCTCACGGCACGGCACGCTTTCTACCAGCGCCTCGCCTACACTCCCGACGGCTCCAGACTCGTCACGGTGCGCGGCTCGCTGCGCGAGCACATGGAGGAGGAGCGGGGAGCCGGCGGGGAGCTCGTCTGGCTCCCCGCGGCCGGCGGAAGCGCCACGGTGATAGCGCCCGTCAACGGCGCGCACCAGCCGCACTTCGTTCGCGACGATGGCCGGGTGTACTACTACGACAATCGCACGCTCATCTCGATGCGATTCGACGGCACCGACGTCCGCGAGCACGTACAGGCGACAGGCTGGAGGCAGCAGACTTCCGGCCCCTCTTCGCCCGCGCAGGCCGCGAGCGAAATCATCATGTCGCCGGACGGCGGCATGGCGATCGCGACGGTGGCGGACAACGTCTATCTCTTTCCAGTGCCGCCCACGGGAGGCAAGGCGCCCACCATCTCTATCGTCAACCCCTCATCGGCCACCCTGCCAGTACACCGACTCACCAGAGTGGGCGGCGATTTCATCGGCTGGTCGAGCGACGGAAAGTCGATCCACTACTCGCTGGGGCATTCGTATTTCACCTACGATGTCGCCGCCGCGCGCGAGACATCCGGCGCGGACTCGGCCTCCAACGTCGCCCCCTACGAGCCGGCGCGTCTGGACGTGAAGATCACGGCACCGGTCGACAGACCGCGGGGCACCGTGGCGCTGGTGAACGCGCGCGTGGTGACGATGAGAGGCGACGAAGTCATCGACGGTGGAACCGTCCTGGTGCGCGACGACAGGATCGCGGCCGTCGGCCCCGCGGGGGACATCGCGATCCCCTCCGGAGCGCGTACGATCGACCTCGCGGGGAAGACCATCATCCCCGGCTGGATCGACATACACGCCCATCAGGGGTCCAGCCGCGGCGTACACAGGTCGCGCATCTGGCAGTACATGATCGACCTGGCCTTCGGCATCACCACGACGCGCAATCCCCAGACATTCACGACTGACGTGCTGTCGTACGGAGACATGGTCGCCACGGGAGCGATACTCGGTCCGCGCATCTACTCCACCGGCCCGGGAATCTTCTCGCGCGAGAACATCCGGAGCCTGGACGATGCTCGCGACGTGCTGCGGCGCTACTCGGACTACTACGACACGCACACTGTGAAGCAGTACGAGACGGGTCAGCGCAACGTGCGCCAGTGGGTGATCATGGCCGCACGCGAGCTCGGTCTGATGCCGACGACGGAGGGAAGTCTCGATCTCAAGATGAACATCACCGAGCTGCTCGACGGGTATCCCGGCCACGAACACAGCTACCCGATCTATCCGCTCTACGACGACGTCGTACAGTTGGTGGCCCGGAGCGGAATCACGTACACGCCCAACCTGATGGTCCTGTACGGGGGCCCCTGGACGGAGAACTACTGGTACGAACACTACGACATCCATTCCGATCCGAAGGTGCGGCGCTTCATGCCGCACGACGAGGTCGACCGTCGGGCGCTCCGCCGTGGCCAGTGGTTCCGCGATGACCAGTATGTATTCGCCCAGATGGCCGAGCAGGCGAAGAAGATCATGGATGCCGGCGGCAACGTGGCGCTCGGCGCACATGGCCAGATGCCGGGCCTGGGCACCCACTGGGAGCTCTGGTCGCTCGCCGCAGGCGGCATCGAGCCGATCGACGTGATCCGCATCGGCACGATATCCAGCGCCGAAGGGATCGGGCTAGACGGCGATCTGGGCTCGCTCGAAGTCGGCAAGCTGGCCGACCTCCAGGTTCTCTCCCGCAACCCGCTCGACGACATCCGGAACACCACGAGCGTCGAGCTGGTGATGAAGAACGGCCGCCTCTACGACGCGTCCTCGCTGGCCGAGATCTGGCCGCGCGAGCGCGAGCCGGCCCCACTCTGGTGGTGGGACGACGCTAGATGATCGACCCCGACGTTCAGCGGTTCGTGGAAGCCATCGCCGGCAGCTACGGCCGGCACCCCGACTTCGAGTCGCTGCCGCTGGAGCGCAGGAGGACCATAGCCGCGGCCACCCGCGCGCCCTGGTGTGATGGCGGCCCGGAGATGGATCGCATCTCCGAAGCGAACACCGGCGGGCTGGGCGTCCGGGTGAGGATCTACGACCCGGGCGCGCCGGGACCGCGGCCCGCCGTGGCGTACATGCACGGAGGCGGGTGGACCTTCTTCGGGATCGACACCCACGATCGTCTGATGCGCGAGTACGCGGCACGCACAGGAGCGCTGGTGATCGGGATCGACTATTCGCTCGCGCCCGAGCACACGTTCCCCACGCAGGTCGAGGAAGTGGTCGATGTCGTGGAGTGGCTCCGCGGCGGCGGTGCGGCGCCACGGATCGATCGTCGGCGGGTGGCTCTGGCCGGGGACTCGGCGGGCGCGACTCTGGCCCTCGCGGCGGCGCTCGCGTTGCGCGACGCTGGAAATGAAGAGACCGTACGCGCCCTCGTCCTCAACTACGGTGCGTTCGATGCGGATTGCGCGGGTGCGTCGCACCGGCGCTTCGGCGACGGCAGGTATCTTCTCTCCACTGCCGAGATGCAGTGGATGTGGAAGCAATACCTCGGCGCGCCGGGCAATCGCGCGAATCCACTCGCGTGCCCGATGATCGCGGAGCTGGCGGGTCTCCCGCCGTGCTTCCTCGTGATCGCGGAATCGGACATCCTTCACGACGAGAACGTCTCGCTGGCCGCCCGGCTGCGTGCCGCGGGTGTACCAACCGAGGCGAACGTGTACCCCGGCACGGTGCATGGATTCCTCGAGGCGGTTGCCGTGGCGAAGGTGAGCGGAACGGCGCTGGACGACACATCCCGATGGCTCGGCACGATATTCGATTCCTGAAAACATCCCGGCGGGCGGGCCGCGCTCGTGCGCGGCGCGGCGCCGCGCGGGAAGCACCGCCCACGGCGCGGCATTCGCGCCGCGGGGCCGCGCACGATTGGAGAACCGATGCTCTACAACAAACCGGAGTTCGCTCCTCTCGCTCCTGAAGAAGTCTTCGACCTCATCGAGCAGTCCGTCTTCGCCACGATGGTGACCAGTGGAGACGACGGCCTCGCCGCATCGCATCTCACGTTCCTCATCGACCGGGACCGGGGTCCGCACGGTACGTTGATCTCGCATCTCGCACTCGCCAACGATCACGCCGCGCTCATCGCGGAGGGGCGCGAGAGCGTGGTGATCTTCGGCGGTCCGCACGGCTACATCTCGTCGTCCTGGTACCCGGCCAACCCCGAACGTGACAGCGCGCCGACGTGGAACTACGCGGTGGTACACTGCCACGGCAGCCCCGTCACGCTCTCGTCCGCGGATACGGCGCGACACCTCAGCGCTCTGGTGACGCATCTGGAGCGCGGTAGAGAGGACGAGTGGCGACTGCGCGAGCTCGGCCCCGGAGGGATGGAACGGCGACTTCCCCGCATCCTAGGCTTCGAGTTGCCCATTGCCAGGCTCGAAGCGAAGTTCAAGATGGGACAGGACGAACGCATCCTCGATACGCGCTCCGCGATCGCCAGACTGGCGGACGGGATCGATCCCGAGCTCGCCGCGATGATGGAGCGGTACAACGCCCACCGCACAACCGAATAGCCGCACCGGCCACGCAAGTGAACGAAGAAGCCATACGACAACTCAGATCCGACGTGGAGCGACTCGCCCTCACCCCTGCCGGCGAGCCGCTGGATGAGAGCGCGGCGGGCGTGGTCGAGGCGCTGCTCGCCGCGCTCGAGAGCGGCGCGGTGCGCGCGGCCGAGCGCGGAAGCGACGGCGGGTGGCGCGCCGTCCCGTGGGTGAAGACGGGGATCCTCCTCGTATTTCGCGCGGGGCACCTGACGGACATGTCGCCCGCCGACGGCCCGTTCCGATTTTTCGACAAGCACACGCTTCCGGCACAACGCCTCGAAATGTCGCAGCGCGTGCGCATGGTGCCCGGCGGATCGACAGTGCGGCGCGGCGCCCGCCTTTCGCCGGGCGTCGTGTGCCTCCCTCCCGCCTACGTCAACATCGGCGCCTGGGTCGGGAGCGATACGATGATCGACTCGCACGCACTGGTGGGTTCGTGTGCCCAGGTGGGGGCGCGGGTACACCTGAGCGCCGCCTCGCAGGTGGGCGGCGTTCTGGAGCCGATCCACGCCACTCCGGTGGTCATCGAGGACGACGTCTTCGTGGGCGGCAACTGCGGCATCTACGAGGGGACCGTGGTACGCGAGCGCGCCGTTCTGGCATCGGGCGTGATCGTCACGCGCGCCGTACCGGTGTTCGACCTCGTACGCGAGCGCGTGTACCGGGCGGCGGACGGCGAACCGCTGGAGATACCGGCGGGCGCGGTGGTGGTGCCGGGCGCCAGAACCATCCGCACCGGCTGGGGCGCGGAGCAGCATCTCGCGCTGCAGACTCCGGTGATCGTGAAGTATCGCGACTCCGACACGGACGCTTCGACGGAGCTCGAGCGCTGGATGCGCTAGCGGCTCTGGTCCGCCGTCAGTCGCCCGAGAAGGCGACCACGGAAACTCCGGAAGCGACGAGTCGGTCGCGCACCGCGCGCACGACGGCGGCAGCGCGCGCTCCATCGCCGTGCGTGCAGAGAGACTCGGCTTCGAGCGCGATAACTCCGCCGTCCATCGTGGGCACGGTGCCCTCCAGCACGATCCGCACTGCGCGCTCCGCCATCAGCTCGACGTCCTCCAGCACCGCGCCGCGCTCCCCCCGTGCGACGAGGGTCCCGTCGGGGCGATACGCCCGGTCCACGAACGCCTCGGCCACGGACCGGATCCCCGCCCTCCCGGCCGCATCGACCATCGCGCTTCCCGCCAGGCAGAGGAGCGCGAGCGACGCGTCCACATCGTGTACCGCCCGCGCGATGGCATCGGCCGCGTCCCGGTCGCGCGCGGCCCGGTTGTAGAGCGCGCCGTGCGGCTTCACATAGCGCAGCCGCGCCCCGGCCGCGGCGCACATCGCCTGGAGAGCGCCCACCTGATACGCCACGAAGGCGCGGATCTCGTGCGGCGAGGCCGCCAGCTCGCGACGGCCGAAGCCGACCAGATCCGGGTATCCTGGATGCGCTCCGATCGCCACGCCGTGCCGCAGCGCCCCGGTCACCGTCTCGTGCATCACTACGGGATCGCCCGCGTGGAAGCCGCACGCGATGTTCGCCGAGGTGACGATATCGAGCAGCGGCTCATCGTCGAGCCGGTAGCGGCCGAACCCCTCGCCCATATCAGCATTGAGATCGATGGAACGCTGTGTCATTGTATCGTGTGGTACAGGGGTACGAGGTCAGGTCTCCGACGGAGAGTTCATCATGATAACAGGCGTCGTTCCGCAGATCCGCACCACGGACATGAAAGAGACCGTCCGCTTCTACACCGAGAATCTGGGCTTCACAGTGGAGTTCAACTACGAGGATTTCTACGTGGGACTCCGCGCCGGAGAAAACGTAATACACGTCAAGCGTGTGGATGAGGCGGACCCCTCGATCCCATACGTAGATGAAGGAGGCCACCTGCATCTCTATCTAACGACGAACGGAGTCGCCGACTTCGCGAAGCGCCTGGTGGAGAAAGGCGTACCACTGGTGCGGGATGTTTGCGAGACGGCGTGGCAGACGAGAGAGGTCGTGATACACGATGACCAGGGGCATACGCTGTATCTGGGCGAGCCGCTCCGATGACCCTCCGCGCCGTGGTCCCGCCCCCGCGGGCCCATCGCCAGTTGAACGGCGCCGGGCGCCCAAGTACATTCAACGCTTGTCCGCGTAATCATCGTGCGGACGGGACGTGGCGCAGCCCGGTAGCGCACCTGAATGGGGTTCAGGGGGTCGCGGGTTCGAATCCCGCCGTCCCGATTTCAGCAATCCACTTCCGTTACGCCGGTTCGAGCCCAGTAGCTCGAGCCGGCGTTTCGCTACCGGGCCGCCGCTCGTCGACGTGTCCGGCTCCGCCCCGGCGACTCCCTGCCCCACCCCGCGGACGCCAGGGTGCCGGCCCGTGGCACACCCCCGTGGTTCCGCCCCGCCGTCCCACTGTGCACATTTCTGTAGCCAGGCCGAACCGTGTAATGAGACTCCCCCTGCTCGCGCGCACCGCCGGCCCGGTTTCCCGCGGCTCCCACGTCCCCGCGACGCGCGAGCCGCTCACCCCTCCGCACGCACCGTATCTGACCGCATGAAAATCGCCGTACCTCGCGAATCCACGCCGGGAGAGAAGCGCGTCGCGCTCGTACCCGAGGTGGTCGCGCGCCTCGTGAAGGATGGCCACTCGGTCGCCGTCGAGCGCGCCGCCGGCGAGCGGGCCGGCTTTCCCGACGATGCGTTCCGCGCCGCCGGAGCGACGATCGCGGACGATGCGACCGCCGTCTACTCCACCGCCGACGCTGTCATCAAGGTGCAGCGCCCGCGTCGCGATGCGGATGGCGTCGACGAGGTCCAACTCCTCGGCGACGGCACCGCGCTGATCGCGCTCCTCTCGCCACGCTCGGAGCCCGACCTCCTCCGCGATCTCGCCGCGCGCGGCGTCACCGCGATCGCGCTGGAGCTGGTACCGCGGATCACGCGCGCGCAGATGATGGACGTCCTCTCGTCGCAGAGTACCGTGGCCGGCTACAAGGCGGCGCTACTGGCCGCGAACGCGGTGCTCCGTTTCTTCCCGCTGCTCATGACGGCCGCCGGCACCATCCGCCCCTCCAGGGTGCTCGTGATCGGTGCTGGCGTCGCCGGCCTGCAGGCGATCGCCACCGCGCGCCGACTCGGCGCCGTGGTGGAAGCGTTCGACACTCGCCCGGTGGTGAAGGAGCAGGTGCAGAGCCTGGGAGCGTCGTTCGTGGAGCTGGAAGTACCGGCCGCGGACGCACAGGACGCCGGCGGTTACGCCAAGGAGCTGGACGAGGACCACATCCGGCGCGAGAAGGAGCTGATCCACGAGCACGCCGCCAACGCCGACGCCGTGATCACCACCGCGCTCGTACCGGGCCGCCGCGCGCCGGTGCTCATCCCGGAGTCGACGGTGCGCGCGATGCGCCCCGGCTCCGCCATCGTCGACCTGGCCGCCGAGCAGGGTGGCAATTGCGGGGTCTCGGTACCTGGAGAGACCGTGGTGCGGCACGGCGTGACGATCATGGCGCCGCTGCATCTGCCGAGCGAGCTGGCGCACGATGCGAGTCAGATGTACGCGCGCAACGTGTCCGCGCTGTTGAAGCACCTCGCGCCCGAGGGCAATCTGACCCTCGACCTCGGCGACGAGATCACCGGCGCCATCGCGGTCACCGCGGGCGGAAAGGTCCGCCTCGATCCGGCCACCGGTGCGATCGCACCCGACTCCCCCGACGCCACGGCAACGAAGGAGCAGAGCAGATGACGCGCGAAACGATCCTGGCTGTCTACGTGGTGATACTGGCGATCTTCACCGGCTACGAGGTGATCTCGCGCGTCCCATCCATCCTCCACACGCCGCTCATGTCGGCCACGAACGCGATCCACGGCATCGTACTCCTCGGCGCGATCCTCGTGCTCGGCGCCGCCGACACGACGCTCCTTCGCGCGCTCGGCTTCGTGGCCGTGGTGCTCGGCGCCGCCAACGTGTTCGGCGGCTTCGTGGTCACGGACAGGATGCTCGAGATGTTCAGGAAGAAGGAGAAGGAGGAGATCAAGTGATGCTCGGCGCGATCGAGAGCGTCATCGAGGTCAGTTACCTCGTCGCCGCCGTACTGCTCATCGTCGGCCTGAAGCGCCTCAGCTCCCCGGCCACTGCGCGCTCCGGCAACCGGCTCGCAGCCATCGGTGTTCTGCTCGCGCTCCTCGTCACGCTCCTCGACAAGGGAGTCGTGTCGTACGGCGGGATCATCGTCGGCGTGATCATCGGCGGCGGGATGGGCATCATAGCTGGACGGAAAGTACAGATGACGGCGATGCCGCAGATGGTCGGCCTGCTCAACGGGCTCGGCGGCGGTACTGCCGCGCTGGTATCGCTCGCCGAGTACATGCGCCTGGCGCGCGATGCGCCGCCGGTGGGACCGGGCGAATCGCTCTCGGTGGCGCTCGGCACGGCGATAGGCGCGGTGTCGTTCACCGGCAGCGTCATCGCCTTCGCGAAGCTGCAGGAGCTGCTCTCCGGGAAGCCGCACCAGTTCCCGCTGCAGCGGCTCGTGAACCTGGCGCTCGCGATCGCGCTGGCGCTCCTCGCGATCCTGCTCATCACCGGCGCTGGCGGGATGCCGGCGCTCTGGGGGATCTTCGTGGTGGCGCTGGTGCTCGGCGCGCTGGTGGTTCTGCCGATCGGCGGCGGCGACATGCCGGTGGTGATCTCCACGCTCAACGCGCTCACGGGCATGGCCGCGGCGTTCACCGGCTTCGTGCTGCACAACCAGATGCTGGTGGTCGCGGGAATCCTCGTGGGCGCTTCTGGCACGCTGCTCACCATTCTCATGGGCCGAGCGATGAACCGCTCGCTGGCGAACGTCCTGTTCGGCGCGTTCGGCGCCGCCGGACCGGCCGGCGCCGCCGCCGAAGGTGGAATACCGCGCACGGTGCGGCAGACCACCGCCGAGGATACCGCCATCGCCCTGGCATACGCGCGGAGCGTGGTCGTGGTGCCCGGCTACGGCCTGGCGGTGGCGGAGGGCCAGCATGCGGTGCGCGAGCTCTCGCAGGAGCTAGAGAAGCGCGGAGTCGACGTCAAATTCGCCATCCATCCCGTTGCCGGCCGCATGCCGGGACACATGAACGTCCTCCTCGCCGAAGCCAACATCCCGTATGACCAGCTTCTGGAGATGGAGCAGGTGAACGGCAACTTCGGCAACACTGACGTGGTGCTGGTGGTGGGAGCGAACGACGTGGTGAACCCGGCAGCGCGCGAAGATCCCACGAGCCCCATCTACGGCATGCCGATCCTGGATGTGGACAAGGCACGCAACGTGATAGTGCTGAAGCGCAGCATGGGCCACGGTTTTGCGGGTATCGACAACTCGCTCTTCTATCGCGACCGTACGCGGATGCTCTTCGGCGACGCGAAGCGGAGCCTGACTGACCTGGTGGAGGCGCTCAAGTCCGTGTAACCGGCGTTCGGCGGCACCGGCGCATATGCAGATCGACATCAGCGTAGCCTACTCGACGGCCGAGCGGATCCTGGTACAACTGTACCAGGGGATTCCGCGCCTGCTCATCGCCACGGTGATCGTGGTGGTGCTGTACTACCTCGGCAAGGTTCTCCGGCTGCTCGCGATGGCCGGAAAGGACCGCTGGCGCGGACGCGAGAACCTGGAGCTCGCGGTCAACAGGATCTTCCAGTCATTCGTGATCGCGGTCAGCCTCCTGATCGGTGCCACCGTGGTATTCCCCACGGTGACGGCGGGCGGACTCATCCAGCTCCTGGGAATCAGCGGGATCGCGATCGGCTTCGCGTTCAAGGACATCTTCCAGAATTTCCTGGCTGGGATCATCCTTCTGGTAACCGAGCCGTTCTCGATCGGCGACGAGATCAGCGTGGCGGGTTACGAGGGAACGGTGGAAGACGTTCAGACTCGTGCCACCATCATCCGCACCTACGACCACCGGCGCGTGGTGGTTCCCAACGCGACGCTGTTCACGCAGTCGGTGGTGGTGAACACGGCCTTCGCGGTGCGCCGCTCGGACTATGACCTCACAGTTCCGTCGTCGCTGGACATCGACGCTCTCAAGAAGCGGATCGTGGAACTGCTCGACACGCGTATCGAAGGCGTCTCCCGCTCGCCCGCTCCGGAAGTGCTGGTGCTGAAAACCGATCCGGCCAATACCACCCTACGAGTGAGCTGGTGGGCCTCACCGCGCCAGCACGACGCGCTGGCCGTCCAGGATCGGGTTCTCGACGGGGTCAGGTCGTTGATGTAGCTGGGGCGCCGCCAAGGGCGGCGCCCCAGC